>JAJRXC010000092.1 GCA_024276495.1 Actinomycetes bacterium
CATGAACTCCGACGCCGCCGAGCTCTCCTCACTGACCACCGTCATCGCCGACGTCGCCTCGCGCATCGGCGACCTCGCCGACCGCCGGGCCGACGACCCCGACGACCCGTTGGTCGGCCGACTGCACGAGATCGAACGGGCCCTCGTGACCACCGAGCGAAGGTTGCGCGCCGCGGCCCGCGAGATCGACTGACGGCGCCGAGCCGGGCCGGATCCCATCGACGTCACTCGTTCGGCACCACGAGACCTCTTCGCCGGAGCCTCCGAACTTGTCGGACGCCGACGACGGCGACGACCGACAGCCCCAACAACAAGGGCCGATCGAGAACGAAGCCGCCGAGCCCACCACCGACGGTCGTCGCGAGCACGATGCCCGGGATGATCCCGATGGCCGTGCCGACGACGAAGACGCCGACGCGCACCGTGCTGACCCCGAGAAGCCAGTCGGCCGGGGTCAGCTGACCGGTGACGACCCGGAGAAGGGTCACCTCCACCAACCCGCCGGCGGCGAGTCGTTCGTCCCAACCGCGCAGACGACTCGGCAGATGATTCCGGGCCCAGTCGCGGACCATCCAGCGGGCCATCGCGAACGCGATCGTCGACGCGCCCATGTTCCCGACCCACGAGAGCGCCATCGCGGTCGGGAGCGGCCAGACGACGGCCGCGGGGACCATGAACACCAGCCCGGGCACGCCCGCGGGCTGCAGCACCCACATCGCCAGCACGAAGACGATCGGACCGAGTGCACCACGTTCGGTGAAGAACGTCTCGATCCGTTCGGCGTCACCCAGAAACGACCAGCCGTCGAGGACCACGAATCCACCGACGGCGGCGGCGACACCGACGATCACGAACAGGCGGCGTCGACTCACGGCACGCAGGGAGACCGGCCCGGCGGCGACGCGACGCCGCGAAAACGATAGCGACCGCCCTCGCAGAGCGAGGGCGGTCGCCGAGACGACACAGGGCGGCGGATCCCTCGTGCCGTCGATTGTGACCGAGCGGCGGGGCTCGGCCAGAACGCAAATATAGCCTCGCCGTCGCGCTTCGCGCCGCATTCCGCCGGCAAGTTTTTCGGAAAAATTCTCGGCTGCCGCTCGCCGGCGCGAACGCTCAAAGCCGGCTCGACGGACAGAAGTCGTTCAGGACACAATCCGCGCAGCGGGGCCGCCGAGCGACACACACCCGCCGGCCGTGAAGGATCATCCGCAGGCTGAACTCTCCGCGCTCCATCGCGGGCACCATCGGGTTCAGTTCTCTCTCGATCTTCACCGCGTCGGTCTCCGTCGTGATCCCCAACAGGTTGGACAGCCGGATCACATGGGTGTCGACCGGAAGCCCCGGCCGGCCGAGGGCGACGCTGCGCACGACGTTGGCGGTCTTGCGACCGACCCCGGGAAGACGCACGAGGTCCTTCATCGCCGAGGGAACCTCTCCGTCGTAGTCGTCGACGAGCATCCGGGCCATGCCGACGAGGCTCTTCGACTTCTGGCGGTAGAGCCCGATCGTGTTGACGAACGGCTCCACCTGCTCGGGCTCGACCTCGGCCAACGACTCGGGATCGGGGAAACGGGCGAAGAGCGCAGGGGTGGCCTTGTTGACCCCGACATCGGTCGCCTGGGCCGACAGAATCGTCGCGGCCAGGAGCTCGAACGGGTTGCGGTGATCGAGCTCGCACACCGCGTCGGGGTATTCGAGGGCGAGCCGCTCGTTCGTGACGCGGGCTCGACCCTTGGGTGATCGGGGCTTTGCCATCCGCCGACACTAGCTACGCTGACCCCCGTGGATGTGACCGTGGAGGGACCGAACGACGGCGAGTTCCGATGGACGGTCATCATCGACGAGCACCGTGGCGACCTCGACATCGACCGAGCGCTCGCCACCGCTCTCGCCGACACCGAGGACGGCCCGGTGCAGCTGTGGATCCGCGAGGTCGACGACGATGCCGACGCCGCCGCCCGACGGGCCGGGTTTCGGGCGTACCGCGACCTCTGGCAGCTGCGGTGCCCACTCCCGAACGCCCCGTCGGGCCTGCACACGAGCACGTTCACCGAGGACGACATCGACGATTTCGTGCGCGTCAACAATCGGGCCTTTCATTGGCATCCCGAACAGGGCGGCCTCACCGCCGACGCCGTCCGCACGGCCATGGCCGAACCATGGTTCGATGCCGACGGATTCCGGCTCCTGCGCGACGACACCGACGAGAACCGCCCGTTGATCGGGTTTTGTTGGACCAAGGTCCATTCCGACCACGAGCCGCCGCTCGGCGAGATCTACGTGATCGCCATCGATCCGAGCCACCACGGTCGGGGGCTCGGCAAACCGATGACCCTCGCGGGACTCGAATGGCTCCACTCGGCCGGGATCGACCACGGGATGCTCTATGTCGAATCCGACAACGAACCGGCCAACGCCACCTACGCCGCCCTGGGGTTCACCCGCCACCACACCGACCGTGCCTACCGGCTCGACCGATGACGGACCCCGCCGCGATCGACGCGACCGGTCGGGCCCCGGGCGACGGCCCGACCTCCCGCTACGACCCGAACCGTGACGAGCTCGCCGCACTGCTCGACGGTGAACCCCGCTACCGGCTCGACCAGGTGTGGGACGGCCTCCACCAGCGCGGTCCCGACCTCGACGCGCTGACCAACGTTCCCAAGGCGCTCCGACAGCGGCTCGCCGATCGACTCCCGGTCGCCCTGGTGCCGGTCACCGAGGTGGTCAGCGACGACGGCGAGACCGTCAAATGGTTGTGGGAGCTCCACGACGGCCTCCGCATCGAGACCGTGCTGATGCACTACGACGACCGAACCACTGTCTGCGTGTCGTCCCAGGCGGGATGTGCGATGGGCTGCGGCTTTTGTGCGACCGGGCAGAGCGGATTCGACCGTCACCTGTCGGTCGGAGAGATCGTCGAACAGGTCGTGCGGGCCCGACGGACCTCGGCCCCGCGGCGAGTCTCCAACATCGTGTTCATGGGCATGGGCGAACCGTTCGCCAACTACGACCGGACGTGGGCGGCCGTCGAACGCATCCACGGAGCGCTCGGCATCGGTGCCCGCCACATCACGCTCTCCACCGTCGGTGTCGTTCCCGGCATCGAGCGCCTCGCCACCGAATCGCTCCCGGTGAACCTGGCGGTCTCGCTCCACGGCGCCAACGACGACCTCCGCGACGAGCTCGTCCCGATCAACCGCCGCTATCCCCTCAATCATCTGCTCGACGCCTGCGATCGCTATCTCGCCGCGAAGAACCGCCGGATCTCCTTCGAGTGGGCGTTGATCGACGGGGTCAACGATCAACCCGTCGATGCCCAGGAGCTGGCCGTGCTCTGCCGTCGGGTCCACGCCCACGTCAACTTGATCCCGCTCAACCCCACGCCGGGTTATCTCACCCGGGGAACCCCGCTCGACCGGGTCCACGCCTTTCGGGATCAGCTCGAGAACTACGGCGTCAACGCCACCGTCCGCCACACCCGCGGCAGTGAGATCGACGCGGCCTGCGGTCAGCTCCGGGCCAGTCGTCGTCTCGTGGATCCGCCTCGTCGCCGCTGAGCGGGCCACCGGCCCCATAATGGACAGGTGAACAACAAGGTCTGGATCAACAACCGGCAACCGCAAACGCTCTACATCGCGCAGATCATGCTCTACTTCAGTGCGGTGTCGGCGCTCCTGTTCGGATCGCGAGGTGTCGTGATCTTCGACTCGTCCGCGATCCGCCTCCTGCTCAGCCTGCTGCTGACCATCGGCGCGGCCGCCGGCGCGTTCGGAATCGCGAACGAGCTGAAATGGGGATACCGACTCGGCGCCGCCGCGGCCATTGCCCCGTTCGTGGTCCGGATCGGGATCTGGCAGCGGCTCGGCCTGTCCGAGGCGCTCCAGTGGGACACGCTGGGCGGGATCTTCGACATCGCGATCCTCGCCGCGCTCCTCCACCGCCAAAGCGCCGAGTACCAGCGGATCTACTTCCGGTGACGGACGCCGACGGGTCCATCGCGTCTCACGACGGACTCGCCCTCGACCCCGACAACCTCCCGGAGGGCGACGAGAAGAGAGACGCGGTCCGGTCGCTCTTCGACACGATCGCGCCCCGCTACGACCTGGTGAACCGGGTGATGACCTTCGGGCTCGACGTGCGCTGGCGGCGCCAGGCCCTTCGCCGCCTGTCGTTGCCGGCCGGGTCGATCGTGCTCGATCTCGCCTGCGGCACCGGTGACTTCTGTCGGGAGTCCGCCCGCACCGGCCTCGTCCCCGTCGGGATCGACCTGTCGATGGGCATGCTCGTCGCCGCCCGCACCGACGCCCCTTTGGTCCATGGTGACATCCTCGCCCTTCCGCTCGCCGACCGGTCGGCCGACGGGGCCACCTGTGGCTTCGCCCTGCGGAACCTGGTCGAGTTGCCCGGCTTCTTCGACGAGCTGGCCCGCGTCACCCGGCCCGGCGGCCGGATCTCCCTGCTCGACGCGGCCGAGCCCGACAACCGATTCCTGCGGTGGGGTCACGGCATCTACTTCGGGAAGGTCGTCCCCCGCATCGGTGGCGTGCTCTCGAACCGGACCGCCTACGAATACCTGCCGAAGTCGCTTGCCTACATGCCGCCCTGGCCCGAGCTGCGGGAACGGATCTCCGACGCCGGTTTCGTCGACATCGAGCGGGCCGTGTTCGTCGGCGCGCATCTGATCACCGCGACCCGTTCGCAGTAGGGTCGCGCCATGTTCACCAATGGCGTGCACCACGTGTCGATCAACGTCGACGACGTCGGGGCCGTTCGTGATTTCTATGTCAATGCCCTCGGTTTCGAACCGATCGATCGTCCTGATCTCGAGGTCGGCGGGGCCTGGTTGCAGATGGGTCCACAACAGCTCCACCTGATCGAGTTGCCCCTCGTCGAGGGATTCGGACCCCATTTCGCCCTCCGGGTCGACGACATCGAGGCGGCCCGCGACCTGCTCGGTGAGCGGGGCGTCACCGTGGGGGAGACATCGTCGATCGACGGGGTCTGCCTCCAGGCGTTCTTCAACGACCCGGCCGGCAACCAGATCGAGCTCAACCAGCCGCTTTGAGCTGCCGACTCAACCGGTGACGGCGAGACCCAGCGCCATCACCACCCCGCCGACCAGCTGCGCCCGCGCCGAGGCGACGAGCACCGGGATCAGGTCGTGACCGGTCGCCCCCTGCACGACCCGTCGGTTGGCCGACAGAGCCCACGGAATCGCGGCCAACGAACCGATCGCAGCCCGGCCCGTGACGGCGGTGATGGCCACGGCGACGAGCAGCGCGCCGACGTGCATGACGACGAAGAGCCGGCGGGTGCGCCGGTCCCCGAGGCGGACCGCCAAGGTCCGTTTTCCGGCGATCGTGTCGCCGGGGATGTCACGCAGATTGTTGGTCACCATCAACGCGGTGGCCCACAGGCCGACGGTGATGCTCGCCGCGACGGCGAGCCCACGGACCTCCTCGAGCAGGACGTAGTTGGTTCCCACCGTCGCCACGACACCGAAGAAGACGAACACGAACACCTCGCCGAGACCGAGATACCCGTAGGGACGCGGACCACCGGTGTAGGTCCATCCGGCGACGAGGCAGAACCCTCCGACGAGGAGAAGCTCCGGTCCGACGGCGACGGCCAGGCCTGCGCCGACGAGACCGGCAAGCGCGAACGCTCCCGTGGCGGCGCGCTTCACCGCGCCGGCCGAGACGAGGCCCGAGCCGACGAGCCGCAACGGGCCGACCCGATCAACACCGTCGGTTCCTCGGACGCCGTCGGAGTAGTCGTTGGCGAAGTTCACGCCGATCTGGAGGGCGAGGGCGACTACGAGGGCGGCACCGGCCCGCCACCACGGGGTGTTGCCTCCTTCTCCGACCGCGACCGCGGCACCGACGGCCACCGGGACGATCGCGGCGGGCAACGTCTTCAGCCGGGCACCGGTCGCCCACAGACCGAAGCCGCTCGGAGCCGGAACGGTCACGAGCCCCTCACGAGATCCGCGACCGCGTCGATCAAGAGTTCGTGTTCGACCTCGTGGATGCGAGCCTCCAATGATTCGCGGGTGTCGTCGGCGAGAATCGCGACCTCTCGGCTCGCCAGGACGGGTCCGTCGTCGATGCCCTCGTCGGGGATGAGATGGACCATGACACCCGTGCGGTCGAGCCCGTCGTCGACATGGGCCTCCCAGGCGTCGTCGATCGCGTGGGCCCCGGGGAACGCGCCCGGGAGAGCCGGATGGAGATTCACGACCCGACCGGGGAAACGGTCGAGGAACCCACGCGTGAACAAGTGCATCCAACCGGCACACACCACGACATCGGGCCGGTGGGCGGCGACCCGCTCGGCCAACGCCCGGTCGTAGGCTTCTCGTGCGCGCCGCCGATCGGCGTGGGCATCGAGGAACGGCCGAAGCGCCACGAACTCCTCGGGGATGGCGGCCTCGGCCGCCCGGCGCCGGGCGTGGGCCCCACGACGATTCACGAAGACGGCTGCGATCTCGGCGTCGAGACGCCCGTCGGCGACGGCGTCGATCAACGCCTGGAGATTGGACCCCGAGCCGGAGGCCAGGACGACCAGCCGAGCGCTCACCGCCACGAACCGACCAGCGACACCCGATCGTCGGATCCCGTCACCTCGATCAACTCCCCGATTACGGGCAGGCCGAGCTGGTGGACGAGCTCGCGGTGACGGGCGGCGACGACAACGACGAGACCGATCCCCATGTTCCAGACCCGAAAAGCCTCGGCGTCGGCGATGTCGCCCCACTCGACGAGGGTCGCGAAGGGGGCCGGCACGTCCCAGCTCCCGAGCTCGAAGCGGGCACCGAGTCCGGCGGGAAGAACCCGCGGGACGTTCTCGAACAGGCCCCCGCCGGTGATGTGGGCCAGCGCCAGGGGTTCGAGCCCGCCGGCTTGGAGATCGTCCACGTCGGCGAGATACGAGCGATGCGGGGTCAACAGCCAGTCGAGCATCTCGGCGGTCGGTTCGTGATCTTCGAGCAGGAGCCGAATGAGCGAGTACCCGTTGGTGTGCGGGCTCCGGCTCGCCAGCCCGACCAGCAGGTCGCCCTCCTGAAGCGCATCGCTGCGGGGCCAGAGGGCGGCGCGGTCGACGACTCCGACGATCGTGCCGGCGATGTCGACTGCGCCGGGCATGTACACGCCCGGCATCTCTGCCGTCTCCCCGCCGAGCAGCGCACAGCCGACCTCCTGGCAGGCTTCGGCCATGCCGGTCACGATCTCGGCCACGATCTCGGGGACCAACGAGGCGGTCGCAATGTAGTCGAGAAAGAACAGTGGTCGCGCTCCTTGCACCAAGATGTCGTCGACACAGTGGTTGACCAGGTCCATGCCGACGCCGCGCCATCGTTGGTGGCGGGCGGCGAGCTCGACCTTCGTCCCGACGCCGTCGGTGGATGCCACGAGCACCTTTCCCGGGCCGAGGTCGTCGGCGGCGAACAAGCCCCCGAAGGCACCGACCTCGGAGAGCACGGGCGGTGTGTTGGTGGCCCGGACCGCGTCGGCCAGCAACGAGACGGCGCGGTTGCCGGCATCGATGTCGACGCCCGCGTCGCGATAGCTGGTCATCGGTCGACCTCCGCGGTCGCCCGGGCGATGTCGGGGCGGTGTCGGGCCCCGGCGAAGGAGATCTTCGCGACGCCGTCGTGGGCTGCGTCGGCGGCCGCCGCGAGCGTGTCGCGCACGGCGGTGACGGCGAGCACCCGACCTCCGGCCGTGTGGACCCGCCCCTCGACCAGCGCGGTCCCGGCGTGAAAGACGAGCCGGTCGTCGCCCACCGCGTCGAGCCCGGTGATCGGAACCGCGGCGGCAGCCGAGCCCGGGTAGCCGGCGCTCGCCATCACGACGGTGGCCGCGGCCTTTGGGGCCCAGCGAATGTCGATCTCGGCCAGCGTCTCGTCGACACAGGCATCGAGGATGTCGAACAGGTCGCCGTCGAGCAGGGGAAGGACGACCTGGGTCTCGGGGTCACCGAATCGGCAGTTGAACTCGATCACCTTCGGCCCGGCGGCGGTCAACATCATTCCGGCGTACAGGACCCCCCGGTAGGGCCGATGCTCGTCGCGCATCGCCTGCAGCGTCGGGTCCAGCACTTCCTCGCCGATTCGTTCGATCAGCGCCTCGTCGGCGACCGGAGAGGGATGAAACGCCCCCATGCCCCCGGTGTTCGGGCCGTGGTCGCCGACGAGCAGTCGCTTGTGGTCCTGCGCGGCCGGCATCACCCGGAAATCGACGCCGTCGCAGAACGCGAGGATCGACAGCTCCGGGCCGTCGAGACGTTCCTCGATCAGGACTTCTTCGCCGGCCGCGCCGAACCGACGCTCGATCAGGATGTCGTGAAGCGCGGCGCTCGCCTCCGCCATCGTGTCGGCGACGATGACGCCCTTTCCCGCGGCGAGACCGCTCGCCTTGACGACGGGCACGGCGTCGAGGGTGTCGAGGTGGGCCAACGCCGCGTCGAGATCGCGAAAGGTCGTGGCCGCCGCGGTCGGAATGCCGTGTCGGAGCAGGAAGTCCTTGCAATGCGACTTCGATCCTTCGAGCCGGGCCGCGGCGGCCGATGGCCCGAAGGCCCGCACCCCGGCCGCGTCGAGACGGTCGACCAGGCCGCCGACGAGCGGATCCTCGGGCCCCACGACCACCAGCGAGACCTGTTCTCGACCGGCCAGCGCGACGATCCCGTCGAGGTCGTCGGCGGCGACGTCGACATTGCGACAGCCGGGCTCTGCCGCCGTACCCGCGTTTCCCGGGGCCACGACGACCTCCTCGACGCGCGGGGAACGACGCAGCGCCCACGCGAGGGCGTGTTCTCGGCCTCCGCCGCCGACGACGAGAACCCGTTCGCCCATGCCGTCAGTCGCCCCAGACCTGGGCGAACTGCTCCTTGGTCTTGAGCTGGAGTTGCACGAACCGCTCCGACTCGAACGGATAGTCGCCGGTGAAGCACGCGTTGCAGTAGCCCTCGTCGGCCTCGAGGCCGCGCATCAGCGCATCGATCGAGAGAAACGCCAACGAGTCGGCACCGATGTGGACGCGAATCTCCTCGACGCTGTTTTGCGCGGCGATGAGCTCCTCCCGTGAGGCCATGTCGACACCCATGTAGCAGGGATCGGTGATCGCCGGGCAGGCGACGCGGACGTGAACCTCGGCGGCCCCCGCGTCGCGCAACATCTTTACGAGCGGGCCCGACGTGCTCCCCCGAACGATCGAGTCGTCGACCATGACCACCCGCTTGCCGAAGAGGTTGTCGCCCAGCGGGTTGAACTTCATCGCGACACCGGCGTCGCGCAGCTGTTGAGTGGGCTCGATGAAGGTGCGGCCGACATAGCGGTTCTTGATCAGGCCTTCGGTGTAGGGGATGCCGGATTCCTGGGCGAAACCGACGGCGTGGGGGGTGCCGGAGTCGGGCACGGGAACGACGAGGTCGGCTTCGACCGGCGCTTCGCGGGCCAGTTCACGGCCGAGCCGTTGACGGGTCGAGTGCACGAGATGACCGCCGTGCATGGAGTCGGGGCGGGAGAAGTAGATCTGTTCGAAGGTGCAGAACGCCCGTTGTTTGGGCACTGCCCCCTGCTCGATGTGCAGCCCATCGTCGTCGATTCGGACGATCTCGCCGGGCTCCACCTCACGATCGAAGGTCGCCCCGATGGCCGAGAAGGCGCACGTCTCCGACGCGAGGATGTAGCCATCGTCGATCTTTCCGACCACCAACGGCCGGAACCCCCAGGGGTCACGCACGCCGTAGACCGCGTCCTTCGTGAGGATGGTGAGGGCAAACGCGCCCTCGGCTCGGCTCATCAGCACCTTGATGCGGGTCATCCAGTCGCCGCCGGCCCCGGTGAGCAGATGCACCATCACCTCGGTGTCACTCGATGTCTGCAGCCCCACCCCCCGCTCGAGCAGCTCACGACGAAGGACGTGGGCGTTGACCAGGTTGCCGTTGTGGGCGACACCGAGCGGACCGTCGATCGTCTCGATCACCTGCGGTTGGGCGTTGCGCAGACCCGAGCCGCCGGTGGTGGAGTAGCGGGTGTGGCCGATCGCCAGCGGGCCGGCGAGCGTCGACAGGTTCTCCTCGTTGAACACGCTCGACACCAGACCCTGCCCCTTGTGGACATGGGCGACGCCGTCGTCGACGGTGACGATGCCGGCCGCTTCCTGGCCTCGGTGTTGGAGCGTGTAGAGCGCGAAGAACGCGAGCCGGGCCGCGTCCTGGCCCGGCGCCCGAACACCGACGACGCCGCATTCCTCATGGGGATCGTCACCAGTGGAAACCATCGAAATCACCGTCCGGAAAGCGCGACGCGGGCGTCGATCGCTTGTTGTAGTGCCTCGGTGGGGTCGTCGCCCACACAGGTCAGGTGTCCCATCTTGCGCCCCGGTCGGGCTTCGCTCTTGCCGTAGAGGTGGAGGTGGACAGGTCGGTGACCGAGAGCGCCGGACCAGTCGGGCTCGCCCTCGGTCCAGAGATCGCCGAGGAGCTGGACCATCGCCGCGGGGCGACACGCGCCGTCGCCGAGCGGAAGCCCGCAGATCGCCCGCAGCTGTTGCTCGAACTGGCTGGCGGGAGCGGCTTCGATGGTGCAGTGTCCGGAGTTGTGGGGCCTCGGGGCGACCTCGTTGACGATCAGCTCGCTCCCGGTGTCGAACATCTCCACGGCGAGGACCCCGACCAGGCGCCAGGCCTCGGCGATGCGACGGGCCACCTCGATGGCCTCGGCCCGGCGCGTGTCGGGGATGGCCGCCGGCACGACCGTGGTGTCGAGAACGTGGTGTTCGTGATGGTTCTCCATGACGCCGTGGTCGACCATCGTCTCGTTGGCGTCGCGGGCCACGATCACCGAGAGCTCCCGGACGAAGGGAACAACCGATTCGACCACCAGTCGCTGCCCGCCCAACTGCTCCCAGGCGGGCGCGACGTCGTCGTGACGATCGATGCGGACCTGCCCCTTGCCGTCGTACCCGAACCTCGCCGCCTTGGCGATGACCGGCACGCTCAACGAGTCGACCGCGGCCCGGAGCTCGTCGAGGGTTCGGGCCGAGCGCCAGGGCGCGACCGGCGCACCCGCGTCGGTCAGGGCCAGCTTCTCTCGCCCACGATCCTGGGCGAGCGCGATGATGTCGCCCGACGGGTGCACGCCGACATCGGCGCGACGGGCGACCTCGGCCAACGCGACGTCGATGTTCTCGAACTCCCAGGTGATCACGTCGGACTCGGCGACGAAACGTTCGACACCGGTGTCGTCGTCGAACGCGGTGGAGATCTCGATCTCCGCCACCCGGCCCGCCGGGGTGTCCTTCCCGCCCCCGGTCAGAACCGCCACCCGGTAGCCGAACCGGTGCGCGCACATCGCCAGCATCCGGCCGAGTTGGCCACCCCCGACGATGCCGATGGTCGACCCGGGCGGGAGGGGGCGCGACATCTCAGTGATCCAGCTCGATGGCACGGATCTCGGCGTCTCGTCGGGCCCGGAACGCGTGCAGCGCCGTGACGAGCCGATCGTCGCGGCGCGCGAGCATCGCGACGGCGTAGAGCGCCGCGTTGGTGGCACCGGCAGGACCGATCGCCATGGTGGCCACCGGCACCCCGCCGGGCATCTGGGCGATCGAGAGCAGCGAATCGAGGCCGTTGAGCGCGCGGCTCCTGATGGGGACACCGATCACCGGCACGATCGTGTGGCCGGCCACCATTCCGGGAAGGTGGGCCGCGCCACCGGCACCCGCGATGATGCACTCGAGGCCGCGACCTTCCGCCGTGTCGGCGTAGTCGACCATCAGGGCCGGTGTGCGGTGGGCCGAGACCACCCGGGCCTCGAACGGGATCGAGAACTCCGCCAGCACGGCGGCAGCGGCGCGCATCGTCTCCCAATCGGAGTCGCTGCCCATGATCACGCCGACGAGCGGATCGTCACTCACGCGGTCGTTCCTCTCGAACACCCGACCAGTCTGCATCCTCGCGCGCGAAATGCGCGGCGCGGGGGATGACGCAGCCGATCCAACGCCTGCTCACGACACGAACCGCCGAATCGCGTCGACCACCCGTGGGGCAGCGGGATACGGGGCCGGGCGCAACGGGCCGCCGGTGAGCGCCGCGTAGGTCTCCTGGTACACGCCGGCGGCGATGGCTGCGAGATCACGATCGAGCGGGGGTGGCTCACCCTTGCCCTGGTAGCCCCGTTGGCGATACGCGAGGCGCACCACCTCCTTGTCGAGGTTCTCCGGCTCGAGGCCGGCTGCCCGTCGTTGCGGCACCGACGACGCCCGCCAGTAGCGGGAGCTGTCGGGAGTGTGGACCTCGTCGATGATGGTCAACCGGTCATCATCGTCGTGTCCGAACTCGTACTTGGTGTCGACCAGCACCAGGCCGGCCGCCGCGGCGATCTCCTGTCCCCGGGCGAAGAGCCGCAACGCGACGGTGCGAACCTCGTCCCAACGCTTCGCCGACACCAGCCCCGTCTCGACGATCGCGGCTTCGGTGATCGGTTCGTCGTGGCCGCCCGGTGCGGCCTTCGTCGTCGGGGTGATGACCGCTTCGGGCAGCGCGTCGTTCTTCTCCAGGCCGTCGGGGAACGTGAGGCCGTAGATCGTGCGCTCCCCCGCCGCGTAGCGGGTCCACAGCGATGTCGAGGTGGAACCGGAGAGCCGGCCCCGCACGACGACCTCGACCGGCAGGGTCCGGCACTTCCTCCCGATCGTCACGTTGGGGTCGGGGACCGACACCACGTGGGAGGGGACGATGTCCGCGATTCGTTCGAACCACCAGGCGGCCAGCTCGTTGAGGACCTGACCGCGGTAGGGAACGGTGCCGAGCACATGATCGAACGCCGAGATCCGGTCGGTGGCGATCAACGCCAGCTGATCACCCAGATCGATGATGTCGCGAACCTTTCCGCGGACCAGCGGTCCGAGGTCGGCCACGGCCGCGCCGTCGACACCGTCGAACGGGTCGGTCCAGGCCGCGGTGGGATCGATGCTCACGATGGTCCGATCATCGGGCTGCCCGGACGAACGCGTCGAACAGGGGCAGCCCCGACGCGCCCTCCGGCCCCGATGGTCGTTGCCAGGTGAACACATGATCCTCGGGATGCGGCATCAGTCCGACGACCGTGCCGGCCGCATCGCAGATTCCGGCGATGTCGTCGGCGCTTCCGTTGGGGTTGGCCGGGTAGACGCCGCGGGCCGGGCTCGGATCGTCGCCGGGCGAGGCGCCGGCGTCCTGGTAGCGAAAGGCCACCAGCGAACCGGCGACGAGCCGGGCCAGGGTGTCTTCGTCGGCGACGACCCGACCTTCACCGTGGGCGACCGGGCAGCGGATCACCGAGTCGCCGATGGTCGCCAACCAGCCGCTGCGAACGTCGGCCTCGACCCGCAGCGTCACCCACCGGCACTCGAATCGACCGCGTTCGTTCTCGGTGAGGGTCAGACGACGAGGCATGTGGGCGGGACCGGGAAGCAGACCCGCCTTCACCAGCACCTGGAATCCGTTGCAGATCCCGAGCACCGGTTTTCCCGCCGCCACCATCACGTCGAGGTCGTCGGCGAACCAGGTCCGCAGCTCGAGGGCGAGACGTCCGCCGGCGCCCAGGGCATCTCCGTAGGAGAAGCCGCCCGGAAGCAGCATCGCGGCGTGGTCGGCGATCCGGACCCTTCCGTCGCGGAGCTCGTTGACATGCACGATCCGGGGGTCGCCGCCCGCCAGGCGGATCGCCTGCGCGGCTTCACCGTCACGGTTGGTGCCCGACGCGTGCGGTACGAGGATCGGCGGTGCGCTCATCGTGCCCCACCGGTGAACGCGGCGACCGCCTCGGCGATCGAGAGGTCGATGATCGTCGCCCGGAGCCGGTCGAGACCCTCGGCATCGGTCGGCGCGTCGGGGACCCGGATGACGATCCGCTGGTCGGCCATGACCTCACCGATCCGGCGGCCGTGGCCACGGAGCCGATCCTCGAGCGGGCCGCGATCCGTGGGGCTCGCGGTGAGGACGATCCGCCCGGGGGCCTCGTTGGTCAACGCCCGGAACGGGTCGAGTCCGTCCGGTGGCACGGTCGCCATCACTCCGGTCCGGGCGCCGATCGCCATCTCGGCGATCGCAACCGCGAGGCCGCCGTCGGAGACATCGTGGGCGGCGGTCACCATCCCGGCGACGATGGCGCCGTGAATCGCCCGGTAGCGGGGCAGGGGGTCGTCGATCGGGGTCGGGACCGTTGTCGCCCGGAGACCGAGGACGGCGTCGACCAGCGACCCACCGAGGGCGGCCGTGCCCTCGCCCACGAGCCAGATGTCGTCGCCGGGCCTCATTCCCGCGCTGTCGATCGCGGTGTGGAGATCGGGCACGAGACCCACCGCGGAGATGAGCAGCGTGCCGGGAATCGCGGTGCCGTCGAACTCGTTGAACAAGCTGTCCTTGCCGGAGATGAACGGCATCGCGTAGCGGCGGGCCCCTTCGGTGCATCCCTGCACCGCCCGCACGAGCCCGCCGAGGCGGTCCGGTTTGGTCGGATCCCCCCAGCAGAAGTTGTCGAGCACCGCGACGCGGTCCGGGTCTCCACCGACGGCCACGAGGTTGCGAACCGCCTCGTCCATGGCCAGCAGGGCCATCGCCCACGGATCGTGGATGCCGACCCGGGGGCAGATCCCGTTGCTGAGGACGACGGCCAGTTGGTTGTGCTCGGTCCCGAGCGGCTTCAGGACCGCGGCGTCCGAGGGACCGTCGGCCTGCGGACCGACGAAGGGCCGAACAACAGTGCCGCCGCGAACCTCGTGGTCGAAACGGCGAACGATGTCCTCGTTCGACGCGACGTCGGGATGTGCGAGCAGCCGGAGCAGCAGCCGGTCGCTCATCGACGGGGTGGCGTCGGGATTCGTGTCGACCGCGCCCGGTGCGGGATCGTCCCAGGCCGCGACCATCTCGCGCCGGGGAAGCCCGTCGTGGAGAAACGCCATCGGCATGTCGACCACCGGTGTCGCTCCGTGGCGTACGACGAGACGCCGGTCGCCGGTGAAGACGCCGAGGTCGGTCAGCTCGACATCCCAGTCGTCACACAGCGTGCGGAGGGCCGCCAGCCGGTCGGGAGGAACGGCCATCACGATCCGTTCCTGGGCTTCGCTGAGCCAGATCTCCCAGGGCTGCAGACCCGGATACTTGAGCGGCACCACCGCGAGGTCGATCTCGACGCCGAGATCCTCACCCATCTCCCCGACCGCGGACGAGAAGCCGCCGGCGCCACAGTCGGTGATCGCCGTGTAGAGACGGGCATCACGGGCCCGCTCGACGACCTCGACGCAGCCCTTCTCGGTGATCGGATCGCCGATCTGCACGGCCGATCCGACGGTGTCGACCGTCGATGCGTCCATGCCGGCCGACGAGAACGTCGCGCCGTGGATCCCGTCCCGTCCGACCCGGCCACCGATCGACACGACCCGGTCGCCGATCCCGGCCACGGTTGGGTGCGAGTCCCGGGGAAGCAGGCCGAGCGCGCCGCAGTACACGAGCGGGTTGCCGATGTAGCCCTCGTGGTAGACGACGGAGCCGTTGACCGTGGGGAGCCCGAGCTTGTTGCCGTAGTCGCCGATGCCGGCCACGACACCGTCGCGGATGCGACGGGGATGCAGCACCCCGTCGGGCAGGTCGGAGTCGGGAAGGTCCGCCGGGCCGAAGCACAACACGTCGGTGCAGGCGATCGGGCGGGCCGAGACCCCGAGGATGTCGCGCACGACGCCGCCGACGCCGGTGTTGGCCCCGCCGAACGGCTCGAGGGCCGACGGATGGTTGTGGGTCTCGACCTTGAAGGCCAAGTCGAACCGATCGTCGAACGCGATGATCCCCGCGTCGTCGACGAACGCCGACCGCAGCCACCACGGATCCAACTGGTCGGTCACCTCCCGCAGGGCCGGGAGGAGGCCGTCGTGGTCGCTGACCGACACCGTGCCGTCGGCGGCAGTGTGGGTCAGCTCGATTCGGGCCCGAAACGTCTTGTGCACACAGTGCTCGGACCATGTCTGGGCGAGTGTCTCCAACTCGGCGTCGGTGGGGTCGCGCCCCTCCGCGCCGAAGTGGGCCTGGATCACCCGCATCTCGGCGACGTCGAGGGAGAGGATCCGTTTCCGACTGAGGGCGAGGAGCTCGTCGTCGGTCAGGCCCCGCACGGCGATGGTGTCGACCCGGGGACCCTCTCCGGCCCGGCCGTCGGCATCGAGAGTGAACGACGGCTCCAGTTCCCCCTCCGCGGAACGCTCGATGGTGTCGTTGGCGAGGAGGCGGCGGGTGAGCAACGCGACCTCGTCGTCATCGAGATCGCCGATCAAGTCGTAGCGCCAGGCGGTCGAGACCGTGATCGGTGGGAGCCCGATCTGGGCCGCGGCCCGCTCCAGCTCGCGGGCCTCGCCATCGGTCACCCCCGGCATCGGCGCTACTTCCACCGCCCGTCCGATCGGCGGCCGGGGCGCGCCGACATGATGGGTGGCAACGACCGGATCGACCAGCACCTCCCGGCACAGCCGTTCGATGTCGCCCGCGTCGACATCGCTCGCGACCTGATAGACCCGGGCAACCCGGCACTCGCGCAAACCATCCACTCCGACGAGACCGGCGGCGCGAACGACTCGGGCGCCTTCGGGATCCCCGGCCGTGCTCACTTCGATGCGTTGGGTCACGTGGGCGAAACGTAGACGCGTCCGCCGCGTGCCGCGCGCATCGTCGACCGGCAACGGCGTCTCCGCGGCGTCATTGCCCGCGACGTCGGCGGTAGAGATCGGTCGGCCGGGCATCGGCGGATGGCGTCGCCAGCTCGAAACGCAGATGGGGGGCGTTGTCACGGACGAGCGCCCGCAACCGGAGGTGCTCCGTGTGACCTTCCGGTCGGTCGACCAGGACCCGACGGCGACCCTCGATGACACCCAGCAACCCGCCGTGGCGACGAGAGGAGCGGGACTCGTGGCCAGCAGCGCCTCGACGCCGCGACCGCCGCCCCATTCGTTCGAGTGCATCCACCTGGGCCCAGGTGAACGTCGTGGTTCGCAGCAAACACCGACGTTCGACTCCGACGGCCGAGAAGCGGGTGGAGACCGGCGTGTCGATCGCCACCGCGAGCGCCGCGATCACCCCGATCGCCACGACCGCGACGCCGATGGCCCCCACTCCCCGGTCCAACATCGCGAGCGTCGGCCCGACGACGAGAACGAGGGCGCCGAGCAGCGCGGCGACGAGACCGAGCCGACCGCTGTAGAGGGTCACCCCGTCGACATCTCGCGGCGCGTCGGTCAACTCAGCGCGGCCGCGAGCTCCACGAGCGTCTCGCCGGGAGCGATGGGTCGATGACAGGCGACCTGGTGACCCGGCGCGATCTCCTGCATGAGCGGGATCTCGGTGCGGCATCGTTCGTCGGCGAGGGGGCAACGCGTGTGGAATCGGCATCCCGGGGGCACGTCCGCGGGACTGGGAATGTCGCCCTGGAGCACGATGCGGCGTCGACTTCGTTCCTTGATCGGATCGGCGACCGGTACGGCCGACAACAGGCTGTGGGTGTAGGGGTGGGCCGGTCGCTCGTAGAGCGCGTCACGGTCGGTGACCTCCACCAGCTGGCCGAGATACATCACCGAGATCCGGTCACTGATGTGGCGGACGACGGAGAGATCGTGGGCGATGAAGAGGTAGCTCAGGTTGAACTCCGATTGGAGGTCGTCGAGCAGGTTGATCGCCTGCGCCTGCACACTCACGTCGAGCGCGGACACCGGTTCGTCGAGCACGATCACGGTGGGCCGAAGGGCCAGTGCCCGGGCGATACCGATCCGCTGGCGCTGACCGCCGGAGAACTCGTGCGGGTACCGGTTGCCGTAGTCGGCCAGGAGACCGACGGCGTCGAGCAACTCGTTGGTGCGGCTGTCGGCCTGGCTCTTGGACGCGCCATGAATCCGCAGCGGTTCGCCGATGATGTCCCGGACCGGCATCCGCGGGTTGAGGGAGGCGAACGGGTCCTGGAAGACGATCTGGAGTTCCTGGCGCAGCTCGCGCATCCGCCGGCGGGAGGCCTGCATGATCTCCTCGCCCTTGTACACGATCGAGCCGCTGGTGGGCTCGATCAGGCGAAGGATCGAACGGCCGAGCGTGGTCTTGCCGCAGCCGGACTCTCCGACGATCCCGAGCGTCTCGCCCTCGTGCAGTTCGAGTGACACCCCCGAGACCGCCTTGACGTGGGCAACCGTGCGTCGCAGCAGGCCGGCACGAACCGGGAACTCCTTCACCAGAGAGTCGATGGACAACACCGGGAGTCCGGTCACGAGATCTCCGGGGTCGAGGTGATCGGTGCCCCGCCGAGTTGGTCGAGGTTGTGACAGCGACTTCGATGATCGGCCACTCCGAAGGTCGAGAGCTCGGCCGCCTCGACCTGGCAGATGTCGGTCGCGTAGGTGCACCGAGGAGCGAAGGCACATCCGGGCGGGAGACTCAGGACATTGGGAGGTGAGCCCGGAATCGGCACGAGGCGATCACCCTTGGCCGAGTCGAGCCGGGGTACCGACTGCAACAGACCCATCGTGTAGGGGTTCCGGCTCAGATAGAATATCTCGTCAGCCGTTCCGGACTCGAATACCCGTCCGCCGTACATCACCTCGACCCGATCGGCCATGCCGCGACCACCCCGAGATCGTGGGTGATGATCATGATCGCCGCGCCGGTGGCTTCCTGGGCAGCCATCATCACCTCCAGGACCTGAGCCTGGATCGTGACGTCGAGCGCGGTCGTCGGTTCGTCCGCGATCAACAGCTTCGGATCGTTGGCGATCGACATGGCGATCATCGCCCGCTGCCGCATGCCCCCGGAATATTCGTGGGGATACTGCTTGACCCGACGCTGCGGTTCGGGTACTCCGACGAGGTCGAGCAACTCGACCGCCCGTTTCATGGCCGCCGACTTCGACACCGAGTTGTGGATACGGATCATCTCCGAGATCTGCGCACCGATCGTGAACACCGGGTTCAGCGCGGTCATCGGATCCTGGAAGATCATGACGACGTCGTTGCCCCGCACCGAACGCATCTCCCGTTCCGTGAGGTCGAGCAGCTCAGGACCCTCGAATTCGATGGATCCGCTGATCTTGGCCGATTTTGCGTGGAGACGCATGACCGCCAGCGCCATCACCGACTTGCCGGATCCGGACTCTCCGACCACGGCGACGATCTCTCCGGGGTTGACGTTGAACGTCACGTCGCGCACGGCCCGGACCAGACCGTCGTCGGTCGGGAACGCCACGTGGAGGTCGCGGATGCGCAACACCGGTTGCGTCATTCGCGTACCTTTCGACTCGTCGGATCGAGCGCGTCGCGGAGGCCATCGCCGAGGAAGTTCAGGCAGAGCACCATCAACACGACGAATCCGCCCGGGACGAGGA
The DNA here is from genome assembly GCA_024276495.1 of Actinomycetes bacterium. GTDB lineage: Bacteria > Actinomycetota > Acidimicrobiia > Acidimicrobiales > Aldehydirespiratoraceae > JAJRXC01. The sequence goes on from JAJRXC010000092.1 coordinate 19,397, forward strand.
TGCGGGAGGGCCGGGTGTCGAGCGAGCTCTTGCCGTCGTCGATCAGGGTGCCGAGCGACGTCGCCGGCGGCACGACACCGAGACCCAGGAAGGACAAGGTGCTCTCGAGAATGATCGCGGTACCGGCGACGAGAGTGATCTGCACGAGAACCGGGCCCATCACATTGGGCAGGATGTGGCGCACGATGATGCGCCGAGGCCCGGCCCCGGCCGCCTTCGCGGCCTGCACGTACTCCTGCTCCTTCAGCTGGAAGAACATGCCCCGGACGATGCGGCCGATGGGGATCCAGACCAGGGCGGCGAGCAGCACGCTGATCTGGTTGACCGAGCCGCCGTACTTGATCCCGACGACGAGCAGGATCACGATGCCGGGCACGACGAGCACGAGATTGATGATCTGGCTGATCACCGCGTCGACCCATTTCCCGAAATAGCCCGCCACCGCTCCGAGAAATGTGCCGATCACTGTGGAGAGGAGGGCGACGGTCAAGGCGATCCGCACCGAGATCTTGGCGCCTTCGAATGTGCGGATCATGAGATCCCGGCCCAACTCGTCGGTGCCGAACGGATGTTTCAGCGAGGGCGTCTGTTGCCGCTCGGGGATGTTGCGGCTCGTTGCGTCGAGCGAGGAAAGGGCAGGGACGATCCAGAACGAGGCGACCAGGAGCACCAGCACCACGAAGGCGATGATCGCCAGCTTGTGCTGACGGAAGCGGTCCCAGGTCTGGCGCGAATAGCTGCGCGCCGTCACGTCCATTCCCTCGGCGAAGGAGACTTCGAACCCCGGGATCGTGGGTATCCGGTCGGGAAGCAGCGGATCCGTCATCAACCGATCCTTATCCGGGGTCGAGCACGCCGTAGAGGAGGTCGGCGAGCAGGTTGAAACCGATGGCGAGAATCGAGATCAGCAAGACGATCGCCATGGTCAGGTGGACGTCGGCCCCGAAGATGCCGGTCAACAGCAGCGGGCCGAGACCCGGCCACGAGAAGATGGTCTCGGTCACCACCGAGCCCCCGAGGAGGGCGGCGAAGTCGAGTGCCCAGATGGTGACGAGGGGGATGAGCGCATTGCGCAGCGCGTGTTTGAAGATGACCTTGCCCTCCGACAGCCCTTTTGCCCGCGCCGTGCGGATGTAGTCGGAGTTGATCACCTCGAGCATCGATGCCCGCACGAATCGGCTCTCGGTGGCGACGATGACGAGGGCCAGCGTGACGATGGGCAGCGTGGCACTCTGGACGAGTTCCAGCAACGAATCGTCGTGCATCTGCGAGGTGTAGAAGGGTTTTCGCCCGGTCCAGTCCTGGAACCAGATGCCCCAGAACACCTGTAAGAG
>JAJRXC010000093.1 GCA_024276495.1 Actinomycetes bacterium
ATGTTAGAAACAGACCATGACGACAATCCACTACGAGGCCGACGCCGACCTCTCCGTGCTCGACGAACAGACCGTCGCGGTGGTCGGCTACGGCAACCAGGGGCGAAGCTGGGCGCTGAATCTGCGTGACAGCGGGATCGACGCCCGGGTGTGTGTGCGCAACGACGAATCGCGGACCCTCGCGATCCGGGAGGGGTTCCATGCGGCCGAGGTCGAGGCGGCCGGCGAGGCCGACGTCATCTGTCTGCTGGTGCCCGACGACGTGATCCCGGAGCTGCCGATCACCCCCCGCGACGATGCCCTGACCATCGTGGCATCGGGCTATACCCTGGCGTTCGACCGCTTCGATCCGGCCGGTGATCAGGCGATGGTCGCCCCCCGGATGCTCGGCCCGGAAGTGCGACTCTGCTACGAGGAGGGCTGGGGGTTCATCACCGCCCTCGGAGTCCACAAGGACAGACCCGGTACCGCGCTGCCCCGTTCCCTCGCGATCGCCCAGGGCATCGGTGGGTTGCGGCAGGGTGCGATCGAGCTCACGCCCCGCCAGGAGGCGGTGCTCGATCTCGCCGTCGAGCAGGTCCTCTCGCCGGTACTGACCCATGTCAACAACGCGTTCGTGCGATTGATGATGGAGAACGACATCCCGCTGGAGGCGACCATCACCGAGCTGATGCTCTCGGGCGAGGTCGAGCGCAGCTACCGTCTCGTTCGCCAACTCGGCTTCGTCGGCCAACTCGGATTCCACTCACCGACCAGCCAGTACGGCCAACTGAGCCGGCGGGGCGCATTCGATCATCTCGACGTCCACGAACGAATGGAGGAGCTGCTCGACGACATCACGTCGGGGCGCTTCGCCGACGAATGGGACGAACAGCGCGACGCCGGTCACCCGCGTCTCCGCGAGCTGTGGCAGATCCACGCCAACGACGAGATCGCCGGCTTCGAGCTGGGTCTGCGTCGCCGGCTGGGCGAGCAGGTCACCCCGACGGGGCCGGCCCCGGTCGACGAATGATCCTCAGCGACGAGACGACCGCCGTGGTCATCGGCGGTGGCGGCGGGATCGGCCGGGGCACAGCCCTGGGTCTCGCGTCGAGAGGAGCCCGCGTGGTGGTCGCCGACATCGAGTTGCACACGGCGATGGCGGTCGCTTCGGAGCTCACCGCATCCGGGGCTGACGCGATCGCCGTGCGGGTCGACGCGACCGATCCGGCGTCGCTCGCGGAGCTGGCCGACTCGGCCGAGGAGCGGTTCGGGTCGATCGATGTGCTGTCGAACAATGTGGGCGTCGTGCACGACGCCCGGCTGCTCGACGCCACCGAGGGAGAGTGGGCCTGGGTCATCGAGTTCAACCTCATGTCGATCGTGCGAGCGTGTGCGGTGATCGTCCCCCGGATCCGGTCCCATGGTCGGGGAGGTCATGTCGTCAACACGGCCTCGATGGCCGCGTTGTGGGCATCGAGGCCCGAGGAGGTGGGTGGCGTCCACCTCGGCCTCTACACGACGACCAAGCACGCCGTCCTCGGCTATTCCGAGACCCTGCGGGGCGAGTTGGCCGAGGACGGGATCGGCGTGTCGTGTCTGTGTCCGGGAACCGTCGATTCGAACCTCATGGCGACGTCGATGCGCAATCGGCCCGCGCGTCACGGTGGGCCGGGCGTCGCCGGCGAGACGAGGGGACTGATCCCCCACGCCATGGCCCAGGAGGAGGTCGCGAAGTTCGTGGTCGCGGCGATCGAGGGGAACCGCGCCCACGGTCTGACCCACCCTCGGGGCCGGCGCTTCGTCGAGCGACGGGCCGCCATGTTGGCCGAGGACTTCGACTTCTTCGCGACGATCGCTGACGGCGCCGGAGGGGCCGCGTGACATGACCGAATCCATCGACATCGACCATCAGGACCGCGACTGGATCGCCGACCGCCATGCCCACTACGCAACACTGCGGGCCGAATGCCCGGTCGTGTTCAACGAACACCACGGCGGGTTCTGGATGATCACCGACTACGAGTCCGTCGCCGCGGTCGCCCGCGACAACGAGACCTTCGCCCACAAGTACGAACCCGACGCGCCCGACGGCATCGACTACCACGGCATCTGCGGGATTCCCCGCCCCGCGCAGACCCCGCGGATGGGCGTCTCCGAGATCGACGGCCCCGCCCATGCGGATCTCCGGCGGGTGCTCAACCCGCGGATGGTGACAAAGGCGGTGGAGGCATCGCGGAGTCGGATGGAGCACATCTCGGCCTGGTTCCTCGACGAGTTGATCGAGTCCGGCGACGCCGATCTCGTGCTCGACTACGCCACGCCCGTTCCCGGCGTGCTGACTCTGGAGATGGTCGGCATGCCGAGCACGAACTGGCGCTACTACGCCGACTTCTTCCACGCGACGTCGTCGTACCGCCCGGGCGACGAGGAGTTCCAGGCGGCCGTGGCCCGGGTCGGCGACATGTGGGTCGAGCTCGGTGACTACGTGCGTTTCCGCCGCGAGAGCCCCGGAGACGATCTGACCACGGAGATCATCGCTGCGTCGATCGACGGGAGATCGCTCGACGACGACGAGATCGTCGGCATCCTCTGGAACCTCGTGGCCGGTGGCCTCGACACCACGACCTCGCTGGTGTCGTGGGGGCTGCACCACCTCGGGACCCACCCGGAGGATCGCCGCCGGCTGATCGACGACCCTTCGCTCGTGCCGGGCGCGGTCGAGGAGTTCCTCCGGTTCTACAGCCCGAGCGAGTCCTTGACCCGGACCGCGACGCGAGACGTGGAGTTGGGCGGCCGCCGGATCAAACGAGGAGACGTCGTCTTCATCTCGTGGGTGTCGGCCAACCACGATCCCGAGATGTTCGACGATGCCGACGAGGTGGTCATCGACCAGGTCGAGAACAAGCATCTCGGCTTCGGCCTCGGCGGCCATCGATGCATCGGGTCCAACATCGCCCGCGTCGAGTCGGAGTTGATGATCGGCGACGTGCTTCGGCGTCTGCCCGACTACGAGATCGACCTCGACCGCTTCCGTCCCTATCCGGGCAATGTCTTGATGACCGGAGTCGTGACGATGCCCGTCACCTTCACCCCCGGCGCTCGGTCCGGCGTGGACGACCCGTTCGGCTGACCTCGGCCGGATCCGCTCGGAGCACTGCGGTTCGTCGCTCGATCCGGTCGAGGATGTCGGCGGCGACATCGACGGGTCCCCGGTCGGCGTCGACTCGATGACGCGCGTCGACGGGGCAGCGAGTGAACTCGCCGTGCATCTTGGCGACCACACCGGCGTCGAGGTCCGGTCCCCGGTTCTCGGCTCGCCGGAGACAGACCGCGAGCGGGGCGTGGAGCACGATGTAGTGCACGTCGTATCCGTGGGTCTGCTCTTCGATGTTCGCGAGGAACCAGGGGCCGAGGATTCCTTCGAGGACGGTCGTCCACCCGGCGTCGGCGTAGCCGGCGGCGGTGCGAACGGTGAGATCGATGATGTGGGTGTTCTGGTCGTGCGATGCGGATTCCCACGGGGGGATCTTGCCGGTGCGCAACGCGTCGAGAAAGAAGTCGCCGGCCAGGACGGCCGACGGGTCGAACCGTGGCTCGAGCATCGAGGCCACGGTGGATTTTCCGACTCCCGGCGGCCCGGTGAGGATGATGACCGGAGCGGGCACGAATCGAAACCGTACTGTGCGACACGTCGGAGTCTCGTGCGATTTCCCTGCGTCGATCTAGTGTTCTGTCAGGGTGGTGTCGGCGAAGCGGGTGTTGGATTCGACGCCGTTGTATGACGCGGTCGCGACCCAAGACACCGTGACGATGATCCGCTCGGCGATCCGTCAGCTGTTGGCTGTCGCCGATGCGGTCCTTGCCGCTGAGCTGCGGGCGGTGCTGGCTCGTGATGACGATTACGCGTCGGGCGACAAACCGGTGTGTGACTGGGACGACCCCGTCGCCCGGGAGGCTCTGGTGGCCGAGCTGACCGCAGACGCCTACGCCTGCCTTGGGGTACTCGATGGCCGCGACCTCGCTGAGGAACTGGCCCGGATCGCCGAGTTGTTGGCGACCGTGCCGCCTACACCGCCAACCCCACCCGGTTCCGGCACCGGCCGCCAACACCACCAGAACTCTCCACCGTCGCCTGGATCAACGACCCCCAACGAGAAGGACTCATCAAATCCGCATGACCAAGTGTCTCACCCCGCTTGACAGGCTCCGCTCTCTGCCTGGGGCTCTTGATCGTGCGCTACCTCGAGTTCGGTCTGGTCTCATTCTGGTCTGACGAGGAAGTTGCAGGAGATTTGCACCACGCCGGTTGCAAGATCGTTCTCGCCTGCGCCGATGGCGACCGCAGCCGTGGCGATATCGCGGGCGAGATCGGGTGCAACCCGGCCACGGTGACGAAATGGAGGCAACGGTTCGCCAAGGACCGTCTCGATGGTCTCGTTGATGCGCCCCGGCCGGGAGCGCAGCGCACGATCAGCGATGAAACGGTCGAGGCCATCGTGGTCGAAACGCTCGAGACCACGCCGGCTGATGCGACGCATAGGTCCACCCGGGAGCTCGCGAAGAAGGCTACTGCGGCGCCATCATCGGCACCGAATACATCGACGCCTCAACCTGACAGGACACTAGGGTCTCACCTCACCCTGACAGACAGAGCCTCGACCCGGGAGTGACGCGTGGCCTTCTTGATGATGCGACTCAACTTCGTCCATCCTGACCCGACCGACGCCGAGCACATGAGTGACCGGTACCGGGCCGGTATCGACCTCGCCGAGTACGCCGACGGGAACGGCTTCGCGATGGTGACTCTCGAGGAGCACCAGGCGACCTCGATCGGCTGGAGCCCGACCCCACTGCTCAACGCCGCGATGATCCTCAACCGCACCGCGAAGCTCTCCGTCGCGATCACCGCGTTGCTCGTGCCCCTGCACGACCCGGTCCGCCTCGCCCAGCAGATGGCGGTCATCGACCTGATGAGCAAGGGCCGGCTCTCGATCACGACCGGGATCGGATATCGCCCCGCGGAATACGCGGCGGTCGACAAGGACTGGTCGAGGCGGGGAAAGATCCTCGACCACTGTCTCGAGACGATGTTGAAGGTGTGGTCCGGGGAGGAGTTCGAGTACAACGGCGAGAGGATCACGGTGGGGCCGATGCCGTACTCGCGGCCGCACCCCATGGTGATGATCGGAGGGTCCGGCCCGGCCGCCGCCAGGCGAGCGGCGCGGTTCGGCCTCCCGTTGCAGCTGCCGGCCCAGCTCCCTGAGGTCGAGTCGCTCTACTACGAGGAGTGCGAGAAACACGGCACCAGCGGATTCTGCATCGCTCCCGATCAGGTCGCGATGGTGCACGTGGTGGAGGATCCCGACCGGGCCTGGGCCGAGTTGGGGCAGCACTTCTGGCTCGAGGCATCGACCTACGACTCGTGGCAGCCGGATGGCCAGACGTCGGCCGTTCACACCCACGCGACCGACATCGACGGACTGCGGGCGGAAGGGATCTACCAGTTCCTGACCCCGGAGCAGACCATCGAACGGATACGGGAGTCGGGTGCGTTGTCGCTGCATCCTCTCGTCGGCGGGATGCCGATCGAGTCGGCCTGGCAATCGATGGAGCTCACGGTCGACCGGGTGCTTCCCGCGCTGGAGGATCGGTCGTGACGGACTGGGCGGCGCTCGCGCAACGGGCCTCGCGGGCCTCTCACGACCTGGTCGGTTGGATCTTCTGGGATCCCCGGGCCATCGAGAACTACGCGGCGCTCGGTGTACCCGACGGGATCGGCTACTACGCCGCCAGCCGGTTGGGCCCGGTCGCGGCAGCGGGCAACGACGTGGCCGCGGCCACGGCGTATTCGATCAACCCGGCGTTTCTCGCCATGGCGTTGGATCTGTGCCGGGAACACACCGACTTCGAGTCGGCGATGCGGGCCCGCGACGAGGCGGTGGTGCCCGGTCTCGTCGAGATCGACCCAGCGATCCCCGCCGCCCTGGCCGATCTCGCCGATCCACTCTGGGCCGTGGTCGACTCGCTGCACAACGGCGGACGTGTCCTGTTCGCGGCCCATCGCGACCGGCCCCGGCCCGGCCCCGACGAGGCCGCGTTGTCGGCGTGGCTCGCGGTGAACTGCCTGCGCGAGTGGCGCGGCGACAGCCACTGGGCTCTGTGTGTCGCCGCGGATCTCAACGCGGCGGAGGTCGGGCTGCTGCACAACGCGATGGTCACCGGCTACGAGGCGGAGTGGATCGCCCGCAGTCGTGGCTCCGACGATGCCGCGATCGCGGCGGGTTGGCGCCGTCTCGAAGCCAAGGGGTTCGCGGCCGATCGGACCTTCACCGAGGAGGGGCGGCGATTCCGGGCCGAGATGGAGGATCGCACCTACGAGATCTGCGGGCAGATGTGGGAGGCGTTCGGGGAGGCCCGCACCGTGGAGCTCTGCGAGCTGATCGAGCCCCACCACGACGTGTGTCTCGCCCGCATCGACGCGACCGCGGGCCCCAACTGGATGCCCGCCTCCCGCCACTCCTGACCCCGGCCCCATTTCTGCGAACCGCACTCCTGGGCCTACGGTCGGGGGATGCAGAACGAGCTCAGCGAACGGTTCGGTATCGAGTTTCCCATCTACGCGTTCACCCATTGTCGCGATGTCGTCGTCGCGGTCGGCAAGGCCGGTGGACTGGGTGTGTTGGGCGCGGTCGGCTTCAGTGTCGAACAGCTCCGGATCGAGCTCGAATGGATCGACGACCACATCGGCGACAAGCCCTATGGCGTCGACATCGTGTTGCCGGCCAAGTACGACGGCGCCGGCGAGATGGATCTCGACAAGTTGACGGGCCAACTCCAGGACATGATCCCGCAGGGCCATCGGGAGTTCGTGCGCGAGCTGCTCGACGAGCACGACGTGCCGGAGCTCCCCGAAGGCGAGGAGATGGGCAGCGGTCTCATGGGGTGGAACGCCGCGACCGCCGTTCCCCAGGTCGAGGAGATCCTCCGGCATCCGAACGTCGTGCTGGTCGCGAACGCGCTCGGCACGCCACCGCCGGATCTCGTCGCCCAGATCCAGGCCGGTGGCCGGGCGGTCGGCGCCCTGTGCGGCACGCCGGCCCAGGCCGGGCGGCATGCGGCCGCCGGGCTCGACTTCGTCGTCGCCCAGGGATACGAGGGTGGAGGCCACACGGGCGACATCGGGTCCGTCGTGTTGTGGCCGCAGGTGATCGACGAGGTCGCCCCGCTCCCGGTGCTCGCCGCGGGCGGGATCGGCAACGGCCGGCAGATGGCCGCCGCGCTGTCGATGGGTGCCGCCGGTGTCTGGACGGGATCGATGTGGCTCGCGGTCGAAGAGGCGGCCGGGTCGCCGGCCCAGATCCGGTCCTACCTCGACGCGACGAGCAAGGACACCGTGCGATCACGTTCCTACACGGGCAAGCCCTGTCGCATGCTCCGAAACGACTGGACCGAGGCCTGGGAGCGGCCCGACACGCCCGACACCCTGGGCATGCCGTTGCAGATGATGGCCGTGCGCGAGGCGATGGTGCGAGGCGGCCGCTATCCCGACAAGGCGCAGGACATCGCGTTCAATCCGGTGGGTCAGATCGTGGGCTCGATGAACAAGGTGAGACGCAGCGCCGACGTCATCTTCGAGATGGTGAACGAGTGCATCGACTCGCTCGAGCGCACCCGACATATGTTGGGGATCGAGTAGCCGTCTCGTCGTCGCCCGGCGACCGGTGGCGACCCTCGCGCCCGGATGTCGCGCCGGGTCAGGACAGGGTGCGACCGGCGAGCGCGACGACCTCCGGTGACGCCTTCGCGGGCGAGCCACAATCGAACGGCGGGTTCGGGTCGTACTCGATGCCGAGCTGGATCGCCTGAGCGACGTCGTCGCCCGCGATCGCCGCGGCGAGGGCCAAGGCCATGTCGATGCCGGCAGAGACGCCGGCACCGGTGACGACCTTGCCGTCGAACACCACCCGCTCACGGGTGGGGATGGCGCCGTAGCCCTCGAGCAGATCGATGGCGCCCCAGTGGGTCGTCGCCCGCCGGCCCTCGAGCAGCTCGGCGGCACCGAGGATCAACGATCCGGTGCAGACCGAGGTGATCCACTCGGCGTCGGCGGTGACCGCTCGAATCCAGTCCAGGATCTCCTCGTCGGCCGCGGCTGCGAAGGTGCCTTCGAGGCCTCCGGGGACGACGAGCACATCGCACGAGTCGACGTCGGCCATCGCGTGCGTCGCGGTGAGCCCGAGCACACCGGTGTCGGCGCTGACCTCGCCGCCATCCTTGGACACCGAGATCGCATCGACTCCGGGAAGGCGGGACAACACATCGTGGGGGCCGATGATGTCGAGGGTCGTGAGCCCCTCGTAGAGGAAGAAGACGATGCGCATGTCGCCATCGTCCCACGCCTCGGCGACGGCTACCGTTCGGACATGTTGACGCATCTCCCCCCGACCGCCACCGGTGCCGAGATCGCGCAGGCCCTGCGTCGAGACGGCGGCGTGATCGTCGACGACCTCGCGTCCGACGAGCTCCTCGACTCGTTCTTCGCGGAGATGGCGCCGTGGGTCGAGCGCACCGGCGTGGGCAGCGACGACTTCGCCGGTCGCAACACCCGACGGACCGGCGGCCTTCTCGCCCGGTCGAGGACGGCGCAGGACCTCGTGATGCATCCGACGGTGCTCGCCACCTGCGACGACTTCCTCGGCCATGTGACGAGCTACCAGCTCCACCTCACCCAGATCATCGACATCGGTCCGAGAAGCGAGGCCCAGTCGATCCACCGCGACCAATGGGCGTTCGACTTCTTTCCGTTCCCGACCGGCTACGACGTGCAGTGCAACACCATCTGGGCCGGTGACGACTTCACCGAAGCCAACGGGGCGACGCGGATCGTCGTCGGCAGCAATCATCGCGAGGACGGCCTGCGGTTCGGCCCCGAGGACACCGAGCCGGCCGAGATGCGCCGCGGATCGGTGCTGTTCTACAGCGGTTCGGTGTATCACGGTGGCGGGGCCAACACGACCGACGCCCACCGGCGGGCGATCAACATCACCTACAACGTCAGCTTTCTCCGCCAGGAGGAGAACCAGTACCTGTCGGTGCCCCGGGCCACCGCGGCGACGTTCCCGAAACCGTTGCAACGGCTCATGGGCTATCGCATGGGCGCCTACGCGCTCGGGTACATCGATGATCTGCGCGACCCGCTCGCCGTTCTCGACCCCGACGTCGTCGACCACGAGTCGAACGCCTTCGGCACCGCGACCCAGGCCGATCTCGCCCAGGCCGCGGCCCGTGCAAGATCGGCGCCCGAGTCCTGATCGGCGCCTCGTTGCCGTGACGCGGGTCAGATGGCGCGGTCGTGGTCGGACCAGTAGGGGTCGCGGAGCTCTCGGAGGTAGAGCTTTCCGTTGGGTTGACGGGGAAGGGTCCGGTGGACGTCGATCGAACGGGGCACCTTGTGGCGGCCGAGATGGCGACGGGCGAACTCGATGATGTCGTCGACCGTGCCCGCGTCGGTCCCCGCCACGAGCTCGACCGCGGCCTTGACCTGCTCGCCCCACTCCTCGTCGGGGATCCCGAACACGGCGACGTCGACCACCGCCGGGTGGTCGAGCAGGGCCTGTTCGACCTCGGCCGGATAGATGTTGACGCCGCCGCTGATGATCATGTTGGTTGCCCGGTCGGCGAGATGCACCCAGCCGTCGGCGTCGACGCGGCCCATGTCGCCGAGGGAGAACACGCCGGGTTCGAGATACGCGGCGGCGGTCTTCTCCGGGGCGTTCCAGTACTCGAACGGACGGTCGCTTCCGGGAGTGCGGCAATAGAGCGTGCCGACCTCGCCGGGAGAGAGACGGTTGCCGTCGTTGTCGACCGCGAACACCTCGAAGCCGGCGACCGATCGTCCGACGGTGCCGGGGTGGTCGAGCCATTCCCGGCTGTCGACGCGGGTGAAGACGCCGGCTTCGGAGGTCCCCCAGTATTCGGTGAGGATCGGACCGAACCAGTCGATCATCGACTGCTTCACGGTGGGTGAGATGGGTGCGGCGCCGTGGAGGACGAGCTCGAGGCCGGAGGGGTCGAACGCGGCGCGTCGCGCATCGGGGAGTCGGAGCAGCCGGACCATCATCGTCGGCACGAGGTGGCTGCGGCGGACGTCGAGCTCGGAGATGAGATCGAGCGTGCGGGCGGCGTCGAAGCGGCGCATCAGATGCAGGTGGGCGCCGTTGCAGAGATCGAAGAACCCGTAGCCCCCGATCGCGGCGTGATAGGCGGGCCCGGTGACCAGCTGGGTGCCGCTGCCGTCGAGGCCGACCTGGTGCCCGAGCCGCTCCTGCAGGGCCAGCATCTCGGTGACGGTGCCCGGCACCGCCCGCTTGACCCCTTTCGGGCGGCCGGTCGTGCCCGAGGTGTAGCTGAACCGCGACCCGGGCGGGCCGTCGAGTGGGAACGGTTCGTCCGACGCGTCCGCGATTCTCGCCTCGAGATCCGCGCCGAAGGCGACGACGGAAACCTCCTCGGGCACGAGGCCGGCGAGCTCTGGTTCGGCCAGCACCACCCGCACTCCGGCGTCGCGGACGACATGGGCGACCTCCTCACTCGCGAGCAGACCGTTGAGCGGGACGAACCACACCCCCGACAGGACACAGCCGAGATAGATCTCGAACACCTCGACCCGGTTGTCGCACAGCACCGCGACATGACCGCCGGCCCCGACGCCGAGGTCGTCTCGAAGGAGGTGGCCGATTCGACGCGCCCGATCGACGAGCTCGGCCCGGGTGCGAACCGAACCGAGGTCGTCGGTGAGTGCGATCGTGTCGGGCTCGGCTGCCGCGAGCTCGACGATCACCGCGTCAGCCGCCGGTGGTCGACCAGTGCCACGGCTCGCTGGGGAGGTTGTAGAGGCCGTAGGTCTCGCCGAGCTCTTTCATCTCCTGCCAGACCGCGCTGCTCCGGCTCCGGATGATCGAGCCGTTGTAGGTGAAGTCGAGCGCCAGCCCCCGTTCGTGTTGGGAGCGGCCGGGTCGGGCGGTCGGCGGGCGGCACTGGTAGGCGGGCATCTCCCAGATGGCGTATTCGGAGGTGCCGCAGTTCGATCGGCGCACGGCGATCTGGGCATCGGAGCTGCGGTAGCCGCCCCCGCCGAGGGTGTAGCCGCGTGCTTCCAGCGCGGCGAGGAACCCTTCGAGGTTCTCGGCCATCGCGACGTTGACGACGAAGCCGCGAACGGTGGTCAGCTCGACCGGTGCGTTGTCGGGGATGCTGATTTGCCGGTTGGCCCGGTTCCGGGCCGCGATCGCGTCGGCGATCCGTTGCTCGGCCGCCCGGATCTCGTTCGCCAGCTCGGCGTCGAGCTCCTGGAGGGTCTGCATCTCGAACAGCCGGGCGTCGAGGCGGTCCTCGACCGCGGACAGCACCTCTTCTTCGCGGGCGACGGCCACTTCGAGCTCGGCGGCTCGCTCGGCGGCGATGACGCGTTGCTCGTCGAGCGATGCGGTGTTCTCGGCCGCCGCGACCCGTTCGCTCTCGAGCTCGGATCCGAGGTCGCGGAGATCGTCGATGATCTCGGTGGTGTTGCCGGTGCCGAACTCCACGAGCGATTCGGTGCGGGCCAGCTGCCAGGGATTGCCGGTGAGAATGGCGAGATCGCTGTCGGGGCCCTGGAACCCGGTGAAGGCGTCGACGGCGGCCTGTTGGAGAAACGCCCGGGTTTCGACGATCTCGGCTTCGAGGTCGACGATTCGCTGCTCGGCGGCGGCTTCGGCCGCTTCGGCGTCGGCCACCCGCCGCCGGGCGGCGTCGAGGGCGGCTTGTTGGGCGTCGACGGAGGCCCGGAGGGCGTCGAGGTCGGCGGTCAGCGCCTCGATGTCGTCGGAGAGGGCGTCGACTTCGGCCGCGGCGTCGGCCGCCTCCTCTTGGACCTCGCGACGTTGTTGTCGGAGCTCGTCGGGCGTTTCCTGTGCCGCCGCGAACGTCGCGATGGCGGCGAGCGCGACGAAGCAGGCGAGGAGCACGGCCGAGCCGCGGCGGAGAGGTCGGGAGAGCATCATTTCGTCACGTGATCGCAAAGAACGACTCCCGACGGTACCAGCCTCGATCCCGGAAAGTCCGGTCATGGGGGAGGGGAATCGGGCGGTGTCAGTCGTTCTTCATCGTCTGTCCGCCGTCGACGGGGATCACGGCGCCGGTGACGTACGACGACGAGGGAAGGGCGAGGTTCAGCACCATGTGCGCCACCTCCTCGGGATCGCCGTAGCGGCGCGCCGCGGTGCGGCGCCGGGCGAACTTGTCACGGTCGGCGGCCGGGATCGGATCGGTCATGCCGGTGAGGATCGGGCCGGGACAGATCGCGTTGACGGTGATGCCCCATTCGGCCAGGGCGAGGGCCATGGCCCGGGTCAGGCCGATCACGCCGTGTTTGGCGGCGGTGTACGGCGTGGTGCCCCGCGACGCCCCGATGCCTTCGGTCGACGAGATGTTGATGACCCGGCCCCCGTCGCCGGCGCGGAGGTCGTCGAGGCAGGCCCGGATGAGCCGTTGGTGCGGGGTGAGGAGCACATCGAGGGCGAGCTGCCAGCGGTCGTCGAAGTCGGCATCGTCGATGGGGCCACCGACACTGACACCGGCGTTGTTGACGAGAACGTCGATCGGTCCGAGCTCGTCGTGGACCCGGGCGGTGACCGTGTCGATCGCGGTGGCGTCGGTGACGTCGAGCACCCAGCCCCGGGCGGTCCCTCCGGCCGCGGTGATCTCGCCGACGACCTCGTCGACGCCGTCGCGGGTGCGGTCGGTGACGGCCACCTTGGCTCCTTCGTCGGCGAACAGGTGGGCCTCGGCCCGTCCCATCCCCGACGCGGCGCCCGTGATGAGGACGACCTTGCCGGCCACGGATCGGCTGAGCGTGCTGAGGCGGGTCATCGGGTCTCCTCGGGTCGGTCGGGCATCCGCGCCCAGTGTGGTTCAGTCCCAGTCGAAGCGGAATTCGAGGCTGTGCACGTCGCGCTCACCGGGCCGGAGCACTGTCGGGGCCGCCCATCTGAGGTTGGGTGCGTCGGGGACGTGTTGGGGTTCGACACAGACCGCGGCGAACGGGTCGTGGGTGCGACCGTCGGCGCCGGCGCCGCCACCGAGGTAGACGCCCGTGTAGAGCTGGGTTGCCGGTCGGTCGCTCCAGATCTCCACGGACCGGCCGGTGCCGGGATGCACGATGCGGGCGTGGCGGCGGAAGCCCTCGCCGCGGATCATGAAGCAGTGGTCGTAGCCGTTGGGCAGGCGGAACCCGATCCGGTCGGCCAGCCGGGTCGGCATGCGCAGATCGAACAGGGTGCCGGCCACTGGCGCGGGTTCGCCGCTGGGCAGGGTGGCCTGGTCGACGGGGACGACCAGGTCGGCGTCGAGTTGCACGGTGTGGTCGCCGATGTCGTCCTCGGCCGGTCCACCCAGATTCCAGTAGGTGTGGTTGGTCAACGACACGATCGTCGGCGCGTCGGTGGTGGCTTCGTAGGTGACGCGCAGGACGCGGTCGTCGATCTCGTAGGTGACCGTGACGTCGAGCGTTCCGGGGAAACCCATCTCGCCGGCGGGGCTCGTGCGATGGAAGGTGACGGTGGTGTCGGTCGCGTCGGCGTGCCACACGAGATGCGAGAACCCGATCGGTCCGCCGTGGAGCTGGTGGGCTCCCTCGTTGGCCTCGACGGGGAAGTCGCGGCCGTCGATGGTGAAGCGGCTGTCGCGGAGGCGATTCGCCCACCGTCCGATCGTGGCACCGAGATAGGGGTTGCGGGCCGGGTCTTCGCGCTCGGCCAGCGTGTCGAGGTCGAGGCACAGCGGCACCGCGCCGTCGGAACCGTCGGGGATCTCGACCCGGGCGACAGAGGCCCCGAGGTCGAGGAGCTCGACGGCCAGCCCCGACGGGTGCCGGAGGGTGTGGCGCTGCACCGGGGTGGGCCCCTGCAATCGGTTGCCCGCGGTGGTTCCGTATGGCTCGGACACGACCACTAGCGTACGGGCCTTGCCGACCCGAAGCCTGACGACGACCCCGGCCGACCTGGCCGACCAACTCCTCGAGCTCGCCGTCGAGGTGTTGACCGATCTCGACTCGGTGCACGCGCCCGGGTTGGAGCTGCCGCTCGTTTACGGTGGCCATCGGGTGGGGCCCGATGCCCGCGCCGATCTCGCCTTCACCCTGGGCCTTCTCCATGGCGAAGGGGTCACCACGGTTGCCGGGATCGACGGGGCCGAGGTGGCCCTGGAGATCGTGCGGCGGTTGAGCGGCGCGGAGACCCACAGCTTCTACTCCTATCGGGCCGCGGAGACCCTCGACCGGCTGGGTGGGATCGACGACAATCCCCGCCTCGCGGCGTGGACCGACGACGACGTCGCCAACGCCGAGCTCGTCGTCGACTCGTCGTCGATGCTCGCCCTGCTCGACGAGGGAAAGCTGCCGAAGAACTACGCCGTCGTGCTGACCCGCTGCGAGATCGCCCGCCGAGCGCTCCGACGACTGCCCGACGACAACCGGCTCGAGGAACTGCTGGCGACGCTCACCACGACGTTCGACGGGTTGTCCACCGGCTGGTGGGACGACTTCGGCGGCGCCAACTTCGACATGTACACGCCCGACGTCTACTTGTTCGCCGAGCCGTTCGCGTCGGAGCTCGATGGCGCCTGGGAGCGGGGCCTGCGCGCGGTGCTTCGCGATCTGGCCGATGTGGCCACTCCCGGCGGGGCAGTCTCGTGGGGCCGGTCGACCGGGGCCCTCGGGATCGTGATGAACGTCGAGCTGGGCGCGGTGGCGCTCGCCCGTGATCTCACCGACGACCGGGCCGCCTGGTTGGGCAGGGCCGAACTGGCGACCCGGGCCCTGCGGGGTTGGTTCGAGGGGGGCGTGGTCACCGCCCATCAGCACAAGATGACGATGGACTATCGGGGGCCGCAGCGCCGGTTGCAGATGACCCTCGATCTGCTCGGCAAGCTGGTGCAGGCCGCCCATGAGCTCCGGGCGGCCGAGCCGGTCGACGCGGCGACACCGGCCGGGGCGTACCCCGCCGTCGATCGTCTCGTCGTGTTCGAGCCGGCGCGCAACGCCGGGGTGTGGACCCACCGGGGTGCGGTCGACTTCGTGCTCCCCCTGGTCGGCGGGTTCTGGGTCGACTGCTCGCCGGCGCCGCGATGGCCGGGCACGTTCGAGGTGCCGGTCGACACGCAGACGCTCGTGTCGTGGTTGCCCGCGATCCACAGTGGCGACACGGTGCGCACGTTGTCGGGCCCGCCCGCGGACCTGGCTCACGAGCCGGGCCGGTTGGAGGTGCGCCACGAGGGCTTTCACAACCTCGACTTCGGTGGGGGAGAGGAGGCGACCAAGCCGATCGACGGCAGCCGCACCGCGACCTATCGGGTCGAGGGCCGATCGCTGGTTGTCGACGAGACGCTGTCGATCCGGGCCGACCCGGCGACGATCGACGCGGTGACGGTGGAGATCCCCGAGGTCGCCGGGCGTCCCCTGGCGGTCGAGTTCACCACCGACCATCCCCACACGGCGACGGTCGTCGATGTGGCGGGCATGCAGGCCCACCGGTCGTTTTGGAACGAGCATGTGCGGGTTCACGAGCTCGTTGTCGAACCGGCCGCGTCGATCGATCTCAGCTGGAAGGTCACCCCGGCGTTGCGGGTTGCGTCCAGCGCGCTCGGCCACTGGTACGACCAGAGCCTCTACGAGCCGATGGGCGACCGGGTCGTGCAGGCCGATGGGATGGCGCTGCTCGACGATCCGGCCACCTTGTCGGAGTTCGACGTGTTCCACCTGCACTGGCCGGAGTGGGCGGCCGGTGTCGATGTCGACCGGACCCGTGAGGTCATCGCCAACCTGCGGGCGGCCGGGGTGGTGATCCTGTGGACCCAGCACAACCGGGTGCCACACCTGTTCCCCAATGCCGAGGAGATCTACCGGATCTGGACGGCGGAGGCCGATGCCGTCATCCACCACAGCCACTACGGCCGGGCGGTGATGGAGGCCGAGTACGACTACGGCGCCCACACCCGCCATGCGGTCATCGCCCACGGCCATTGGGGTCATCGGCTCGAACCGCTGCGACCGGCCGGCGGCAAGGCCGAGGCGGAGGCCGTGCTCGGTCTCGATCCCGCCCCGATCCGGTTGGGCATCGTCGGCGCGCCGAGGACCCAGAAAGACGTGCAGCTGGCGATCGACGCGGTCCACGCCTGCAGCCGCGACGACATCCAGCTGTGCGTCTGGTCGCTGGTCGACGAGAACGTGCCCGACGACCCCCGCATCGTCGCCGTGCCGTACTCGATGGCCGACCACGGCACCTATGCCCGGCGGCTGTTCGCCCTCGATGCCCTGGTCATGCCGTTTCGCGAGGGCATGCTCACCACGGGGACGATGGCCGACGCGCTCGGCATCGGTCTCCCGACCATCGCGTCGAACTGGGGTTACCTCCGTGAGGCGCTCGGCGACGCGGCGATCCACTACGGCGACACGGCGGAGGACCTCACCGACTGCCTCGATGCGCTGTCGACCGACCAGTTGGCCGCGGCGGCCGCGGCGACCGAAGCCGGGCGGGCCGCGACGGACTGGTCGGTCATCGCCGACGCGACGCTCGCGTTCCTCGACGACGTGATCGTCAACGGCTGACGGACTTCGAGTCACGAAGGGCGGCACAGTACGGTCGGCGCCATGGAACTCGGATTCACATGGGGCTACTGGACACGGGCGATGCCCGACAACCTGCTCGAGTTGAGCGTCGCCGCGGAGCAAGCCGGGTTCGACTGCATCTGGTCGGCCGAGTCGTGGGGCTCCGATGCCTTCTCGCCGCTCGCCTACATCGCCGGCCACACGAGCCGGATCAAGCTGGGCACCGGGGTCGTACAGCTCTCGGCCCGCACTCCGGCTGCCACCGCCATGCAGGCGATCACGCTCGACCATCTCTCTGCCGGCCGGTCCATCCTCGGCCTCGGCGTGTCGGGCCCGCAGGTGGTGGAGGGCTGGTACGGCATGCCGTCGCGCAAGCCGCTGGCCCGCACCCGAGAGTACGTGGAGATCCTCCGGCAGATCTTTCGGCGCGAGGGACCGCTCGAGTTCCAGGGCGACCACTTCCAGATGCCTTACACCGGCGCCGGGGCCGAGGGCCTCGGCAAACCGTTGAAGGTGATGACTCATCCGCTGCGGGAGATCCCGATCTGGATCGGGGCGGAGGGTCCGAAGAACGTGGCCCAGACCGCGAGGATCGCCGACGGCTGGCTGCCGCTCTACTACTCACCGTTTCGGCCCGAGGTCTACGCCGACCAGCTCGCCGACGCCAAGGACGGTTTCGAGATCGCGGTCAACGTGTCCATGCAGGTCACCGACGATGTCGAGGAGGCGTTGTGGCCGACAAAGGGCTCGCTCGCCTTCTACATCGGGGGGATGGGGGCCAAGGGGCAGAACTACCACACCAAGCTGATGGCCCGGATGGGCTACGAGGAAGAGGCCTAC
>JAJRXC010000094.1 GCA_024276495.1 Actinomycetes bacterium
CCGTCACGGTTCAACTCGGCCTTGATCGCATCGAGCACCAAGGACACGTGCTGATACTCATCGATACACACCGGGTCCCGTCCACTCACGAACATCGCCGGATCGGCCGCCACAGCATCACGAGTGGCGACATCATCGAGATCGATCACCTCTGCTCCTACCGTTGACGCGATCTCCCGGAGCAGCGTGGACTTCCCCACCGACCGCGGACCCTGAAGCAGCAACACCGATTCGTCGGCGAATCGCTCCAGCACCAACGCGGCCAACCTCCGGGAAACAACACGATCCAAAGAGGCACTCACGAACCCAACACTACCATGACTTGCGGAATTGGAGGGGCATTACTTGCGGAACCGGAGCACCCATGCTTGCGGAACTGGACGACCGATCGTCGAGACCGCCTGAGGGTGGCTCGCCAGCACCGACATCGGCCCACCGGACGGGGCACACCCTCCACCATCCGCAAGAAGCCGCCGCTTCTCAGTCCGAAGGGAGCTGCTCGGTGGGCTGGGATGGGTGCTTGATGGGGTGAGTGTCGCCCGCATGGATCAACCGACGCCTGTCTGAACTGTTCACCAACATGCGTCCAATAGGTAGTGTAGATACCGTCCGTTTAGTAGTGTAGATCTGTGGACTATCGCGAGAGAATCGTCGACGCCGAACTGGATGAGCTCCTGGTCGGTCTGCCCGCGATCTCGATCGAAGGGCCAAAGGCCGTCGGAAAAACCGAGACGGCGTCCCGCCGCTCAGCAACGACACACCGGCTCGACGACCCAGGACAACGCGACCTGTTCATGGCCGCGCCGGAACGTCTCATCAGCGGAGACCCTCCCGTGCTCATCGACGAGTGGCAACGCCTACCGGCGTCGTGGGACCTCGTACGCCGAGCCGTCGACGCCGACCCGACTCCGGCCCGTTTCATTCTCACCGGCTCCGCCGCCCCGGCAGACACACCAACTCACTCCGGCGCAGGCCGAATCGTCACCGTCCGGATGCGCCCAATGGCACTCTCAGAACGCCACCTCGCGACGCCGACCGTGCGTCTCGCCAGCCTTCTCACCGGTGACCGACCCAACATCGCCGGCAACACCACAGTCGGACTCGAGACCTACGCCGATGAGATCACCCGATCCGGGTTCCCGGCGATCCGCGAGTTCGAGGGACGAGTCCTTCGCAGCCAACTCGACGGCTACCTCGATCGAATCGTCGAACGAGAGTTCGCTGACGCGGGCCACGAGGTGCGGAACCAGGGAGCCCTCCGACGGTGGATGGCCGCCTACGCCGCCGCGTCGTCCACAACCGCGTCATTCGAGATCATTCGAGACGCCGCTTCATCAGGCGAGACCGACAAACCAGCAAAGACCACCACCCTCCGCTACCGGGCCACGCTCGAGCAGCTCTGGATGATCGAAGAGCTCACCGCATGGACCCCGTCGCGGAACCGCCTTCGGCGGCTCGCCACATCACCCGTACACCAACTCACCGACCCTGCCCTCGCCGCCCGACTGCTCGGCGTCGACACCGAGGGCCTCATCAACGGCACCGCTGCCGGCCCGTCCATTCCCAGAGACGGAACTCTGCTCGGCGCACTCTTCGAGTCGCTCGTCACGCTCTCAGTTCGGACCTACGCCCAAGCCCACGAAGCCCGCGTCCACCACCTCCGCACCCGTGCAGGTGAGCACGAAGTAGACCTCATCATCGAACGCGGCGACGGCCGCATCGTCGCTCTCGAAGTCAAACTCTCCGCCACCATCGACGACCACGACACCCGACACCTCAAGTGGCTCGCCGACACCATCGGCCCCGATCTCCTCGACGCCGCCATCATCACCACCGGCAAAGACGCCTACCGACGTCGTGATGGCTTCGCCATCATCCCCGCCGCGCTCCTCACCGCATAATACGCCGAGCGGCCAAGATCGAGTACCCGACACGACACGATGACGGGGATCCCGTCATCGGCGAGTTCTTTCACGAGCGGGTACATCAGCCTTTTGGGAGGTTCGCCTGGCCGAGATACGCAGCTGCTCGACGGAGCACCTCGTTCTCCTGCTCGAGCAACCGGACCCGCTTCTTCAACACGCGAGTCTCCGCCGACTCCGCCGCGGTGATGCCGGGCCGGGCACCGTCCTCGATGTCGGCTTTCTTGAGCCACCCCGACAACGTCATCGCATGGATCCCGAAATCGGTCGCGATCACCTCCAACGTCACACCATCGGGACGGCCACGGGCCACCCTCACGACATCGTCGCGGAACTCTCGGGGATAGGGCTTGGGCATGGATTCATCCTTCCAGACCTGCTCATCGAGCAAGCCATCTCAGATGTCCCCTTCACGCGCGGCAGACCCTGGCGATGACCTCGACCGGATCGCTGACCTCGTCGAGACCTACACCGATCTGCCGCTCGGAGGCACCGACGCAAGCGTGGTCGCGGTTGCCGAACGTCACCGCCGAAACGACTCTGGCGACGCTCGACCATCGCCATTTCTCAGTAGTGCGGCCAGCACACACCGACGGCTTCGAACTACTCCCGTGAACGAGATGTCGGGCATTTGTCGACGTCCACACAACCCCAGGGACAGCCACACCGCGTGAGGGTTCCGCGGTGGATCTATCCCCCACGTATCGAACAGTGTCGAGCTGTGCGAAAACTCTCGCGGGGTATTCGCGGGGTTGAGCTAATCCCGCGGAAGCTGCGCGAACCAGAAATACCGCTTGACCTGCAGTTTTACCGGTGGGCGATGGGGGACTCGAACCCTCGACCTCTGCCGTGTGAAGGCAGCGCTCTAGCCAGCTGAGCTAATCGCCCGGGGCCGACGACGATAGCGGATCGACGCCGGATTTCCGGCCGAGATCAGTCGACGCCGGGGGCGATCGGGTCGAGCCCGAGCAGGTCCTCGATCCACGCGGTCACCTGCAGTGTGCGCAGATCACCGAGTTGGTGACCGACGATCTGGAGCCCGACCGGCATGCCGTCGGCCGTGAAGCCGGCGGTCGTGGTGCCGGCGGGACGGCGGGTCACGTTGAACGGATAGGTGTAGCTGACCCAGTTCTGCGTCGCCTCGCCGTCGATCGTGCCCCACTGCTCCGACACCGACGTCTGGCCTGCGACAGTCGGCGAGATCAGCGCGTCGAAGCCGTCCATCTGCTCGGCGAGCGAGATCGACATGGCCTGGGCCTGCGTGCGGGCGTTCTCGACCGACTCGGGGGTGAGCAGCGAGTCGGCCATCGTGAGGACCTCCTGCAGACCCGGCGTGACCGTGGCGAACCGCTCGGGATCGTCGATGATCTCGCGGTAGACGGGGACCATGCCACCGTAGAAGAGGAGGGCGAACGGCCCGATCACGTCGGTCAGCACAGGCCCGGTCTCGACCACCTCGACGCCGGCCGCCGCGAGCTGGTCGACGGCGGCTTGGCACACGGCGAGGATCTCGGAGTCGGGCGCCTGGCCCTCGATGCTCGACGCCCACAGCACCCGTTTCGGGGCCGGGGGGTCGTCGAGCGCGGCCCGGTAGGAACCGGCCGGCACGTCGAGGGACCGAAGGTCGCCGGCGCTCGGACCGACCACCACGTCGAGGGCGAGGGCGACGTCGCGGATGCGCCGGGCCATCGGCCCGACACACGACAGGTCGGCCGCCCCCATCGGCGCGGGGCCGCTCGGCACTCGTCCCTGCGACGGCTTGTGGCCCGACATCCCGGTCAGGGCCGACGGGATACGGATCGATCCGCCGCCATCGGAGCCTGTGCCGAGCGGCACCATCCCCGACGCCACCGCCGACGACGTGCCCCCCGACGAACCTCCCGGCGACCGGTTCGTGCCCCACGGGTTGATGGTCGCGCCGAACACCGGGTTGAACGTGTCGCCGACCCATCCGGCCTCGGGGGTGTTGGTCTTGCCCACGATCACACAGCCTGCAACGCGGAGCCGGGCGACTTCGGTGGAGTCCTCGACCGCCGGTGGGTTGGCCGCCCGCGCGGCCGAACCGAACGTGGTGACGAAGCCCTTCGCGTCCTCGAGATCCTTGACGCCGATCGGGATGCCGGCGAGCGGGCCCACGTCGTGGCCTCGGTCGAGCCGGGCGTCGATCGCCGCAGCCTGGGCCCGGGCGTCGTCCGCGTCGATCGCGACGAACGCGTTGAGCGCCGGGTTGCGCTGCTCGATCCGGCCGAGCGCGGCCTCGGTGACCGCGGCGGCGGTCAGCTCACGGGCCTGGACGCGGCGGGCCAGCTCCTCCACGGTGATCGTGCGGAAATCGGGTACGTCGGTCATGGCTGCTCTCGATCGGGGCCGTAGTGCTTGAGCTCGACGGTGTTGCCGTCGGGGTCCCGAACATAGAGCCCGATGCCGTAGCCGGCCGCACCCCAGATCCGGGTGGGTCCGGAGACGACGTCGAAACGCCCGGACGCCGCGACGGCCTCCAGATCCGTGTCGTCACTGACCCGCATCGAGAAATGGTCGACGTTGGTGCCGGTGCGCTCGGCCTCCATGAGATCGATGACCGTGCCGTCGTTGACCCGCAGCGATAAGAACAGCACCTCACCGGCCCGCCACTGCGCCTCCCGTTCGCTCTGCAGGCCGAGCTCGTCGCGATACCAGGCGAGGGAGCGCTCCGGATCGGCCACGTTGAGCACCACATGGTCGTGGCCCACTATCTTCACCGAGTCGTTCATGGTCGTCGACGGTAGCTGACTACCCTTCGGGACATGCCGCTGGTGGTGTGTCCCCATTGCGAGGAAGACGAGAATCTGACCGGCGAGACCGCCGACGGCGCCATCACGATCACCTGCGGTGGGTGCGGCGCGGTGTGGGAACGCGACATGACACCCCGTTGCCCGACCTGTGGCAGCACCGACGTGCGAGAGGCGCTCCAGGCGATTCTGGACAAGTCCCGCGGCACCCAGCTCTCCATCCAGTCGATGAAGGTGGTGTGGCTCTGCCCCGAATGTGACGCCCACACCCTTCGCCGCTATCTCGACTCCAATACGCCGCTGCCACCCGACGTGATGCCCGTCGACCCGCGCTGACCGGCGCTGCACGCGCCGGCGGACGGTGAGAAGTCGCTCGTTCGACTCGTCCGAGAAATCTGCCAGGAAAGCTTGCGAGGCGAACACCTGTTCGCTAGGATGGACCCATGTTCTCATCCATCACGACTCTTCTCCAGGAGGATCCGGTCGAGTCGTTGCCCCGCACACTGCTGGCCGACCGGTTCGAGGCCGTCCGCGGTCTGGAGGGAGCGATCGAGGCGTACAAGGCCCGGCTGTTGACCGCAACCGACCGCTTGGACGACAACGGCCTCGACGGTGCGGGAATGCTCCGCACGGCGGGGCGGGCGTCGTCTGGCACCGCGGCCCGGGTCGCGAAGCGCGCCGAGAGTCTCGAATCGTTGCCGGCCACCCGCGAGGCGCTGGCGAAGGGGCGCATCACCGCGGAGCATGTCGATGCCATCACCGCGGCAGCCGACACCGTGTCGCCCGAACAGGCCGATGAAGAGTTGGTCGAGCACGCGGCGGCGGCTCCGGCCGATGTCTTCGCGAAACGCAGCCGCGAATGGTCGTCGAACCGGCGCAACGACGACGGTGCCGACGAACACGCCGCGCAACGCCGCGACCGGCGCGGTCACAAATGGATCCGCCGCGACAACAAGATGCGCGCGTCGTACTTCGAGCTCGACCGGGAGTCGGGCGATGCGGTCCACGCCGTGCTTCAGCAACGCTACGACGAGCTGTGGAACGACGACGGCGGCCGCGACGGCGCCGACGAGATCCGGACCCCCGAGCAACGGATGGCCGACGCGTTCGTGTCGCTGCTCACCGGTGCCGACCGTCGCGCGGATCGCCCACCGCATCCGAGGCACCAGCTCAACGTGGTCTTCGACATCGCCGGCCAGACGAGCTGCGACGGCCGGCCACTGGCGACACTGGTCACCGATGGCGAGCCGTTGCCTCCCGAGGTGCGGGATCGCATCGCCTGCGACGCCAGCGTCACCGCGATCATCTTCGACGGTCCGGGAAAGCCGATCTGGCGGGGCCGGGACCTCCGCCACGCCACCATCGCCCAGTGGAAGGCGTTGATCGCCCGAGACCGCGGCTGCGTCGGCTGCGGAGCCGCACCCAACCGCTGCGAAGCCCACCACATCGTCACCTGGGAAGAGTACGGCCCCACCGACATCGACAACCTCGTGCTCGTGTGCAGCCGCTGCCACCACGATCTTCACGACCGGGGTATGAAGCTCCGAAGAACCAACGGCCGTTGGCACATCGGCGCCAGAGACAGAGACGGACCCGCGCCCAACCCCACTCGGCCCGGTATCGATCCCGACCAACTGGGTCTCACCGCCTGAGCGCCGGGGCCCCGAGAGAATCAGCGCAACAACAGCAGTTCGGTCAGCCGTTCGAGGCCGGCGACGCGGGAACCCTTCACCAGGACCGCGTCGTTCGGTCCGATCGGTATGCCCGCGGGTGGGGTGACCAACAGCTGCAACGCCTCGGTGATGTCGGCGACCAGCGCGGCGGCGACCCGGTCGGCATCCAGACGGCCGAGATAGTCGGGTGCGTCCACCGCGACGACCTCGATGCCCAGTGCTGCCGCCAACTGACCGATACGGGCGTGCTCGTCGGCGCTGACATCGCCGAGCTCGGCCATCACGCCCAGCACCGCCACCCGTCGGCCGGCCGGAAGCGCCGCCAGGGACCGCAACGCGGCCTCCGTCGACATCGGACTCGCGTTGTAGCTGTCGTCGAGCACCACCGTCCCGGCGGGCGTCCGCGACAACGCCATCCGCATCGGCGAGAGAACCGGCGACGCGAGTCCCTCGGCCACCGCGGCGAGATCCACACCGGCCGCCAACGCCGCCGCCGCGGCAGCAAGCGCATTGTCGACGAGATGAAGACCCCGGGCCCCCAGCACGACATCGATGCTCCCCTGATCCGACACCAGACGGAACCGGGGAACGAGATCATCGCCGAGCGACACCGACTCGGCCCGCACGCCACCACCCGTACCGAACATCACCACCCGGGCATCGGTGCGATCGGCCATCGCCGCCACCAACGGATTGGCCGCGTTGAGCACCGCCACTCCCCCGTCGGCCGCGGCCGGCAACGCCGCCACCAACTCACCCTTCGCCGCCGCGACCGCCTCCACCGACCCGAACTCGCTCGTATGGGCGACACCGACCGTGGTGACGACACCGATCGTCGGCCGACCGATACGACACAGCCGGGCGATGTGGCCCACACCACGGGCCCCCATCTCCAGCACCAGGGCCTCGGTCGCGTCCGGCGCGTTCAAGATCGTCAACGGCACCCCGATCTCGTTGTTGAACGACCGGTGACTGGCATGCGTCGGCCGATCGACCGCCAGCACCGACGAGAGCAGGTCCTTGGTCGTCGTCTTCCCGACCGACCCGGTGATGCCGATCACCGGTCGGCCATCGAGGCGGGCCCGACCGGCCGCCCCCAGATCGCCGAGCGCCCGCCCGGTGTCGTCGACCTCGATGAGAACCATCGAGTCGGGAACCGCCCCGAGCTCGGATTCCGGTTTCGACGTGAAGCTGACCGCAGCACCGGAAGCAGCGACGAAGTCGTGACCATCGCGCTCGGCCACCAACGGCACGAACAACGCCGCAGCGTCGCCGATGTCGCGCGAATCCTGACTGACATGCTCGATCACCGTCGCCGGGTCGCCGCGCACGATGCGGCCCCGGGTGGCCTCGGCGATCGTCGCGGCGCTCCAACGCATGTGGGCAGTGTGACACGACTACCGTCGAACCAGATGTCTGCCGCCCCGCCGAGCCCCGACCACGATTCCCGCATCCGCCTCATCGTGCTGTTCGGCGGACGTTCGGCCGAACACGACGTGTCATGCGTCTCGGCCCGCCACGTCGTCGCCGCCGCCGATCCCGCCCGCTACGACATCGAACCGATCGGGATCACCCGCGACGGCGAATGGGTCCTCGCCGAAGCCGCGATGACCGCCCTGGCCGCGCGGACCGCGCCGACCACCGACCACGGCAACCTCCACGTCGGCGATCTTCCCCCCCGGCTCACCGCCGCGGGACCGGCCGTCGACGCGCTCCCGATGCTCACCCGACCCACGACCGCGAACGACCCGGGGACGACCGTCGTGCTCCCGATCCTCCACGGTCCCATGGGCGAGGACGGCACGATCCAGGGTCTGCTCGAACTGGCCGACGTGCCCTACGCCGGGGCCGGCGTGCTCGCATCCGCGCTCTGCATGGACAAGGTCGCGGCCAAGAACCATCTCGCCGCCCACGGCATCCCGCAGGGCCGCTATCGATGGATCACCATCGCAGATTCTCCAAGTAGTCCAGGCGAGGTCCGTCGCCCGGACGGGTCGATGTCGACCATCGCGGCGGAGGTCGACGCCGCGGTGGAGGAGCTCGGCCTGCCCCTGTTCGTCAAACCGGCGAACATGGGATCGTCGGTCGGCGTGAACCGGGCCACCACAGCCGAGGCCGCGCAAGCCGCGGTGTCGCTCGCCGCCACCTACGACCGCACCGTGCTCATCGAGGAAGCGATCGTCGGCCGCGAGATCGAAGTCGGAGTGCTCGGCAACGAGTCGCCCGAGGCCAGCGTCGCCGGCGAGATCGTGCCCGGCGCCGAGTTCTACGACTACGACGACAAGTACGAGGCCGGCGCCGACCTTCGGATCCCGGCCCCGCTCACCGACGACGAGCTGGCCGAGGTGCAACAGCTCGCAGTCGCGGCCGTACGGGCCCTCGGCGTCGAGGGCCTCGCCCGGGTCGACTTCTTCTATGAGCGGGACCCCTACGAGCGCGACGCCGGCGGGCCCGGCCGCGGTTGGCTGGTCAACGAGCTCAACACGATGCCCGGCTTCACCCCGATCTCGATGTATCCGAAGCTGTGGGCCGAGTCGGGTCTCTCCTACTCCGCCCTCATCGACCGGCTCGTCGAGCTCGCCATCGCCCGCCACCAACGCAAGCGGTCACACACCCGCACCGACCACTGACCGGTCAAACGGTGGGCTCGGGAGCCAGGGCGGCCCGGAGGAAACGAATGAGCTCCTGGCGGCGGCCGACCGTCGCCCGCAACGACGGGGACAACCCGAGCGCCCGCTGCACCTCGAGCTCCGTCGCCACCCCGACCACCGTCGAGTAGAGCGACAAGAGCAGCATCGACGGATCCGATCGACGAAGCCGGCCGGCGTCCATCTCCCGCTGGAGAAAGTCACGGGCGCGGTCGAACGTCGGAGCCACATGGTCGCCGAGACGAGCCGCGGCCGCCGATCCCGGACGGGTGACCTCACGGACCAGCCCGAGCAACTCGGGGCGTCGCACGGCGAGACGAAAGACGTGACGCACGATCGCCTCGACCTGGTTGATGCCGCGCAGCCCCTTTGATGCCTCCGTCTCGAACACCTCGACCAGGTCGGCCGCAGCCTCGTCGACCACCGCATCGAACAGCGCCTGCTTCGAGGGAAACCAGTAGAGGATCGTCTGCTTGCGCACCCCCAGCTGCTCGGCCAGGGCATCGAGCGAGGTCGCGGCGAACCCATCGGTCCCGTAGGCCCGCAGCGCGGCCTCGAGGATGCGTTCCCGGGTCGGAACCTCAACTGCCATGCGTCGTCCCCACGGATCCGTGTCTACACCGCTTCTCTACCAATTGGTAGAGAGTGCTGCTAGAAACAGGTCATGATTCGGGAGGAGCTGAACCAGACGCGCATCGCCGTCACCGGCTCGACCGGGTTCCTCGGCACCGCCCTCGTCGAACGGCTCCTTCGGTCCGTCCCCGAGTGTGAGCTGGTGCTCATCGTGCGGCCCGGCCGACGGGGCGCACAGCACCGCGTCGACCGCGACATCCTGCGCAACGACGCGTTCGATCGGCTCCGGGCCGAGGGAAAGGAACGAGCCGAGGCCGGCGGCGAGACCTTCGAGGAGATGTGCGCCCGCCGTGTCCACGCCCTCGGCGGCGATGTCGGCCACGACCTCCTCGGTCTCGACGACGACGGACTCGCGTTGTTGTCCACCTGCGACCTCGCCATCCACTCGGCGGCGGCGGTGAGCTTCGATTCCGCACTCGACGACGCGGTCGAGGTCAACCTCCTCGGCCCCACCCGGGTCGCCCAGGCGCTTCGCACCGCCGCCGACCTGCGAACCGAACCGACGCGGACCGGTCGCCCGGTCGGCGAGCCCGCCCACCTCGTCGCGGTGTCGACGTGCTACGTCGCCGGCAGCCGACGGGGCAAGGCGCCAGAGGAGCTCGTCGACGAGTCGCCGTTCTTCGTCGATGTCGACTGGCGGGCCGAGGTCGACAACGCCCGCCGGGCCCGCATCGACAACGAACGGGCCAGCCGCACCCCCGAACGCCTCACCGCCCTCGAGGTCGAGGCCCGCCGCAGCCTCGGCGCCGCCGGCACCCCTGCCCTCGCCGAGAAGCTGGAGCAGCTGCGCCAACGCTGGGTCGACGACAACATGACCGATGCCGGCCGGGCCCGGGCGTCATCGCTGGGGTTCCCCGACGCGTACGCGTTCACCAAGGCGCTCGGCGAACGAGCCCTCGTCGAGAGCCGCGATGGCGTGCCGGTGAGCATCGTGCGCCCCTCGATCATCGAGTCTGCGCTGGCCGAGCCGGTCCCCGGATGGATCCGGGGATTCCGCATGGCCGAACCGGTCATCGCGGCATATGCCCGGGGGCTGCTGAAGGAGTTCCCCGGCGTTCCGGAGGGAACGATCGACGTGATCCCGGTGGATCTCGTCGTCGCGACGATCCTCGCGGTCGCCGCCCGCGGGCCGGAGTACGACGAGCACGGAAACCACACCCCCGACGTCGTGCAGATCGCGTCGGGTGCCGCGAACCCTCTCAAGTACGGTCAGCTCGTCGACCTCGTCCAGAGCTGGTTCACCGAACGTCCGGTCTACGACGAGTACAACCAGCCGATCTCGGTGCCCGATTGGTCGTTCCCCGGTCGCGGCCGGGTCGCCCGCCAGCTCAGCCGGGCCCGCAAGGGGCTCGACATCGGCGAACGGGTGCTCGATGCCCTGCCGCTGCGGGGCAAGCAGGCCGAGCTCGGCGCCCAACTCGAAGAACGCAAGGAGCAGCTCGAACGGGCCGGCGGGTATGTCGAGCTCTACGGCGCCTACGCCGAGTGCGAGGCGATCTATCAGCTCGACCGGCTCTACGCCCTGTGGGGATCGCTCGACGCCGAGGACCGGGCCGCGTTCGTCATGGATCCCATCGCGGTCGACTGGCCGACCTACATCCACGAGATCCAGCTGCCGTCGACGGTCAAACAGGCCCGGCTCAAGATGGCGCCCGGCAAGAAGGTGGGCAGCAGCCGGGCCGACCGCATCCGCAAACAGGTGCTCTCCCCGGATCGACAACTCGCCGTGTTCGACCTCGAGAACACCCTGATCGCGAGCAACGTCGTGGCCAGCTACGCCTGGCTGGCGACCCGTCACCTCGACACACCCGACCGGATCCGCCTCGCCGCGGGCATCATTCGGGAGGCCCCGACACTGCTGTCGCTCGACCGGGCCGACCGCAGCGACTTCCTCCGCTACTTCTACAAGCGGTTCGACCGGGCGCCCGTCGACCGTCTCGAGGTCGACTCCCTCGAGATGCTGAGCGACCTGCTGATGACCAAGTCGTTCCCGGCGGGGATTCGGCGGGTGCGCGAGCACCGTCGCCTCGGCCACCGCACGCTGCTGATCACGGGGGCGTTGGAGCTCGTGGTCGAGCCGTTGCGGCCCCTGTTCGACGACATCGTCGCCGCCGAGATGAGCACCACCGGCCCCGAGGGCGCTCTCACCTACAACGGCCGGCTCGAAGCCGTCCCGCCCACCGGTGAGGCCCGCTATCAGACCCTCGTCGACTACGCCGAGGCCCATGATCTCGACCTGCGCGAAGCAGTCGCCTACGCCGATTCGTCGTCGGACCTGCCCATGCTCGAAGCGGTCGGGTTTCCGGTGGCGGTCAATGCCGAGACGAAGCTCGCGGCGATCGCCCGGCGCCGTGGCTGGCTGATCGAGCACTGGTCGAAGTCGGCCGGTGCCCCCAACCGTGTCCTCCCGATCGGCCCCCGCACCCATCGCGGCCCGATCCGAAACCGAAGGGGCGTACATGCCTGAGCTCTCCCCCGGAGAAGACATCCCCGGAGAAAGCACCCCCGGAGAAGACAATGTCTGCTGATCCGCGTCGACAGGCCCCGCGCCCCGGCTTCGTGCTCGACGTCGACAAGTCGACCCCTCCGATCCTGTTCCATCACGGCGAGCAGTTCCGGCTCGAAAAGCTTCCGGCCGATCGCAGCCGCGTCATCTATCCGGCCGAACCGCTACCGGGACTCCCCGACCCCGACGAATCGATTCGCCAGGCGTTGCTCAACCCGATCGACGACGACCCGCTGCCGAGCCTGCTCACCGCGGGCATGAAGCTCACCATCGCGTTCGACGACATCTCGTTGCCGTTGCCGTCGATGCGCAAGCCCGACATCCGCCAGCGCATCATCGAGCAGGTGCTCGACATGGCAGCCGCGGCCGGGGTCGACGACGTGCACCTCATCGCCGCCCTCGCCTTGCACCGGCGCATGACCGAAGCCGAGCTGCGTCACGCGCTCGGCGACCGCATCTACGACGCCTTCGCCCCCGACGACGCCCTCTACAACCACGACGCCGAGGATCCCGACGGGATGGTCGAGCTGGGCCTGACCCGCCACGACGAACAGGTGACGATGAACCGCCGGGCGGCCGAGTCCGACCTGCTCGTCTACGTCAACCTCAACATCGTGTCGATGGACGGCGGTTGGAAGTCGACCGCCACCGGTCTCTCGGGCTACTCGGGGATCCGCCATCACCACAACGTGAAGACGATGCGGGAATCGAAGAGCTTCATGGACCGCCACAAGTCCGAGTTGCATCACTCGAACTGGCGTCAGGGCGAGGTCATCAAGACCCACGGACCCCGGATCTTCCAGATCGAGACGACGATCAACAACAACACGTTCGGCTACGACGGTCCGCTCCACGTGCTGCAGAAACGGGAATGGGAGTGGACGGCTCGCGATCGGGCGACGTTCATCGGTATGAAGAAGGGGCTCGACGTCATGCCCGCGGCGGCCCGCCGCAAGATCTTCCAGGGTTGGCAGGCCCCGTACGAGCTGACGTCGGTGCAGGCCGGTGACGTCGACGCGGTGCACGAGGCGACCCTCGAACATTGCTTCGCCCAACACATCGTGCCGGTCGAGGGGCAGACGGATGTGCTCACGTTCGGTCTGCCCTACATCTGCCCGTACAACGTGACCTCGGTGATGAACCCGATCCTGGTGATGTGCCTCGGGCTCGGCTACTTCTTCAACATGTACCGGGGCAAGCCGCTGGTGCGCGAGGGCGGGGTGCTGATCATGAGCCACCCGACCCCGTGGGAGTTCCACCCGGTGCACCATCCGAGCTACATCGATTTCTTCGAGGAGGTGTTGACCGACACCACCGACCCGATCGAGATCGAGGCGAGGTACGAGAAGCAGTTCGCGGAAGACGAGTGGTACATCCATCTCTACCGCAACAGCTACGCGTATCACGGCGTGCATCCGTTCTACATGTGGTATTGGGGGGCGTCGGCCCTCCAGCATCTCGGTCGGGTCATCATCGTCGGGGGCGACACCCGGGCGGTGCGTCGTCTCGGGTTCCAGCCGGCCTCGACGATGCAGGACGCGTTGGAGATGGCGAGCGACGTGGTCGGACCCCGCCCGTCGATCACCCACCTCCACAATCCGCCGATCCTGATGGCCGACGTGACATGAACTCGCTCGTGAAATGAAGCTTCCCGTCGCGCTGCCGTCGGCGCTCTCACCGCTGCGTCGCTACCGGTCGGCCGGGTTTCCCTACCGGGCTCCGACGATCCCTCGCGGGGTCGCGCCGGCGCCGACGGAGGAGACCACCGGCGCGCACTACGACACGGCGTGGGCCCGACGTCTGCCCGCCCGCATGGCCCGCGCGGCGATCGTCGACGGTCCGATGCGGCTCGTGGTCTCCGGCCTCGCCGCGCCCGACCGTCGCGGTCAGGATCGGCTCGATTCCCTCGACGGAGCGGCGATCTTCGCCGCGAACCATCACAGCCATCTTGACACGCCCCTGATGCTGACGTCGATTCCCGAGCCGTGGCGCCACAAGCTGATCGTCGGGGCGGCCGCCGACTACTTCTTCGGTTCGAAGCTCACGTCGGTGCTGTCGTCGCTGGTCATCGGTGCCATTCCGATCGAGCGCAGCAAGGTCAGTCGTCGCTCCGCCGACCAGGCGGCCGAGCTGATCCGCGAGGGATGGAGTCTGTTGATCTTCCCCGAGGGTGGACGCAGTCCCGACGGTTGGGGCCAGCCGTTTCGCGGTGGCGCCGCCTATCTCGCCCAGAAGACGGGACGGCCGGTGGTGCCGATCCATCTCGAGGGCACCGGCCGGATCCTGCGCAAGGGGCGATCGTTCCCCCGGCCGTCGACGACGTCGGTCACGTTCGGTCGGCCGATGACGCCGCGCGACGACGAGAACGCCACTCGCTTCGCGGCCAGGATCGAAGCCGAGGTCGCGGCCCTCGCCGACGAGGCGTCGTCGGATTGGTACCGGGCCCGGATCCGCGCCCACGCCCGAGACAGCCCCGGCCTGACCGGGCCCCGCTCGGGGGCGTGGCGTCGTGCGTGGGCGCTCGGCGATCGTTCGCGAGGCGGCCCCAAGCGGGCGCACCGCTGGCCGCAGCTCTGACCGTCAGTCTCGCTTCTGACCACTAGCCTCGCCGCCCATGCGCTTCTCGTTGGCCGAATCGATGATCGAGCCGTCGATGTACGCGCCGTTGGTGCAGGCGGCGGAGGAGGCCGGTTTCGATTCGTTCGTGGTCCCCGACTCGATCTGCTATCCGCAGAAGGGCGAGAGCAGCTATCCGTACAACGCCGACGGCACCCGCGAGTTTCTCGACGACAAGCCGTTCATCGAGCCGTTCTCGCTGATTCCCGCGCTGGCGGCCGTCACCGAACGGATTCGGTTCACGACCTTTGTCGTCAAGCTCCCGATTCGTCATCCGGTGCTCGTCGCCAAACAGGTGACGTCGGTCGGGGTGTTGACCGGCGGGCGCTTCGGATTCGGGGTCGGCACGAGTCCGTGGCGTGAGGACTACGCCATCACCGAGGTTCCGTGGGATCGCCGGGGTGCCCGGATGGACGAGTGCATCGAGATCATCAACGGGCTCCAGCGCGGCGACCATTTCGGGTTCACCGGCGAGTTCTACGACTTTCCGGCCTGCAAGCTGTGCCCGGTTCCCGATTCCAGGGTGCCGATCCTCGTCGGCGGTCACTCGAAGATGGCGTTGGCCCGGGCTGGACGTCTCGGCGACGGCTGGATGCATGCCGGCGGCGACGCGGACGAGTTGGCCGAGATGCTGGCGACGATCAACACGGTTCGGGCCGAGCACGGTCGGGCCGATGTGCCGTTCGAGGTCCATGCGATCAGTGTCGACGCCTACTCTCCCGACGGCATCGAACGTCTCGAAGCGGCCGGGGTCACCGACGCGATCGTGGGGTTTCGTGACGCGTACCAGCCGGGCCCCGATCGCCAGACGCTCGACGAGAAGCTGGCGGCCGTCGCGTGGTATGCCGACGAGGTGATCAACAAGACCCGCTGAGCTGTTCTGTGTCAGCGCGGTTCTGTCTCAGCGCGGTTCTGTCTCAGCCGAGTTGCTCGCGACAGTCGACGATCATCGAGGACAGGTTGAAGACGTCGTCGAGCGCGGCCCGCGGGTCGTCGAGAACGGTGACGGCGTCGATGACACAGTTGCCGATCGACGGGTCGAGCCCCTCTTCGACGAGGGCCCAGACCCGGTCTTCGATGCGATTCTCCAGCTTGGCTGCGTCGCGTTGGGCCTGGATGTCCTCCTCGTCGAGGAATCCCGAGCCTCCGATGACGCCGCCCCCACCGGTCAGGACCGGGGCGCAGACCATCGACGCGGTCGACAGGAGGGCGAGCTCGGTCTCGTCGAGGTCGACGTCGAGCCCGGTCACCTTCTCGAGGTCGAGTTGCCCGTCGAGCGTCGCGAGGATGCAGGTGGCCCGGGCCCGGTCGACGCCGTCGAGCACCATCACCTCGATCGCCGCGTCGGGCCCGAACGTCTCGGTGCGCGCGCACGCCGACGCCACGAGGGCGATCAGCACCACGAGAAGCGCGAAGCGGCTCACAGCAGAGCCGTCGGCCTCATTCGACCAATCTCAAGCCCGCCGGCGCGTCGCTCGTGCCGACGCCGGGCAGCTCGGCGCTGAACACCGTCAGGTGGCCCGGATAGACGTGTTCGCTGACGAGCACGGCGATGCCCCGGTCGGTGCGGGTGATCCGTTCGCACACGAGGACCGGGGATCCGGGCGGGACCCCGAGCAGGGCGGAGTCGAGCGGTGAGGCGGCGGCGGCGCCGATCGTCTGTTCGGCGCCGCGCAGGGCCACGTCGAGCAGCTCGTAGAAGGGTTTCGCTTCGACGTCACGTCGGGAGAGGCGCGAACCGACCTCCTCGGGACACCAGACGGTCACCCGGGCGAAGGGCTCACCGTCGGCCAGGCTGAGTCGGCGCACCTCGAGCACCCGGGTCTCACCGAGGACCTCCGCGACTCGAGATGGCGCGTCGACGAACGCGAAGTCGAGGATTCGTCGGGTGGCGATCGCGCCGCTGGCCACCAGCTGGCCTTCGATCGTGTCGAGCTCGGCGAGGGGCTGGCGTACCGGGTCGCCGGCGACGAACCAGCCCAGACCCTGGCGGGAGTCGATCAGGCCGACCTCACGAAGTTGCTCGAGGGCCCGCCGGACCGTGACGCGGCTCACCGAGAACTCCTCGGACAGGTTCGACTCGCTCGGCAGCAGTCGACCCGCGCTGAACCCGCCGATCCGGATCCGGTCTCTGAGCTCGTCGGCGATCTGTTGGTAACGGGGCGTTCTCACAACTTGTCTCGTACTTGTCTTGTCCACAGGCTAGAGTACAGGCATGGCAGTCGCAGCACGTACCCCCATCGAATTGATCAACGGCGTCTACGCCACCCTCGACGAACGCGTCGGCGCGGCCCGCGAACGGTTCGGTCGGCCACTGACCCTGGCCGAGAAGATCCTGGTCAACCACCTCGACCGGCCCGACCAGGAGCTCCTACGGGGCGACTCCTACGTCGACCTCCGCCCCGACCGGGTCGCGATGCAAGATGCGACCGCCCAAATGGCGTGGCTCCAGTTCATGACCGCGGGCCTCGACGAGGTCGCCGTTCCGACCACCACCCACTGCGACCACCTCATCCAGGCCCGGACCGACGGCAAGACCGATCTCCTCTTCGCGGTCGACAGCAACGAGGAGGTCTACGACTTCCTCGAGACCGTCTCGGCCCGCTACGGCGGCGGCTTCTGGAAGCCCGGCTCCGGCATCATCCACCAGGTCGTGCTCGAGCAGTACGCGTTTCCGGGCGGGATGATGATCGGCACCGACAGCCACACCCCCAACGCCGGCGGCATCGGCATGATCGCGGTCGGCGTCGGCGGCGCCGACGCGGTCGACGTGATGACCGGTTTCCCCTGGAACGTGAAGTGGCCGAAACTGATCGGCGTCAAGCTCACCGGGTCGCTCAACGGCTGGACGGCCCCCAAGGACATCATCTTGAAGGTGGCCGAGATCCTGACCGTCAAGGGCGGCACCGGCGCGATCGTCGAGTACTTCGGCGACGGGGCCAACAGCATCAGCTGCACCGGCAAGGCGACGATCTGCAACATGGGCGCCGAGATCGGCGCCACCACGTCGCTGTTCGCCTACGACGACGCGGTGGCCCGCTACCTGTTGAGCACCGGCCGCGAAGCGGTGGCCGCCGCCGCCGACGCGGTCGCCCACCACCTGCGGGCCGACGACGAGGTGCTCGCCAACCCCGCCGACCACTACGACCAGGTCATCGAGATCGATCTCGACACCCTCACCCCCCACATCAACGGCCCCCACACCCCCGACCTCGCCCGCGAGGTCGCGGCCCTCGGCGCCGAAGCCAAGGCCAACGGATGGCCGCTGGAGATCAGCGCCGCCCTGATCGGCAGCTGCACCAACTCCTCGTACGAGGACATCACCCGGGCGGCATCGATCGCCCGGGAAGCCGCGGCCAACGGCCTGACCGCGAAGACCCGCCTGCTGATCACTCCCGGGTCCGAACAGGTCCGCGCCACCATCGTGCGCGACGGGCTCCTCCAGGACTTCGAGGCGCTCGGCGCCGTCGTGCTCGCGAACGCCTGCGGCCCGTGCATCGGCCAATGGGACCGATCCGAGGAGCCCGACCACCAGACCGGCGAGCCCAACGTGATCGTCACGTCCTACAACCGCAACTTCCCGAAACGCAACGACGGCGACCCGGCCACCCTCGCGTTCGTCACGTCGCCCGAGACCGTCATCGCCTTGGCCCTCGCCGGCACGATCGACTTCGATCCGATCAACGACACCATCACCAACGACGCAGGCGAGGAGATCTCGTTGTCGACGCCGGTCGGGATCGAGCTTCCGCCCGCCGGCTTCGACCCGGGCGAGGACACCTTCGTCGCGCCCCCCGCCGACGGCTCATCGGTCGAGGTCGTCGTCTCCCCCACCAGCGACCGGCTCCAGCTCCTCACCCCGTTCGAGCCGTGGGACGGCAACGACTACGAGGATCTTCCGATTCTCGTCAAGGCCCAGGGAAAGTTCACCACCGACCACATCTCGATGGCCGGTCCGTGGCTCACCTATCGCGGCCACCTCGAGAACATCTCCGGCAACCTCTACCTCGGTGCGGTCAACGCGTTCCGCCGGCCCGACGGCAGCGAATACCCCGTCGGCTTCGGCAAGAGCCAACTCGACGGATCGGTCAAGTCCTTCCCCGAGTTGGCGAAGGACTATCACGAGGCGGGCGTGCGCTGGGTGGTGATCGGCGACGAGAACATGGGCGAGGGTTCGAGTCGTGAGCACGCGGCGATGGAACCCCGTTTCCGCAATGGGGTCGTCGCGATCGCCCGCAGCTTCGCCCGCATCCACGAGACGAACCTCAAGAAACAGGGGATGGTCCCGCTGACCTTCGTCGATCCGGCCGACTACGACCGGATCGACGAGGACGACCGGATCGCCGTCCGGGGCCTCGCCGGGCTCGCTCCCGGCCATCAGATCACCGTCGAGGTGACCCCACCGTCCGGTGAGTCGTGGCGCTTCCTCACCAACCACACGTTCTCCGAGGACCAGGTCGAGTGGTTCAAGGCCGGTTCGGCCCTCAACATCATCCGCGCCCGACGCGCCGCCTGACCCACGCGGCCTCTGGCCACGTCAAGTGAAGATCCGGGTGCAGCTGTCGCCCGCCCACAGCGAGGTGATGACACCCTCGGGATCTCTCGAGCTGGTGGTCCCGTTCAGGACCGCGCCCGATCCGGGGTTCGTCACCGCGAAGAGGCCGGTCGGATCACCCGGGATCGGTTCGACGAGCACGAGGGCGTCGCCGAACGTCACCTGCAGGAAGCCGACCGTCGCGTCGACGCCGACCCCGCTGAAGGTGACCAGTCCCTCCGGGTTCGAGGAGCTGCCCGCGAACCATTGGGTGAACCGTCCGATCCCGGAATCGAGGACCTCCTCGGTGAAGACGAGCTCGAGGTCGCCCCAGGCCACGAACCGGGTGCGTTCCCCACGACAAAACGCCGAGGGTTCATACGGGTCATCACGGTCGGGGTCCCCGAGCACCGCGGTGACCATGGAGATGACGACATCGGCGTCCTGCTCGAAGAGCACGAGATCTCCGCCGGCGAGTTGCAGGCCAGTCTCGACGAGGGTCACGTCACCGGGTGTGCCCACCGGCACCGGTGTGGTCGTCGTGCTCGGCGGTTCCGTGGTCGTCGTCGACTCGGTGGTCGGCGGTTCCGTGGTCGTCGTCGTCGATGGGCCGGAGTCGGCGGTGGAACTGGTGGTCGGGGCTGTGGTCGGGGCTGTGGTCGGGGCTGTGGTCGGGGCTGTGGTCGGGGCTGTGGTCGGGGCTGTGGTCGGGGCTGTGGTCGGGGCTGTGGTCGGGGCTGTGGTGGTCGATGTGTCGTCGGCGACCTCGGTGTCGTCGTCTCCGGGGGCGAACACCACCAGCGCGCCGCCGACCGCCGCGATCAGCCCGACCAGGATGACGACGACGATGCCGCCGATCGGGATGCGGCGCCGGGGCGGCTCGTAGCGCAGCGGCTGGACCTCGGGCGGGGTCGCACCGGCGGCCGGGAGAACCCGGGTCGGTGGCGCCGCGGTCACCGGAGTGGGGGCCGCGCGGACCGGTGCCGGCAACTCGTCTTCGTTCGTGGGCTCCGGGTCGGGCTCGGGGTCGGGCTCGGACTCGGGGTCGAACACCGAGACGGGCCCGCTGGTCGGCGTGTCCGCGGCGACCGCCGACGACTTCGGTGCGACCGTCTCGCCGAGATCCTCGCGGGTGACCAGCGGCGCAGCGGCGAGCGAGGCCACCCGGGCCGCGCCGGCGGCGACATCGACGACGGGATCGAGGCGGGTCGGCTGGGCGGTCGCTGCGCTGAGGGGCACCACGATGGTGTCGCGCACTCCGGCGGTCGTTCCCGCCTCGACGACCCGGTCACGGGCGGCCGTGTCCCAGTCGTCGGGCACGACGATCGCGACCCGTCGGGGCGGGTTCCCGCCGGCGAGGACGGCTCGCCCGACGACATGGTTGATCACCGCGGCGAGCGCACCGATGCGTCCGGCAGCCGCCCGTTCGAGTGGGTCGGTGACGGTCGGACCTTCCTCGTCGCGGGCCGCATCACCGACGATGACGGCACCGCTGTCGCTTCGCGCCACGATGCAGGCGACGGCCGGACCGGATTCCCCGAGGGTGATGACGACCGGTTCGCGCCCCGCGACGGCGTCGAGGCGAACCGCGGTGATGCTGTCGGGAGCGATGTGGATTCCGAGCGTGTCAGCCATCGTCGTGGTTCTCTTCTTCTTCTTCTGGCCCTGCGGGGTCTTCTGCTGGCCCTGCGGGTTCGTTCACCGGCGTCGGGTGCGAGGACGGATGGGGGGACACCGGGCGAGCGTAGCGGTCGTTTCCCGACGAGAACGATGCCACGGGCCGGCGGCCGTGCCCACCCGACCCAGAACAACCAGAACAACCAGAAAACGAAGAGAAGCGACTGGTTGAGTCTTTGGGGGACGACCAGTCGCTTCTCGGAGCCTCGAATCCACAAGGGGGACGGGATTCGGGCTGACTGACATGGGCGCTAGGGGGTAACCCCCATGTCGTCTTGTGTCTCCATTCAAGCAGATCGGTGCCCATCTTTCCAACAGTTTCAGCCGATATGTGGCATCATTCACAGCGATGGATCTTCGTCAGCTCAACGCCCTTCTCGCCGTGGCGGAGCATCACTCGTTCTCGGCGGCCGCCCGCGCCCTCCACACCGTGCAGAGCAACGTCTCCACCCACATCGCCCGACTCGAGCAAGAAGTCGGCTCGGTCCTGATCGATCGGGCGCAGGGAGAGCTGACCGTCGAAGGGGAGATCATCGCCGACCGGGCCCGGCGAATCCTCACCGAGTTGCGGGCGATCGAGGACGATCTCGTCGCCTTGCGAGACGACGTGAGCGGCTCGGTTCGGGCCGGAGTGATCGGCACGACGGCGCGTTGGCTCGTTCCCGTCATCCTCGATGCCGTGGCCCGCGAGTTTCCCCGAATCGAGCTCCAGGTGATCGAGGCGACCACGACATCGCTGCTCCCGCAGCTGCTGAGTGGCCGTCTCGACCTCGCGGTGATCAACCTGCCGCTCAACGACCCCGACCTCGACGCCGACGTGCTCTTCACCGAGGAGCGCATCATCGTCACGCCGCTGGATCATCCGCTCGCCGCCCACGACACCGTCTCGTTGACCGACCTCGCCGATCACGAGATCCTGCTCCCACCACGGGGAACCGCGTTCCGCGACGAGATCGACACCGACGCGCGACGAGCCCGCGTGCGATTGACCCCCCAGGCCGAGGTCGACGGTCTCCGCCTGCTCACGTCGCTCGCGTTCCAGGGTTTCGGCCCGGCGCTCGTTCCGGCGAGCGCGGCGCCGAGCTGGCTCAACGGCGACTGGAAACGAGTCGCCGTCGAGGGTCTCTCCCCGCGCATCGTCGGGCTGGCGATCCGCCGCCGAGGATCACCATCGGCCCCGACCCGCACGATGGCCGAGCTCATCCATCGCATCGTCGTCAACGACGGCCCGTCGCAGGGCCTGATCACCCCGGCCCAGTCCGATGTCGGGTAACCATGCGTCCATGTCGACAGTCGGACAGTCGATGACCTCCTCCGTCGACATCCGCGCCCGGGCCGCGGGCTTCATCCGGGTTCGTGCGACGGATTTCCACGGTCGACGGGTGATCCTCGTCGACGCCGAGGGAGACGAGCTCGCCGGTGCCCTCTCCCCGAGCGACGGCCACACCCTCGCCGCGGCCGCCCGCTACGCCCTCGATCAACGACTCCCGCTCGTCATCCGGATGGCGTCGAGCGGCGCGAACCTCAACGAGGGCGTCGGCGCGCTCGACGGCTGGGGTGGCGCGGCACGGGAGATGACACGCTGCTCGGGAGTCGTCCCGATGATCGTGATCGTCACCGGGCCGACCGTGTCGGGACCGGCCCTGATGCTCGGCCTCGCCGACATCGTCGTCATGGTCGAGGGCGCCTACGCCTTCGTGTCCGGACCGATGATGGTCGAGCAGTTCACCGGTGTCCCGATCGACAACGACGAGCTCGGGGGCGCCCGGGTCCACGGCAGGACTTCGGGTGTCGCCACCCTCGTCGCAGCCGACCTCGACGAGGCGGAGGCGCTGGCGAGTGACATCCTCGACTTCCTCCCCGACCACACCGACCAGCCGGCTCCCGTTCGCCCGTGCACCGATCCCGTCGATCGGCCCACACCGGAGGCCTACGACATCCTTCCCGAGTCGGCCAACGGGTCCTACGACTGTCGCGACATCATCGCCGCCATCGTCGACGACGGCGATCTCGTCGAGCTCCATTCCGATTGGGCTCCCAATCTGGTCACCCTGCTCGCCACCGTCGGCGGTCGTCCGATCGGGGTCGTCGCGAACCAGCCCCAGACCATCGCCGGCACGCTCGACATCACCGCGTCCCGCAAGGGGGCCCGTTTCGTGGCGATGTGCGACGCGTTCAATCTCCCGTTGTTGACGATCGTCGACACCTCGGGGTTCTACCCGGGCAAGGATCTCGAGTGGCGGGGCATGATCCGCTACGGCGCCCAGATGGCGTTCGCCTACGCGCGGGCGACGGTTCCGCGGGTGAACGTCACGATCCGAAAGTCCTACGGCGGCGCCTACATCGTCATGGACTCAAAGATGATGGGCAACGACATGGCGTTCGCCTGGCCGTCGGCCGAGATCGCCGTGATGGGGGCGAAGGGCGCGGTGGAGATCCTGCATCGTCGCCGCACTCCCGAGGAGCGGGCCGAGCTCGAGCTCGAGTACGAGGCCCGGCTTCTCAACCCGTACATCGCGGCCGAGCGCGGCACGATCGACGCGGTGATCGACCCGGCCGAGACCCGACAACGAATCCACGACGCGTTGGTGATGCTCGCGGGCAAACGTGAACGGTTGCCGTCACGCCGTCACGACAACACCCCGCTGTGACCCCCGGGCCGCCCCAAGGTGTGCGGCACGGGTGGGACGGTCTAGATTCAACGCCGTGTCTGAGAGCGTAACCATCACCGACAATCGCACGGGAGAATCCATCGAGATCCCGATCGTCAACGGAGGGGTCGACGCCGCCGAATGGCGCAAGCTTCTTCCGGGAATCTGGTTTGCCGACCCGGGCCTGGCGACCACCGCGTCGACCACGAGCGCGATCACCGAGCTCGATGGTGAGAACGGAATCCTGCGTTACCGGGGTTACCCGATCGAACAGCTCGCCGAGAACAGCACCTTTCTCGAAGTGGCCTATCTGCTCGTGTACGGCGACCTGCCGAACCAGGCCGAGCACGACGCGTGGATCGAGGACATCACCACCCACACCTACGTCCACGAGAACTATCGCAAGCGCATCTTCGACGCGTTCCACTACGACGCGCATCCGATGGGGCTGCTCACGTCCGGCGTCGCCGGCCTCTCGACGTTCTACCCCGAAGCGAAGGACATCGAGGATCCCGAGAATCGCCTTCAGCAGACCGTGCGGCTCATCGCCAAGATGCCGACACTCGCGGCGGCCGCCTATCGGCACCGGTTGGGGCAGCCCTTCGTCTTCCCCGACAACAATGTCGACTATCCGACCAACTTCCTCCGCATGATGTGGCAGATCGGCGGGCCCTACGAGCTCGACCCCGCCCTTCAAAAGGCGATGGAGATCCTGTTGATCCTCCACGCCGATCACGAGCAGAACTGTTCGACCACCGCGGCCCGGGTCGTGGGATCCGCCCATGCCGATCCGTACTCCTCGATCGCTGCGGCCTGCGCCGCCCTCTACGGGCCGCGTCATGGCGGCGCCAACGAGGCGGTGCTCAACATGCTCGACGAGATCGGCTCCTACGAGAACGTCGACGCGTTCATCGAGAGCGTCAAGTCGGGCGAGGGTCGCCTCATGGGGTTCGGCCACCGCGTCTACAAGAACTTCGACCCGCGGGCCACGATTATCAAGAACGCCGCCTACGACGTCTTCGAGGTGACGGGCAAGAACCCCCGCCTCGACATCGCGCTCAAGCTCGAGGAAGCGGCCCTCAGCGACGACTACTTCGTGAGCCGCAAGCTCTACCCGAACGTCGACTTCTACTCCGGTCTCATCTACCAGTCGATGGGGTTCCCGACGGAGATGTTCACGGTGCTGTTCGCCATCGGTCGCACGCCGGGTTGGCTGTCGCACTGGAACGAGATGATCGAGCAGAACTCCCGCATCGCCCGGCCCCGTCAGCTCTACACCGGCCCCGAGGTGCGCGACTACAAGCCGCTCTCCGCCCGCTGACGTATCTCGTCAGCGGGCCGCGCCGACCTTCGCGGTCGGCGTGAACGTCACGGGCATCGACTCGACGCCGGTGATGAAGTTCGAGTTTCGCCAGGGCAGCTCGTCGAGCGGCACCGCCGGCTCGATGTCGGGGAGCCGGCGGAGGACCGCGGTGAACATCTCGCGCAGCTCGAGGCGGGCCAGCGACGCACCGAGACAGAAGTGGGTGCCGAATCCGAAGGCCATGTGATGGTTCGGGTCGCGCTCGATGTCGAAACGGAACGGGTCGACGAAGTGTGACTCGTCACGGTTTCCCGACGGGTACAACATGATGATGTCGCTGCCCTCGGGGATCTTCTGGCCGCGCAGCTCGATGTCGGTCGTCGTGGTGCGGGCCATGTTCTTGATCGGGGTCACCCAACGCAGCATCTCCTCGACGGCCCGTTCGAGCCGGCCGGCCAGGTCGGCCTGGAGCTTCTCGCGTTCGTCGGGAAACTCCATGAGCGCCTGCATGCCGCCGGTGATCACGTGGCGCGACGTCTCGTCGCCGCCGATCAGGATCAGGAGGGATTCCTGGACGATCGATTCGTCGTCGAGTCGATCGCCGTCGACCTCGGCTTCGCACAGGATGCTGACGAGGTCGTCGCCGCCCGGGTCGGCTCGGCGGTCGGCGATGACGCCCATCTGGAACTTACGGAACGCGATGCCGGCGAGCATCGCCTTCTCCGACGCTTCCGGGCTCGTGGTGGTCGTGCCGCGGATGAGGTCGTCGGACCACTCCAACAAGTCGTCGAAGGACTCGCGGGGGAATCCCAACATGTCGCCGATGAGGAGCAGGGGAAGCGGCGCGGCGATGTCCCACACGAAATCGCACTCGCCCCGCTCGCAGACACGGTCGATGATCATCTCGCAGATCGAGTCGATCTGGCCGAGCTTGTCGCGCACCCGCCGGGGCGTGAACCCCCGATTGACGAGCTTGCGTCGGTTGAGATGATCGGGGTCGTCCATCGAGATCATCATCGGCAACGGGTCGCCCTTGGGCCTCGGGGCCTTGTACGACGAATAGGTGCGGGGATCGCGGGAGACGGTGAGGATGTCGTCGTAGCGGGCGACGGCCCACACGTCGGAGTTCGGGTCGTAGTAGAC
This sequence comes from Actinomycetes bacterium, assembly GCA_024276495.1. Lineage (GTDB taxonomy): Bacteria > Actinomycetota > Acidimicrobiia > Acidimicrobiales > Aldehydirespiratoraceae > JAJRXC01. Next base: position 26,075 of record JAJRXC010000094.1, read on the forward strand.
GGGGGCCTCGGCCCGCATCCAGGTCCAGTCGTCGTGGGGTTGGCTCGCATACCAGTTGCCGTCCATCAGATCGATGTGGTCGCGCACGGGATGGTTCACCATGGGACGCAAAATAGGCGATCATGCGCGTATGAGCACTTCCGTCATCGTCGTCGACGCCTTCACCGACCAGCCCTTCCGCGGCAATCCTGCGGCCGTTTGCATCCTCGAGGCGCCCGCCGACGAGGAATGGATGCAAGACGTCGCGGGAGAGATGAACCTGTCGGAGACGGCGTTTTGTCACCCCGAGAACGAGCTGTGGCGTCTGCGTTGGTTCACGCCCCGGGCCGAAGTCGACCTGTGCGGACATGCCACCTTGGCCACGACCCACGTCTTGAAGACCGATCTCGGCGTCGAGGGCACGATTCGGTACGCCACCCGGAGTGGACTCCTCGCCGCCCAGGCCTTCGACGACGGCATCATTCTCGACTTTCCCGCCGACTCGACACGGCGAACCGATGCGCCCGACGGGTTGCTCGCCGCCCTCGGGCTTCCCGGCGACGTGGCGGTGCGCCGCGGCCGCACCGACTATCTCGTCGCGCTGGAGTCCGAGACGGCAGTGCGGAAGCTCTCACCCAATTTCGGTCTGCTCCGACGAGTGGAGTGCCGCGGCGTGATCGTGACCGCGCCCGCCGACACCGCGGCCGGCTACGACATCGTCTCCCGTTTCTTCGCGCCGGCCGCGGGAGTCGACGAAGACCCGGTCACCGGCTCGGCCCATTGCACGCTGGCCCCCTACTGGGCGGCCCGGCTCGGGCAGGAGACGCTGCGCTGTCACCAGGCGTCGGCGCGCGGCGGGGATCTGGAAGTCACCCAGGTCGGTGAACGGGTGGAGATCCGCGGTCGGGCCGTGACGGTGCTGCGCGCCGAGTTGCTGTTCTGAGCGCTCAGCTCCAGATCTGCAACACGATCTTTCCGGCGTTGGCGTTGTCGCCCATGCGCTGGTGGGCCGCGGCGACGTCGTCGAGCGGAAACCGGCTGTCGACGACCGGCGACAACGACCCGTCGACCACTCGGGGCAGCATCTGGGCGGCGAACTCGCGGGTGATGGCGATCCTCTCCTCGATCGGCCGGGCCCGCAGGGTCGTACCGATCAAGGCGGCCCGTTTCATGAGGAGGCTCCCCGGGTCGAAGGGCACGGGTCCGCCGGCCATCACGCCGACCTGGATGATCCGGCCGCCGACCCGCACGGCCCGCACGTTGTCGGGCAGGTAGTCACCGCCGATCACGTCGAGGACGACGTCGACACCGTCGCCGTCGGTCGCGGCGAGCACCGCGTCGGCGAAGTCGTCTTGTCGATAGTCGATGACGATGTCGGCGCCGAGCGAACGACACACCTCGTGCTTTCCACCCGACGCGGTGACCGCGATTCGAGCCCCGAGGGACTTGGCGATCTGGATCGCCGCGGTGCCCACCCCCGACGCTCCTGCGTGGACGAGCGCCCACCGGCCCGATGTCAGCCCGCCCTGGCGGACGAGCGCATCCCAGGCGGTGATGAAGACCTCGGGGAACGCGCCGGCGTCGGCGAGGTCCAACTCGGCGGGAACCGTCATCGTCTGACGCTCGTGGACCGCGATCTGCTCGGCGTAGCAACCGCCGTTGGCGATCCCCATGACCGCGTCGCCGACACCGGTCGAGGCGACCCGTTCCCCGACGGCGACGACCCGCCCGGCATACTCGAGGCCGGGTATCTCGTGGCGCATCGGCGGCCCGGGGTACAGGCCCATTCGCTGGAGCAGGTCGGCTCGGTTCACGGCGGACGAGACGATCTCGACCACGACCTCTTCGGGGCCGGCCACGGGATCGGGAATGTCGTCGCGGATCCGGAGAACCTCCGGTCCGCCCTTTTCTTCCAGGACCACAGCACGCATGCCGAGAGACTACGGCGTGGGATCGGCCGAGCGCGACGAGGGGTCGGCCGCGTCGAGGAGCGCGTCGGTCAGCAGATCCGCGGCCAACCCGGCGCCGGCGACGCTGTAGTGCAGACCGTCGAAGCGGGCCGGTTCCCCGTCGGCGGCGAGCCGGCAGCCGTTGCGGGTTCCCGCCACGCCCTCACCCGGACACAGGGCGTCGGCGAAGTCGAACATCGAGACGTCGTCGAGCCGTCCGGCGACCGATGTCAGCGACGAGTTGAGGTGCGCGGCCCGAGCCGCGCTCTCGTCGTCGAAGAACGTCGCCATCTCGGGCACGATCATGTCGGCACCGAGCAGCGGCGGGGTCGTCAGCACGACCACCGGCGCGGCTGCGGCGAGGTCACCGAGGAGACGCGCCGCCGCTCGGTCGACCTCCTCGTCGAACCGGGCACTCCCGAACTCGACGGTCTCCCCGTCGATGACCCGGCTCTGCAGGTCGCTGAACCCGAGATAGACGACGATGACGTCGGGGCGGGCCAGGGTGGCCGTTTCCTTCCACCACGCCTCCGTCTCGATGTCCTCGGGGGGTCGTTGGCGAACGCCGCCGAGATCGGTGGTGGCGCCGGGAACCAGCCGGTAGCCCTGCTTCGCCAGGTTGAGCAGCGTCACCTCGGTTCCGTCGAAGGGGGACACGTAGGGGCTCTGCTGCGGGTCGAAGGTGATCGTTCCCCCTCCCAACGTCCACGCCGAGCTGTCGCCCACCAGCATCACGGTGATCGGCAGGGTAGATGTGGCCTCGACGATGTCGGGGTCCGGCTCGGGACGAGCCGTCGCCCGATCGGCTTCGACCGCGGCGATCACCTCTTCGACCGTGACCGCGTCGTCGGGTACCGACGTGCGGGTCGCGGCGACGACGACTCCGGCGGCGAGCACGATGGCCGGCACCGACAACGCCAGCGGCCGGACCCCGGTCAACCATCGGCCGAGCGTTCCGTCGCGTCGACGGACCGGCTCCTCGATCAACCAGCGGGAACCGACCGAGAGGGCGATCGTGCCGACGATCACCGCGGCGTCGAGCGGCGCACCACTCCATCCCTCGGCTCGCAGCATCAACAGCAGGGGCCAGTGCCAGAGGTAGACGGCGTAGGAGATCGCGCCGAGACCGACCAACGGCCGGGCGCTCAGAGTCCCGGAGACGACTCCCCCGTTTCCCATCACCGCCAGGAGAGCGACGACGCCGAGCAACAGCGCCCCGCCCCGGTAGAAACCGGACCAGACGTCGTCAACGACGAAGACCGCGGCGACCCAGACGGCGACGGCGGCCGTGGCGATCGGCGCGAGGCCGCGAGGGCGCGGCGACCGCAGTGGGAGCACGACCGCGCCGATCGCGCCGATCAGGGGTTCGAACAGCCGGGTGTCGGTCCCGAAGTAGACGCGGCTCGGGTCACCGCCGTCGTACAGGGCCGCCATGGCGCCGACCGAGAGCAGGGCGAGCAGCGCCGCGACGGCGCCCACGGCCCGACGACCCGAGACCCGCAGCGCGAGCCATGCCACGAGCGGCCACACCACATAGAACTGCTCCTCGACGGCCAATGACCAGACGTGGCGCAACATCGACGGCGCCGACGTGTCGGCGAAGTAGGAGTCGCCGTCGGCGACGAACACCCAGTTCGCGGCGTAGGCGAGCGTGGCGAGGGCATGTCGCCGGATCCGTTCGATCTCGGCGAGATCGCCCCGCTGCGAGATGTAGACGGTGACGGCGACAACGACGGCCAGCACCGCGGGAAGCAGCCGACGTACCCGACGACCGGCGAACGCGAGGAGATCGACCCGGCCGGTTCGCGTGTGTTCCTCGAGCAGCAGGCTGGTGATGAGATACCCGGAGAGCACGAAGAACAAGTCGACGCCGAGGAACCCGCCCGGCACCCATTCGGGGCGCAGGTGGTAGCCGACGACGGCCGCCACGGCGACGCCGCGCAGACCGTCGAGCGCGGCGACATGCTGCTTCACCGGTCGACGCCTCAGCCGCCGGCCGGCTCAGTCCGTGGCACGGAACCGCAGCTCTTCGGGATACGGATAGAAGTCGGGGAGCTCACCCGAGCGGTGCAGCGCCTGCATCTCCTTCCAGAACTCGACGGTGCACAGTTCGGGATGGCGCGTGTCCATCACCTCGCCGACCACTCGCGGCGAACGCAGATAGGTCCGGAACTCCTCCGGGAAGACATCGTGGGACTCGACCGGGAACCACGGCTGATCCGACATCTCGTCCTCGTAGCTCTGGCTCACCGGCATCGTGCGGAAGTTGATGTCTTCGAGCAGGGCGAGCTCGTCGTAGTCGTAGAACACGACGGCACCGTGGCGGGTGACCCCGAAGTTCTTCGGGAACAGATCACCGGGGAAGATGGCCGCGGCCGCGAGGTCCTTCACCGCGTAGCCGTAGTCGACGGCAGCGGCCCGGGCCCGGTCCGGCGCCATCTCGCGCAGGTAGAGGTCGAGGGGGTAGAGGCGACGCTCGGTGTAGACGTGGTGCAGCACCACCTCATCGTCGGTGATCGTGACGGTGCGGGCACAGTCGTTGCGAAGCTCATCGATGAGGTCTTCGTCGAATCGGTCCCGTTGGAAGCTCAGGTTGGTGAACTCCTGGGCGTCGACGAGTCGACCGACCCGGTCGTGGTTGAACACGAGCTTGTAGCGTCGTTTCACCTCCTCCGGTGTCGTGCGTTTGGTCGGGGCGAACCGGTCCTTGATCAACTTGAAGACAACGTCGAACGACGGAAGCGTGAAGACCGCCATCACCATCCCCCGGGCCCCCCGGGCCCGTTCGAACCGGGTGTTCGAATGTTCCATGTGGCGGTAGAGGGCCCGAAAGAGGTTGGTCTTGCCGTGCTGGCTGTAACCGATCGAGGTGTAGAGCTCGGCGACGGGCTTCACCGGCAACAACGACTTCAGGAATCCGACGACCGCGGCGGGGCGCCGACACAACACGTGGAAGTACGAGCGGGTGTAGCCGAACAGCCGGCTGGCGTCGGTCTCGGTGAGCAGCACCGCGTCGACGTGCACACCGCGTTCGGTGTTGACCAGCGGGATCACGATCGGCGAGACGCGGTTCAGCCATCGCAACCGGCCGACGACATAGGCGCCCTTGTTGCGAAAGAAGATCGGGCGCAGAACCTCGATCGCGTCGAGTTGGCCGTCCCAGATGTCGTCGAGCAGCGCCGCGACCCGGCCGGCGACCCGGGCCGCGTCACCGTCGAGATCGGCGAAGTGGCTGGCCAGCGGTGAGTGTTCGAAGATCTCGCGCACACAATCGACCAACGACCCCTCCATCGGGAAGACGCGGTACTCGCCGCGGGATCCGTCGTCGGCGGGCAGGGCGGTCGGGCCGAGCCAGAGGAACTCGAGCTCGTCGTCGAGGCCGACGATGTCGAAGAGCCGGCGGGTGACGGAGTTGTAGAAGGTCTCCGCCAGTTCGAGATCCATCCGTTCGCCGACGAGATGGACGTAGCGGCGGCGGGTCTGGATCCACAGGGACCGGGCCGCGAGGTCGTCGTCGGGCAGAACGAGCCGGGCGGCATCGACCACGCCGTAGACCAGCGCCTTGTGGAGTCCGAGTCGCTCGGTGGCATCGCTTTGGTGGGCGGCCCAGTCGCGGCCGAGGAAGCGGCCGGACGCGCGGTGGGTGATCTCCAAGAAGCGATCGTGATAGTCGACGAAGGCGTCCTGGAGCATCCGGGCCAACCGTTCGACGGCCGGATCGACGGGGTACGTCGCTGGTTCGCTCACTCCGGTTCACCGGCCGAGAGCCGAAGCACACTGCTTCCCGATGTCGACCAGTCGGCGAAGAAGCGGTAGCGGTCACCTCGGATCAGTGTGACCCGCCATTCGATCGTGCGTCCGCCGTGTTGACCCACCCGCTCGACCTGAAAGGCGGCCTCGTCGGCAGGGGCACGGAGCAGTTCGCGTTCGGCCGGCGACGGGATGATCGGGGCGATGCGTTCCCAACCCCGATCGGGGCGAACCCCGCAGCGCTGCTGGAGCTCGTCGTAGAGCGCGGTGTGTCCGAAATCGGTGTCGAGCAGGGGGTGGGCGAGCTCGGCGGGAAGCCAGGCCGTGTCGATCGCCAGGGGCACGTCGTCGGCGAATCGGATTCGTTCGAGCCGAAAGAGATCCGCGTCGACATCGAGCTCGAGCCGACCCGCGACGTCGCCGTCTCTCGTGATCCCCACATCGATCACCTCGCTGCGCTGCTCGACCCCGGCCGCCTCGATCGACGAGAAGAGGCTGTAGAGCGCGCCGAGCCGCTGCTCGAACTCCGGACGCTCCACGACCGTGCCCCGGCCGCGCACCCGCCGCAGGAGACCGTCGGCCTGGAGCCGGCCGACTGCGTCGCGCACCGTGTGACGGCTGACCCCGTAGCGCCGGGTCAGCTCGAGGTCGGTGGGAAACCGCTCGTCGAACAGGCCGGCCGCGAGCGCCTGGCGGAGTTCGGCTTCGAGCTGCGCCCACAGGGGCAGGGGGCTCGATCGGTCGAGAGGAGAGGTGTCCATGGTTCGGACGTTCACCCTATCGGTGCGGTCGATCTGGAATCATCGGCGGCGGCATGGGATCGTGTCGCGATGTCTCGATCGTTGCCGGTGCGCGACCGGCTCGACCTCGCCGATCTCGTCGCCCGCTATGCGGTGGCGATCGATGCCCGCCGGTTCGACGACCTTCGTGAGGTGTTCACCGGGGAGGGCGAGCTCGACACCGGCCGGGCCGTCCGCCGCGGCGTCGAGGCGGTGATCGAGGCCATGCAGGGCCTGCGACGGTATGAGGCCACCTCTCACGTTCTCGGTCAGCAGCTCTTCGAACGGTCCGGCGAGGGGGCCGCCGGACTCGTGTACTGCACCGCCCACCATCTCGGCGATGACGGCGCCGGCCGGACCGACAAGGTGATGCACCTTCGCTATCACGACCGCTATGTACGACTCGACGAGGGGTGGCGAATCGCGAGCCGTCGCCTGGAGCTCGTGTGGACCGACACGTCGACCGTGCGCTGAGCCGCCTCAGTCGGGGTTCGCGGCCCGCTCGTGGTGGCGGATCACCTCGGCGATGACGAAGCGGAGAAAGGCCTCGCTGAACGCGGGGTCGAGGTTGGCCGATGTGGCCAGCTCCCTCAGCCGGGCGATCTGGACCGCTTCGCGGGCCGGGTCGGCCGCCGGAAGCCCCACCGATGCCTTGTACTCACCGACCGCTTTGGTGATCTTGAAGCGTTCGGCCAACAACAAGATGAGCGCGGCGTCGATGTTGTCGATGCTCGACCGATAGTCGTCGAGACGTTCGTCGGACATCGAGGCCTCAGATTCCGAGGTCATGGGTGGGCCGTACAAGAGTCGAACTTGTGACCTCCTGCGTGTCGAGCAGGCGCTCTAACCAACTGAGCTAACGGCCCTGGAGACGGGAACTGTAGCAGCGCCACCCGAGAATCCCGAACGGCATCCGGGGCCGCCGACTCCGGCGGCGACCCCGAATCCCCTGGCGAGCGCCGGGCGGGATTTGAACCCGCGACTGTACGGCTTTGCAGGCCGTTCCCTTGGGCCGCTCGGGCACCGGCGCCAGAAGTTGGAATGGTAGCGCCACCGGCTTCGCGTGCGAGCATGTTTGCGTGACCGACTCGGAAACATCTCGCCCGGACGCACGGAGATCCCCGCTCGACCTCCTCGGCGTGCTCGCGAAGGCCGACGGCGAGCTGAGCGAGACCAGCCGCGTCGTCGAGCTCTACACGATGGAGGGTCTTCTGCAGATCTGGTGGCACGGCGATCCGGCCGCCCGCGACGTGGCCCTCATGTGCGGCGGCGCGATGGCGATCGGCTATCGCACGCCGGGAGACCTCACCCGGTGCCTTCTCGACACCTGCGCGGCGGCCGACCTCGCGTTGCGCAACGGGGCCGAACGATTCGCGATTCTCGGCCACTCCTTCGGTGGTGCCGTGGCGATCCAGGCCGCCTCGACCTTTCCGGCCCATACCGCGGGGATCGTCACGTTCGCGACCCAGTCGGCCGGATGTGAGGATGCCGCCCTCATCGGGTCGACTCCCCTGCTTCTGCTCCACGGCGAACGTGATTCGATCCTCGGCCCGGAGAACTCGGTCATGGTGCAGTCGATCGCGGGTACCGGTGAGGTGCGAACCTTTCCCGGGACCGACCATCTGATGGCCGAGGCGGCCGACGAGATCGCGGAGATGACCGGCACATGGGTGCGCGAGAAGTTCGCGGCCCATGAAGCGGACTGAGCCGACGCGGTCACCGTGTCGTCACTCGGTCTCGTCGGCGATGAGCGCCCGCAGCCCGTCCTCGACGCGGCGCAGGCGAGCGGTGACGTCGCGCAGGCGCCCCAGCAGCGCCATCGCCTCTTCTCGTTTCAGCGCGTCGGACCCGGCCGGAAGCATCGCGAGGGACCGGCGGAGATGCTCGATTTCGTGGTCTCGATCGAACTGCAGCATCGCGTCATGGTAGCGAACACACGTTCGTGCGCAAGTCGGACGTACAGTTGCCGCCATGCCGATCGACATTGACCTCTCCGGCC
>JAJRXC010000095.1 GCA_024276495.1 Actinomycetes bacterium
CCCGTGGGGCAAGCCCGAGGGCCGCACCCGCAAGCAGAACCAAGAATCCGACAAGCTGATCGTGCGCCGTCGCCGGACGCGCGGTTCGCGGAGGTAACCACGATGCCGCGCAGCCTCAAGAAGGGTCCGTTCGTCGACGACCATCTCCTCAAGAAGGTGGATGCACTCAACGAATCGGGCGAGAAGAAGGTCATCAAGACCTGGTCTCGTCGTTCGACCATCATCCCCGACATGATCGGCCACACCCTGGCGGTGCACGACGGCCGCAAGCACGTCCCGGTCTATGTGACCGAGTCGATGGTCGGCCACAAGCTCGGCGAGTTCGCCCCCACCCGCACCTTCAAGTTCCACGCGGGCCAGGAACGGGGAGCACGTCGCTGATGACCGGTACCAAGACCAACGAACGTCCGGGCACCCGTGCCACCGTCAAGTTCGTTCGTTCGTCGGCCTACAAGGCCCGTGAGATCCTCGACCTGATCCGCAACAAGTCCTACGCCGAGGCATCGGAGATCCTGGCCTTCTCCGAGCGCGGCATCAGTGAGGAGATCGCCAAGGTCCTCGACTCGGCGGTGGCCAACGCCGAGCACAACGACGGTCAGCTCGCCGAAGAGCTGTTCGTCTCCGCCTGCTACGCCGACGAGGGCCCGACGCTGAAGCGTTGGCGCCCCCGGGCCCGGGGCCGGGCCACCCGGATCCGCAAGCGCACCTGCCACATCACCATCATCGTGAGTCGGTACGACGACGCGACCCTCGACCGTCTCCGCGAGCGGGAGGCCAACGCCGGCCGCTCGACCAGCTCCAACGCGGCCGAAGCCCGCCGCCGTCGGGTCGAGCAGAGCCGTGAGCGCGCGGCCGCCCGCGAGGAAGAAGAACACGACGCCGACACCGAGGCCGAGGTCGAGGAGAAGTCCGCAGAAGAGCAGGCCGCCGAGGTCGTCGCCGCCACCGAGGCAGCCCTGGAAGACGGCTACGACGCCGAGACGGCCGACTCCGACGACGACGGTGCCACCGATGCCGACGACGAGTCGCCGTTCGGGCCGCTCAGTCATGCCCCACTCGACGATGTCGGTGAGGCGCCGGAGGGCTACCCGATCAAGGGCAACGCCGACTCCATGAAGTACCACCAACCCGATGGGCGTTGGTTCGACAAGACGGTCGCCGAGGTCTGGTTCGCCACGACCGACGCGGCCGAAGCCGCCGGCTTCACCGAAGCGGGCGCCAAGGCCACCAACGAAGGCGACAGCTCCGGCGAGTCTGACGCGGATGCCGGCGACGGCACTGAGGAGCAGGACTGATGGGACAGAAGGTCAACCCCTACGGGTTCCGCCTGGGCATCACCACGGAGTGGAAGAGCCGCTGGTTCGCCGATCGTGAGGAATACGCCGACAACGTCATCGAAGACTGGAAGATCCGCGATTTCCTCCTGACCGAGCTACCGCACGCCGCGATCAGCCGGGTCGAGGTCGAACGCACCCGGGATCGTCTCCGCGTCGATGTGCACACAGCGCGTCCCGGCATCGTCATCGGCCGTCGCGGATCCGAGGCCGATCGCCTGCGGGCCGGTCTCACGGCCATCACCGGCAACGCCAAGGTGCAGCTCAACATCCAAGAGATCAAGCAGCCCGAGCTCGACGCGGCGCTGATCGCCCAGGGCGTCGCCGACCAGCTGGCCGGACGGGTGGCCTTTCGGCGGGCGATGAAGCGTGCCGTGCAAAATGCCCAGAAGGCCGGCGCCCTCGGTATCCGGGTTCAGTGCTCGGGTCGCCTCGGCGGTTCCGAGATGGCTCGCACCGAGTGGTACCGAGAGGGCCGTGTGCCGCTGCACACCCTGCGCGCCGACGTCGACTACGGCTTCCGTGAGGCGCGCACCACCTACGGGCGGATCGGGGTGAAGGTCTGGCTCTACAAGGGCGACATCCTCCCGTACAAGACCGTCTCCGACGACAAGGCCACGCTCGAAGCGGCGATGGCGGCCGGCGAGACCTCCGGTCAGGCCCGGCCCCGCAAGGTCGTCTCCTCGTCGGCGGCCGCCCGCAAGAAGGTGTCGACCCCCGAGACCGACGTCGAGGTCGAAGAAGAGCCGGCGCCGCTGGTCAAAGAAGCCGATCCCGAGTTCGAGAAGCTCCTCGACGAGGAGGATGCCATCGAAGCATCCACCCGAGAGCAGAGCGAAACCCCGCACTTCCGGGCCAGCGACTGAGGTCTGTCATGTTGATGCCCAAGAAAGTCAAACATCGCAAGCAGCATCGGGGCCGTACCCGGGGTATGGCCAAGGGAGCGACCGAGGTCACCTATGGCGACTTCGGCATCCAGGCGCTCGAACCCGGGTGGATCACCGCTCGCCAGATCGAGGCCGGCCGTATCGCGATGACCCGTCACATCAAGCGGGGCGGCAAGGTCTGGATCAACGTCTTTCCCGACAAGCCGGTCACCAACAAGCCGGCCGAGACCCGCATGGGTTCGGGCAAGGGCAATCCGGAGCACTGGGTCGCGGTCGTCAAGCCCGGTCGCATCCTGTTCGAGCTGTCGTACCACGATGAGCAGACCGCCCGTGAGGCGATCGATCGGGCCATCCAGAAGCTGCCGATCAAGGCCCGCTTCGTGAGTCGTGAGGAGGGTTTCTGATGGCCAAGGCAAAAGAGCTCGCCGATCTCGGCGACACCGATCTCCTCGAGGCGCTCGCCGACCACAAAGAAGAGCTGTTCAACCTGCGGTTTCAGTTCGCGACCGGCCAGCTCGACAGTCCGGCCCGCATGAAGCTCGTCAAGAGGGACATCGCCCGGGTGCTCACCGAGCTCCGGGCTCGTGAGATCGCCGACGCCGAAGCGCTCGCCGCGACCGAGGAGGTCGACAGTGTCTGAAGGAACTCGCCCGAACGCCCGCAAGGTTCGCGAAGGTGTCGTCATCTCCGACGCGATGGACAAGACGGCTGTCGTTGAAGCCACCGACCGGGTTCGTCATCGTCGCTACGCCAAGACGGTGCAGCGTTCGAAGAAGCTCCATGTCCACGACGAGGAGAACACCCTCAACGTCGGTGATCGGGTGCGGGTCCAAGAAACCCGGCCGCTGTCGAAGCTCAAGCGCTGGCGGCTGGTCGAAGTCCTGGAGCGTGCCAAATGATCCAGCAGGAATCCCGGCTTCGGGTCGCCGACAACTCGGGCGCCAAGGAGGTCTTGTGCATCAAGGTCCTCGGCGGTTCGAAGCGTCGCTACGCCTCGATCGGCGACGTCTTCGTCGCGACGGTCAAGGACGCGATCCCCGGCGCCCAGGTCAAGAAGGGCGACGTCGTGAAGTGCGTCGTCGTCCGTGTCAAGAAAGAGAAGCGTCGTCCCGACGGGAGCTACATCCGTTTCGACGAGAACGCGGCGGTGTTGATCAACGATCAACGCCAGCCCCGCGGCACCCGCATCTTCGGCCCGGTGGGTCGCGAGCTGCGCGACAAGCAGTTCATGCGGATCGTGTCGCTCGCTCCGGAGGTTCTGTGATGAGCGAAGCGAAGAGCCAAAGGAAAGGCATGAAGATCATCAAGGGTGACCGCGTCGTGGTCCTGTCCGGGAAGGACAAGGGGCTCGAAGGTGTCGTCGAGCGCGCCATTCCCGAAAAGGGGAAGGTCATCGTCGACGGTGTCAACATCGCGAAGAAGCATCAGGCACCGACCCGCGGCGATCAGCAGGGCGGCATCATCGACAAGGCGATGCCGATCGACGTGTCGAACGTCGCCGTGGTCAGCCCGAAGGACGGTAAGGCCACCCGGGTCGGCTACAAGTTCACCGACGACGGGAACAAGGTCCGGATCTGTCGCCGCACGGGGGAGGAGCTCTGATGAGCGCCACCGCATACGCCCCGAGGCTCCGGGCCCGTTACGACGATGAGATTCGTGCCGCGTTGAAAGACGAGCTCGAGCTCCCGAACGTGATGATGGTCCCGAAGATCGAGAAGATCGTGCTCAACATGGGCGTGGGCGAAGCCGTCGGCTCCGCCAAGCTCATCGAAGGCGCGCTGTCCGACATGGAGACGATCGCCGGTCAGAAGCCGGTCGTCACCCGGGCCAAGAAGTCGCTCGCGAGCTTCAAGCTTCGTGAGGGCCAGGCCATCGGCTGCAAGGTCACCCTTCGCGGTGACCGCATGTACGAGTTCCTGGATCGCCTGATCTCCCTGGCGATTCCGCGAATCAGAGATTTCCGAGGGTTGTCACCGAGGTCGTTCGACGGCCACGGCAACTACACCTTCGGAGTGACCGAACAACTCATGTTCCCCGAGATCGACTACGACCAGGTCGACACCACCCGGGGGATGGACATCACGATCGTCACGACGGCGACCACCGACGACCACGGGCGCGCTCTGCTCTTGGCCTTCGGTTTCCCGTTCCGACGCGAGGGGCAGTGACCCATGGCGAAAAAAGCACTCCGCGAGAAGCAACAGCGCACCCCGAAGTTCAAGGTGCGTGCCTACACCCGGTGTCGCCGTTGTGGCCGGCCCCGTTCGGTGTACCGCAAGTTCGGCCTGTGCCGGGTTTGTCTCCGAGAGATGGCGCATGCGGGTGAGTTGCCCGGCGTCAAGAAGGCCAGCTGGTAGGGGGATGACACAGCGATGACGATGACAGATCCCATCTCCGACATGCTCACCCGTATCCGCAACGCCAACGTGGCGATGCACGACGAGGTGCTCATGCCTTCTTCGACCCAGAAGCTCGCGCTCGCGGGCCTGCTGGAAAAAGAGGGCTACATCGCCGGCTTCTCCGAAGCCGACAACGGCGAGAAGCCCGGCAAGACCTTGACGATCGAGATGAAGTACAGCCCCGAACGGGCTCGCGTCATCTCCGGTCTCAAGCGCGTGTCCAAGCCCGGTCTGCGCATCTACCGCAAGCGTGACGAGATCCCCCGTGTGCAGGGTGGTCTCGGGGTTGCGGTGGTGTCGACCAACAAGGGCCTCATGTCCGATCGAGAAGCGAGGAAGAACCGCATGGGCGGCGAGATCCTCTGCTTCGTGTGGTGAGGCGGTCCTCATGAGTCGAGTAGGCAACGAACCCATCGCCGTTCCGGCCGGCGTCGAGACCACGATCGAGGGCGTGACGATCACGATCACCGGCCCGAAGGGCACCCTGGAGCAGACGCTTCCCGGGGGCATCACGATCCGCGACGACGACGGCACCCTCGTGGTGGAACGACCCGACGATTCGGGTCCGTCCAAGTCGTTCCACGGTCTGTCCCGCACGCTCGTGGCGAACATGATCACCGGGGTGACGGAGGGATTCGTCAAGGAGCTCCAGATCCAGGGTGTGGGGTACCGGGCCACGGCCAAGGGCTCCAACGCGCTCGAGTTGGCCCTGGGCTACAGCCATCCGGTCAACATCACCGCACCGGAGGGCATCGAGTTTGACGTGCCCCAGCAGACGCAGATCTTCGTGAAGGGGATCGACAAGCAGTTGGTTGGTCAGGTGGCCGCCGACATCCGCAAGTGGCGCAAGCCGGAGCCCTACAAGGGCAAGGGCATCCGCTATGTGGACGAACGCGTCATCAGGAAAGCCGGAAAGGCGGCGAAGTGACGATGTTCTTCGACGCACGTTGTCGCCGCCTGGACGGCGCATTGGACCCAGCCGGAAAGGCGGCGAAGTAGTCATGGCCTACACCGCGAAGAAGCGCCGGGCCGACCGGGTTCGCCGGCACCGCCGGATCCGCAAGGCGATGCGAGGCACCGCCGAACGTCCGCGTTTGGCAGTGTTCCGGTCGAACAAACACATCTCTGCACAGATGATCGACGACCTCAACGGCGTCACTTTGGTGCAGGCATCCACCACCGAAGCCGCGTTGCGGGCCGCCAACAACGGCAACGCAGAGGCGGCGGGCAAGGTCGGCGCGCTCCTCGCGGAGCGGGCGAAAGCGGCCGGCATCGACACGGTGGTATTCGATCGTGGTGGCTTTCGTTACCACGGCCGGGTCGCGGCGCTCGCCGACGCGGCCCGTGAGGGAGGACTGAAGTTCTGATGGCATACGAACGTAGAGAACGTGAGCCGAATCCACGCGACGGTGGTGAGGGTCTGCGCGAGTCGCGGGTGATCAACATCAATCGTGTCGCGAAGGTCGTCAAGGGCGGTCGGCGTTTCTCGTTCACCGCGCTCGTGGTGATCGGCGACGGGGCCGGAAAGGTCGGGCTCGGATACGGCAAGGCCAAGGAGGTGCCCCTGGCGATTCAAAAGGGCACCGAAGAGGCCCGCCGCAACCTGTTCGCCGTGCCGATGGCCGGATCGACGATCATCCACGAGACGATCGGCGAGATGGGCGCGGGCCGCGTGATGTTGAAGCCGGCTGCCCCCGGTACCGGTGTGATCGCCGGCGGCGCGGCGCGGGCCATCCTGGAGGAGGCCGGAATCCACGACGTGTTGTGCAAGTCGCTCGGCTCGCCCAACCACATCAACGTCGCCCGGGCGACGATCAACGGACTGATGGGTCTGCGCCGTCCCGACGAGATCGCTCGCCTTCGTGGGCTCGATCCCGAAGAGTTCATCCCCGCGGGTCTGTGGCAGGCCTACAAGGAGAGCGAGCGTGGTCCCGAGACCACCACCCCGAGCGAGGTGTCGTGATGGCGATCAGGGTGACCCAGATCCGTTCGGCCATCGGCATCAAGCCGAAGCAGCGCGGGACCCTGCGGGCCCTCGGCCTGCGGGGGATCGGCCGAAGCAACACCTTCGACGATCGTCCCGAGATCCGCGGCATGATCGCTCGGGTTCCGCATCTCGTGCGGGTTGACGAAGACGTAGAGGAAGTCGACTCATGATCAAGCTCCACGATCTCCAACCGCCGGAGGGTTCGAACAAGCGCGGCAAGCGCAAGGCCCGTGGCATCGGTGGCAAGGGTGGCAAGACCGCCGGCCGGGGCACCAAGGGCCAGCGGGCCCGCAACACGGTGCCGATCGGTTTCGAGGGCGGCCAGATGCCGCTGCTCCAACGGGTGCCGAAGCTGCGTGGTTTCACCAACCCGTTCCGCGTCGAGTACCAGGGCATCAATCTCGACACGCTCGAGGAGAGCGGCCTGACCGACGTTTCGCCCGAGACCCTTCTCGAGCGGGGTCTCATCAGCAAGGGTTCGCTCGTCAAGATCCTGGGTCGGGGTGAGATCACGAGGGCGCTCACCGTGAAGGCCCATCGCTTCTCGAAGTCGGCCGAGGCAGCTATCACCGCCGCGGGCGGTAATGTCGAGATCCTGCCGCTCCCGTGGGGCGATCGTCGTCCTCCGCACGGCAGCTTCAACCAACACACCAACCGCTGATCCCTGCGGGGAGGGAGTGCCGTGTTCTCACGGGTATTGAACATGTTCCGGGTCGCCGACCTGAGGAACAAGATCATCTTCACTCTGGCGATGATCGGGCTGTACCGACTGGGGTCGTTCATCCCGGCGCCCGGCGTCGACATCGAGGCGGTCCAGCAGCTGCGGGACCAGGCCAACCAGGGCGGCATTCTCGGCTACATGCAGTTGTTCTCCGGCGGTGCGCTCACCCAGTTCGCGATCTTCGCGTTGGGGATCATGCCCTACATCACGTCGTCGATCATCATGCAGATCCTCGGTGTCGTGATCCCGAAGATCGAGCAGTGGCAACAGCAGGGCGCGGTCGGGCAGCGCAAGATCACCCAGTGGACCCGCTACATGACGGTGTCGATCGCGGTCGTGCAGTCGACCTCCTTCGCCTTCTTGTTTCACAATGGCGGGATCTCGGGCAACAACCTCGATTTGTTGCCGAAGTTCAACGCCTGGACCGTCTTCGTGGTGGTGCTGACGCTCACCAGCGGCACCGCGTTGCTGATGTGGATGGGCGAGCTCATCACCCAACGTGGCATCGGCAACGGCATGTCGCTGCTGATCTTCGCCAGTGTCGTGTCGAGCCTTCCCGCCCAGGGCGCGCTGGTGAAGCAGGTCAACGGCACACCGGCGCTGGTCGCGCTGGTCTTCGTCGCGATCTTGTTGTTGGTGGCGATCGTTTTCGTCGAGCAGGGTCAGCGGCGCATTCCCGTCCAGTTCGCGAAACGGGTCGTCGGCCGGCGGATGTACGGCGGCCAATCGACCTACATCCCGCTGAAGGTGAACCAGTCGGGGGTCATCCCGATCATCTTCGCCAGCTCGGTCCTCTATCTGCCGAACCTGATGGCCGCGGCGCTCCCGAACACCGGCTTCGGTGGCAGCGTGCAGAGCTGGGTCAACAACAACCTGGCCAACCCTGCCGCGGTCACGTACCTGATCTTCTTCGGTTTGTTGATCGTCGGCTTCGCGTACTTCTACACCGCGATCAGCTTCGATCCGGCGAAGCAGGCCGACACGATCCGCAAGCAGGGTGGCTTCATCCCGGGGATCCGGCCCGGGCCCCAGACGGAGCGCTATCTCGCGAGGATCCTCTCGCGGATCACGTTCCCGGGTGCGTTGTTCATCGCCGGTGTGGCGCTGATCCCGTCGATCTTGATCAACGCGACGCTCGACGGGGCGAACACCTCCAGCACCGGAGGAGGGTTCGGTGGCGGCGCCGGGGGCTTCGCGTTCGGCGGGATCTCGCTCCTGATCGCGTCGGGGGTCGCCCTCGAGACGATGAAGCAGATCGACAGCCAGCTGATGATGCGCAACTACGAGGGATTCCTCAAATAGATGCGTGCGTTGTATCTCGTGATCCTCGGCCGTCAGGGCTCGGGGAAGGGCACCCAGTCCCTGCGCATCGCCGACACCTACGGCTGCATCCACGTCTCCACCGGTGACATGCTGCGGGCGGCGGTGGCCGAAGGCACCGAGCTCGGCCGTCAGGCGGCCGACGTGATGGAAGCCGGCCATCTCGTCTCCGACGAGATCATGAACGGCATCGTCGCCGAACGGCTGGCCAAGGACGACATCTCCGAGTCGGGGGTGCTCCTCGACGGCTTCCCCCGCACCGCCGACCAGGCCGACACGCTCGAGCGCATCCTGGCGGAGCTCGACCACGAGCTGACCGCGGCGATCAATCTCGAGGTTCCGGTCGAGGTCGTCACCGAACGCATGCTGGCCCGGCGACGCGACGACGACACGCCCGAGGCGATCCGGCGTCGTCTGTCCCTCTACGAGGAGCAGACCGCCCCTCTGCTCGAGTGGTTCGCCCGTCACGACTTGCTCGAGACGGTCGACGGTCAGGGTTCCGAAGAAGAGGTCTTCGAACGCCTCGCCGCCGTCATCGACTCCCGTCGTGGCTGAGCTCGCCCGGTCGGCCACAACCTGTGCCGTCGCGGGTTGGGCGTTCCCGGCGGGTCCGCTAGCGTAGTCAGCTGGCCTGGGTCGTCCGGGTCGTTCCGCGTGCGAGCAACCGGCTCCACGCATTCTGGAAGGTTCCGTCCTGGTTAAGTCCAAAGAAGATGCGATCGTCCTCGAGGGCACCGTCACCGAGTCGCTCCCCAACGCCATGTTCCGTGTGGAGTTGGAGAACGGGCCGGAGGTGCTCGCGCACATCAGCGGAAAGATGCGAATGCACTACATCCGCATCCTCCCCGGCGATCGTGTCCAGGTGGAGCTCACTCCTTACGACCTCCAGCGGGGTCGCATCACCTATCGCTACAAGTAGCTCTCCGGCCACGCAGCCGGAGCGAATGAAAGGCCCCGGTTCGACCGGGCACTATGAAAGTTCGACCCAGCGTCAAGAAGATCTGTGACAAGTGCAAGGTGATTCGTCGCCGCGGACGCGTCATGGTCATCTGCGAAAATCCGCGTCACAAGCAGAGGCAAGGCTGAAATGGCACGCATCAGCGGCGTCGACATCCCCCGCGACAAGCAGGTCGGGATCTCGCTCACCTACATCTATGGCATCGGCCGTACCACCGCGTCACGCGTGTGCGAGGCGACCGGAATCGACACGACCACCCGGGTTCGGGACCTGACCGACGACGAGGTCGCGAAGATCCGTGGCTACATCGACTCCGACCTCCGGGTCGAGGGCGACCTGCGCCGCGAGGTCTCCCAGGACATCAAGCGCAAGATGGAGATCGGCTGCTACCAGGGCCTGCGCCATCGTCGGGGACTGCCCGTTCGGGGCCAGCGCACCCACACCAACGCCCGCACCCGCAAAGGCCCCAAGAAGACCGTTGCCGGCAAGAAAAAGGTGATGAAGTAATGGCCACTCCCGCTGCCGGAGGCCGCCGGCCCCGCAAACGTGAACGCAAGAACGTCACTCACGGCATCGCGCACATCAAGAGCTCGTTCAACAACACCATCATCGCGATCAGCGATCAACAAGGCGACATCATCGCGTGGGCCTCGGCCGGGAACGTCGGTTTCAAGGGATCGAGGAAGTCGACCCCGTTCGCGGCGCAGATGGCGGCCGAGCAGGCTGCTCGGCGCGC
Organism: Actinomycetes bacterium; assembly: GCA_024276495.1. Classification (GTDB taxonomy): domain Bacteria; phylum Actinomycetota; class Acidimicrobiia; order Acidimicrobiales; family Aldehydirespiratoraceae; genus JAJRXC01. The sequence continues at coordinate 10,343 of JAJRXC010000095.1, forward strand.
GATGGAGCACGGTGTGCGCAAGGTCGACGTGCAGGTCAAAGGTCCGGGCTCGGGCCGCGAGACCGCCATTCGTTCGATTCAAAACGCCGGCATCGAAGTGACGGGCATCAAGGACGTCACCCCGATTCCGCACAACGGATGCCGTCCTGTCAAGCGGCGGAGGGTCTGACCATGTCGCGTTACACCGGACCGAAGGCACGCGTCTCTCGTCGCCTCGGCACCAACATCTGGGGCACGAAGGGCGAGACCGTCGCCCTCGACAAGCGGCCCTACCCGCCGGGTGAGCACGGACGGTCGCGTCGCCGCGGATCCGTCTCCGAGTACCTGATGCAGCTCCAGGAGAAGCAGAAGGCCCGGTTCACCTACGGACTCACCGAACGCCAGTTCCGCAACCTGTTCGCCGAGGCGAGCCGTCGTCAGGGGGTCACCGGCGACAACATGTTGCGGTTCCTCGAACTGCGGCTCGACAATGTGGTGTATCGCGCCGGCTGGGGCGCGACCCGCCCCCAGTCCCGCCAGTTCGTCAATCACGGACATGTCAATGTGAACGGTCGCCGGGTCACCATCCCGAGTTATCGCGTGCGAAAGGGCGATGTCGTCGAGCTGCGATCCAAGGCTCGTGACTTCGCCGTCGTCCAATGGAACTCCGATGTGCTCGACCGCACGCCTCCGGCGTGGCTCGAGGCCGGCGAGAACTTCCAGGTGACCGTGCGTGAGCTCCCGCTCCGGGAGCAGATCGATATTCCTGTCCGCGAACAGCTCATCGTCGAGCTGTACTCGAAGTAGCCGAGGTCCAACGATGCTCGTCATTCAGCGTCCCACCGTCGAAGCGATCGAAGAATCCGAGGGCAACCTCCAGCGGTTCGCCATCGGCCCCCTCGAACCCGGATTCGGCCACACCATCGGCAACTCGATTCGACGCACCTTGTTGTCGTCGATTCCCGGTGCGGCCGTCACCCAGGTGCGTTTCGACGACGCCCTCCACGAGTTCGACACCATCACCGGTGTCGCGGAGGACGTCACCGACATCATCTTGAACCTCAAGGATCTCGTGCTCAACGTGCACAGCGAGGAGCCGGTCACCTTGCGGCTCGATTCGCGGGGACCGGCCGAGGTCGTGGCCCGCGACATCCAGCCTCACCCCGATGTGGAGATCCTCAACGGCGACCTCGTGTTGGCCAACGTCAACGGCAAGGGGCGACTGGCGGTCGACATCACCGTGCAGACCGGCCGGGGGTATGTCTCCGCCGACCGGAACAACACCAGCACCACGATCGGCGTGATTCCCGTCGATTCGATCTACTCGCCGGTTCGGCGGGTGGCGTTCGAGGTGGAGTCGGCTCGCGTCGAGCAGTCGACCGACTACGACCGCCTGATCCTCGAGATCGAGACCGACGGCTCCATCACCCCGCGCGACGCGTTGGCATCGGCCGGCGGCACGCTTCGGGCGCTCGTCCAGTTGGTCGAGGAGATGAGCGACGAGCCCCAGGGCCTCGAGCTCGGCGAAGCCGTCCAGGTCGCCACCGGCGGTCCCGACATGGAACTTCCCATCGAGGACCTCGAGCTCTCCGAACGTCCGCGCAACTGCCTCAAGCGAGCCCAGGTCAACACCGTCGGTGAGCTGTTGCTGAAGAGCGAGGATGATCTCCTCGCGATCACCAACTTCGGCCAGAAGAGCCTCGATGAGGTCATCGAGAAGCTCGACGAGCGTGGCCTGACCCTCCGGAACCGAGACTGACATGCCGGCCCGACCCCGCAAGAGCAGGAACTTCGGCGGGAGCTCCCAACACCAGAAGCTGATGATGGCGAACCTCGTGGCATCACTGATCGCCGCGGAAGGGATCACGACCACCGAGGCGAAGGCGAAGGCCATGCGGCCGATCGCCGAGAAGCTGATCACGAAGGCCCGCAAGGGCGGCGTGCACAATCACCGCCAGGTCGTGAAGTTCCTGGGCGATCGCGAGATGGCGTCGAAGCTGTTCGACGAGATCGGTCCCCGTTACGAAGAACGCCAGGGCGGCTACCTGCGCATCATCAAGCTCGACAACCGGACGGGTGACAATGCCCCGATGGCTCGGATCGAGTTCGTCTGACACCGAATCGTTTCTCGTGACCTTCCCGTCCGGACTTCGCTCGGGGTGAAACCGGTGCGTGTGCCGCCGCCTCCGCCCGATGGCTTCGTGCGGGTGCGGATGCGGGTTGCGTACGACGGCGCAGAGTTCTCCGGCTTCGCCCGAAACGACGACGTCCGCACGGTGCAGGGCGACCTCGAGGCGACCCTGTCGAAGGTGTTGCGCCACCCGGTGGCCGTCGCGTGTGCGGGACGCACCGATCGCGGCGTTCACTCCCGCGGCCAGGTCGTCTCGTTCGATGCCGACGCCGGACATCTCGACGCGGTCGCGCTCCAACGGGCCGTGAACCGCATCCTGCGTCCCGCGGTCGTCGTCGACGAGCTGACCACGACCTCCCCCGAGTTCGATGCCCGGCTGAGCTGCACCGCCCGGACCTACCGATACCACGTCCTCAACCGCCCGATCGCCGACCCTCTCCTGCACCACCTGACCTGGCACGTGCGGGAGCCCCTCGACATCGAGGCCATGCGACGCGCGGCCGCCCGGATCGTCGGTGGCCACGACTTCTCCGCCTTCAGCAAACGCAACAAGTCGCGCCCCACGGAATCGTTCTTTCGGCGGGTGCGGTCCGCCGACTGGTGGCGCGACGGCGAGCTCGTGCGGTTCGAGGTCACCGCCAACGCGTTCACCCACCAGATGGTGCGCAGCCTCGTCGGCATGTTCGTGGAGATCGGTCGGGGCCGCCGGGGGATCGACGACCTCGCCGCGGCGCTCGACGCGACCGGACGTGATGCCGTGCCGAGCCCGGCGCCTCCTCGCGGCCTCGTCTTCTGGCGGGCCCACTACGAGGTCGGGTCGGCACCGGCACCGTGAGATTGGCGCGATCTCGTCGGCTCGACGTTTGTCGTTGAGGTCGTGCCGCCGTAGCCTTGAACGGTCCTATCCGATCTTCTCGGATCACTGTCTCGGAGAGCCCCGTGTCCACCACATCTGTCAAGGCCAGCGAGATCGAACGCTCATGGCATGTCGTCGATGCCGAAGGCCTCGTGCTCGGTCGGCTCGCGACCGAAGTCGCCAACCTGCTGCGCGGGAAGCACAAGGCGATCTACACGCCGAACCTCGACACCGGTGATCATGTCATCATCGTCAACGCCGACAAGGTGGTCCTGACCGGTGGAAAGGCCGACAAGAAGCTCGTCCACCGCCACTCGGGCTATCCCGGTGGCCTCAAGACCGAGACCTACGCCGCCAAGATGGCTCGCAAGCCCGAGCAGGCAGTGCTCGACACCATTCGCGGCATGATCCCCAAGACCCGCCTCGGGCGCGCCCAGATCAAGAAGCTCAAGGTCTACGCCGGCCCGACCCATCCCCATTCCGCCCAGAAGCCCCAGCCGCTCGAGATCGCCCACGCGGTCGCTCGCCCGCGGGCCTGACGAGGACAGATTCGATGACAAGTTCCGCCATTCAGACCACCGGCCGCCGCAAGCGGTCCGTCGCCCGGGTCCGCACCAGCCCCGGCACCGGCGTCGTCGTCGTCAACGGCAAGCCGCTCGACGACTACTTTCCGTCACGGACCCACCGGATGAACTCGATCGAGCCGTTCGTGGTCACCGAGACCGCGGGCACCTTCGACGTCGACGCCACCATTCACGGTGGCGGCACGACCGGTCAGGCCGGCGCCCTGCGGCTCGGCATCGCCCGGGCTCTGGTCGAGATCGATGGCGAGCATCGTGAGGCGTTGAAGAAGGCCGGATTCCTGACCCGTGATCCGCGGAAGAAGGAATCGAAGAAGTACGGCCTGAAGAAGGCCCGCAAGGCGCCCCAGTACAGCAAGCGCTGATCTCTCGACGATCGGTCGAGCCGGCGCGGTCGCGGATGCTGTCGTGAGTCTCCGATTCGGCACCGACGGCATACGGGGCGACGCCCGCACGGATCGCACGGTCGCTGCCGTCGCCGCGCTCGGGCGCGCCGGCGCGGAGGTGCTCGGTGCCGATGGCTTCGTGGTCGGCCGCGACACCCGGGAATCGGGCCCGGCGCTCAGCACCGCGCTCCACGCCGGAATCGCGGCGGCGGGCGGAACGTCGAGCGACCTCGGTGTGCTCCCGACTCCCGGCGTCGCGCTGTGGTGCCGAGATGAGTCGGTCGCCGGCGCGGTCGTCTCCGCGAGTCACAATCCCTGGCACGACAACGGGGTGAAGTTCTTCGCCCGCGACGGCACGAAGCTGAGCGACGACGAGCAGCATCGTGTCCAGGCCCGCTTCGACGAACTGCTCGTGGCCGGTGACACCCCGGTCACCGTCGGCCCCGAGGCCCGGGTCGTGGATGCCGGCCCCGCCGCCGTCGGCCGACATGTCGACTTCCTGGTCGGCAGCCTCGCCGGTCGTGGCCTCGCCGGCCTGCGCGTCGTGGTCGACACCGCCAACGGCGCGGCGACCGCGGTGGCCGCGCCGACGTTGGAGCGGCTCGGTGCCGACATCGAGATCCGTCACGGCGAACCCGACGGACGAAACATCAACGACGCCTGCGGGTCGACCCATCCCGAGTCGCTACGGGCCGCGGTGGTCGAACAGGGCGCGGATCTCGGCGTGGCGTTCGACGGCGACGCCGACCGCCTCGTCGCCGTCGATGGCGAGGGCGAGATCGTGGACGGCGATCAGATCATCGCGATCTGCGCTCTCGACCGCCATCGACGGGGACAGCTGGTCGGTGACGCGGTCGTCGTCACGGTCATGACCAATCTCGGGTTCCGGCGCTCGATGGCCGCGGCGGGGATCACCGTTGTCGAGACGCCGGTGGGTGATCGGCACGTGTTGGAAGCTCTCGATTCGCGGGGCATCGGCCTCGGTGGCGAGCAGTCCGGCCATGTGATCTTCCGGGACCTCGCCACGACGGGAGACGGTGTGCTCGGCGCCGTCCAACTCCTCGACGTCGTGCAGCGCAGCGGCCGTGCGCTGGCCGACCTCGCTGCGGATGCGATGACCCGCCTCCCGCAGGTGTTGCGCAATGTGCGGGTTGCGTCGCTGCCGGCCGACCTCGATACGGCGATCGGCCCGTTCGTCGATGCGGCCATGAGCCGGATGGCCGGCCGCGGTCGAGTTCTGATCCGCCCGTCGGGTACGGAGCCGCTCATCCGGGTGATGGTCGAGGCCGAGAGCGATGCCGAAGCGCAGATGGAGGCGGACGGTCTGGTCGCCGCGGTCGAGGCGATGTGGGGGGCGCCGAGGTCGTGACGGCCGCCGCCGGGATCAGGCGATGCGCCAGAGGCGGGCGAGGAAGGCGGCCATTTGTTCGCGGGTGACGTTGTCGGCGGGTGTGTAGGTGGTGGGGCTGGTGCC
>JAJRXC010000096.1 GCA_024276495.1 Actinomycetes bacterium
GAGTGGATTCGATCTCCTCGTCTTCGATCTGAGTGAGGACGCGGTCACCGCGGTCGTCGACAAGGGGGCAAGAGCTGCGGATTCCGGTGCAGCGGTCGCGGCATCGTGTGTCCACATCGGTGTCTGTGTTCGCGACGATGCGGCGGTCATGGAGGTCGTGTCCGGCGACCACGGCATTCTCGAGTCGTGCCGGCCCTACACGACCATCGCCGTGCACTCCACCGGGCATCCCGACACGATCCGTGATCTGGCCGCCCTCGCAGCCGAGCGCGACGTCGTCCTGTTCGACGCCGGCGTCGCCGGTGGCGCCGAGGCCGCAGCCGAAGGTGACCTCTCGATCATGGTCGGTGTGCCGCCCGGCGGGCTCGCCGAGACCGCCCGAGCGGTCCTCGACTGTTGCGGCGGTGCGGTCTTCGAAGCCGGCCCGGTGGGCGCGGGAATGGCAATGAAGGTGGCCTTCAACGTGATGACCTACTTCCAGCAGGCCGCGGTGAGCGCGGCTCATCAGATCGTGGTGGGAGAGGGAAGCGATCCCGGGCAACTGTTGGAGGCATGGCGACACGTCGGCCAGCTGGGGGCCTTGTCCGAACGCTTCTATCCACTCGTGACCATGCCATCCGACACGAAGGTCGGCGACTTCGGCGACTTCTTGGCCAACAACATCTTCCTCGCCGAAAAGGATCTGGACCTGGCGGCGAGCCTCGGTCGCGAAGCCGGACGACCGATGCCGGTGGTCGAGACCGTTCGCGACTCGATGACACTCGTGTACGGAATGCCGAAGGACTGACATGGCACACGATACGAACGATCAGAAGTGGGAACGGGGTGCGGCCCGACTCGACGACGTCTATCAGGGTCTCGTCCCGGTGATACCGCGCGGGTTCATGGACTTCGCCGACATCATGACCGAGGACCTGTTCGGCGGCGTATGGACCCGTGACGCGCTCGACACCCGCGACCGCCGCCTGATCATCATGGGGGTGATCGCCGCCATCGGCGGGCCGTCGACGTGGAAGATCCAATGCAAGGCCGGTCTGGCGCGCGGTGACTTCTCCGAAGATCAGGTGCGCGAGATCCTGATCCAGGCGACGCCGTATGTCGGTTACCCGAGAGCCGCCGAGTTCGTGGGCGTGACCGAGGAGGCCATTGCCGAGTGGCGCGCCGAAGCCGACTCGGACGACGCCTGATGGCCGCGATCAATCACGAGGGTGCGTGGTCGTACGGCATCCAGCTGCCGATCCAGACGCTCACCCGGACGCTGGTCGATCCGTGGGAGGACTCGGCGTCGGTGGATGACCTCGTCGCGATCGCGAAACGATGTGACGAGCGGGGCTACGACTTCGTCGGCGTGTGCGATCACGTCGCGATTCCCGACAATGACTATGCAGCCAAGATGACCACCACGTGGTACGACACGATCGCTACGCTCGGTTTCCTCGCGGCCCACACGGAACGTACTCGCCTCCTCTCCGTCGTGTGGATCGCGGCGTACCGGCACCCGCTCCAGACCGCGAAGTCGTTCGGAACGCTCGATCACCTGTCGGGTGGACGGGCGATTCTCGGTGTCGGCGCCGGTCACGTGGAAGCGGAGTTCGACGCCCTCGACGTCGACTTCGCCAGTCGCGGAAGGCGGCTCGACGAGACGCTCGATGCGGTCCGCGGCGCGTTCCGCGACACCTATGTCACGCATCACGGGGGCCTCTACACCTACGACGATGTCGGAGTGGCCCCCCAGCCGGTCGGGGATCTGCCGATCTGGATCGGCGGCAGCGGTCGGCCGGCATGGCGGCGAACCGGTCGGGTCGGGGACGGCTACATCCCCATGGGCAACGGCGTGGACCAGTACCCCGAGATCATCGGGACGATCGAGGAGGCGGCGGCGGCCGCGGGTCGGACCGATGCCGCGTTCGACATCGGCTACATGCCGCCGTGGACCTACCTGCTCGGTTCGGTGCCGGAGGGGGTGATGGCCATGCTCGGAGGAGCCGAGTCGCTCGCGGCCGACATCCGGTCGGCTCGTGAGGCGGGTGCCAACACCTTCCACCTGAAGTTCCGGGCCCGCGACCTCCCGGAGTACCTCGACCAGGTCGACGCGTTCACCGAAGAGGTCGTGCCTCTCGTCGGCGGCCGATGAGCGGGGGACCGGCGCCGAGTCACGAGCTGGGCCGGACCTTCGACGTCGGCGGATTCTCGCTCGCCTGGGACGAGTGGGGGGGCGGTGACGTCCCACCGCTCGTGCTGATCCATGGTTTTTCCGGATCGGCCCACGACTTCGCGCTCCAGATCGATGCGCTCGCCGAGGACCGCCGGGTGTTGGCCATCGATCACCGAGGCCACGGCCGTTCGACGAACTCGTTCGACGAGGCCACCTACACCGTCGACCACATTCTCGACGACGTGATCGCCTGGCTCAACGAGACCGTCGACGGTCCCGTCGATCTGCTCGGCCATTCCATGGGCGGTCGCGTCGCGTTGCGATTCGCCCTGGCCGCCCGGGAACGGCTTCGCTCAATGATCCTCATGGACACGACGGCATGGTCGTTCGAATTCGAGGATCCTGCGCTGGCCGAACTGATCCTCTCGTACTTCGCCTCGCTCACATCCGAACAGGTGATGGGGCGGCCTCCGGCGACCCCCGAAACCGAGCTCATCGCCCAGGCCACCCCGGCCGGCTGGCGGGCCCGTAAGTCGGAACTCGACGCGGCCTTCGACCCGATGGCGGCGAAAGCGCTCGGTCGGGCGATCTTCGGCGACGAGCTCCAGCCCGTGGATCATCTTCTCGGTGACATCGACGTGCCCGTCACCGTGATCGTCGGCGAGCACGATCATCCCTATGTCGATCGGGCGCCGGATCTGGCCGATGGTGTCGTCCACGGCGAGCTCGTGATGATCGATGGGGCGTACCACTCGCCGCAGCTCACCCATCCGGCCCAATGGCTGACCGCGGTCAGGTCACACCTGGCTCGGGTCGACTGACCCGCTCGGCGAGGGGCGGTCCGATCAAGGCGAGACCGAACGCGAGATGCACCGGGGTGATGGCACGGGTCCAGTTCACCCAACTTCCCCACACCTCCTCGCTCATCAGGGATGCGGCGGCGAGGCCGATGAGGCCGGCGTAGACGAGGGGGTCTCCTCGTCGGCGAACCACCGCAGCGATGGCGAGCCCGAGGGTCACCACCATGAAAAGGGAGTCACGGCCGACGATCGGCCAACTCGAGACCGCATCGATCAGTCCGACACCCGGAATCGATGTCCGCGAGCCGGTCTGGCCCTGGTCGAGGAACGGGGAACCGGTGATGAGACGAACGATCACCCACCAGGACGCGTAGAGAAGCGGTCCGAGTGCGAGCCACCGCGACGGAAGCCGTCGGGTGCGCAGCAGCTGGGCCAGCGCCAGGCCGGCGGGGATGAAGATCATCGTCTCCCGGGTGAGGACGGCGATGGCGAACAGCACCCCCGCGATCGCCTCGCGACGGGTGTCCTCCGTTGCTTCCGCCCGCTCCCACGCGGCGAGGCCGGCCAGCGCCAGGCCGGCGGCGAGGGTCTCCGACATGAGGAAGGGAAACGATGCCCAGACGCCGGGGATGACCAGGACCGGGAGGGCCAGCGCCGGGGCGACGCCGCGGCGATCGAAGAGTAGGGCGAGCGCGCCGGTGAGCAGGCCGGCGCCCAGCACGGTCAGGACCACCATCGCCTCGGGAACCCGGGTGGGATCACCGAACGCGAGCGTCCACGCGGCGTAGCCGAACACCGGTCGCTGGGCCCGGTACACGAGCTCGGCCCGTCCGTCGCTGAAGGCTTCGGGGTGCGACAGGGTCGGGTCCATGGCGAGCTGGGCGAATGCCTGACCGTCGCCGAGGACGAGAATCGTCTCGATGCCGCCGTCGGGCTCGCGAAACGTGGAGACGAAGGGCTCACCGTCGATGACGAGATCACGGCGGCTGGTGATGTGGATGCCGAGGAGCAGACCGCCGATGACCGCGCCGACCAGGCCCCAGGTGATTGCCACGCGCACCCATCGACCCTACTCGCAGTGCGACAACGGCCCGGGTACCCGACGGCGCCGCCACACCCCGCGGTTCGGCGGAGCACGCCTGGTTCAGTCGATGAAGTTCGGCGGCCGGCCTTCGGCGCGGGCCTTCGTCGCCTCCTCGAAGTTCTTGGTCGTCAGGCGAATGAAGAGCTGCGTGTGGGTCTCCATGTCGATCGCTGCCTGCAGACTGTTGGTTTCGAGCCCGGACCACATCAACCGTTTGGTGAGGGCGACGCCCTGGGTGCTCCAGCCGTTGATCCGGTCCGCGAGATCGAGCGCTTCCCGCATCAGGTGCTCGTCGGGGACCGAGCGCGACACGAGTCCGATGTCGGCGGCCTCACGGGCATCCAGGTCGCGACCCGAGAGCATGAACTCGAAGGCCCGGCTGGAGCCGATGGCCCGGGGGAGAAGGAAGCTGAGGCCGAGCTCGTTCGCGGTCAGGCCGTTGTTGATCCCGGCGGCTCGAAAGTACGCCGACTCCGCGGCGATGCGAATGTCGGCGCCGAGGGTCAGACACATCCCCCCACCGATCGCGGCGCCGTTGATCGCCGCGATCACGGGTTTGTTCATGTGCCGCATCCGGGGGACGAGATCCGACAGGGTCGACATCGCCTTGGTCGCGATCCGCGTCAGCGTCAGCCCGTCGATGTTGGGTGGTGCAGTGGCGTGGCGGGTGTCGGCACCGCTGCAGAAACCGTCGCCGGTGCCGGTGAGGATCACGCAGGTGGTGTCGTTGTCCTCGTCCACCTCGTCGAACGCTTCGGCCAGGGGCACCATCAACTCGAACGCCATCGAATTCATCGTCTCGGGCCGGTTCATCCGGATGACGGTGGTGTGGGGCCGGGGTTTCTCGATCTCGATGAGCGACATGGGCAATACCATGCCGCACGTGACCCGCCCGGACGACATTTCTGCGATCGACACGCTGATCGGGTTTCGATCGCCGGCCGACGTCGATCGGAATCCGGCCAACGTGCGTCCGTCGCAGCGGGGCGACCGGCACCCGGCGGACTACATGTACCGCGACATTCCCGCGACCGCGGGAGCGACCGACGACGAGACCGTCGTGATCGCCGACACTCTCTCGGCGATGGACCGCAACGGTGTCGGGATCGGCCTCGTCGCGACTAGCCATCCGGCGGCCGTTGTCGCCGCGGCGGCCCACCCCGACCGTTTCGTGTTGGCGTCCCAAGTCGACGCGAGGGACGTGGTCGGTGCGGTTCGGGAGATTCGTGGGGCCCATGCCGATCACGGCATCCGGGCGGTGAGCACGTTTCCGGCCGGCACGTCACCGCAGCTGCGCATCGACGATGCCGCCTGGTATGCGGTGTACGCGACATGTGTCGAGCTCGGGCTGCCCGTCTTCGTCACCGTGGGGGTGCCCGGTCCTCGCGTACCGATGGCCGGACAGCACGTCGAGGCGATCGATCAGGTGATGTACGACTTTCCCGAGTTGGTGATGGTCATGCGTCATGGGGCCGAACCGTGGCCGGATCTCGCGGTGAAGTTGATGCTCAAATGGCCCGGGCTCCACTACTCGACCTCGGCGTTCGCCCCGAAGCACTACCCGCGGGCGATCGTCGACTACGCCAACACCCGCGGCGTCGAGAAGATCATCTACGGCGGCTATCACCCCTACGCTCCCGAACTCGATCGCATCTTCCGCGAACTCGACGATGTGCCGTTTCGCGATCACGTGTGGGGGCCGTTCCTGCGCGCCAACGCGGCGCGGGTTCTCGGCCTCGATCGAGCCGTGGCCGTTCCTGCCCCGAATGGCGCTACACCTGCCAGTCCGGGTCGCGTTTCTCGGCGAAGGCGCGGGGTCCTTCCTCCTGGTCGGGATGACCCCACATGCTCACCAGATGTCGAGCCCCCTGGCGGCATGCGTCGGTGAGCCCCAGTTCGAGGGCGCCCCAGAGTGCCTTCTTGGTGGCAGCCATCGCGGCGGGTGAGTTCTTCGCGATCAGTTCGGCGATCTCCTGGGCCCGTTGGCGAAGCAAATCGGGTGGGTCGACGATTTCGGAGATCATGCCGAGCTCGTGGGCGCGTCGAGCTCCCATTCGTTCGTGACGGCCCATGAACGCCATGCGCATCACCGCCTCGACCGGCATCTTCTTGATCAGGCCGATCGCCTCGATCGAGACGACCTGGCCGACGGACACGTGCGGGTCGAAGAACTCGGCGTCGCTCGCGGCGATCACGATGTCGGCGTCGGCGACCCAGTGGAAGCCGCCGCCGCAGCAGATTCCGTTCACCGCGGTGATCACCGGCTTCCACACTTTCTGATGCCAGGACGTGAAGTGCAGGTCGAAGTTCTCCATCGACTCGCGGTACCGCTCCATGCCGATCCCGTCGTCGGCGATCTCGGTGACGTCGACCCCGGTCTGGAATGCCCGTCCGTTTCCGGTGTGCACGATGACCCGCACCGCTGGATCGTGGTCGAGCTCGAGCCAGGCGTCGGCGAACTCGTCGCGCATCGCCGCGTTCATCGCGTTGAGCTGGTCGGGGCGATCGTTGATCAGCCAGCCGACCGGACCCTCGCGCCGTATCTCGAGGTGGGTGTAACTCATCGGTTCTCAGTCACAGGTCGTCGCGTCCGATCGGTTCTCACAGGCGGAACTCATGGCATGGATTCTGCACCGGTGCGGTCCTCCGTGCGAAAGTCGGTGTCATGGCCGACTCGCCGACGGAATCGATCACGGACGAGGGAGTGGCCGCGCTGCGGCGGAGGATCGGCGTCGTGCAACCGCATCCGCAGCCACCGCACTACCGCCGGCCCGACACCGATGCGTTCCGCCACGTGGCCGAGGCCTACGGCGACGACAATCCGCTCTGGTGCGATCCGAGCTACGCCGCCGGCACGGTGTGGGCCGGCCCGATCGCGCCGCCTCCGTTGAACGGGGGCGACACGTTGATCGGGGAGAACGAGATCGCCAGCCTCGACGCCGACACCCGATCGCTGCTCAAGGGAGACCCGCTGCGGGGCGCGCACGCGTACTACGCCGGTTCGTTCCGTGAGTGGTGGAACCCGCTTCGTCCCCGGACCCGGGTCACCCGTCGCAACGCGCTGGTCGGCGTGCACGACAAGTCGAGTGAGTTCGCGACCCGGGCGGTGCATGAGTGGACGGGGGAGGTGTTCGGGGCACCCGACGTGGGCGAGTCGGGCGCAGTCCTCGCGGCCCAGTACCGGCTGATGGTTCGCACGGAGCGAACGAGGTCCGAGTCGGTCGGCAAGTACGACGACATCGAGATCGTCCCGTATTCCGATGAGGAGATCGTCCGGATCGAGGAAGCATCGGCGGCGGAAGTCGATCGGCGCCGGGGAGCCGAGACGCGCTGGTTCGAAGATGTCGAGGTCGGCGACGAACTTCCGTCTCTTGTGAAGGGCCCACTACGGATCACCGACATCGTCTGTTGGCATGTCGGTATGGGGATGGGCCTCTACGGCGTGAAGGCGCTACGGCTGGGGCACGATCAGCGGCGGCGGGTGCCGCGTTTCTTCCGACCCGATGATCTGAACATCCCGGACGTGCAGCAGCGCGTGCACTGGGATCCGGCCTGGGCCGAGCGGGCGGGAAACCCTGCGACCTACGACTACGGTCGGATGCGGGAGACCTGGCTGATCCACCTCTGCACCGACTGGATGGGTGACGACGCCTGGCTGTGGAAACTCGATTGCGAGTTCCGCCGCTTCAACTATGTGGGCGACACCCATTGGATGCGGGGGACCGTCAGCCGGAAGTATCTCGCCGAAGCCGATGGCGGAGGGACGGGCCGGCCGGCAGTCGATCTCGAGCTGTGGGGTGAGAACCAACGGGGGGAGGTCACGACCCCCGGTCACGCGACCGTTCTGTTGCCATCCCGCGACCACGGGCCGGTCCGGCTGCCCGAGCCGCCGGAGGGAGCGACGACCTGTGAGGGGGCATTGGACGCGTTGGTGGTGAGGTTCGCCGAGGGATCGGCCTGACCGTCGATCGCGCCGTGGGCTCGGGAATCCCGGACGAACGCGGGATGGATCCCCCCGCTGGGAGGTCCACAGCCGGCGCCGCCCCCGTCGTCGGTCACGCAGGTCGGAGCGACGGTGATGGGGCGGTTCTCACGTCACCGCTCCCTTCGTCTTCAACGCGATCACCTCGTCCATGTCCAGGCCGAGGTCGCCGGTGAGAATAGCGTCGCCGTGCTCGTTGAACCCGGGGGCCCGGCTGACCGGACTCGCCTCGCCGTTGAACTGGACCGGCGTGGTGACGAGCTTGAACGCAACCCCGGCCTCGTTCTCGAGATCCTGGACGTAGTCGTTGGCCACGGCCTGGGGGTCGTCGATGATCTCGAGCGAGTCGAGCACCGGTGTCCACTGCCCGGTGAAGTCGGCGAGCAACTCTCGGACCTCGTCGAGGGTGCGGGCGGCGATCGTTTCGTCCACCACCGCCTTGGCATCGGCCGCGTTCGCGGTCAGGGTCTCGTGATCGGCGAAACGGGGGTCGGCGACGAGCTCGTCCCGCCCGATCACCGCGCAGAATTCCCGCCAGTACTTCAACGGTTGGAGGCATGTGATGTTGATCATGCGATCGTCGAGGGTTCGGAAGTTGCCGAGGAGGGGATTGAACACGACCCCACCGGCGCTCAGGTCGAAGGGCCGCCACGGTGTGCCGCTCACGTGGGACATGGCGATGCCGGAGGCCATTGCCCACATCCCGGTGCCGAGCAGCGACACTTCGAGTGACTGCGGCCCCCCGCCCCGCTCCCGCTTCAGCAATGCGGCCGCGATGCCGCCCGCGATCGTCATCGCACCCATGGAGTCGCCGAAGGCCGGGCCGGGCTGGCTGGGCATGCGTTCGTCGTCGGGGTACCAGGCTCCCATGGCGGCGCCGGACCGGCACCAGAAGGA
>JAJRXC010000097.1 GCA_024276495.1 Actinomycetes bacterium
CGCCTCGTAGCCGGCATGCTCGTCCTTCAGACCGAGGAAGGTGTGGAGGTCGAGATCGCCTTCGAGGCTGATCTGCATGTCGTCGATCCTGATGCCCGCCTTCGAGGCGTTCGCGGCGTAGCCGACGGCGAGGCAGTTGCCGAGGGCGGCGAGCAGTTGTTCGACGGGGTTGGCCGCCGAGTCGTCACCGCCGAGCGATGTGGGTTCGTCGGAGGGCAGCGTGAACTGGCGAACCGTGGCTTCGGAGCGGAATCCGCCCAGCCAGCTGACGTCGGCCTTCCAGACGGTCGCCGCGACTTCGGGGACCTCTTCGATCTTGGCGGCCAGCCCCCCGACTGCCTCGAGATCGACGTCATTCAACGATGTGGGTGTGCTCATTCGGATTCCCTCTCCCGGGTCGAAATACGACTATTCCGATCAGGATTAGAGATTATCAAGGCCGCGCTCGTCTCCCACCCGATTCGACCGATCCCGTGAACACCGATCTCAGGCCGGGTCGAACAGGGCCCGGTTGGCCTCGGCCTCCTCGAGGAGCTTCTCCGCATCGGCCGGCAGGAGAAAACCGGCATCGACCGCGGCCGCCGCCGACGCCCCGAACGCCGCGACGTACTCGTCCGCGGAACCATGGAGCTCGACGAGGCCGTCTCGCTCCAACGGAATCGTCTGGCCGAACAGGTCACAGAGATCGAAGTCCTCGGCGGAATCGAGCGACACGTCCCCCCACGGATCACCCGTGACCACCGCGACGGGCACATCCACGAGCGGGTTTCGCACCCCACCGATGGCCATGCCGACCTCGTCGCGAAGGATGACGACCTCGTCGCCCTCGATCACCTCGATGCGGTCCCCGACCGGGGGCGGAGGTCCGCCCCGGCTCCATTCGACGAGGCGGACCAGGGCCGCCTGGGCGACCTCGTGGTGGGGGCCGCTGTTGATCAGCCGGGTACAGCCGAGCAGCGATCCGAGACTCGGATCGCGGGGTCCGCCGAGCATGGTCCGGAACACGTGCGCGTCCGCGTGGGCGGTCCCGGCGACCTCCCAGGTGCGAATCGTGTCCGTGTCGGGCTGGCGGGCCCTCGTGTAGCCGAGCAGGGTCAGGTCGGTCTCGGTCTGGAGGATGAGGACGGGCTCGCTCAGATCCGTACGGATGCGTACGCCGTCGGTCACGAACGACGAGCCGTCGTCGTCACGGTCGGCTCCGAAGCCACCGTCGATCGGCGCGCCGCCCGCCCCCCGGCTGTGCACGAGGAACCCGTCGTAGATCCGGGCGGTCGGATGGATCGCGTTCAGATAGGTGGTGAGGAAGCCGGCCGACTGCGATTCTCCGGTCGCGATCACCGTGGCCGGGTCGAGGCCGCCCAGGACGGTGTCGGCCCGGGTCGCCACGACCGACCCGACCTGGCTGAAGATGTCGTACGCGTAGGCATCGCCGGGGTGCACGAGCGTCCCGTAGCGCTCCGGGTCGGCGTTGACCAGGCCACCGGGATCGGTCGGGCTCTCCCCGGCGCCGGCCGCGGCCGCCGCCTCGTCGTCGAGGTCGACGGCCAGCAGACTCTCCCCGCCGACCACCCCCAACGCCTGGACGCTGACCGCGACATACGCGTGACCGGCCCGCCCGATCTCCTCGGACAGATACCCCCAGTCCGGGGAGGCCTCGACCGCGGAGACGTTGAGCCACTCGACGAGCACCACCCCACTGAAGTTCTCCGCCGCGGGTCGGCGGACGAGGATCCGGGTCCGGTACTCGGCGCGGTCCACCGGCCGGGAGGTCCAGAATCCGTCGGCACCCCCGTCGCCGGTCAACTCGAAGCTGGTTGCGTCGCCGGACACGAAGAACTCCTCTTCGACGTATCCGGCGGGAAGCGCCGCGGCCGGCTGCGGGAGAATCGGTCCGTTGGCCGACACGATCGGTCCGGTCACATCGGCCGAACCGACCGGACGTGGCGGGGCCGCCGAGTCGACCGGGTCCGGCGGCGACGAAGCGGGCGGCACGGCAGCGGTGTCGGTCGGCGCCTGCGGGCTCGGGGTCGACACGGGCGGATCCGCGGGCGCCTCGGCCGATGACTCCGCGTCGCCGCTCGACGAACAGGCCGCCGCGACGACGGCGACGGCCAGCGCCAACAACGACAGGTGACACGACCCGCCGGCTCGACTCCCGCGAGATGACGTTCCCATCGGTTTCCCCTCTGGCCGGCGCCGGGACATCCGAGTCTGTCAGGGAGAGGTCAGCCGGCGCGAATCCCAGCCCTCGTCGCCGATGAGGGGGACGAACCGCACCCCGCCGAGGTCGACCTCCTCGAAGCGATCGCCACAGCGGGTGACCCGTCGCAGCGTCTGACTGCGTCGCCGCGCACCGACCGGGATCACCAACGACGCGCCGTCGGCCAACTGATCGAGGAGCGGCTCGAGAATCGAGGGGGCACCGGCGGTGACGACGATGCCGTCGTAGGGCGCCTGCGCCTCGACGCCACGGCTGCCGTCACCGTGGACAACGAGCACGTTGTCGTAGCGCAGCTCGCCGAGGACGGCGCGGGCTCGTTCGGCGAGCACACGATGGCGTTCGACCGTGACGACCTCGGCGACGATCCGGCTCAGCACCGCGGCGCCGTAGCCCGACCCGGTGCCGATCTCCAGAACCCGTCCGTTCCCGTCGACACCGAGCGCCTCGGTCATCAGCGCGACGATGTAGGGCTGCGAGATCGTCTGACCCTCGCCGATCGGCAGCGGCCCGTCGTCGTAGGCGTATTCGGCCATCGCCGCGGGAACGAACCGCTCACGCGGAACCGTCGCCATCGCGGCGAGCACCGCCTCGTCGACCAGGCCGCGGCGCCGCAACTGGTCCTCGACCATCCACGCGCGCCGCTCGGCGAGCCATCGGCGCGACCCGGTGTCGTTCATCGCGTCCTCCTCTCCGAAAAGGGGGCTCACCGACACCCTTGCCGCCCCGACCCGGCGGGGCAAGGGCCCAAAGCCCCGGGGGCGAACCGACCCGCGACCACGAAGATGGGGGTTCGGGCCCGACCTGCTACCGTCCCGAGGCCAACGGCAGGGGGATGCGATGGAGTGGGAAGCAGGAACCGTCGCGGTGGTGACGGGCGCCGGGAGCGGCATCGGGTTGGCGCTGGCCGACGCCTTGGCCCGCTCGGGCTGCTCGATCGTGCTCGCCGACGTGCAAGCCGACGCGCTGGCCGCGGCAACCGAACAGATCGATGCCCACGGGGTCGACACCCTCGTCGTGCCCACCGACGTGAGCAAGGTCGACGAGGTCGCCGCGCTCGCCGACGCGACTCTCGAGCGTTTCGGTGCGGTGCACATCGTGTGCAACAACGCCGGCGTGACCGGCGCCGGCGACCCCTGGTTCGGGCCCCTCGAATCATGGGAGTGGACGATGGGAGTGAACTTCTGGGGGGTCGTCCACGGTGTGCGGGCCTTTCTTCCGCATCTCATCGCGGCCGGGGGCGGCCACGTCGTCAACACGGCCTCGATCGCCGGTCTGTGGCCCGGCCTGGCCCCGTCCTACGACGCGAGCAAGCACGCCGTCGTCGCGCTCACCGAGGACCTCTACAACACGATGCAGGCCGCCGAGCTCCCCGTCGGGGTGAGCGTGCTGTGTCCCGGATGGGTGCAAACCGGCATTCTCGACTCCGATCGGAACTGGCCGGCGGAGCTGGGCGAGCTCCCCGTCACCGACGCGGTGCAGCAGGTCTCGCTCGACCACGTCCGCCGAGCGGTCGCCGAAGGCACCCCGCCCGCCGCGGTCGCCGACCTCGTTCTCGACGCGATCCGCGCCGATCGTTTCTGGGTGTTCCCCAACCTGGATTTCCTCGAACTGGCCATCGCGCGGTTCCACGACATCGCCGACGGCATCAACCCGACACCCCCCGAACAGGTGCCCGGCCTCCCGCCCCGGACCGAGATGATGGCCGCGATGGAGGCGATGCTCGGCGAGGACTGACCCGGCCCCACGCCCGCGCCGCTCGCCTCGGCGGACGATGACGCCTAACGTGCAGACTCCCCGTCATTGCAGGAGGTCAGGCCAATGCGAATCGGAGAGGTACCGAACGCGACGTCGCGGTCCGTCGTCACCATCGATCCGAGCGACACGATCGCCGACACCGTCTACGTGCTCAAGGAGTACTCGATCGGGGCGGTCGTGGTGTCGGCGGACAGCAAGAAGATCCTCGGAATCATCTCCGAACGCGACGTGGTGCGTCATCTCGTGCGGGAGCAGGAGCACACCCTGCGGGTGAGGGTGGAGGACCTGATGACCGAGAACGTCACCACGTGTCACGCCGACGACGACGTCGAGGCCACGATGACGGTCATGACCGACGGCCACTTCCGGCACATGCCGATCGTCGACGACAACGGCGACCTCTGCGGGATCGTCAGCCTCGGCGATCTCGCCGCGGCCCGGCTGGAACACCTGGAAGCGGAGCTGCGCTCCACACCGTCGGAAAGCTGACCGGCGGTACGCGGTGTCCCACGTTCCCCGCCACTTCACCCCCGACGCCGACCCGGCGACCGTCGCCGCGTACCTGGCCACCCACGGCTACGCGATCGTCGACGACGCCGCACCGGCCGAGCTGTTTCGACCGCCTCGCGGACGAGGCCCGACCGTTCATCGACGGCGCCGATCCCGGGCGCGACATCTACGACGGCGTCCACACCAGACGAGTCGGTTCGCTGATCGCGCGCTGCCCGTCGGTCCGAGAGCTCGTGATGAACCCGCTCGTGCTCGGGACCGCCCGGCGCTTCCTGGCCCACGCGAGCGCCGTTCAACTCCACCTGACCCAGCTCGTCTCGATCGGACCGGGCGAGACCCGCCAGAAGCTCCATCGCGACCAGATGGCGTTCGACCTCTACCCGTTCCCCGCGAACTACCACGTCCAGTGCAACACGATGTGGGCCCTCACCGATTTCACCATCGACAACGGGGCCACCCACATCTGCGCGGGCACGAGCGCGATGACCGATGACGACGCGGCGCTCGTGCCGTCGTTCCAGGCCGAGCTCCCCCGGGGTGCGGTGTTGCTCTACGACGGCAAGGTCCTCCACGGCGGCGGCGCGAACAACAGCGACGGCCCCCGCCACGGCGTCAACCTCACCTATTCCGTCGGCTGGGTCCGTCAGGAGGAGAATCAGTTCCTCTCGTGCCCGCCCGAGGTCGCCCGCACGCTCGACGACGAGCTCCTGAAGCTGATGGGGTACCAGCAAGGGGCGTTCGCCCTTGGCTATGTCGGCGATCAGCAGGATCCGCTCGCGGTGCTGCGGGGGACCGACGAGAAGACCCGTCTGGTCGGCGACTACGCCGATCAGAGCGACGCCTACGGCGCGTTCGTCGACGACCTGCCCGACGTGTGACCGCAGCGGTCTAGTCTCCGGTCCGGCACACGCCGGGAGGGGCGAAGTGAGCAACGACACCGCGAACAGGAGCATCATGTCGACACGTCGTCGAGATCGCACGAGGGCACGAGTGAATCTGACGGCGCTCGGCGTCGTTCTCGCGCTCGTCGCCGCCGCGTGCTCCGGCGACGACCAGCCGGCGACCACCGAACCGGCCGTGGCGACCCCCACGACCGCGGCGCCGGCACCGGAGCCGGCGCCGGCGCCCGACGAGACCACGGTCGTCGCGCCCGACCCGCCGGTGGAGGACCGGGCGTACTACATCTTGCCGCCGGGCAACTTCGGCGGTCTTCCGACCACCGACGACTCGTTGGACCAGCTGCCGCTCTACGACGCGCTCACCCCCCTGCGCGGCGACGTGCGCGACGACGACATCGAACGCCTCTTTCTCCGAGAAGACCTCGAACCGATCGGCGACACGGTCGAAGAGCCCACCGGGCGACCGGGAACGACGATCCTCTACGACGAGTTCGGCATCCCCCACATCACCGGCGAGACCCGCGAGGACCTTGCCTTCGGTGCCGGCTGGGTGACCGCCCGCGACCGCGGCCTTCTGGTGCAACTCGGGAGGGGCCCGGCCCGGGCCGCCGTGGCCGACATTCCGGGGATCGACGCGTTCTCGTTGGTGACCGGCGCCCAGTCCTTCGTGCCCAGCGCCGCGACCGAGCAGTTGGTGACCGATCAGATCGACCTGATCATCGAGACGTACGGCGACGAGGGCCGAGAGATCATCGCCGACGCCCAGGCCTACGCCGACGGCCTCACCGCCTATTGGGAGGCCAACGACATCGACCAGGAACCGGCGACCGTCAACGACGTGATCGCGGTGACCGCGTTCATCGGGTCGATCTTCGGGGCCGGCGGGGGCAGCGAGGCGGTCAACGCAGAGTTCCTCTCGACGTTGCAGAACGCCCTCGGTGAGGACCGGGGTCGCCTCGCGTGGGAGGACCTGATGCCCTTCGACGACCCGGAGGCACCGACCACCATCGAGGAACGGTTCGAGTACGGGACGTTCACCGGTGGCGAGGTGACCGGCTCGGTGGTCATCGACGAGGGTTCCATCATCTCTTTCGACCCGACGGATCCGGCCGACGGATCCGCGACCGGGTTCGTCGACCGGAACGTGCGCTACGACGCGGCGGGGCCTCCTCCGTCGCGCAACGCCTCCAACTTCCTGCTCGTCGGTCCGGACCGCTCGGCCAACGGGGCGACACTGGCGGTGATGGGCCCCCAGCTCGGGTACTACTACCCCGAGATCGTGCAGCAGGTGCACCTCAGTGGGCCGGGGATCGAGGCGCAGGGGGCGGCGGTTCCGGGATTGGCGATGTACATCCTCGTGGGCCGGACCGAGAACTACGCGTGGAGTCTCACGTCGGCGAACCAGGACGTCCGCGACGTCTACGCCGAGGTGCTGTGCAACCCCGACGGCTCGGCCCCCACCCGCGACTCCGGCTTCTACGAGTACGACGGCGAATGTGTTCCCTTCGAGATGTTCGACGCCGGCACCCTCGGCACCGTCCCGATCCGGTACCCGGTGTCGGTCCACGGTCCCGTGATCGGCACCGCGCTGTCGAACGGGCGGCCGGTCGCGCTCACCCGCAGGCGGTCGACGTTCGGGCGCGATGGTCTGAACCTCGCGGCCCTCAAGGACATGACCGAGGGTGATGCCGACACACCGGAAGCCTTCCTCGAGGTGGCGAACAAGTTCGGCTTCACGTTCAACTGGGGCTACGCGAATCGAGACGGGATCGGCTACTTCGCCTCCGGTTACCTGCCGGTGCGAGCCGCCGGTCTCGACCGTCGACTGCCGACGCTGGGGACCGGCGACTACGAGTGGCAGGGCTTTCTGTCACAGGACGAGCACCCCCAGGCGACCACCGGCCCCGGCGGACGGCTGCTCAACTGGAACAACCAGTCAGCGCCGGGATTCATGCACGGCGACGGCAACCAGTACGGTTCGGTGCACCGGGTCGAGCTGTTCGACCAGTGGCCCGACGAGATCGGGTTGGCCGATGTGGTCGGCGTCATGAACCGGTCGGCGACCGAGGACACGGCCTCTCCGGTCTGGCCGGTGATCCGGGAGGTCCTGGCGGCCGGTGAGGCCCCCTCCCCACTCGCCGCCGAGATCGTCGACGTTCTCGACGACTGGGTCGACGACGACGCGCCGCGCCTCGACGCCGACCTCGACGGCTACTACGACGATGCCGGTCCGCTCATATACGACACCTTGTGGACGCCGCTGGTCCGGGCCGCGACCGCGCCGGTCTTCGGCGGGTTGCCCGACGACCTGGAGCTCCGGGGAATCGACCGCGCGAGCCTTCTCGACAAGGACCTGCGCACGGTTCTCGGCGCCGACGTGCAGGGGCCGTTCAATCTCGCCTATTGCGGGGCGGGCGACCTCGCCGAGTGTTCGGCGGCGCTGTGGGAGGCCGTGGATTCGGTCGCGCGGGATCTGGCCGCCGAACACGGCGACGACCCGACCACATGGCTCCGGGAGGGCCAGTTGAGCGGGTTCACACCCGGACTGATTCCCGACACGATCCGCCGCACGAACCGGCCGACGTTCCAACAGGTCCTCGAGCTCGCCCCGTCGTAGTCGGCCCGGGCCGGTCAACCGAGCATGTCGGTGGCGACGTCGACGAACAGGTCGGTGGCGAGCCGTAGCGACTCGACATCGATGCGTTCGTCGTTGCCGTGGAACCGCTGCCCGAACGATCCGGCGTCGAGCTCCGGGCTGAACAGGCCTGCCCCGTAGGCGACCGATCCCATTTCCCGATACACCCGGGAGTCGGTGAACCCGACGATGAACTGTGGGGTGAGCTGCGCCCCCGGGAAGGGCTTCTCGACGGCCCGCTGGAGGCTGAGCCACAACGGCGTGTCGATCGGGCTGGTACTGGCCGGATCGTCCATGATGATCTCGACGGACACCTTGTCGGCCAGGTCACCCAGCGCCTCGTCGAGACGAGCCTGCACCTCGGCGGTGGTGTCGCCCGGCATCGTGCGGATGTCGACGTTGATGTCGACCGTGTCGGGAATGACGTTGGTCTTCATCAGCCCGCCGTCGATGAGGTTCGGGGAGAAGGTGGTGTGGGTGCAGGAGTAGTAGTGCCCGGCGAGGGCGGTGTCGGGCAGCTCGGCGAGATGATGGCCGAGGCGGTCGGCGTCGAGCATGACGGCCTTGGTGTCGTCGTCGATGTTCATCTGCTGGACCTGTTGAGGCCACAGCTCGTGGAACCGTGGCGCCGGCCGGTAGTCGGCCAGTCGTTGCACGACGGCGGCCGCCTTCAGCAACGCGTTGTCGGCCCGAAACGGCCGCGACCCGTGGCCGGGGGTGCCCTTCACCCGGAGACGCCGCCATGCGACCCCCTTCTCGGCGACGTTCATGCCGATCCGCGGGCGATCCGGTGGGCCGGAGTGCAGGCCGCCGTTCTCGGTCAACACGTAGTCGGCGAAGATGGCGTCGCGTTCGTGGTCGGCCATCCATCGGGCGCCGTGGGCGCTGCCGGACTCCTCGTCGGCGACCGCGAAGTAGATGAGGTCGCCTCTCGGCCGGAAACCGGTGTCGGCCAGATGCCGAAACGCGACGGCCATCGCCGAGGTCAGGTTGAGCATGTCGACGGCGCCCCGGCCCCAGATCTCGTCGATGCCCTCGGCCGAGGTGAGGCGTTCGCCGCCGAAGGGGTCGCGGCTCCAACCGTCGCGGTTGACCGGGACCACGTCGGTGTGCCCCATCAGGCACAGGCTGGGCGCGTCGGGATCCGATCCCTCGATGCGCGACACCAGCGAGACCCGGCCCGGGGTCGGCTCGTAGCGTTCGAAGTCGAGGCCCGGACCCTCGAGCCATGTCTGGAGGAGGTCGACATTGCGGACCTCCTGTCCCGAACCGGGTGTCCCGTCGTTGACGCACTCGTTGCGGATCAGCTGTTGCAGGAGCTCGATCGTGTCGTTGACGAGATCGTCGGAACCGGTCATGAGGCGACGAGTGGCCGGGCGTCGGCAGGCACGGACTTGAGTATGCCACAGGCGTCAGGACACGTCTCCGAGGGCGTCGAGCACGTCGCGCATCGCGTTGAGCGTGTGCCCGCTGTGGAGCTCGTCGATGTGGGGCAACGCTGCGACCATGGCTCCCACCAGCGGCTCGTAGTCGTCGGCCGCGACCCGCGGGTTGAGCCAGATCACCCGGTGGGCCATCCGGTGCAGGCGGCGCATCCGGCGGGCGAGCTCGGCCGGGTCGTCGACATCCCAGCC
>JAJRXC010000098.1 GCA_024276495.1 Actinomycetes bacterium
ACCACCGGGATCGGCGGCAGCGAACGTGATGAGCGTCATCGAGAGCATGGGAGCCGGCATGTGTTCCTCCAGTGCGAACAGGCTCAGACTACGCCGCCCTTCGCGACCTCGACCCGGTCCACCATGTCGTCGGCGCCGACGTGTGGAACGCGGCACGCGACCACGCCACCTACTCATCGGCCCAGGATCTCACGATGCGACATGGGAGGAAACGTTCCCGATGCGATAGTGGCCGCCGGCGCCGGAGAGACGGTCGATTCCGCGGCGCGCGCCTTTGGCGAGTTGATCGACCACTTCATCGAGCTCATCGAACGACGTCGCACCGATCCCGCCGACGACATGATCTCGATGCTCGTCGGGCTCGGCGAGGAGACCGTCGGCATCATGCGCATTCTCGGATTCGCCTTCACGATGGTCACCGAGAATCCCGATCGGCGCCACGGTGACCCGGCTCCATGGCCGCGTCGCCCTCGAGGCGGCTACGTGCGCCGCTACGAGTCGTTGCCGTTCCGGGCCTGAGTGGGCCGCGGATGGTCTTGTCGTCCCATCATCGCCAGCGCGCCGCCGTCGATCAGACCTCGACGAATCGGACCGAGCAACTCGATCAGCCGCCGGGTGTCGTCGCGCCCGATCGCGTCGACCAACGCGACGCACGCGGCATCGGTTCGCGCCTCGATGTCCTCACGGAACCGCCGGCCCTCGTCGGTGAACGACTCGTCGGGGTCGACGAGACCCCGTTCGACCAGACCATCGACGGCGAGCTGCCAAACGTCGTCGGGCCATCCTCGGGTGGCGACCAACGCGGCCCGCGGGACCTGCTCGGTCGCGGCGTGGAGGATCAACGCCTCCACCGCGGTCACCGGCGCCGCGGTCAACGCGGCGATGTGCACGTCACCACGCCACTCCCGGATCACGGTGATCCGCTGCCAGAGTCGGCCCCACGCGTCGTCGGGTTCGGCGACCGCGAGGTTTGCCGCCGCCAGCGGCTTGCCCTCGAGGCCGACCCCGTCGATCATCGCCCCGGCCAGGTTCTCCGCCTCCTCGATCACCGCGTCGGTGACATCATCGCAGCACCTGCGGAGCACCCGGGCGGCGGCTCGCATGCGCGCCGCCTGGATCTCCCCCGGATCGGCCACCTCCCATGCGTCCGGAATCGCCGCCGCCACCAGATCTGGGTTGAAGTTGAAGAAGGTGGCGACCACCACCTCCGCGGGCACCGGGCCGAACGGCGCGGCGCGGCTCGCGAAGTACTGCTGGTGCCGCTCGAGCCCGAGAGCGCCGTACTCCTCCCACGCCTCCGGCGCGAAATAGACGAACCCGTGGGTGAGGTTGGTGATCGCGCCGAGCTCTGCGGCGAGGGTCGATGCGGGGGTGTCCATCAGCCCCGGCGACGTCGGCGGCGAGGGGCCCCGTCGATCGCCTCGACTCGGGTGGGCGCCTCACCGACCTCGACGTCGGGAACCGGCAGGGTGCCGTCGAGCACGCCCCGGATCGCCGCCACGTGCGCCGGCGAGTTTCCACAACATCCACCGATGATCTGGATGCCGGCGGAACGAACCCGATGAGCGTGAGCCCCCATGATGTCGGGCGACCCGCTGTAGGAGAGCTCGGCGCCGTGCCACTCCGGAATCCCGGCGTTGGCCTTCGAGATCACCGGCACATGGGTGTTGGCCCGGATCTCGGCCAGCGCGGCTTCGGTCTCGGGCAGGTTGTTGCCGCAGTTCGCGCCGATCGCGGCCACGCCCAGCTCGGTGAGCCGTTGCGCGGCCTGGGTGCCGGTCACACCCATCATCGTGCGGCCGGCCGTGTCGAAGCTGAGGGTGACGGTGACGGGCAGATCGCTCGACCTGCGGGCGCCGCTGATCGCGGCCTCGATCTCTTCGAGCGAGCTCATCGTCTCGATCCAGAGCAGATCGGCACCGCCCTTCGTCAACCCCTCGGCCTGGACCGCGAAGGCATCGGTGGCATCGGCGGTGGTGAGATCGCCGAGCGGAACGATCAGTTCCCCGGTCGGTCCCATCGAACCGGCCACGAGCACCCGCCGGGCCGCCTCGTCGGCAACGGTCCGGGCGTTGCGGGCCGCGGCCTCGTTGATCTCGAGCACCCGGTCGTCGAGCTTGTGCAGCGCCAACCGGTACTTCGTGCCACCGAAGCTGTTGGTGAGGATGATGTCGGAGCCGGCATCGACATAGGCCCGGTGAACGGCCCGGACCGCGTCGGCCATGTCGAGGTTCATGCGCTCGGGTGCATCGCCCGACGGCAGGCCCCGAGAGAACAACTCCGTCCCCATCGCGCCATCGATGACCAGATGGCCCCGTTCGGCGATCAGCTCATCGAGGACGGTGGCCCGATGGTCGGTACGTGTCGTCACGACAGCCGAGGATACTGGGGGCCCTCGCGTATTGACATGACCGAACGACCCACCGACCCGAGTCGGTTGGCCCAATCCGCCGCCAGACGCTACGAATACGCCATGACGGCCGAACTTCTCTCCACTCGACAGATGGCCCGGTTCGTGGCCGACGGCTACCTCCGCTTCGAGGCACTCGTCCCCGAGGAGCTCAACGAGCTCGGTCTGGCGGAGATGCGGCGGCTGATGGTCGAACGCGGCCGGCCGGAGGGTCTCGATCCGCCCCACACCGGCACGCCACTGTCGCAGTGCTACCCGCCTCCCTCCGCGATCGGCGACTTCCTCCGACTGCCCGCGATCGCCGGCATCATCGAGTCGCTGGTCGGACCGGAGCCGACGTTCGACCACGACTGGACCCACCACATTCCGGCCGGCTCGACGACAACCCAGGCGCTGCACGTCGACGGGATCACCGACTCGGCCGATCCCACGTTCGACATCCAACTGTTCTGGTTCCCCCACGACGTCGCCCCGGGTGAGGGCGGCACCCGCTTCGTCCCGGGGAGTCACCTGCGGCGGGTCTATGCATCGGGCCTCGACCGGTACCACCACATCGCCGGTGAGATGCAGGCCCACGGACCGGCCGGGACCGTGCTCGTCTTTCACCACGGCATGTGGCACGCCGGCCAGCCGAACCCGGGATCAGGGGATCGTTGGATGCACAAGATCCGTCTCAACCCGACGGTTCCCCAGGCCCGGCTGTGGGACCTCTCCGACTTCGACGCGCTCCAGAACCCGCCGTCGGACCACATCTTCGCCCGAACGCAGGGCGACAGCGTGGCCCACGTCTTTCGCACCTGGCACCCGTGGATGGGCATCACCGACTATCGCAACGAGCAGCTGCAGCGGGCCCGATTGTGGCGCTACCTCACCGGCGACGAGACCTACGACGTCGACCACTACCTCACCCGCCTCGAGGGACGGGCCGGGTTGGTCCGATGAGCGAACGGCAACAGGTGTTGTATCTTTGGGCCACGGGCTCGTCGCTCGACTCGGGAACCGCAGGATGGGCGTTTCACGACGGAACCGACGGCGCCGGCCCACCTCTACCCGACACCGAACCGCCCTATCCCGACGGTGAGGCCGCGATGCGCGACGGCTGGATGCTGCTACAGTCGGCCCAGCTGATTCCTCCCGCCGAAGGCGACGAGCACCGCAACAGCTATCTGCACTACGAGTTCGTCTTCGAACGCCGGATCCGGATGTGACGGTGACGGGGGTCACGTGAGAAAGTGTCGGTCGTGCTGCCACATCCATGGAACACCGACTTCGAGTGGCAGCGCCGGCCGGTTGTTCCCCGCCGTCTCGGCACCGCCGAGATCGACCGGTTTCACGACGAGGGGTGGCTTGTGCTCGACGATCTCGTCGAGCCCGACACCATTCGCGCCCTCACGGACGAGCTCGATGAGATCGAAGGCGAGGTCGACGAGCTCCTGCGCTCGTTGCCCGACGAACGGATGTTCATCGCCGAGGCGGGGGCGATCACCTTCTCGCCCCACGCCGTTGTCAGCTCCGCCGCGGCCCGGACGGTGAGCCGCCACCCGGCGATCGTCGATGTCTGCCATGACCTCCTGGGGCCCGATGTCCGGCTCTACTGGGATCAGCTGGTCTACAAGTCGCCGGCGAAACCCCGACAGTTCCCTTGGCATCAGGACAACGGCTACACCTTCGTCGAACCCCAGCAGTACCTCACCGTCTGGCTCGCCCTGACCGACACGACGGTCGACAACGGCTGTCCGTGGGTTGTGCCCGGGTGCCACACCCGCGGCACGCTCGCCCACCACTACGTCGATCCTCTCGGCCATCGCTGCTTCGCGACGAGCGATGACGCGATCGCCGCCCCGGTTCGTGCCGGTGGGGCCGTCGTGTTCTCCTCCCTCACGCCCCACATGACAGGACCCAACACGACGGGCACGGTCCGCAAGGCCTACATCCTCCAATACGCCCCCGACGGGGCCGAGGTGCTCGAGGGCAAAGCCGGCGACGGACCCCCGACGGCTCGCGTCATCCAGAACGATCCGAGCCGTCAGTACGCCGTGCTGTGCAACGGTGAACCGGTCGTGTCCCCGTCGTGAAGATCCGTGGCCCGGTCCCGGGCGCCATCGGCAGACCTCTGGCCATCGCGGGTCCGGCCGTGGCGATCATCGCGGTGCAACTCGTCTTCTTCCCCATGGACATCGGGTTCATCCTCCAGGGCGCCACGATCGGCTTGTTGACCGCCCTGCTGGCGGTGGGGATGGCCATGATCTACCGGGCCAACCGGGTCCTCAACTTCAGCCAGGCGGACCTCGGCTACGTCCCCGGCCTCGTCGGCGTGATGCTCGTCGCGATCACCGGTCTGAACTACTTCATCGGCTTCATCACCGGCCTCGCCGCCGCGATCGTGCTCGGCGCGCTCGTCGAGGCGCTGATCATCCGCCGCTTCTTTCGCTCACCCCGCCTCATCCTCACCGTGGTGACGCTCGGCTTGAGCCAGATGCTCGCCTTCGGCGCCCTCTACACCGCCCAGCTCTGGGACGCACCCTCGCGCTCGCAGCGAGTCGATTTCCCGTGGGAGATGCGCTTCGAGATCGGTGGAGTGATCTTTCGCGAAGAGTTCGTCGTCGCCTGGATCCTCGGCCCGCTCGCGATGGCCGCGGTGATGATCTTCCTGCGGGGAACGATGCTCGGAACCGCGATCCGGGCCGCGGCCGACAGCGCCGACCGAGCGGCGCTGCTGGGTGTCCCGGTCAATCGGCTGCACACCATCGTCTGGTCGGTCGCGTCGACCCTCGCGTTCGTGGCGATCTGGCTCCGGGCCGGCATCATCGGTCTGCCGGTCGGCTCGGCGATCTCGTTCGGCATCCTGCTGCGGGCCCTCGCCGCGCTGATGCTCGGCAACCTGACGAATCTTCCGGCGATCGCCGCGAGCGCGATCGCGCTCGGCGTGCTCGAGACCGGAATCGTCGTCAACGGCGGAAGCAGCTTCGAGAACGACGCGGTGCTCGCCGCGGTGATCATCGTCTCCCTGCTCGTGCGCTCCCTCCTCGTGGCGACCGACACGCGAGCCGACACGGACTCGACGTCGACCTGGCAGGCATCCGAGGAGGTGCGACCGGTTCCGGTGGAGTTGCGCCGGGTCCGCGAGGTGCAGATGGTCCGGTCCGCGCTCGCGGCGATCGTTCTGACCACGATCCTCGTGCTGCCGCACCTTCTCGGCACCGCCGACCTGATCAAGGCGACGGCGGTCGTGATCTTCGGGATCATCGGCATCTCGGTGATCGTGCTCACCGGATGGGCCGGGCAGGTCTCACTCGGTCAGATGGCCTTCGTGGCGTTCGGTGCCGCGGTGACCGCGAAGCTGACCAACGAGTGGAACGTCGACTTGACCCTCGCCCTCGCGGCGTCGGCGGCGGTCGGCGCGTTCGTCGCGATCGTCGTCGGGCTTCCCGCCCTCCGACAGCGCGGCCTGTTTCTCGCCGTGACCTCGCTCGGCTTCTCCCTGGCGACGACCAGCTACTTCCTCAACGAGGACTTCTGGGTCGGATCGTGGGTCCACGACAACAAGTTCGCTCGGGTTCCGCTTCTCGGACGGCTCGACATCGACTCCCCCATCCGGATGTACTACGTCGCCCTCGTCGGCCTCGGGATCATCCTCGTCGCGATGCGGGGGGTGCGCCGCACCCGAACCGGTCGGGTCCTGCTCGCCCTTCGGGAGAACGAGCCGGCCGGCCAGACGTTCGGCATCAACCCGCTACGAGCCAAGCTGACCGGCTTCGCCCTGTCCGGTGGCGTCGCCGCGTTCGCCGGCGGTCTCTTCGCGTACAACCTGGAGATCTACGATGCCGGCAGCTTCGCGCCGGAGCGGAGCATCGAGGTGTTCACGATGGCCGTCATCGGGGGCCTGGGAAGCCTGGCCGGTGGCGTGATCGGTGCGGTCTATCTCAAGGGCATGCAGTGGTTCCTGCCCCGGGACTGGCAGTTCTTCGCGAGCGGGGTCGGTGTGCTCGCCGTCCTCCTGGTGATCCCGAGCGGGGTCGGTGGCCTGCTGTTTCGACTGCGCGACTTCTGGTTGCGGTGGGTCGCCCGACGCAAGGACCTGATCGTCCCGAGCCTGCTCGCCGATGTCGCGCCCACACCGTCCGAAGAAGCCGAGATCCTCGGCGGCACCCCATGAGCGCGTGGCACACGACGTGGGGCGCGGTGCGCCACCCGCGTCGCTCGCTCGATGCGCTGACCGGAACCGGCCCCACCTATCCGCTGCTGATCCTCTTCGGGCTCAACGCCGTCGACGAGCTGGACCGGACCGCGTTCGGCGTGCTCCTGCCCAACATCCGAGAGGAGTTCGGGCTCAACCTCACCGTCCTGCTCACGATCGTGGCCCTGGTCGGCGCGGCCGCCCTCGCGCTGCAGATCCCGATCGCGCAGCTCGCCGATCGCAGCAATCGCACACGGCTGGCACTGACCGGTGCGGTGGTCTGGGGCGTGTTCTCGTTCGCCACCGGTCTGGCCTGGACGTTGTGGGCCCTCGCCGTCACCCGGGGCGGCTCGGGAATCGGCAAGGCCGTCGTCGACCCCACCCACAACTCACTCCTCGCCGACTACTACGAACCCGGCCGGCGCCCGAAGGTCTTCGCGTTCCATCGCGCCGCCAACCTGGTGGGCCAGATGACCGGGCCGATCGTCGCCGGTCTGCTCGCCTTCCAGTTCGGCTGGAGGGTGCCCTTCATCGTCTTCGCCGTTCCCACCCTGCTCCTGGTCGTCGCCGGGCTGCGAATGAAGGAACCCGTGCGGGGCGCCCACGAGCGGCGGGCCATGGGGGCGACCGAAGACGCCATCGACACCGAGGAGGAGCCGCCGTCGTTCGCCGAGGCCTGGCGCATGATGTACAAGATCGAGAGCCTGCGGCGGATCTGGTACGCCCTTCCCTTCCTGGCCGCCTCGCTCATCGGCTTCGGCACCTTCGCGTCGTTGCTCTACGACGAGGTCTTCGGCCTCGACGAGCGGGCCCGGGGCTTTCTCGCCGCAGCCGTCGAACCGGCCGGAATCCTCGGCCTGATCATCGGTGCGGGAATCTCCAGCCGTTTGATGGCTCGCGATCCGGGGTTGGTGCTCCGGTTCCTGGCGTTGACCGCGGTGGTGAACGCCGGAATCCTCGCGGTGTTCGCCCTCGCCCCGAATGTCTGGGTGGCGGCCGGCGCCGCCGCCGGGGCGTCACTGGTCAACGCCATGTTCGTCCCCGCGATCTTCTCGGTCCTGTCGATGGCGATTCCGCCGAGGGCCCGGGCCCTCGGTTTCTCGATCGGCTCCCTTTGGGTGCTGCCCGGTCTCGTGGTGCTCCCGCTCATCGGGGCGATCGGGGATGCGTGGGGAATCCGGACCGGCATGTTGTTGATGACACCCGTCTATCTCGTCGGGGGGCTCCTGCTCTCGACCGCCGGGTTGGTCATCGGCGACGACATCAAACAGGTGTGGGCGACCGCCGCCGCCCGCTCCGAAGTCGCGCACGAACGACGCCAGGGGCGCAGCAAGCTGTTGTTGGTCCGGGGCCTCAACGTCTCCTACGGCGACGTCCAGGTGCTGTTCGACGTCGACTTCGAGGTGGACGAGGGAGAGATCGTCGCCCTGCTCGGCACCAACGGCGCCGGCAAGTCCACCCTGTTGAAGGCGATCTCCGGGGTGGTGGAAGCCGACCGTGGTGCCGTCATCTTCGATGGCCGCGAGATGACGTTCGCACCGCCCCACGAGGTCGCGGCGCGAGGCGTCGTCCAGGTCCCCGGGGGTGCCGGCGTGTTCCCCGGTCTGACGATCACGGAGAACCTCGAGGTGGCGGGCTGGCTGCAGCGTCGCGACCCCGCGGCGCGCCTCGAGGGCGTCGAAGAGGTCTACGAGATGTTCCCGGCCCTCACCGACCGACGTGACGAGACCGCGGCCAACCTCTCGGGCGGTCAACAACAGATGCTCGCCATCGGCATGGCGTTGCTGTCGAGACCGCGCCTCTTGATGGTCGACGAGCTGTCGCTCGGCCTCGCCCCCGTGATCGTGGAACAGCTCCTGCCGGTGTTGCGCCGACTGGCCGACGAAGGGACGACCATCATCCTCGTCGACCAGTCGGTCAATGTCGCCCTGACGGTCGCCGAGACCGCCTACTTCATGGAAAAGGGCGAGATCCGGTTCCATGGACCCACCGCCGAGCTCCTCGATCGTCCCGACGTGTTGCGCTCGGTCTTCCTCGAAGGCGCCGGCGCGGCCGTCGAGACCCGCGCCGGCACCCGTCCCCCGCCCACCGACCTCACCACCACCACCCACGCCCCTGCCGCCACCACGGTCTCTGTCGACCACGATCCCGCCGACGTCGTCTTGGAGACCGTCGAGCTCACCCGCAGCTTCGGGGGAATCGTCGCGGTCGACCAGGTCAACCTGTCGGTCGCGCCCGGCGAGATCCTCGGGCTGATCGGTCCGAACGGCGCCGGCAAAACGACCCTGTTCGACCTCATCGCCGGGTTCACCAACCCGGACTCGGGTCGGGTGCTCCTCGATGGGCGCGACATCACGAACGCGTCGCCGCATGGGCGAGCCCGGGTCGGGCTCGGGCGCTCGTTCCAGGACGCCCGACTCTTTCCGTCGCTCACCGTCGAGGAGGCGATGGCGGTCGCGTTGGAGATGAAGATCGAGGTTCGCTCCGCCGTCGCCGCGATGCTGTATCTGCCCAACGTCCACGACGCCGAGGAGAAGGTGCGACACAGAGTCGACGAGCTGATCGAGCTCCTCGGCCTCGAATCGTTCCGCTCGAAGTTCCTTCGCGAGCTCTCGACCGGGTCCCGACGAATCGTCGACCTCGCGTGCGTCGTCGCCCATTCGCCGGCAGTGGTCCTGCTCGATGAACCGTCGAGCGGCATCGCCCAGCGCGAGACCGAAGCCCTCGCACCGGTGCTCCTGCGGATCCGTGAACATCTCGGGGCGAGCATCCTCGTGATCGAACACGACATGCCGCTGGTCTCGGCGATCGCCGATCGCATCGTCGCCCTCGACCAGGGCGCGGTGGTCACCGTCGGCACCGCCGACGAGGTGCTCCACCACCCCGAGGTCATCGCGTCGTATCTCGGAACCAACGAGGACGTGATCGCACGATCGGGCGACCGGCACGGTTGATGCTATGAATTCTGTTTCATCAGGGGGAACGAAATGAACGATGTCGAGGGATCCGATCTGTCCCGTCAGCTCCGACGTTGGGGGCCGCTCGGCCTGATCGCCGTGATCGTGATCGTCGTCGGAGTCGTGCTCGCGACCGGCGGCGACGACGACACCGACCGCGACGACACCGTCGCGGGGGTCGACGAAGGAGACAGTGCCGAGACCGACGCGCCGGTCGACGAGGTCGACGAGCCGGCACCCGAGGACACCACCGGCACCGACCCGGCCGAGGACCCCTTCGCCGACGGGGTCGTCACGTGGGAGGAAGCCGAGGCGGCCGGCATCACCGCGGACATCGACTGGGGTGACCGCTGCGACACGACGACGGGTCGGCTCGCGTATCCCGACTTCTTCGCAGCCGAGTGTGTGGCCCCGTTCAGCGGCGACAACGGTGGCGAGACCTATCCGGGCGTCACCGCCGACACCATCAAGATCGTCGTGTACCTACCGCCCGATGCCGATCCGATCATGGACTTCATCACCGGGCCGATCAACAACGACGACACCGCCGACGAGATCTTCGAGACCTATCAGGGGCAAGTGGAGTTTCGCAGCAGCTACTTCGAGCTCTACGGCCGCGAGATCGAGCTCATCCGCTACGACGCAACCGGCACGTCGGCCGACGAGGTCGCCGCGATCGCCGACGCGGAGACCATCGCCCGCGACATCCGACCGTTCATGGTGTGGGGTCAACCGGCGATCGCCTTCAA
This sequence comes from Actinomycetes bacterium, assembly GCA_024276495.1. Classification (GTDB taxonomy): domain Bacteria; phylum Actinomycetota; class Acidimicrobiia; order Acidimicrobiales; family Aldehydirespiratoraceae; genus JAJRXC01. Next base: position 10,294 of record JAJRXC010000098.1, read on the forward strand.
GGTGTTCGCGGAGACCTTGGCGGCCAACGAGGTCATCTGCATGTGCGGGACCGGGCAGACGGCCCGGGAGAACGCGCCCTACCTGCACACGATCACCAAGTCCCCCGAACAGAGCCGGGTGCTGCTGGCCGAGTACATCGGCAAACGTCTCGCCGGTGACAACGCGGAGCACAGCCCCGATTTCGCCGAGCAGGAGCGGGTGTTCGGGTATCTCTATCTCGAGACGAGCGACGACTCGACGACAACGGCCGAGGACTTCCGTGACCGGCTCCGCGACGAGTGGGGAGTCGAGCTCGCCACGATGGTCCCCTACTCGCTCGATCCCGCCACGCTCCAGGAGCAGGCCACCGTCAAGATCGCCGCGCTCAAGGCCGCCGGCGTCACCTCGATCATCTTCGCCGGCGATCCGATCGCCCCTCGCGACTTCACCCTGGCGGCCACCGACCAGGAGTACTTCCCCGAATGGGTCCTCTCGGGCACCGTCCTCGTCGACACCAACGCCTTCGCCCGCACCTACGACCAGCAGCAGTGGCGCAACGCGTTCGGCATGAGCAACACCGCGGCCCGCGTCGACCGGGCCGAGAGTGGCTTCTTCTTCCTCTACCAGTGGTTCACGGGGGAGGAGCCCCCGGCCGCCGACAGCATCGCGATCCAATGGCAGCCCGCCTTGACGTTCGCGATGCTGCAGGGTCTCGGCCCCGATCTGACGCCGGAGAACTACATGGCCGGCCTGCTGGCCAGCCCACCGACGGCCCGCGGGGCGTTGACCCAGCCGTCGATCTCGTTCGGCAGCAAGGGGGTGTGGCCCGAGGAGCTCGAGCCCGACTACAACGGCATCGACGACGTGTCGGAGATCTGGTGGGATCCCGACACCGAGGGCGTCGACGAGCTCGGTCGGGTCGGCAACGGCGTCTACTGGTGGGTCTCCGGTGGGCAGCGCTACCTGCCCGGTGAATGGCCCGAGACCGATCCCGACGTGTTCAACCCCGACAACGCCGTCTTCTTCTACGACGAACGTCCGGCCTCGGAGACGCCACCCGACTATCCGTCGCCGGCCGGCTGACCACCGATCCACGTCGCCACGACCGCCAGGTCGCGATCCAACGCGACCAGATCGGCCCGATGACCGGGAGCCACCACTCCCCGGTCGTCGAGTCCCAACAGCGCGGCGGGGGCCGCCGACGCCGCGTCCAGCGCGTCGAGCAGGTCCACGCCGACTTCATCGACGCAGAACCGCACTGCCTCGTCCATCCGGAGCGCGCTCCCGGCCAGGGTGCCGTCGGCCAGGCGCGGCGCGCCATCGACCAGAGCGACGCCGGCGTCGGCCAGGCGACCGCCGCGCCACCCCACGGCGTCGGTGACGAGCACCACACCACCCCGGGGCTTGGCCCGCCACGCGAGCCGCAACATCATCGGATCGACGTGGACACCGTCGGCGATGAGGCTGACGACGATCCGGTCATCCGTCAACGCCACGCCGAGGGCGCCGGGTTCGCGATGATGCAACCGACCCGACGCGTTGTAGGCGTGGGTGAAGAGCCGGGCCCCGGCGTCGATCGCCGCCGTGGTCTGATCGGCGGTCGCTCGGGTGTGTCCGAGCGCGGCGACGATCCCCGCGTCAACCAGACCCCGCACCGCGTCCGCCGCGTTCTCGCGCTCGGGACCGAGTGTGACGATCCGGATCTCGGGGGCGAGCGCCCGGAGCCAGTCGATGTCGATCGGGCCGTCCTCGACCCCGGAGTGCGCGCCCGGCGCCCGCCCGAGAAACGGCCCCTCGAGATGAACCCCGACCACGGTGGGACCCGGCGCCCCGCGACGGCGCGCGACCGCCGCGACCCGTTCCGTCAGGACCGTTCTGGGCGCCGTGATCAACGTCGGACACCACGACGTCACCCCCTGGTCGGCGAGCCGCCCCAGGAGCCGTGACCAGTCCGGGTCGGACGCGGTCGCCACGTCGACGTCGTCGTGGCCGTTGACCTGGAGATCGACGAACCCCGCGGCCAGCAGATCGACCTCCGGTTCAGCCGAGCACGGACCGATCTCCACGATCGTCTCATCCTCGACCCGGACCTCGTGATCTTCGAGGATCCCGGCCGGCGTGACCAGTCGGCGGGCGCGGATCGTGAAGATCAGTTGTCCCGATCACGAAGCTCGCGGCGCAAGATCTTGCCGCTCGCGCTCTTGGGAATCACGTCGATCTCCTCGAGCAGTCGGATCTGCTTGTAGCTGACGAGGTGTCGGCCCACGAACTCCTGGACCTCCTCCAACGTCACCGACGCGCCCGGCGCGAGGGTCACGAACGCCTTGGGGAGCTCACCCGCGGCCTCATCGGGCACACCGATCACCGCAACGTCGACGATGGCCGGATGGGTGATCAACAGCCCTTCGAGCTCGGCCGGCGGCACCTGGAATCCGTTGTACTTGATGAGTTCCTTGATCCGATCGACGATCGAGTAGTGGCCGTGCTCGTCGATGATGGCGACGTCGCCGGTGTGGAGCCAACCATCGGCGTCGATCGTGTCGGCGGTCGCCTCGTCGTTGTTGAGGTAGCCCTTCATGACCATCGGGCCCCGAACCCACAACTCGCCTCGTTCTCCGGCCGGTAGATCCTCACCGGTCTCGGGATCGACGATCCGGCTCTCGACGTTCGAGACCGGAACGCCGCTGGTGCCGAGCCGGGCCTGCCCCTCCACGGTGCTGTGGGTGACCGGGCTGAGCTCGGTCATCCCGTACCCCTGCACGACCTCGCAACCAACCCGGTTTCCGGCCTCGGCGGCCAACTCGGCGCCGAGCGGCGCGGCACCCGAGAAGATCTGCTTCAGCGACGACAGGTCGTAGTCGGTCACCTGCGGGGCCTTGGCCAGACCGAGCACCATCGGCGGTACCGCGAAGAATCGGGTGATCCGCTGCGATTGCACCAACCCCAGGGCGGCATCCATGTCGAAGCGGGGCATCGTCACCACGGTCACCCCGTTGGCGAGCAACCCGTTCATCAACACCTGCATGCCGTAGATGTGGAAGAAGGGCAGCGCGGCGAGGCCGGCCTCGCCCTCCTGGTAGTCGAGAACGTGCTCGAGCTGGCAGATGTTGGCCACGAGGTTGTAGTGGGTGAGCATGACCCCTTTGGGAAGCCCGGTGGTGCCCGACGAGTACGGGAGAACGACCACGTGCTCGCGCACGTCGACGGGCACCTGATCGACGCGCTCGCCGAACAACGACGACATCGGTGTCGCCCCGTCGGCGTCGCCCATCACGAACAGCTCGTCGACCGCGGTGCCCTCCATCGCCTCACGGGCCACATCGAGGAACATCGGGACGGTGAGGAGGAGGCCGGCACCGGCGTCCTCGAGCTGGAACCGGACCTCTTCGGCGCCGTAGGTCGGGTTGATCGTCGTGATGGTGCCGCCGGCCATGGCGACGGCATGGAAGACGATCGCGTACTCGGGCACGTTGGGCGCCATGATGCCGAGCACCGAACCCGGCCCGAAGCCGCGCGCGACGAGACCTCCTGCCATGCGACGAATCGAGTCGTCGAGTTGAGCGAACGTGTAGTTCGACGAGGCGCCGTCGGTGATCGCCATCGTGTCGGGGATCTCCGCCGCCTTGCGGAGGACGAATTCCGTGATCGCGATCTCCGGGATCTCGACGTCGGGGAGCGGGCTCTTGTGGATGATGGACACAGGCGACCTTTCGTGCGAGACGGCGCCGCATCGTATCACCGGGCCGGACGGCCCTTTCGCGTGAGCCGATCGGCCCTTTCGCCTCCCCCACCACTTCCCCACCACGCCCCCCGGTCGTACGGTGGGCCTCATGGGAAGCGCACCTCAACACCTGGATCGACTGCTTCCCCGCCATGAGTCGACCGCGGGTCTCGATCTCGTCTGGAACGTGCACGAAACCCGCACGGGCCTCTTCAAAAAGGAGGAGACCTACAGCCGTGCGGTGATCCTCGATCTCTCTCTCGAAGGCGCTCGGGTCGAGGCTCCGGCCGGCCAGAAGCACGAGGTCGGTGACCGCGTCGACGTGCGCTTCCAGGGCATGGAGGGACACGCCGAGATCCGACACCATCATGTCGGGCCGGACGGCTCCCACATCTATGGCGTGCGGTTCATCCCCGAGGAAGGCTTCGGCGCGGCGATCAACCAGGCCGTCGGCGAGCTCCGGGGCCGCTCCGCGGAGCTCAGGACCGCCTGGAACCGCGCGACCTGATCTCCAGGTTCGATCAGGCCGCAGCCTCGAACTCGGCGAGGATCCGTTCGGGCTCGTCGTGCTCGGCGATCCGGGCGTGGCTCAGGCGACGCTGCTCATCGGCGAACCGCACCGGCTGCTCGACCGTCGCCCAGTGGACGAGACCGGACCAGAACCGGTCGATGAGCTCCGCACCGTCGATGGCGCCACCATCGAGGGTTCGGAAGCGAACCGAGCGCATCTCCCCCAGGTACAGATTGAGTGAACGGACGTGGATGAGCTCGTCGGTCCGGATCCGTTCGACGATCTCGGCGGCACGATCGGCGTCGGCTCGGCGATCACGAAAGACATCCGTGGTTCGCAGGATCGTCTGGGTGTCGGCAAACCCCAGCTCGGCCCGGAACTCGATGATCAACAGGTTGGCCAGAAGCGACACGAGCCCCTCGATCTCCGGCGCGATCTCCGGCACGTGACGGACGGCCGCCTCCGGGCGGGCGATGCTCTCCGGCGGCTCGACGTCGGGGTAGGCGTCGGGGCCGAATGCCAGGTCACGCACGACGAACCACATCGCGTCGTGCCCACCGATGCCGAGCTCGGGTTGTCCGCCCTCGTCGAGCCCGTGGGCGAGGAGCAGCCCTTCGTTGAGATGGCCGATCGCCATCTCGGAGATGTCGTCGTCGATGGCGGGTTGGAGGTCGGGAAACTCCATGTCGGCCAGGAGTCGACCGCGGGCCTCGATCTTCCCGGTGATGGTCAACGAGTCCCAGAATCCTTGATCGAGCCCGTTTCGAATCAACACGAGCTGCTGCTCGGCGGTCGGCACCCGTTGGCCGTCGAGCAGCGCGGCGGATGCACCGAACGGTCGACCTCCACGCGCCCGCAGGGCACGCTCCCAGGCATCGAGCGCCGGCTCCCGGACGAGCGCCCGAGGCGGCTGGTACGAACCGTCGTCGAGCAGGCCCCCGTGGAGCCGCTGCCCGAGCGCCATCTGCGGCTCGGCGAACTCGTGATCGGTCAGGAGTTCTTCTCGGGTGTAGCGAAGACGAGGTGAGGTCATGACCAACTCCTACTACTCAGGAAACGTCGACCACCAGCTGATCGAGTCCCCGCAGGTTCATCCGCCCGTTCCAGATCGGGTCGCCGACCAGTCGAGCGTGAGGGAATCGGCGCAGGAACCGGCCGATCGCGACCTGGCCCTCGAGCTTCGCCAACGACGCACCGAGGCAGTAGTGGATGCCGCTGCCGAACGAGAGATGTTGGGCGGCATCGGGTCGCCGGATGTCGAGCTCGTTCGCGGTGTCCCCGAACTTCTCCGGGTCGCGGTTGGCCGCGGCCAGCCATGTCTGGATGAAGGAACGAGCCGGAATCGTGTGGGATCCGATCTCGAGATCCGTGACCGTGATGCGACGGGAGAACTGCACCGGGGCGACGTAGCGGAGGAGCTCCTCGACCGCGCCGGCATCGAGGCCCGGATCGGCCCTCAACTCCTCGGCCTGTCCGGGGTGGCGGAGCATCTCGAGGAGACCGGTGCCGATCAGGTTGACCGTGGTCTCGTGTCCGGCGATGAAGAGCACGGAGACCTGATCACGCAGCTCCTTCTCGCTGAGCCGGTCGCCGTCGTCTTCGGCGTCGATGAGAGCGGTGAGAAGATCGTCGCCGGGATTCTCCCGCTTCCACTCGATGACGTGGTCGATGTGGTCGGCCATCGACCGGTTGGCCGCCATCGCCTCGCGAATCTCCTCGGGGGCGAGAATCGGATCGAGGGTCTTGACGATCGCCCCCGACCAGTCCCGGATCTGGTCCTTGTCGCCGTCGGGCATCCCGAGCATCTCGGAGATGACGTCGAACGGCAGCGGGAAGGCGAGGCCGCTGACGATGTCGGCCCGTCCGGCCGCGTCGATGGCGTCGAGCGCCGAGTCGACCAACTCCTCGACCCGTGGGCGGAGGGCTTCGATCACCCGGGGGGTGAACGCCTTGCTCACCAGGTGGCGAAGCCGCGTGTGGTCCGGTGGGTCGAGGTTCAGGATCGAGGCGTTGTCGAGCTCGCCCATCTCCTCGAGGAGATCCCCGCGGGACAGGTCGCCGAAGTCGGCGTTGCGGTCCTCGACGCTGAGCGCGGGATCGCGCAACACGCTAAAGACGTCGTCGTAGCGAAACAGCGCCCAACCCCCGATGAGAATCGGATGGACCGGTTCCCGCTCGCGCATCTCGGCGAGATGGGGCCAAGGGTTCTCCATGAACCCGTCCTGCAACGGATTGAGGAAGAGGGGTTCTTCCGTGGCGGAAGTGGTTTCGGCGTCGGCCATCGACCGACGCTAGCGCTAGCGTCGGTCGAGATGGAAGAAGCGGTCGACGTGGTGGCACCGTGGGACGGACGCCGGGTACCGGTGACGCTCCTCGGTGGGTATCTGGGCGCGGGCAAGACGACCGTCATCAACGCGGTCCTCGCCCGCACCGATCGACCGATCGCCGTGCTCGTCAACGACGTCGGTGCGGTCAACGTCGACGCGTCCCTGATCCGCCGGCGCCACGGAGACACCATCGAGCTGACCGACGGATGTGTGTGCTGCAGCCTCTCGGCCGGGCTCGCCGCCGCGTTCGACGCGCTGCGGGCCCGGACGGATCCACCCGACCACGTCATACTCGAGCTCAGCGGGGTGGCCGATCCGGCCCGGGTCGCCCCATGGGCGGGCTCCGACGGGTTTCGCCTCGACGGCGTCGTCGTCCTGGTCGACGCCGAACAGTTCGACGAGCGCCTCGACGACCCTGCGACCAGCCGATCGGTTCGGATCCAACTCGACGCCGCCGACCTGCTCGTCATGACGAAGACGGACCTGGTCGACGAGACGACCCGGCGCCACACGATCGACCGACTCGATGCGCTGGCACCCGGCGTGCCGCTTCTTCCCGTCGACGACGCGGTCGCGACCGCCGCGTTCCTCGACCTCGGCACCCGCCGTCCGGGCGGCGTCGCGGTCACTCCCCAACCCGGGCTGTTCGATGCACACGTGGTCGACACCCGACCCGTGCCCGCGCCGATCCTGCGCGCCGAATTCGAGGAGCTCATCGACTCCCTCCCGGCGACCACGCTGCGGGCCAAGGGCATCGCCGTCACCCCCGACGGCACCCGGCTGCTCGCCCAGGTCGTCGGACGACGCCGGCTCGTCACCGAGCTTCCCGAGGCCGAGCATCAAGATCCCACCGATCTCGTCGTGATCACCTCGCGAGCGTGACCCGACGAGTCGACCGCCGTCGGGGCGTCGATCAGCCGGCCATGTCCTCACGCCGACCATCGGCATGGATCGCGAACCGTCGCCGCTCCGGACCGTGGTCCGGTGCGGGATCGGGCCAGGGCCACCCGCCGAACCCGTCGGCTCGGTAGTCACGAAAGGCCGCATGGATCTCCGGTTCGGTGTTCATGACGAACGGGCCGTAGCGGGCCACCGGTTCTCCGATGGGGCGACCCTGCAGGAGGAGAAACTCGACCCCGCCCGTGCCGGCCCGGAGGGGAAGATCGAGGTCGGCCCGGACATGGACGCCGGTGCCCGCACCGATCGGCTCGTCGGCTGCGATCGAGATCGTCGAACCGGAAAAGACGTAGAGCACTCGTTGTGTCGAGTCGCCGGGCGCGGCCGGGAGCACCCAGCGCGCCTCGGGTCCGAGCCGGATGTGCCAGATGGCCACGTGGGAATCCGGTTTCGCGGCCCACGAGCTCGGCGGCGGAGCGGGCGGCACACCGTCGGCGAGTCGTCCCGCGATGACGGTGATCTCGACCCTCTCTCCCGACGGGCCGTCGACGACCACGATCGGCACGTCCTCGCGCCACAACATCGTGAAGTACGGATCGACCATCTTGTCGGTCGACGGGAGGTTCAACCAGATCTGGAACAGCTCGAATGGGTTCCGCTCGGTCGTACGGACGAGTGGGAACATCTCGCTGTGTTGCACCCCCGCGCCCGCGGTCATCCACTGGACATCGCCCCGCCCGAACCGGGCCGTCGCCCCCAGGGAGTCGGCGTGGTCCATCAGTCCCTCGCGGACATAGCTGATCGTCTCGAAACCCCGGTGGGGATGCTGAGGGAAGCCGGGAACCCGATCGCCGTGATACATGCTCCACCCGTCGCGCCCCGAGAAGTCCTCGCCGATCGACCTCCCGGCGAGCGACGCGGCGGGGCCGAAGGAACCGTCGCCTTCGGGATAGTCGTCACGGTGGTGGGCCACGAACAGGAACGGATCGATCGTCGGCCATTGGGGGCCGAGCGGGAATGTCGCCAGTATCGCGTCGACCATCCTCCGAGAGTACGCCATCCGACGTGCTACACCTGTCCGATGGAAATGCACCTCGCCACCGTGTGGGAGTCGATCGCCGACGCGATCCCGGACCACATCGCCGTCACTTACGCCGGCACGAGCCGCCGTTGGGCCGATTACGACGACCGCGCGGCCCGGCTGGCGGCCGCCTACACCGCGGCCGGGCTCGGCCCCGATTCGAAGATCGGGCTGTTCCTGTACAACGGCAACGAGTACATGGAGGCCCAGTACGGGGCGTTCAAGATGCGGGGCGTGCCGGTCAACATCAACTACCGCTACACCGGAGGCGAGCTCCGGTACCTGCTCGACAACTCCGACGCCGAAGCGCTCGTGTTCCACTCGTCACTGGGTGGTCGCGTCGCGTCGATCGTCGAACAGCTGCCCGATCTGTCGCTGTTGATCGAAGTCGACGACGGCGAGCCGGGGCAAGTGCCCGGGACGGTCGCCTACGACGACGTCATCGCCGGCCACGATCCGATGAGCCGCATAAGCCGCGACGAATCCGACATCTACATGCTCTACACGGGCGGCACGACGGGAATGCCCAAGGGTGTGATGTACGCGATGGGGGGATTGACCGCCGGTTTCGTCAACACGGGCTTCGGTCTGATCGGGGCGACCCCGACCGAGGACGCCTCCCTCGTCGCCTCGACGGTGGTGGAGACCATGAAGGCCGGCGGCGCTGTCGTGTCGCTTCCGTGCGCCCCCCTCATGCACGGAACCGGGCTCTGGCTCGGCTGTTACATCGCCCACCTCGCCGGGGGCCACGTCGTCACCTTGACCGGCCGTAGCTTCGATGCCCACGAGGTGCTGGCGACGATCGAACGGCATCGGGCCACGATGATCACGATCGTGGGCGACACCATCGCGAAACCGCTACTACGGGCCCTCGACGAGGGACGGCCCGGCGGGGGCGACTACGACACCTCCTCGATCGCGCTGTTCGGATCGTCCGGCGTGATGTGGACCGCGGAGGTGAAGCAGCAGATGATCGACCGCATGGAACACGTCATGTTGATCGACGCCATCGCCTCGTCGGAGGGTGGGATGGGCACGCAGATCACGGCGAAGGGTCTCGACGCCACCACCGGCACATTCCAAAAGGCCCCCGAAACCCGGGTGTTCACCGACGACGGCCGCGAAGTGACCCCCGGCTCCGACGAGATCGGCATGGTCGCGGCCGGCGGCAACGTCCCACTCGGCTACTACAAGGACGAGGAGAAGTCCGCCCGCACGTTCCGGGTGATCGACGGGCTGCGCTACTCGTTCCCCGGCGACCTCGCCAAGGTCGCGGCCGACGGCTCGCTCATCCTGCTCGGGCGAGGGAGCCAGGTCATCAACTCCGGCGGAGAGAAGATCTTTCCCGAAGAAGTCGAAGAAGCCGTGAAACGGGTCGACGGCGTGTTCGACTGTCTCGTCGTCGGCATCGACGACGAGACGTTCGGGCAGGCCGTGACGGCCGTCGTCTCGCGCGACGAGGGCGCCGACGTCGATGCCGACACGATCATCGAATCGGTCAAACAGGAGCTGGCCCGCTACAAGGCGCCGAAGACGGTGGTCTTCGTCGAAGAGGTCCCGCGGGCCCCGAACGGCAAGGCCGACTACTCGGCGGCCCAGAACGCGGTGATGGCGGCGGCCGCCGCGGCCGGATCACCGACCATCCACCAGTGACCCTGCTCCTCGAAACGTGCGCTCGACGCACCAACCCGCTCGATGAAGCGTGAGATGGCGTCCTCGTTTCTGAACGGGTCCTGGACCGCCTCGACGATGAGGGTGGGGGCATCGATCTCGTCGAGGCCGGGACCCCACTCGCGGCCGATGTCGACGGCGGAACGGTAGAGCGCGAGGATCGACTCACCCATCGTGGCGTCGATCTCGGCGCTCAGCAGGCTCGCGGTGGGCTCGGTGATGCCGAGCCCGACCAGCAACGCGGCGCGGTCGGCGATCGACGCGCCGACGAAGCCCTCCATGAACGCCTCCCCGTCACCGGGGGTCTGCCAGGTGCGGGCGGTGTCGTGCCACTCGAAATCGTCGTTGAGGTCCCCCATGTCGGTGACCCAGGACCGGGCCAGGCCGGGATGGCGCGCCATCACCCGCATGCCCAGGAGGGCGCCCCAGTCGTGGGTGACCAGGTCGATCGGTCCGGCGATCGCCGAGAGCTGATCGGCGAGCCATTGGGCGTAACCGTTCATCGTCGGTTCGAAGTCGGGGGGTCGTGGGCACCCGAATCCCGGGAGCTGAAGACTGACCGAGTCGGTCGGACCGAGCTCGGCGATCAGAGGATCCCAGATGAGGGACGTCTCGGGCACACCATGGACGAAGACGGCAGTCATCCGCGGACCGTAGCATCAGAACCCACCGGCCGAGGGGCTACCCGTCCGACGCGATCACCGCGCTGAGGAGCCGCACATAGGCCGCCTGATAGTAGATCGCGGGCTCCGTCACCTCCCAGGAGGGTTCGGACCCTCCCGGCGCCCAGTCGCGGTAGCTCTTCGCCGGTGGTTGCCCGGCCGGAGGCACGGCGTCGCCGGAATACGACGCGTTCGGGCCGCCCACGACGAAACCGGGCGGCACGCCGATGTCGGAGCGCTCACCGAACCAGAAGTGAAAGAGCGTCTGGACCGACCGCTCGGCACCGAGCTCGCGGCGCGCAGCTTTCACTTCGCGGCGCGAAGCTACGAGTCCTGGCTCGCGAACGCACGGGCCTATGGCACCAACGACGTCATCTTCTGGCGGGACCTCGGTCGGGAGTGGCTGTTGCCCACGGTCAGAGCCGAGTTCGACGACCGGCACCGACTCACCCGAGCGTTCACCCGCGTCGGTCTCTCGATGCCGGTCCTGGAGCGGGTCGCGACGCGGCTGGCGCCGAGATGGGCCGGGCTCGTCGACCGGGTCGGCTTGGACGGAAGCGGCCGGCGGCTTCTGAGCGGGGTCTACAACCTCGCCTACTACCGAGGTGTCGCGGACGAGCTGGGGAGTGTCGACCGGTTTCTCGCCATCACGCCCTCCGATGAGATGCCCGAGCCGGGCGTCTCGGGGTTCACGACCTGACCGCCTCCATGTAGAGGGATTCGGGCCGGCGGTGTTCGCTGTCCGGACACGGGTCGAGCCTGCTCTCGCCGAAACCGCACCGCTCGATGGTCTCGAACCCGGCTGCCCGCAACAACAACCCGAGGGTCGCTTCGTCGTACATCGCGACATGGGTGTAGCCGTAGAACAACTCGTTGACCGCCAACAGGTCGGACGGCCGGTCGGGCCGTAGCTGCGTGATCACTCCCTCCCCGTCGGCCGAGTACGACCTCAGGTACGCGCCCGCGTCGGGCACGACGACGCGCAACACACCGCCGGGCCGCAACAGGCGCCGGTTCGCGCACAGGAAATCGAATCCGGCGGCGATCGGCAGGTGTTCGAGCAGATGTTCGTGGAAGATGCCGTCGACGGAGTCCGCCGCGAACGGGAGGGGGTGTTCGAGGTTCCATCTCAGGTCCACCGGATGGCCCGCGAGGTCGATGTTGACCCAGTCGTCTTTTCGAAAGGGTCCGCTTCCGAGATGCAGGAGCAGCGGAGCCCGGCGCGAGAGGCGACGGGCCCGCCGTGACTCGACGGGACGGATCGCGCTGGTCCACCGGTGCTGCAGGGCGTAGCGGAGGGCGAACCGGCGATCACGCGGCACCACGACGTGGAGCGCCCGGCGGAGGGCGCCCCGTTCGGGGATCTGCTCGTCGGACCGGGCCGGGAGTGGGCCCTCGGGGAGCTCGTTTCCCCAGTTCTCGAGCGCGGCGAGATAGTCGGTGACCCGGCGCGTCGCCTGCTCAGCTTCCACGGGCCGGTACCCGGAGATCGTTCTCGTCACGGTGTCCTCCATCGAGTTCGACGCGAGCGAAGCCATCGAGCTCGGCGATGGCGTCGGCGACACACTCCGCCACGGCACGGTGACCGGCCCGCGAGAAGTGGGCGTCGGTACGAAAGGTGAGCTGCGCACGCGTCGGCGCCGGCAGCGCCGCGATCGGGGTCGAGATGTCCGCGACGTGGATCCGACGGTCGGGGTCGGCCAGGGTCTCGAACCGCTGCTGATAGAGGGGTCGAAGCGGCGAGTCCCGGAAGTAGTGGCCCGTCGGGATCGGCATGATGAGAAGCGGAGTGCCGTCCAGGGCCCGGGCCAGCCGCCCGATGATCGCTTCCATGAGCTGCCATCCACGGGAGTCCGCGTCGCCGTAGTCGGGGTAGACCTGTTGGCCGGTGGCGCGCTGGATCCGGTGACGGACGTTGTCGGCCGCCCGCCGACCGAGGCGGTCCAGCTTCTCGCTTCGCAACACGTCGACGACTAGTGACCGGACTCGATGGCGCCGGCCACTCGGCTCGACCCGACCGTAGAGGTCCAGGTGCTCGGCCGACCGTCGAGCCCTCGGCACCGGGCTGTTCTCGAGCCGGAGCTCTCCGCGGCCGTCGAGGACGAAGAACGGCTTCGCCGTCGCGACCCGATCACCACTGCGGGGATCGATCGTGACGTGGACCTCTGCTTTGATTCGTTCGATGTTCTCGATCCAGACCCCCAGCACCACGAGATCGCATTCGATGTCGGAGAGGTACGCCTCGTAGGCGAGGACCTGTTGATCGGTGCCGGTGCCGGTGACGCCCGCGTTGTAGACCTCGCAGTCGAGAAGTCCGCCGGCGAGCTCCGCGAATCGTTCGTCGTTGTCGACGCCGTATCCCGCCGTGTAGGAGTCGCCGAGAAACAGGATCCGGCGGCGGCGTGTCCGAGCGGCGGTGAACTCACGGTTCGATCGGAATCCGAGCGAGTTCGTCTCGACCAGATAGCCGCCGTCCTCGAACGGGATCCGGGCCCGTTGGTTCGGCACGTAGCGTTGGCCGATGACCTCGTCGTGGCAGAGCACCATCCGGTGGCCACGGGCCGGTTTGCCGCCCGGTCCGTCCTGCATGCCCCTCACCCGTCGTCTCGGCAACTCGTCGAACGCTTCAACCCATGTGCCCTGCTCGCTCGTCGTCTCCGATCGGGAGGCGCTGCCCTCACGGTACCGCACTCTGCGAGGCGGGAACAACACTCTGGGTGGCGATTGGGCCGAAGTGATCGGACCGAAGTGCTCAGAGCCCCGCTCCGATCCGCCGATCGCGACGCGCGCCTAGAATCAGGCGATCGTGGGTGCCGTCACGCCTGTGATCTCGGGACCCTCACCCGACGAGGAGACGAGCCCACCATGAAAGACATCTGGGACAAGGGCACCACCGCGGTTCGTGCCCAATGGCACCTGCGCCGGGCCACCGAGGTCGCCCGAACCGTCCGACTCTCGGGGAAGCCGCAGGTGAGCAACTTCGGCACGATGATCCTGCGCGACCGCGTGAGACTCGTCTCGACCGTCGCCACCATCGAGCTCGCGGTCAACGACGGCGGAACACTCGACATCGGCGAGCGGACGTTCGTCAACTACGGCACGTCGTTGTCGGCATCGCTCCTCGTCCGAATCGGTCCCGATTGCCAGATCGGCACCCACTGCATCCTCATGGACAACGACTTCCATCGACTCGAACCCGAACGCCGACTCGAACGCCCGGAATCACACCCCATCGTGCTCGAGGCGAACGTGTGGCTCGGCGCCCGGGTGATCGTCATGAAAGGGGTGACCATCGGTGAGGGAAGCGTGGTCGGCGCCGGCAGCGTCGTGACCCGCGATGTCCCGGCGCGCACCCTGGTCGCGGGGACACCGGCCGCACCCCTGCGTCGATTGTGATCAGACCGACGCGGATCCGGCCGGCACTCGACCGACCCGGAAGACCCACGCCGCGACGCAGAGCACCACGATGTTCACGAGAACTCGCGTTGGTCGCAAGTCGTAGGTCGAGATCGCCAGACCGAGGGAGACCTCCAGCCCGACGGCGGGCACCAGCCCCAGGCCGGCCCGCCACCACCACGACACCGACCGTCGTACGAGCCGAGCCGTCTCGAGTCGGGCCACGACCGCGGCCCACGGGGCCAGAACCAGCGCCCGGTAGATCACCCGGAACATCCGGTTGCTGATCGGATTGATCCGCATGCGGGCGATGTAGATCGGATACGTCCCGAGCAACACGACCGCCCCGGGTCCGAACTCCACCGACCTCCGCGCCGGCACGTCGTCGACGCCGACCGTCAACGTCGCGCCGTCGTAGCGCACGACGACCCGCGACGTGCGATCCACGAACACCTCCGGAACGGTGAGCTCCGGGACCGCGTCGTGACCGAACAGCGGCGTGCGCAGCCGGACCACCAGGTCTGCGCCGTCCTGGGCGAGGGTCAGGTTGCGATTGATCGTGCCGTGCGAGATCGTCACGATCCGGGCCGGACCCGACTGGGTGAGGCTCCCGGGCGTGAGCTCCACTCGCACCGTCAGCTCCGACGAGGTGGCGAGCGCGCCCGACACCTCCGCCACGTCGCCGCTCGCCCGGAGCCACTCGTCGGGACCGAGACGAACCCCGCCCGGCGCCGGGACCACGGTCGCGCCGGAGCTCCACGTGAGGACCGGAGAACCCGCCTCGTCGGTGGTGAAGTCCCGACCCGCCACGACCGCGACACCCTCCGGCACCCGACTGCGGTCGGCGATCAGTCGCCGGGCCTCGTCGTCGGAGACCGACCGGTCGAGGATCAGGTACGAACGGATCGACGCGACCCACGGTCGGTCACCCGTGCGCTCGTTCCCGATGGTCAGGCTCTGGTCGAGGTCCCAGTTGTCCAATCGAGTCGCTCGCGACGCGATCGCCGAACCGAGCACGACGAGGGCGAAGAACCCCACGTAGATCACGATCGCTCGCCTCGCCGTCAACGACGACGCGATCCGGCGCGTGGCACCCGAAAGGCGTCTCACGACGGCATCGCCGGCCCGGACGAAGATCGCCGCACCGACCGCTCCCCCGAGCCCGTTGGCGACCACGTCGGGCACGGCCGGATCGCGCAGCAACGCCCAGCCCTGCACGATCTCGATCGCCGCGGACACGGCGAAGCCCGCGACGACCGTCACCGGGATCGGATGCCGGACCCGACCCGACGCGAAGCTTCCGCAGAGTCCGAACCCGAACGGGATGAACAAGAGCACGTTCAGGGGAACATCGGTGTAGAGGTAGGCCCCGCCCACGTCGAGGTCGAACTGGGCGGCGACATCGCCCAGGCTGCGGAGCCCGAACTCGAAGTCGAACGGGAACATCGTGAAGTAGACGATCAGAAGCGCGCTGATCACGAGCAACGACCGAGGGCGCACGACACCTCCTTCCTCCACCGGAGCCAGAGCGCTAGCGCACGGCCGTGATGACGCGACCGACGGTCTCCGGGCCACGACCCACCACGGCCGCGTAGTTCACGGGGTCGGTCGCCCCCTCGGTGACGACCAGCAACACGGTGGCGTCGGCTGGACGTTCGACGACCGGCCACGCGTCGTCGGCGACCAGCGCCCGAAACCCGCCGAGCGCCGCCGCCCCCGTCTCCCCGGCCACGATGCCGACCGCGGCCAGATCCCGCATCGCCTGGCGGGCGCCGTCGTCGTCGATCGACACGAACCAGTCCACTCCGGCCGAGACGCGCGGCCACGCGATCATCGACGGTGTCCCACAGTTCAGTCCGACCATGATCGATTCGTGGGGACCGGGGACGTGACTGATCTCGCCTGCGATCGACGAGGCCTGACAACAGTTCGCATCCAGCGGCTCCACACCGACGATCACCGCTTCGTTGCCACCGAGCCGGTACTGCGTGACCCCGGCCGCCATGAACGCCCCCACGCCCATCGGGATGACCACGACGTCGGGTCGATCGAGGCCGCTCGCGTCGATCGCGTCGTCGATCTCGTGAAAGATCGTGGAATACCCCTCGATGACGCAGGCCGGGATCTTCTCGTACCCCTCCCACGACGTGTCGGACACGACGAGACACGTGGTGGACGCCTCCTGGGCGGAACGGTCGACTGCGTCGTCGTAGGTGCCGTCGACGACCGTCACCAGCGCGCCCTCGCTGCGAATCGCCTGGATGCGCGGTTCGACCATTCCCTTCGGGACGAAGATGTGGCAGTCGAACCCCAACAAGCGAGCCATGAACGCCACGGCCCGGCCGTGGTTCCCGTCGGTCGCGGTGACCAGCTTGAACGGACGGAGGTGGGCGACGTTCGCGGCGAGCTCGTTGATGTTGCGCCACGGTTCGGGTTCGTAGCCGAGATGGTCGCACAGCGCCCGGTACGTCGCCCACGACGCGCCGAGGATCTTGAACGACGGCAACCCCATCCGCCGCGTCTCGGCCTTCACCAGGAGACGTCGCACCCCGAATTGTTCGGCCAGTTCGGGAACATCGAACAGGAGCGTCGGCGAGTAGGCCGGCATGCGGGCGTGGAACGCGGCGATCGCCGGGTCCGGGGCTGGAGGCGCCAGCGGTTCGCGCATCGGGTTCTTCGTGATCAGGTCCATGGGTCCGTCGTCGAGGTCGTCGCTTCTGTGCGCACCATAGAACGTCGTGCGGGGAAAGGGTCGAAGCTCACGGGTCGCAACGGTGCGAATTCGTTTGCGTCCCGGGTCGCATGCGGCTGGGATCGAATAGTGGAGGCCGACAGTGGACGACTACGAACCGATCCTGAGCTTCGGCGAGGCCGCCGCGGAGACCTACGACACCGTCAGTCGGCGGGGTGACGAGGAGTCGGCCGTCCGTTTTCTGGCGGACCTCACCAACGGTGGCCGGGCGCTGGAGCTGGCGATCGGCACCGGGAGGATCGCCCTTCCGCTGACCGAGCGGGGGGTGGCCGTCGACGGCATCGACATCTCGCCGGCGATGGTGGCGCGCCTGCGCGCCAAGCCCGGAGGCGAGCACATCCCCGTCACGATCGGGGACTTCGCCGATGTTCCCGTCGACGGGACCTACTCGCTCGTCTTCGTCGTCTTCAACACGTTCTTCAATCTGTTGACCCAAGACGATCAGGTGCGCTGCTTCGAGAACGTCGCCGCGCATCTCGACGCCGACGGCGCCTTCGTCGTCGAGGCGTTCGTCCCGACGTTCCTGCACCGGCTGCGCGACGATCAGTACGTCGATGCCGAATCGGTCGGGATCGACGAGGTCCGACTCGACGTGGCCCGCCACGATCCGGTCGCCCAACAACTCGACGAGACCCATGTCTCGCTGACCGCCGACGGTGTCCGCCTCTTTCCGGTCGTCTGTCGCTACGCGTGGCCGAGCGAGCTCGACCTCATGGCCCGCCTCGGCGGGCTGGAGCTGAAGGAACGCTGGAGCGACTGGGACAGAACACCGTTCGGCGCGGCGAGCAAGATGCACGTCTCGGTGTACGGACGCTGAGTCGCCGGGCTCAGTTCGGTTGGTCCCCGGCCGCGCCCACCGGCCCATGATCCTTGCGCCGGGCCCCGACCGGACCGGTTCGTTCGACTGCGTCCCGTCGAGCGGTGAGATGGGCGCGCTCGACCCGGTTGGTCGTCGACTCGATCGCCCGCCCGTAGGCGAGGATCGCCTCGTCGGCCCGGCCGAGCCGGGCGAGGAGCTCGGCGCGCGTCGCGTGGAAGAGATGGTGGCCGTCGAGATCGACATCGCCCAGCGCGGCCAGACCGGCAGCGGCCCCGCGCAACTCCGCCACGGCGACGGCGCGGTTCAGCGCGACCACGGGATCGGGCCGCGCGACCAGCAACATGTCGTAGAGGGCGACGATCTGGGCCCAGTCGGTCGCCTCGGCGACCTCGGCGTCGGCGTGGACCGCCGCGATCGCGGCCTGGATCCGGTATTGCCCGGGCCGATCGTCGTGGAGGAAGCCGCGCACCAGTGCGTGACCCTCCCGGATCTGCGCCCGATCCCAGAGCCGGCGGTCCTGATCGGCGAGTCGAACGAGGGTTCCGTCGGGTGCGGTGCGCGCCGGGCGACGCGCCTCGGTGAGCAACATCAGGGCGAGCAGCCCGACCGACTCGGTCTCCTCGGGCAACAACGCGACCAGCAGACGACCGAGTCGGATCGCTTCGGTCGTCAGCTCGGGGCGGGTGAGATCGTCGCCGTGGCGGGCCGAATGCCCTCGGCGAAGATGAGGTACAGGACCGCCAGCACGGATCCGAGGCGGGCCGGCAAGTCGGTGGGCGGCGGGATGACATAGCTGATCCGGTTGTCGCGGATCGTGCGCTTGGCCCGCACGAGACGTTGGGCCAACGTCGCCTCGGAAACGAGAAAGGCACCGGCGATCTCCGCCGTCGACAGACCGCCGAGCAGTCGCAACGTGAGGGCGACCTGGGCGTCGGCGGACAGAGCGGGGTGACAGCACAAGAACATCAACCGCAGCTGATCGTCGGGAACCACGTCCTCGCCGCCCGGGTCCGGCTCACCGCCGGCGACCAGCGCGGTGAGGTCGTGGGCGGCCCTTTGCCGGTCGGCCCGAATCGATTCCCGTCGGATCTGGTCGATGGCGTGGTTGCGAGCGGTTGTCGTCAACCAGCCCCCGGGGTTGGGGGGAATCCCCTGCACGGGCCACAACTCGGCGGCCCGCACGAACGCCTCCGCGACCGCGTCCTCGGCTGCGTCGACATCGCCGAGCACCCGTATCAGGGTGGCGACGCACCGCCCGACTTCTCGCCGATAGACCTCGTCGAGCACCCCACGTCGCACCTCGAGCGGGTCGGGCGGCGGGTTGGTCACCGGATGATCCTCGCAGAAAAATTGCGAGAATTTGTCCCCTCGACCGAGGTTTTCGGAGCGACGGTTCATCTAACGATGGCATACCTTGGCCTCATGGGATTCCTCGACACCGAAGTGGAGGCGACCGAAGCCTGGTTCGCCTCCGACCGTTTCTCCGAGATCACCCGGCTCTACACCGCCCGCCAGGTGGTCGAACAGCGAGGCACGATCGCCCACGACTACACCGTCGCTCGTGTTGCCGCCGAACGCTTCTACGCCCGCCTTCGCGAGCTCCGCTCGCAGGGCCGGAGCATCACCACCTTCGGTCCGTACTCGCCGGGCCAGGCGGTCGCGATGAAGCGATCGGGCATCGAAGGGATCTATCTGGGCGGTTGGGCCACATCGGCGAAGGGTTCCATCACCGAGGACCCCGGTGCCGACCTGGCCAGCTATCCGTTGAGCGCGGTTCCCGACGAGGCGGCACCGATCGTCCGCGCCCTGTTGGCCGCCGACCGCAACCAGACGTTCGCCCGGTCCCGCATGAGCGAAGAAGAACGCGCCCGCACCCCCGAGGTCGACTTCTTGCCGTACATCATCGCCGATGCCGACACCGGCCACGGCGGCGATGCCCACGTTCGCAACCTCGTGCGCCGCTTCGTCGAGGTCGGCGTGCCCGGCTACCACATCGAGGATCAAAAGCCCGGTGTGAAGAAGTGCGGCCACCAGGGCGGCAAGGTGCTCGTTCCGGTCGACGAGCAGATCAAGCGACTCAACGCGGCCCGGTTCCAGCTCGACATCATGGGGGTCGGCGGCATCATCGTGGCCCGCACCGATGCCGAAGCCGCGACGCTGCTCGACGGATCGGGCGACGAACGTGACCAGCCCTTCGTGCTCGGCGCCACGAAGCTCGACGTGCCCGGCTACAAGAACGCCTTCCTCGCGATCGTGGAAAGCCTCCACGACGCGGGCGTCACCGAGCTCAACGGCCATCTTCTCTACGACATCCCGGCCGTGCCGAAGGCCGAGGCGATGGATTGGCTCCGCACGATCGGCCTGGTAGACGACATCGCCGCCGCCGCGGCCGCCGCGAACGCGGGCGAGATCACCGCCGAGCAGGCCCTCGACACGGTCGGCGACGCCTTCGTCGACGCCTGGCAGCGGGCGGCCGGCCTCATGACCTATCGCGAGGCAGTGGCCGAAGCGATGGCGTTTCGAGCCGAGGAGGGCGGCGAGCTCTCGATGACCCCCGATGAGTGGGACAGCTTCTCGGCGGGGGCGAGCTGGCAGGAGGCAGAGGCCAAGGCCGACGAGATGGGCCTCGACGTCGCGTGGGATGCGCGCCTTGCGAAGACCCCCGAGGGCTACTACCAGATCCAGGGCGGCATCCCCTGTGCGATCGCCAAGTCGCTGGCCGTCGCCCCGTTCTGCGACATCATCTGGATGGAGACGAAGACCGCCGACCTCGAGGACGCCAGGATCTTCGCCGAGGCGATCCGCGCCGTCTACCCCGACAAGATGATGGCGTACAACCTCTCGCCGTCGTTCAACTGGGACACGACCGGCATGACCGAGGACGAGATGCGGGCGTTCCCGGAGGAGATCGGCAAGCTCGGGTTCGTGTTCAACTTCATCACCTACGGCGGACATCAGATCGACGGTCTCGCGGCCGAGGAGTTCGCCGCGTCACTCCAAGAGGACGGCATGTTGGCCCTGGCCCGGCTCCAGCGGAAGTTCCGGCTCGTCCAATCGCCCTACTCCACGCCCCAGACCCTCGTCGGCGGCCCCCGTCTCGATGCCGCCCTCATGGGGTCGTCGGGTCGCACCGCCACCACGAAGGCCATGGGCAAGGGTTCCACCCAGTTCCAGCATCTGGTCCACACCGAGGTGCCGCCCGGCCTGCTCGAGGAGTGGTTGAAGGAGTGGGCGCCGGCCCACGGCATCGATGTGCCCCTCTCGGTGGTGCTGCGGCCCCACACCCCCGGGTCGGAGATTCTCGAGCTCCAGGTCAACGGGCCTGATGAGACCGTGGCCAACGTGGTGTTCTCGGTGATCCACGACCGTCGGGGTCGCCCGATCCTGATGGTGCGCGACCAGAACAACTATCGCCCGGAGATGCGTCGGAAGCGGCTGATGACGCTCATGCATCTGTTCTTGATCCATCGCTACAAGATCAACGCGATCCACTTCCTGTCGCCCACCGACGACAACCACAAGCAGGCCGAGGGCATGCGCAACAACGGCATCTTCGGCAATGTCACCGACGAGGTCGGCGAGATCATCGTCGCCGAGGTCAGCGTCGACGACGTGCAGCCGCTGCTGGGCGACGACCGGACCGTGCTGTCCGCCTTCATCACCAGCTGAGGCGGCGATCAGCGCCCGGTCACGGCCGTCTCCACCACATCGTAGAGCTCGGTGGCCAATCGATTGCCGGTGGCCGAGTCGGCTTCGATGACGAGATATGCGCCGTAGCCATCCTCGAGATCGAGCCAGGGCACCGTGTCGTAGGCCCCGCCGTCGCTGATGCGGCCGGTGTCCCGGTCGATCCACCAACCCATCCCGTACCCGGTCCCTTCCCCGAAGGCGTTTCCCCCGTAGGCATCGAGGATCCGGTCCTCGTGGAGCCGGTCGATGGCGGCGGACGACAGGACCCGGGTGTCTGCGCACATCCCGTCTCGCAGATGCATCAACAAGAGCGCGGCGTAGTCGCCGGTCGTCACATAGGCGCCGCCCTCGATGTTCGGATTGTCGGTCGCCTCGAGCGTCCCGGGATCTCCGTTGAACGGGAAGGGGTACTCGAACCCCTGTTACGAGAGCTGAGCGAAGTGGTTGTTGTAGGCCAAGACGTCGAGACCGCACGGCCGGACGTAGATCTCGTCGATGAGCTCCGCCCATGACCGGCCGGAAGCCGCCTCGGCAACGGCCCCCGCCACCTGCCACTGGGCACCGCCGTAACGGAACTCGACATCGGGGTCGACGATGTCGGCGTCGTCGTCGGGGGTGGTGAAGATCCGTTCACCACACTCCTGCAGGCTCCCGACGGCAACGTATTGGCACAGGTAGGGCCCATAGGACGGGTTCGGGAGCAACCCGACCAGTCCGGAGCTGTTGGACAGCAGTTGGGCCGGGGTGATGTCGGGGTTGGCCATCCCCCATCCGACGACATCGGCAATCGGGGCGTCGATGTCGAGCAGACCATCATCGTCGAGTCTCATCAGGACGCCGGCGGCGATCATCTTCGATGACGACGCGATGAGCGAGATCCGATCCTCGTCGAAGTCACCCCAATATCCGTCGAAGACGACGCCATCGTCTCGTTGCACGATGATGAGCCCGGCGCCGTTGAGTTCGTTCTCCGTCACGAACTCGGAGACGATGGGGTCGACGGCGGAGAAGTCGTAGCTTCTCGCCTCGGGCTCCGATTCGGGCTCGGGATCGGAATCGGGCTCGGGTTCGGGCGTGCCCGGCGCGGCCGTGATCTCCGGCGCGACATCGGCGGCGGCGGACTCGTTCGCCGTCTCGTCAGCACCGCATCCGGCAGCCGCGACGACGAGGAATGAGAGCAGGAACGAGAAGAGAACGAGAGGGCGGGAGCTCCGAGCGTGGGGCATGGTGTCGAACGGTAGTGGGGTGCCCGGCACTCGTCGAAGCGTGGGAGCCGGGCTGCGACTAGCTTGACCCTCCGATGGAGGCTCCGACTCCGGCCTCGGTGGCCACCTCGGCAGGCGACGTCCGTGCCGCGAGGCATCGGTTCGTCTCGCCGGCCCGCCGGTTCTTCGTGACCGCGGCCCTGTGCGGGGTCGTCGTCGCCCAACCCGTTCTCGACCTGCTCGGAGACAACCCCGAGACGTTTCAGGTCAACCGCGTCGTCGACCGCTCCATCGTCCTGTTCGCCGTCGGAGTGGTGATCGTTCCGCCCCTCGCGGTGTGGTCGGCCGGCGAGGTAGTCCGCCTGCTTCGCCGAAGCCTGGGGGAGATGGTCCACATTGCCGTCGTCGCGATCCTCCTCGGACTCTTCGCCGTCCTCGTCTCGAAAGAGGTGACCGACCGCGCCCCGGTCTACACCGTGCTCGCTCTCGGCGCGGCCGGCGGTGGGGCGTGGGCATATCGTCGTTTCGAGGGGTTCGGCACCTGGCTTCGTCTGCTCAGCGCTGCGAACCTGCTGTTTCTCGCCCAGTTCCTGTTCCTCGCCCCGGTGGCCGACCGAATCGGGGCCGACGGGCCGGAACCAGTCGGTGTTGTTCTCGACGCCGGCCCCGCACCGGTGGCAACGCCGCCATCGGTCCTGATGCTCGTCTTCGACGAATGGCCGACCCAATCGCTCCTCGCGGCCGATGGAACCATCGACGACGTGCGCTTCCCGAACCTCGCAGCCCTAGGCGACGAGTCGACGTGGTATCGCCGCTTCACCACCGTCAGCCCGTGGACGCCGACCGCGGTTCCCGCCATGCTCGACGGCATCAACCCTCATGGGGAGCCCAGCTGGCAGGACCACCCCGACAACCTCTTCAGCCTGCTCGCCGACTCCCACAACCTGATCGTCTCGGAGTCGATCACCCAGCTCTGCGGCTTCGACAGCTGTGGGGTCCGACCGGTTCCCCCACCCCCACCCGTCGACCAGGGGACCGGCGAGGAGGCCGTTCCGGTCGCCGCTCCCCTGGTCGAGATCGACACCGGACCGCGGTGGAGGCGACTCCTCGACACCGTCCGGGACTCGTGGGCCCGGCGGGTGACCCCGGGACGACGACCGGCCGGCGACGCCTTCGACGAGTTCGTCGAAGAGGTGACCGCGGTCGCGCCGGTCGCAGCACCGGAGACGCTCGACGACGACCCCGACGCCGGACTGAGCGACGACGAGATCGCTCTCGAGAGGTTCCTCGCGACCCGGGTGCTCGCCCAGCCCAACCGGCACCAACTCTTCGTCGACGCGCTGCGGCCGACCGACGAACCGTTCCTGGGCTTCCTGCACCTGATGCTCCCCCATCAGCCCTGGACCATTCGCGAGAACGGCACGTCCTACGATGTCGCCGCCGACCGTGTCGACTACGCCCGCGACCAGAGCGACCCGTGGCCTGTCGCCGTCACCCGCCAACGACATCTCCTCCAGGCGGAGTACGCCGACCGACTCCTGGGGGTCATCGTCAACCGGCTCCGGGAGATCGACGAGTACGACGACACACTGATCGTGGTCGTCAGTGACCACGGCGCGGCATTCGAGGTCGACGAGCCCAGTCGCTCACTGTCGGATGCGAATCTGGAACAGGTCGTCTACGTTCCGCTGCTCATCAAAGCGCCCGGCCAGACCGTCGGCGCCATCGACGACTCGAACGTCAACTCCACCGACGTCACGCCCACGATCGCCGATCTCCTCGGGATCGGACTGCCGTGGGAGACCGATGGTCGACCCGCGGGGTCCGACGCGGTCACCGCCCGCGGCGAGGACAAGTACGTGTACTCATTCGGCGAACCATTCGACTACGAGTTCCTCGGCGTCGTCGACTTCGATGCCGAGTCGAGCTTCGCGGAACTCCTCGGCGGGCGATTTCCGTCGATCGGGCCGGCCGATGATCGCCTCGCCGGCCTCTACCGAGACGTCCCCGGACGCGATCTGATCGGCCAGTCCGCCGGCTCGATCTTCGGTGCCCCGCAGGGGGCCGCGACCGTCGTCGAACTCGACCGACTGCGCACCCCCGACGGGGACCGGCCGCAACTCGGTGAGATCGCCGGCCAGGTGGATGACGTACCCGACGGGGCAACCATCGTCGTCGCGGTCAACGATCGGATCGTGGGGGTTTCTCCCCTGTATCAACGGGCCGGCGATGACAACAGCTTCGTCGTCCTTCTTCCGACCGGCGCGCTCGCCCCGGACCGCAACGAGATCCGGATCGGCCTTCGCCGCACCGACGGGGCCGTGGTCGAGCTGACGGTCTGACGGATTCGTCGACCCGAGTCGCACCGCATCGGACCCGGTATCGGTTTCGCGTTCTCCTGAGCGCCCCTACGCCGGAAGGCCATCGGGGGCATCGACGACGATCGTCTTCACCATCTTGTCGGTGAGACGCTGGTGGGTCTCACCGCTGAAGATCCACAGGGCGCTGACCAGTCCGAACACCCCGAAGGTGATCTGCCCGAGCAGGCCGTCGATGACCCAACCCCGCAGGAACATCGTGCCCCAGCCAGCCGGCCGGCCGGTGCGTTCGTCGAGGACATACATCTTCAGCACCTGTTTGGCCGGGGTCTGACCACGGCCGTAGGCGACGAAGGCCCAGATGAGATACCCGATGCCGAGCGTGACGATGATGAGAACGATGCCGAGCAGGAAGTTGCCGAAACGTTTCCCGAGGCCCGACAGCTGAGTGCCGGCCGGCACGGCCGGGGCGGACGCCATCAGGGCGATCGGGGCCATCGCCGGGCCGGGCGGCGCGGTCGGAGCCGGAGAGGATTCCGGTGGATACCAGTTGCCGTCGCTCGCCTTCCAGTAGCCGGGACCGGGGGGCTCGTCGGCGGACGGGGGCTGAGGCGGGAGGTTCTGATCTGAGTTCACCCTGTGAGTGTCGCACAGCATCCCGCCCGACGACAGGCAATCGACTCAGTCGACATCGAAACGCAGGGGCACGCGGATCAGGTCGAAGTCGAGGGGGTTCAACGTGTTGACCCTCGTGTAGTAGAGGAAGGGGAACTGACCTGTGGTGTCGAAGCTCAGCGAGTCGCTCGCAGGATCGACCAGCGTGGGGTAGGCGTCGAAGGGAGTCTGATAGCCGTTGGTCCAGTTCCACACCGCCTCGGCGATGAGCGTCGGCTCGCTCCAGTTGATCAGGTCCTCGGAGGTGACGAAGTAGATCCCCACCGGGTCGATGCGACCGTAGCCGGCGATGGCGACGAATCGCTCCAGATAGGTGTTGTACGTCAGGCCCGAGATCGGGGCGTCGAGCACGCTCGGGCAGGTGGAGTCGACTGGATCGAGGCCTGGCGTCGTGTACGGGTCGGGAAACGACATGGAGAAAGCGGCCCCGTCCCAGGCCCGCCACGAGGAAGGATCCTCCAGCGTGTCGGTTCGCAGGAGGCACTCCCCTTCGCGGTCGATTCCGTCGCGATGGAAGTCGTACTGAACCAGCATGTAGTAGAAGCCGTCGTTCGGGCTCTTCACGATGCCGCTCGGCTGCCACATGCCCACCATGCCCGCGTTCGGCACGTACGGCACCGGCACGGTGGCGATCAGGTTGTCGGGCGCGGCCGGTGACGACCAGGTCGCGCCGCCGTCCTCTGAGACCGCCCACGTGAGGCTGACCATCTGGCACTTGGGCGTCGGTGAGGTGCACAGCTCGTCGCGATAATCGATCGTGACTTCGAAGCTCGTCGAGTCGAACCCGGCATCGCCGCGAGAGTCGACCCAGAAATCGACGTTGTCGCCCGCCTCGACATCGAGGCGCAACACCCTCTGGTAGGAGTCGGTGTCGCCCTCGTCGATCGTGACCGACCACACTTCTCCGTCAGGTCCGTCGACCCCTACCAGTACCCCGTTGCCACCGCCCTGGCCCACGTCGGCGACCTTGACCTTCATGGAGATGCCACCCGTCTGCGGTGCTGTCCATCGACGGACGGCATCGCAGGCCACATCGGGATGCATCCCCCCGTCCGAGATGAGACACAAATCGCCGCGTCGCCACTCGCCGTCGACGACCGCGAGATCGAAGGTGCCACCGTCGGAACGGCCGAGATACGTCCAGTCTTGTTCCCCCTGGGTCAATGAGAAGTCTCGTCGTGCGTCCCATCGGTTGGCCTTGTCCCCATGGAACTCGTTGTGGATCACGGCATAGATCGTGGAGCCGTCCTCGGTGTAGGTCGCCGCGATCCAACCGAACTGGTCGTACTTCGAGGGGTCGGGGTCGAGACCCGACTCGCGAATCGCCGGACACGTCGGCACCAGGGAGTCGAGGTCGGGCCCCATGAGACGAAAGTTGGTCTCGTGGGCAAGCGTCATGGTGATCTCACCGTCGGCGGAACGAAACGCACGAACCGGCAGGTCGGGTCGCATTCTCTCGTCGCAGCGATCCTCGGACCAGTCGAAGATCATCTCCTCGGGGCCGACCACGGCGACGGACGCGGCGAAAGGAGGCACCGTGGTCGGAGGCACCGTGGTCGGAGGCACCGTGGTCGGTGGGACAGTGGTCGAGGGGGGAACTCCCGACACTGATCCGGAATCACCGCCGCCCGACGAGCACGCCGCCGCGACAAGCCCGAACACCACCAAGACGACGGCCGCCCCTCGATTGATACGCATCGTGACCATCCTCTCATCGCCGCTCCACAACGTACCGCGTCGGTCGAGCTGCGTTCGAGACGTCGGCCACGGCACGGGCGAGGGCCCGCTCGACGATCTGTCGTTCGGAAACCAGCACGAGCTCAGCGGCCGCACCGAGCGGCACGAACGAATCGAGAGCGGCCACTCGATCGACCCGACCGGCGAAGCCTCCCTCGACGAGCGCCGCCACCACGGCTTCGCCCACTCCCCCGCTGTGGCGGGTCTCGTCGACAACGAGGACCCGCCCGGTGCTGTGCGCCTCCCGGAGAAGGTCGTCGACGGGAAGTGGCGCCAACCAGCGCAGGTCGACGACTCGCCAGCGCTCACCCAGATCGGCGAGTCGGGCCCGGGCCCGCAGGCTCGCGAAGAGGCCGTTGCCCCAGGTGAGGATCGTGCCGTCGGCGCCGTCGCCATGGGTTCGGGCGACCCCGATCGGCACGTGGTCGACGGTCGGAGGGGCCAGCCACAAGCCGTCGCCGTCGGTGTGGAGATCGGCGGTGTGGTAGCGGGCGATGGGTTCGAGGAAGACACAGACCGAGCCGTCGATCTCGGCGGAGGCCAGACAGGTTCGCAGCATCGATGCGGCATCGCTCGGATGGCTCGGCGAGGCGATGACGAGACCCGGGATGTCGCGCAGCACGGCGACCGAGTTGTCGTTGTGGAAGTGGCCGCCGAAGCCCCGCTGGTAGCCGTACGCCGCGATCCGCACGACCATCGGGTTGCGGTATCGACCCTGAGAGAAGAACGCGAGCGATGCCGCCTCTCCGCGTAGCTGATCCTCCGCGTTGTGGAGATACGCCAGATACTGGATCTCCGGGATCGGGAGGAAGCCGTTGACCGCCGCGCCCAACGCGAGCCCGAGGATTGATTGCTCGTCGAGAATCGTGTCGAACACGCGACCGGCGCCGTGGCGCTTTTGCAGCCCGCGGGTGACGCCGTAGACGCCGCCCTTGCGACCGACGTCCTCTCCGAAGACCAAGCTGTTGGGCCGAAGGGCCAGCAGGTCATCGAGAACGCGGTTGATGGTCTGGGCCAGCGTGGCCGGCGAACGATCGATGCCGGCACGGTCGACGAGCTCCTCGGCGGCAGTCTTCACGCGAACCGGAGTCCGAGGGGCCAACGGCGCCATCACCTCGGGCCCGCTGCGCAGTTCCGGTTCGGACCGGAGCTCCAGCATGCGGCGCCGCACCGTGTCTCGTTCGGCGAGATACCAGGCCACGAGATCAGCGCCGGTGCAGTTTCCGCCGACGACCTGGACGGCGGCGGTGGCGAGGATCGGATCACGTTCGATGTCGGCCCGGAGCTCGGCCGGCGACCGATAGGCGGTCTCGACGTCGGTTCCGGCATGGCCGAGGAACCGCACGCAGCCCAGATGCAGGAACCCGGGACGTCCGGTGGCGCGGATCTCGGCGGCGAGCCGGGTGGCCTGGTCGAGCACCGCCCCGGGGTCGTCGCCGGCCGCCGCCGCCCACCGCTCGCCGAACCGCCCTCGCGTCGACGAGGCCACCCAACCCGGCGTGGTCGGCACGCTGATGCCCAGGCCGTTGTCCTCGCACACGAACAGAACCGGCACGGCGTCACCTCGGAACGAGGCCGCGAGCGCCGCGTTGATGGCCCCCTGGGCGGTCGAGTGGTTCAGCGACGCGTCGCCGAAGCTGCACACGACCACGGAATCACGCGGCCAGGTCGGCTCGAACGTCTCGGCGAGGGCGAAGCTCCGGGCCAAGCCGACGGCGCGGGGCAGGTGGGAAGCGATCGTGGAGGTCTGCGGAATGATGTCGAGGCGATGACTGCCGAAGACCTTGTGACGTCCCCCGGCCATCGATTCGGTCGAGCGGGCCAGCATCCCGCGCAGCACGTCGCCTACCGGATCGTGGCCACCCACCTGGGCGGCTCGCGAGAAGAAGAACCCGCCCGATCGGTAGTGCAGCAGGGCAGGGTCGGTGGGCCGCAGCGCCATCGCCACTGCGGCGTTCGCCTCGTGACCGGCGGATCCGATCGTGTAGTAGCCGAGGTCGTGTTCCCGTCGGGCCCAGCGAGCGACGTGATCAACGACACGCGACAGGACCTGCGCCTCGAAAAGCTCTGCGGCCGCGAGCGGGTCGAGATGAGTCGGCGGGGCGGTCGAGGAGGCGTCGAGGCGTTCGATGCGGGCGAGAAGGTCGTGTTCGAGCGGCTCGAGGTCGGAGGGAAGCGAACGGTCGGTCACCGGCTCGGGTCCTCTCCGGGCAGATACACGTCGTTGGCGGCCCACAACGCCTCGGTTCGGTCGAGTCGGGCGGTCGCCGATTCCCGTAGGTGGTCCGCGACCTCGGCCAGCAGGAGCTCGACGAGGGCCACCGCCGGCAACGTGCTGTCGAACGGCCCGACTGCCGCAACCGGAACCGCACACCAGCGGTCGGCGATCGCCGCGAGTGGCGACAGTGGGCCGTCGGTGATCGCGATCACGATCACGCCCTGGTCGGAGAGCCCTCGGGCGGTGTCGATCACCGTCCGTTCGTAGCGAGGGACGTCCAGGACCACCGCGACGTCGTCACCGGCCGCATCGGCCACGTCGATCGCGATGTCGGCCCGCGAACCGTGGAGGTGACGAACGCCGGGCCGCAGGAGCCGCAGACCGGCCGCCAGGACGTCTCCAGGGGCCGAGGAGGTCTCCGCTCCGAGCACCCAGACCGATCCGGCGCATGCCGCCAGCCGCGCCGCGATGTCGACGATGTCGTCTTCAGCGATGCCGGCGAACAACGCGTCCAGACTGCCGAGCGCGTTGGCCCGCGCCTGCTCCCAGCCGCTGGACGGGGCGGGTCGACGGATCCGGTCGGTCGGTCGACGCAGCTCGTCGGCCAGAGACGCCCGGGCAGTGTCCTGAAGATCGCGGTATCCGTCGAACCCCAGCTTCGCCGCGAAACGCACGATGGTGGGGCCGCTCGTTTCCACCCGCGAGGCCATCTCCGCCACGGTTTCGAACGCGAGGGCCGTGGGTTCGGCGAGCACGGTCTCCGCGATTCGGCGCTCCGTCGGGGTGAGCGCGTCGGCCGCGTCGGCAATGCGCTCGGCGAGGGTTCCCGTGGACATGACACAGACATTACATATATCGCCGAGCTGATGTAGTGTTTCAAACATGAGCGACCCGCACTCCCGGAACGACAGCCGCGCGGCGGAGATCCTCCGAGCAACCGGGATCGAGGCGAGCAACCTCGCCGCCGACGACCTGGTGGTCACCACCCCGGTCGACGGGGCCGAGCTCGCTCGCCTCGCCACCCACACACCCGCCGCGACCCGCGAATCGATCGCCGCGGCGGTGGCGGCATTCGCCGAGTGGCGCACAGTCCCCGCCCCGCGCCGCGGCGAGCTGATCCGCCTGTTCGGCGCGGAGCTCCGGGCCGCCAAGGGCGATCTCGGCCGTCTGGTGTCCCTCGAGTCGGGAAAGATCATCCAGGAGGGGCTCGGCGAGGTTCAGGAGATGATCGACATCTGCGACTTCGCCGTCGGGTTGTCACGCCAGCTCTACGGTCGCACGATCGCGTCGGAGCGTCCCGGCCATTCGATGCGCGAGGTGTGGCATCCGCTCGGCGTGTGTGCGATCGTCACCGCGTTCAACTTCCCCGTCGCCCCGTGGTGCTGGAACGCCGCCCTCGCCCTGGTCTGCGGCGACCCCGTGATCTGGAAACCGTCGGAGAAGACCCCTCTGACCGCACTCGCGACGCAGAGAATCCTCCAGCGGGCCATCGAACGGTTCGGCGACGCGCCCGACCGGCTGTCCCAGGTCGTGCTCGGCGCCGCCGACGTCGGTGCGGTTCTGAGCGCGAGCGACGACGTCGCGATCGTCTCGGCCACGGGCTCGTGTGCGATGGGTCGCGCGGTCGGGCCCGCCGTTGCCGCCCGCTTCGGCCGCACCATCCTCGAGTTGGGGGGAAACAACGCGATGATCGTCGCGCCGTCGGCCGATCTCGAGATGGCGGCACGGGCCATCGTGTTCAGCGCGGTCGGCACGGCCGGACAACGATGCACCACCCTGCGTCGACTCATCGTGCACCGGGACGTGTACGTCGAACTGGTGCCGCGCCTTGTTGCCGCCTACGAGAGCCTCCCGATCGGTGATCCCCTCGACGAGAAGACGCTTGTCGGCCCCCTCATCGACGAAGAGGCCTTCGCTTCGATGGGCGACGCACTGCGCATCGCACGGAGGTCGGGCGCCCGCATCACCGGCGGCAACCGGGTCCTCGTCGACGAGTTCCCGAACGCGTGGTATGTCCGCCCGGCGATCGTCGAACACCGTGAGCCCACCGAGTTGATGCGAGAGGAGACGTTTGCCCCCCTTCTCCATGTCGTGCCCTACGACGAGCTGTCGGCCGCCATCGCGATGCAAAACGACGTCCCCCAGGGACTGTCCTCGTGCATCTTCTCCACCGACGTGCGAGAGACCGAGGAGTTCATCTCCGCGATCGGATCCGACTGCGGAATCGCGAACGTCAACATCGGCCCCTCGGGCGCGGAGATCGGCGGCGCGTTCGGAGGGGAGAAGGAGACCGGCGGCGGTCGCGAATCGGGCTCCGATGCGTGGAAGGGCTACATGCGCCGCCAAACGATCACGGTCAACTACTCGCGCGATCTGCCCCTCGCCCAGGGCATCACCTTCGAACTCGATCGATGAGCCGCATCGACACCATCGCCGTGTTCGGCCTGGGAAAGGTCGGACTGCTCGCCGCCCGACTTCTCGACCAGGCCGGGTTCATCGTCGAGGCCCACGATCTCGTCGAGCCCCGCGAATCGAGCTCGTTCGACGCCCACACCACCGACGTGACCGACACCGTCCGGCTCGACGCGGCACTGTCATCGGTCGACGCGGTGCTGTCGTGCCTCCCCTACCACTGCAACCGGGAGCTGGCCGACGCCGCCCATCGCCACGGCGTGCATTACTTCGACCTGACCGAAGACGTCCCGACCACCCGCCACATCCGCGAGTTGGCCACCACCGCGACCGCGGTGATGGCCCCGCAGTGCGGTCTCGCCCCCGGGTTCGTCGGCATCGTCGCCGCCGGCCAGGCCGCCCGCTTCGAGCGGTGCCGTTCCATCCGGATGCGGGTCGGCGCGCTCCCCCAACACCCCACCGGGCTGCTGGGCTACGCCTTCAACTGGTCGCCGGAAGGCGTCGTGAACGAATACCTCAATGACTGTGAGGTCATCGAGGAAGGTGTGCACAAGTGGGTCTCGCCGATGGAGTGGAAGGAGACGATCTACGTCCACGGCACCAAGCTCGAGGCGTTCACGACCTCCGGCGGTCTGGGCACGATGTGCGAGAGCTTCCTCGGCGAGGTCGAGAACCTCGACTACAAGACCATGCGCTATCCCGGCCACATGGATCTCATGAACTTCTTCTTCCACGAGTTGTTGATGCGTGAGCGCCGAGAGTTGGCCGGAGACATCCTGACGAATGCCAAACCTCCGGTCGACGAAGACGTCGTCCATGTCCATGTCGCGTCCGAGGGAACGATCGCCGGGAAGCTGAGTCGGCTCGAATACGTGCGCTCTTTTCGCCCGCGCGACGTGGGCGACACCCGCGCCACCGCCATCGCGTGGACGACGGCAGCGTCGGTCGCGTCGGTGATCGAGATGGTCGACGACGGCACACTTCCCGCCCGGGGTTTCCTCAAGCAGGAGTCGATCCCGTTTCCCGCGTTTCGGGCCACGACCACGGGTCGGCTCTTCGCCGACTAGAGGGGAGCGAGACGCAGCTCGTGACGGCCGCCGAGATCGACGGTGACATCGGCGTGCCCGTCGGCATCGGCGACGACGTCGGCGTCGACCCCGCCCACGACCCCGTACGGGGCAGACGGGTGGAGCCCCTCGATGCGCAGGGACGCACGTCGCGCGCCGTCGCCGGGCCGCAACGTCAGGTCGAGCGCCCGGCCGTCGGTGACCGCTCGCGTGACGAGGACTTCGGGATACGACACATCGGCGAGGACGGGACCGGCCCGCCACTCGTCCGGCACACCGGAGCGCACGAGATCGAACCAGCCGTCTCTCCGGTTCATCCGGGCGAACGCCCAGTACGCGTTGGCGAAGATCGACGCGTCGGCGTAGCACCTCGTACCGGCCGACGACGCCACCGCACACTCGGCATCGGTCTGGGCGATGATGGCCTCGGCCAGCTCCTCGTCGCCCATCTCGCGTGCGAGCATCAGCACACACGCGTTGCGAAGGATCGGCAGCTTCGCACCCGAACCCGGGTCGACGATGTCGAGACGATGGCTGAACCCCGATCCGGCGAACTCGACGGCGCCGTCGACGAGCCGGACCTGGTCGTGGCGCAGGATCTCCCAGGTTCGCGCCGCGATGTCCGGGACGAGCGGGCGCATGAAGAAGGCCTGGCCGGCATCCGCCGCGATCGTCTTGAGGAGCGTGTTCGAAAAGCCGTAGCGGGCGGACAGGTTCGGGACGATCCTGCCGTCGGGAGAGGTGAACTCTGCATCGATTCCCCGCCGGAAGCGCTCGACGATGCCGGTGACGCCGTCCCCGCCCAGGCGACGCTCGCGCGCGACCATCGCGTTGAGCGCGATCGCGTTGCACGACGAGAAGAGCAGGCCGGGCTCACAGGGGATCAGGCCCCAGTCGCCCCACTCGCAGGTCAGGTTGGTCCCGAGCGTCGCCGCGATCGTTGCGCCGTCGTAGCGAAACACCCGCGACTCGTTCCAACGGAACTCGAGCGAGTCGGGATCGTCGTAGCGGGTGTCGCCGGTCGTCGACGCGTAGGTCTCGAGCATGAGTGCCAGATAGCCCGAGTACATCACGTTGTCGCGCCGGATCGGGTCGGGATCGGCGTCGAGGTTGCCGAACAGGTTCTCCCGGTGCCAGAACTCCCATGCCGAACGCTCGAGGTCGCGTTCGATCAGGCGACGTTGCGCGCCCGACAGGTAGCCGTGAAACGCCGGGGTGCGGGCGTACTGGGCGAGGGCGAGGGCCCATTGGAGCCAGTTGCACTGGTACCGGAGTCCTCCCATGAGCAGGCCATGGCCCTCGAGACGATCGGCCGTGAGACCGCGATCGATGACCCAGCGCAGGAGCGCCATCTCGTCGGCGTCGAGCTCGGGGCCGGCCTCCGGTGTCGGCGTCGGGAGCGGGCGATGAAAGGTCGTCTCGCGCAGCCACCGGTTGCGTTCGACGCCGAGCTCCCGACACGAGCGCGTCTCCCACCGTTTCCTGACGAACAAGGCGACCATCGCCGTCGCGCCGATGGCAGGAACCACCCACTGTGCCCAGGTCCACAGGCCGGTGTCGGTGCGCAGCGGACCGACCAGCGCCGCGCCGATCCACACCGCGGGCAGCACGCTCTGGTTGGTCCCGACGTAGAAGACGACGGCGCCGTAGATCGCGCCGGCCGCGACGAGAGCGACGAAGACGGGATCGGACGTGTAGACGAGTCCGCCGCCGGGCAGGACCAGTCCGAGCCCGAGGGCACGCCACGGGGGCGACGATCCGAGCACCGACGGCACCGTGGCGAGCACGATCACGGCCCAGTAGATGGCGGCCGTGCGGCGGACACTGCCCGCGAGGAGAGGGCCGTGGGCACCTCGGTGGAAGGGAATGGCGGGAACGGGCTCGGTCGCGCTCGTCGGTTCCAACCGTTCGTCGACGCCCATGAGGCCTCCCTTGTCGTTCGCCCGTGTGTCCTTCCTACACCCGGACACGCCGCGTGGGGAACGCGAGGCCCTCCGACCGCTCCCGGGCTGAATCAATCGACCGGCGATCTCCTAGGATGTCGCGACGAAGGGGGTCACACGTGTTGGCTGCGAAACCGCTGCTCGAGGTCCACGACCTGCGAACCTATTTCCTCACCGACCAGGGCGATGTTCGTGCCGTCGACGGCATCTCGTTCTCGATGAACGAAGGCGAACGCCTCGGCGTGGTCGGGGAGTCCGGGTCGGGAAAGTCGGTCACCGCCGCGTCGATCATGGGCCTGATCGATCCTCCGGGCGCGATCGTCGGCGGCGAGATCCGTTTCCGGGGCCGGGATCTCGTCTCGCTGTCCGAACGTGAGATGCAGAGGATCCGCGGGCGCGAGATCGCGATCATCTTCCAGGATCCGATGACGGCGCTCGATCCGGTCTTCACGATCGGAAGCCAGATGACCGAGACGCTGCGCATCCATCGCAACATGACCAAGAAGGAGGCTCGGACCGTCGCGATCGACACGCTCCGCGACGTCCACATTCCGAGCCCGGAGAAGCGGTTCCGCGACTATCCCCATCAGTTCTCCGGGGGGATGCGCCAGCGGGTCGTCATCGCGATGGCCCTCTTGTGCGATCCGACCCTGCTCATCGCCGACGAACCGACGACCGCGCTCGATGTGACCTCGCAGGCCCAGGTGATGGACCTCATGCTCGGGCTCGCGAACGACCGTGGCACCGCGGTCATGCTGATCACCCACGATCTCGGCGTCGTCGCCGGATTCTGCGAGAACGTCCAGGTCATGTACGCCGGTGAGATCATCGAACGAGGCGACGCCAAGTCGCTCTACGCCAACCCCGAGCATCCCTACACACGGGGTCTGCTCCACTCCGTCCCCCGGCTCGATGAGGAGTCGAAGACGCTGTATTCCATCCGCGGGTCCGCACCGTCGTTGACGACTCCTCCACAGGGGTGTCGTTTCTGGCCGCGTTGCGATCGCGCCACCGACCTGTGCGTCTCCGAACGACCCGAACCGTGCCACGGCGAGGACACCAACGAGTGCGCCTGTCACTTCGCCGGCGAGCTGCACCGTCCACACCAGGGAGTCGACGCGTGACCGCGCCCCACACCCACACCGGCGACGTGATCGACACCGACGACGATGTCGTGTTGCGAGTCGAGGGCCTCACCAAGGACTTTCTGGTTCGCCGTCGTGGCCTCCGACGGGAGGCCCAACATCTCCACGCGGTGGCCGGTGTCTCGTTCGAGGTGCACGCCGGCCAGACCCTGAGCCTCGTCGGTGAGTCCGGGTGCGGGAAGTCGACCACGGCTCGTGCGGTGCTGCGCCTCGTGGAGCCGACCGCGGGCCGCATCGAGTTCCGGGTCCACGACGAAGAGTCCGGGCGTGCGTCGATGGTCGACATCGTCCAGGCCGGCGCGGCCGAGCTTCGCCGCGTGCGCCGCAACGCCCAGATCGTCTTCCAGGACCCGGTCGCGTCCCTCAACCCGAGGATGACCGTCGAGTCGATCGTCGCGGAGCCGTTGGTCGCCTACCGGGTCGGGACCCGCAAGGAGAGAGCGGCGCGAGTCAGGGAGCTGCTGGAACAGGTCGGTTTGAAGGCGTCACACGCCCGACGTCATCCGCGGTCGTTCTCGGGCGGTCAACGCCAGCGAATCGGCATCGCCAGGGCGCTCGCGTTGCGTCCCTCGCTCATCATCCTCGACGAACCGGTGTCGGCGCTCGACGTCTCGGTGCAGGCCCAGGTGCTCAACCTCCTCGACGAGCTCCAACAGGACCTCGGGTTGAGCTACCTCTTCATCGCCCACGATCTCGCGGTCGTGCGCCACGTCAGCACCGACGTCGCGGTGATGTATCTCGGCAAGATCGTGGAGAAGGCCGAACGGAGCGAGCTGTTCGACGCCCCCCTCCACCCCTACACCCATTCGCTGATGTCGGCCGTACCCATTCCGGATCCGGCCATCGAGGGGTACCGCAAGCGAATCATTCTCGAAAGCGACATCCCGTCGGCGGTCAACCCTCCGACGGGCTGCCACTTCCGGACCCGGTGTCCGATCGCCGAGGTCCCCGGGCCGTGTTCGGAGCTCGAACCGGAGCTCGTGGAGCACGCCCCGGGACATTGGGCGGCCTGTCATTTTCCCCAGCCCCACGGCTGGCTCAGTCAGACACCGGTGTCGTTCGAGCCCCCGGCCGACGAGGCGCCGTCGTCGCCCTGAGCCGGCGTCACCTGGGGGGTGGGATCGGCCACATCGACCACCGGCGCGCCCTGGTAGCGGGCCCGAAGCTTCTCGAGGCGCCGATCGAACCGTGACCTGCTGAGGGTCGCCCCCGACGGGTCGAACACGTCACGCAGCCCGTCGCCGATGAAGTTCACCGACACGACCGTGAGGAAGATCATCAAGCCGGGGAAGACCGCAGCCGACGGGGTCGAGAAGATCACCCGCTGGGCATCCCGCAGCATCGTGCCCCACGACGGTGTGGGGGGCTGAAGGCCGAGACCCAGGAAGCTCAGGGTCGATTCGGCGATGATCGCCGACGCAACTCCCAGCGTTCCCGCGACGATCAGCGGACTGATCGAGTTCGGGAGGAGATGTTTGAACACGATTCCGAACGAGCGGGTTCCGGAGGCACGGGCCGACACGACGAACTCTCGTTCGCGCAGGGTCAGGAAGGATCCCCGCACGAGGCGAGCGACGTTCATCCACCGCACCAGCCCGATGATGATCACCATGGTGGTGAAGCTGGGGCCCAGCAGCGACGCCGCGAGGATCAACAGGAACAGGTCGGGCAGGGAGAGGGCCAGGTCCGTGAGTCGCATCAACACGTTGTCGATCCAACGGCCGTAGAACCCGGCGATCGAGCCGATCGTGATGCCGACGCCGAGGGCGACGCTGGTGGCCAACGCGGCGACCCCGAGCGACACCCGCCCGCCGGCGAGGATCCGGGTCATCGAGTCGCGGCCGAGCTCGTCGGTTCCCATCGGGTGGGCCCACGACGGCCCCTGCAGCCGGTTCCCCAGATCCTGGGTGAGGGTGTCGTACGGGCTCAGGATCGGTCCGAGGATCGCGGCGGCGAGGATCAGGGTCAAGACGACGAGCCCGATGACGGCCGGCCGGTTTCGGCTGAACGATCGCCAGTTGCGGCGCCAGTCGGAGATCTCCTCCACTTCCTCGTCGCGTTCGAGCGCGAGAAGGTGCTCCTCGGAGATGCCGTGGGATTCGAGATCAGTCAAAGCGCACCCGCGGGTCGAGCTTGCTGTACAAGACGTCGGCGAGCAGGTTCGAGGCGACGACCATCAGCGATCCGAGGACGAGCACGCCCATCAGCACCGGATAATCGAAGCGAATCGCGGAATCCCAGAACAGGCGTCCGGTCCCCGGCCACGAGAAGATCGTCTCGACGACGAGGGTGCCGACCAGGAACTCCGGGATGTGGATCGCGACGACGGTGACGAACGGGATTCCGGCGTTGCGCAGGGCGTGGCGCAGGTACCGGCGAATCGGCGGCAGACCACGCGCCTTGTTGAAGCGCATGTACTCCTCGTCCATCGTCTCGATCATCGACGAACGCAGATATCTCGTGAAGAACGAGAGCGACACCATCGAGACGGTGATCGTGGGAAGGGTGAGGTAGCGGATTCGGGTGAGGATGTCGATGTCCTCGCCCGGTGGCCCCATGCCGCCGGTCGGAAACCAGTCGAGCCACACCGCGAAGATCACGATCAGCATCAGGCCGAGCCAGAACACGGGGATCGACAGGCCGACGAAGCTGGCGAAGGTCAGCGTGTGGTCGATCCAGGTGTCGCGCTTGATCGCGGCGAGCAGCCCCAACGGGATCGAGATGATGAGCGACACGGTGATCCCGGCGGCCATCAGCAGCAGGGTCGCCGGGAGTCGCTCCATGATGAGATCGAAGACCGGTTGTCGAGCAACGAAGGAGATTCCCCAGTCCCCTTGGATGAAGCTTCCCAGCCATGTGAAGTACTGGGCCACGATCGGTCGGTCGTAGCCGAGCTCCGCCTCGATCCGGGCGAGGTCCTCACCACGGATGTTGGCGATTCCCCGGTAGGCGGCCGTCGGTCCTCCGGGTGTCAGCTGGAGGAGGACGAACGCCACCACGGAGATGCCGATGAGAATGGGCACGGCTTGCAGAATTCGTTTGACGATGAATTTCAGCAAACCGCACCCACTCTCATCTACGTGACCGGTGTTCGTCGCCTAGCCGGCGATTGACCACTCCTCGGCGTTCCACGTGACCTCACCCCAGGGGTTGGGCGAGTAGCCGCTGACGGCATCGCTGAACGCGTCGATCTTGGAGCGGTTGTACAGGGGAATGTAGACGCCGGCGTCGAGGATCTCCTCGACGACGATCCGGTAGGCCTCCTTGCGAGCCTCGATGTCGAGGGTCGTGGCGCCGGCTTCGATGGCTTCGTCGAGCCGGTCGCTCTGGAGCCGGAAGAAGTTCCAGCCCTGGCCCCCTGGATCCTGCGGGATCGAGCTCGAATCGAACAAGATGCCGAGGAAGCCGGCCGGATCGAGATCCGGACCCCACGTGTCCATCGCGATGTCGAAGTCGCCTCGCTGGAGCTTGCCGTTCTCGGCCCAGTTGCCGAACAGCGTTGCCGCCGGGACGTTGTTGATGACGAGCTCGATGCCGACGGCCTTGAACTGCTCCTGGAGCACCTGCTCGGTGAGCTCTCGGACCTGCTGGCCGGTCGGCGTCGTGATCTCGAGGGTCAGACGTTGACCGTCCTTCTCCCGGATGCCGTCGCCGCTGTCGACCCAGCCGGACTCCTCGAGGAGCGCACGGGCTCCCTCGGGGTCGTAGGCCGGGTTGGAGAGGCCTTCCGGCGCGGCCCAACCGAGACCGATCGGCGAAGTGGCCGCTTCGGAGAGCCCGAAGAGCAGCTCTTCGATGATCGGCGTGCGATCGATCGCCATCGCCAACGCGAGCCGGACGTTCGGGTCACCGAACGCGAAGTGCGGGTCGGCGGGGTCGGACCCGGAGCTCAGGTTGAGACCGAGGTATTCGACGTTCGACGACGGTGTCACCTGGACGTTGACGCCGTCCATGCTGGTGAACTGGTCGATGACAGCCGTGTCGACGTTCCAGAACACGTCGATGTCGCCGGTTCTCATCTGCACGATGCCGGCGTTCTGGTCGGGGATGATCTTGAAGATGATCCGGTCGAGCAGCGGCAGCGACGGGTCGCGATAGTTCGGGTTGGCGTCGAGGATGATCGACTGGCCGGAGTTCCACTCGGTCACCATGAACGGGCCGGTGCCTTCGGGGATGCGGTTGAAGTCGGCTTCGCCGAACGCCTCGCCTTCCAGCACGTGGGCCGGGAGGATGGCTTCGGGGATGCTGAACAACGACAACGCCGGCGAGTACAGCGTCGAGTAGTTGACGACGACGGTCTGGTCGTCGGGCGTCTCGATCGACTCGATGTCCTCGTAGCCGAGCTGGGTGGTCACGGCGTTCGCCGGATCCATCACCGTCTCCCAGGTGAACTGGACGTCACGCGAGGTGAACGGATGGCCGTCGGACCAGGTGGTGCCTTCGACCAGGTTGTAGGTGACCGTGAGCCCATCTTCGGAGATCGTCCCGTCGGCTGCCGATGGCACCGACGAGAGCTCCGGAACGTAGTTGCCGTCGGGATCCGCGTCGACGAGCCCCTCGAGAACGAGGTCTCGAACGATCCGGCTTGCCGTCTGCACGGCCAGGAACGGATTGAGGTTGTCCGGCTCCTGGAACAAGCCGACGGTCAGGACCCCACCTGGTTCTTCGGCGGTGTCCGCCGAGTCGTCAGGGGTAGCGTCGGCTCCCCCGTCGGTGGCGTCCCCCGACGCATCGGTCGTCGCGGCATCGTCGCTGTCGTTGCCGCAGGCGGCAGCGATCAGCGCGAGAACGACGAGCAACATCGCCGCCCGCTTCATGGGCTTCGTACGCATCACAGAAATTCCCTCCTCGAGACCAATGTGGTCTGGATGTCTTTTTCGTCTCCCGAGGAATGACCGTCATCTCGAAGAGCACACCTCATGTGTGGTCTCGATGGCGGAGATGCCCCTGGGGGGCACCCTATCAGCGGATCCGCGGATGTGTCGGATCGAGTTGGCGCCGTTTCGAACGGACCCCACGGACGACCGCGATCGTGGCGAGCACGACCACCAGACCGGCCACGATCACGGCGACGACAGCCACATCCGACGACGTCTCTTCTCGCCCCGCGACCGGCGCCGACCGGCCCGCGGCGACCAACGTCGCCACCAGCGCCTCATGGTCGGAGGGGTCCCGGTCCGTGGCTTCGATACCGAGGTCGACGAGGCGCCCGGCGAGATACCCGCGCGTCGCGGCGGCCGTCGGCGCCCGCCCGTACGCGGCGACGAACGCAGCCTCGAACGGCTGGGGCCGATCGCGCAGCAACGGCTCGAGCCGGTCGAGATCACCGACGAACAGCCCCGGACTCGAGACCATGTCGATGTCGGCTCCGTCCGACACCACGATCAGCATCGCCGCGGTCGTTGCCGCGAGGGCCGCGATCTCCGCGAGACGATCGGGCGACGCGTCGGCGACGATGATCGGCGGTGCCGGGTCGCGAAGGATCACGCCGGCCCGATCGTCCACGATCACGACGACATCCATGCCACCGAGGTGATCGCCACCCTCCGCGCCCGGCGGATGGCTCACGTCGGGCGACTGGTCGACGGCGAGCACGAAGCCATCGACGAACGCGGCGCTCGCCGGCTCGGCCCCGTCGGGGTCGAGCAGCACGCCGATCTCGAA
This sequence comes from Actinomycetes bacterium, assembly GCA_024276495.1. Classification (GTDB taxonomy): domain Bacteria; phylum Actinomycetota; class Acidimicrobiia; order Acidimicrobiales; family Aldehydirespiratoraceae; genus JAJRXC01. Next base: position 52,186 of record JAJRXC010000098.1, read on the forward strand.
CTCGTCGGCCGCCGCGGCGGAGGCGAGCACGATCGACACCGTGAACGCCGCGAACACGGCCGGCACGACCCTCTTTCGGCGAAGCTCCATGCCCGACGCTACCGCTGCGAGCGGATCCGCCTCGCCGGGCACCGGCCACCGTGGGCGCAGAGGGACTCGAACCCCCGACATCTTCCTTGTAAGGGAAGCGCTCTAGCCAACTGAGCTATGCGCCCGCGGGCCCCGAGGCTAGCGTTCGAAACCATGGGCGGGCCCGGAGTTGCCGGCTCGGATCCGGGGGTGAACGTCGCCGAGGACCCCTCACGTTCAGGCCGGCACGAGCTTGCGGAAGTCCCCGCCGGCCGTCACGACATAGACCTCGCCGGCGGCGTCTTGTCCGAACGAGGTCGGTTGGCCGCCGACCGGCCCGATCGCCGCGCTCTCCACCCCGTAGGCGTCGCGCCATCCCATCAGCGTCGACAGGTAGAAATCCGCCCACAGGTAGACACCGTCGAGAGCGGGGATCGCCGATCCGCGATAGACGTAGCCGCCGGTGATCGACTGGTTCCCGTCGACGTCGTAGTCGTGGACCGGCCCGACATGGCCCGGCGGCGGCGGGCCACCAACCCCGGGCGTGGCGATGCTTCCCTCCCGCAGGTTCCAGCCGAGGTTCGCCCCCTTGCCGGGATCGGGCCCCGTCAACCGGGTGATCTCCTCGCGGGCCGACTGGCCGACATCGGCGACCCAAAGGTCGCCGGTCGTCTGGTCGAACGAGAACCGCCACGGGTTGCGCACGCCGTAGAGCCAGATCTGGTCGAACGTCCCGTCCGTTCCGAGGAACGGATTGTCGGCCGGGATCCCGTAGGCCCGCCCGCCGCTCGGGTTGGCCGGGTCGATCCGAAGGATCTTTCCGAGCAACGTCGTCGTGGATTGGCCGTTGCCGTCGGGGTCGTTCACCCCGCCGCCGTCGCCGAGAGCCCAGTAGACGTAGCCGTCGGGGCCGACGACGACCGCGCCGCCGTTGTGGGTCTTCAGGGGCTGCCCGACCGTGATGATCTCGCGACGGGTGCCGGTCATGATCGTGTCGCCGTCCAGCGCGTACTCGTCGAGCACGGAATCCCCCGACGGGTCGCTGTAGGAGACGTAGATCAACGACCCGTCGGCGGTGAACGCCACCCCGAGCAGTCCCTGCTCCGCTCCCTGACCGACCGCCTGGGTCAGCGCCGTCGTCGGGTCGCCACCGCTCCAGCGCACCAGGCGGCCCGGCTTCTCGGCGATGAACCACGTGCCGGTGGCGGGGTTCTGGGCGAGGGCCACCGGAAAGGCGAGACCGGAGAGCAGCGTCGTGAAGGTCGCCTGCACATCACCGATGGTGTGGAGCCGGTACAGGAACGTGACCCCTTCACCTCTGGTGAGGGCACGATCCGGCGAGAAGGTCGTCGGGGAGGTGCCGGTGGTGAGCCCCCGGTACAGAGCCCAGTCGACGGCATCGGCGTAGAACGCGTCGGCGGGCACATCGGCGAAGCCGGCCGGCGGCGAACCGGTCGGCTCCTCGACCAGGCGGTAGAGGAAGGTGACGAACTCGGCTCGGGTCAACGTGCGCTCGGGGCCGAACTGTCCGGGCGCGATGCCGGTCGTCAGGTTCTCGGCCACCAGCCAGTCGATCGCGTCGAGATAGAACGCGCCGGCCCGCAGGTCACCGAACGACGCGCTCGCCGCCGCCGCCGGTGTACAGACCGAACGGTGCAACACCGTCGCGAACTGGGCGCGGGTCATCGTGTCGTCGGGTGAGAACCGGTCCGGGGCAGTGCCGTTCACGATGCCGTTGTCGTACGCCCAGGCGACCGGGTCGGCGAAGAACGCACCAGCGGGGATGTCGACGAACGGTGTCGGACCGATCCCCCCGTTGTCGATGCACGACGCCGGCTCGAAGTCGTCGGCCGGGCCCGCCGCCGCGCCGGTGGCCGCGGCGAGGCCCGCGGTCACGATCGCGAGCGTCAACAGTGCGGTTCTCATGGTCGTTCTCCACCTCGGATGTAGACATTGGATCCCCCGGCGTCGATCTGGCGGGCCAGCGCCATCACGTCGCCGGTCTCGTCCTCGATCGGCGGAGGCGATTCCGGATGGAACCAGCCGAGATCGATCAGCTCCGGCGACGTGACGCGAATGGTATCGGGATCGATGCCGTCGGCGAGCGCGACCCGAAACACCGTCTCGATGCGGCTGAGCACCGGGTCGAGGATGACCCAGCCCCCGGTTGTGACAGTCACGTCGATCCCCAGCTCCTCGCCCATCTCGCGGACGACGGTGGTCGCCGGCTGCTCACCCCGGTCGACCAGGCCACCGGGAAGGGTCCAGCCCTTGCGGTAGATCGGCCGCACGAAAAGCCAGCGCCCGTCGTCGCGCTCGATGATCGCGACCGATCCGGCGGTCCACGACGGCCGGATGGTGCGGATCAGTAGGCGCCGCAATCGTTTCGGCAGCGCTCCGAACGTCCGGAACATCGCCTGTTGCACGACGACCGTGGCTGGTGCGCTCACTCGACGACGACCGTCGCCGTCATCTCCGGATGCAGCACACAGAACAGCGCGTACTCGCCGGGTTCGTCGAAGCTCAGGTCGTAGGCCTGACCGGTCCCGAGCACACCCGAGTCGAAGTCGCCGGTCGGATCGAGAAACGAACCCGCGGTGACGGTGTGGGGCACCGCATCGGAGTTCGAGAAGCGCACCGTCTCGCCGACGCCGACCCGGATCTCCCCGAAGCTGAAGTTGATGATCGGGGCCGCGGTCACGTCGGCGCCCGGGTCGATCACCCGCTCGTCGGCCAACCCGTCGGCATCGGACAAGGGCCACACGGTGGGGTTGAACATCGAGAACACCCCGGATTGGGCGTCGAAGTCGTCGGCCACGTACGTGTGCATCATCCAGTTGGGAATGACCGGCAGGAACGTCCCTCCCCGATCCCGACACGCGGCTTCGCTCGTGCTCGCTCGAGCGCCTTCGGCGACACCGATGACCTCGGGGTCGTTGACCAGGCTCGACCCGGCCTCGTCGGCCCGACCGATGCACGTGTTGTAGTGGACGTGCCAGTTGTCGATCGGTCCGGCGAAGCCCTCCGGATGGTCCTCGGTCAACGCCAGGTTGAACACGGCCCCGACGGGGACGTAGCCGTCGTCGCCGGTCCACTCGCCACCGGCACAGTCGCCGATCTCGTCCCGCCCGAGACCGATGCCGCTTTCCTGGGCGAACAGCACCATCTGGGGCCGGTCCGGGTCGAAGCCCGATGCCCCACCGTCGATCATGTGGATGCCCATGTTCGCGACCTGGTTCGTGCTCTTGCGGAACCCGGCCGCGCACGCGTCGCCGATGTCGACGTACTGACTGATGGCCGCATTGACCCGGTCGAGCTGATCGACCAGCTCACCGAGCGTGGCGCGATCCATGCCGAGATAGGCCGGCGGCGTCTCGCCGCTCTCCCACAGGGCCTTGAGCTCGCGGTACGAACAGTCCTGGGCCTCCTGCTGGCAGCGAACCTGATAGCCGAGCGGCCCCTCCACGAGGGACGGGATCACGTCGTCGCCGGACCGGGTGAAGACGTAGCGCGAGTAGCCGTAGGCGCCGATGGGCTCGTCGGGCGGCTGTGGGGGAAGGTCGCGGTCGTACTCGGCTTTGGGAAGCTCGGCGGCCGCCGCCTCGTACTCGGCGAAGAAGTCGGGCACCGGAGGGGGCGCCGATGTGGCGATCTCCGCGGTGGACGCCGTGGTCGACGGAACCGTTGTGGGCGCAATCGTGGACGTGGCCGCCGCGTCGGAAGTGTCGTCGGTGGAGCCGCACGCCACCGCGACGAGCGCGAGGAGAAGCAGCAATGGCAGCGTGAGGTGTCGCAAGGGGCCCCGGGAGTCGAGATGACGACCAGACTACTTGCCTCCGAACCGGGCCTGTCGTCGGGCCGACAGTTCGACGAGAAGGCCGGGCGGCCCGGCGATCGGTGATCGGCGGGCCCGGTGATCGAGCACGACCAACTCCCGTTCGCCCGCGTCGACCATGTCGACGCCGACCTCACGACACACGAGCATCGCGCCGAGATAATCCCAGACCCCCAACCCGCCGTCGAAGTCGACATAGCCGTCGAAGCGACCGTCGGCCACCGCGCACAGGTCGAGCGCGGAGGCGCCCATGCACCGGAACTGGGCCCATCCGGGATCGGGATGCGGAAGGCCGTTGACCGCGATGATCGAATCGGCGAGCCGGCTCTCCCGACGGCGAGGGAGAGTCGTGCCATCCGCCCGGGCCCCACCATCTCGGATCGCCTCGTAGCGCCGTCCCGCCGCGTGATCGTGCACCACCGCGACCCACGGCCCGTCGTCATCGACGACGCAGAGACTCGTCGCGAACCACGGCAGCGATCGTGACGCGTTGGTGGAGCCGTCGAGGGGGTCGACCACCGCGATCGGGCCAGTCCCCTCCCCCAGGCCGCTCTCCTCGCTGAGGACTCGGATCCCGGCCGCGCCGAGGACGTCGAGCACCGCCGAGTCGGCGACCACGTCGGACGCGTACTGGCCTGCTCGTTGTCCCGACGGACCCCAATCGGTCGTCTCGACGAACACGGCGACGACCGCGTCGGCCGCCTCGTTCAGGACGCGGAGAATCTCATCGGCGGTCACCGCCGCAGTGAACCACGCTTCTCGTACCGGGGCACGCGCAACAGACGACGCGAACGCCGCGAATCGTGGCAGGCTGGAGCCAATGGCCGTGATCGACCTCCAGGGTTTCGTCGCAGATCTCAAGGACCATGTCGCCGAGCACGGCTTCCACGTCCACGACGAACGTCACTTCATCGAGACCTACACCAACCGCCAGACCTGGGAGATCGACCTTCACCCGGACCGGGCGTGCGACGGACCCCTCGACATGCACGTCGCGATCGAGGTCGACCCTCGATCGCTGATCCATTTCGAGGACGAGGTGATGCTGGCCGGAGAAGGCAGCGAACCATCCGACGACATCAAGTTGCCGTTCACCATCAGCTTCGCGCTGCCGCCGCTGTCGGCCGGCCCGGACCTGCTCGTGCTCGCGACCGATCTCGCGGGAATCGGCGGCACCGAGCTCCCGCTCGAGGTCAGCGCCGTCGACTCGTTCGCCGCGGTCACCGATGCCTCCGAACGGGCCGTCAGCATCATGGCACGCGTCGAAGTGCCTCTGGCCCGGATCTTTCTCGGGCAAGAGGTGTTGTGCGACGTGCTCGATCGCTGCCGTCAGGTCGGAGAGTTCCTCCTCGACCGGGCGCCGGTCTGGCTCGACGAGCTCTGACCCCGACACGGGCCCTCAGAGCGACCGCAGCGCCTCCAACGCGTCGTCTGCGTGGGTCAACATGTTGGTCTCGCTGCGGATCGACCGCACGAGCCGACGATCCCGGTCGATCACGAACGTCGCCCGCTTGGTCGGAAGCGGACCCATGCGCTTGACCCCGAACATCTTCGCGACGTCGCGGTCGGGGTCCGACAACAGCGGGAATCCCAGAGCGTTCTTGTCGTCGAACTCCTTTTGCCGATCCACCGGATCGGCGCTGATCCCCACTCGCTGAGCGCCGAGTTCGGAGAACTCCGTCGCCAGATCGCGGAAATGGCAGCTTTCCTTCGTTCAACCAGGGGTCATCGCCTTCGGGTAGAAGAACAGCACGATCGGTCCCTCGCTGACGAGTGACGTGAGCGACACGGACGTGCCGTGCTGATCGAGGAGTTCGAAGTCTTCGACGATGTCGCCGTCGTTCACAGCGCCTCCGAGCCTTGGCGGTCGTCGCACATTAGCCGCCCGCCGCGGGGACCGGACGGTGATCGTCGATTCGGTTTTTCCGGGCACGGCCGGCGATCAGGTGCGAAGCTGTGTCGCCAAATCGAACAATTGCCGAGAGAGGGCGTCACGCGATGAGCGACCAATGGGGTTTCGAGACCCGCCAGATCCATGCGGGGCAGGAGCCGGACCCCACCACGGGCGCCCGCGCCGTCCCGATCTACCAGACGACGGCCTACACGTTCCGCGACTCCGACCACGCCGCCAACCTCTTCGCCCTCAGCGAGATCGGCAACATCTACACCCGGATCATGAACCCGACCCAAGCCGTCGTGGAGGCCCGGCTGCAGAGCCTCGAGGGTGGCACCGACACCGCCGTCGGCATCCCCGGCGCGCTCGTCGTCGCGTCGGGTCAGGCCGCGGAGACGCTGGCGATCCTCAACCTGGCCGAGTCGGGCGACCACATCGTCGCGGCCGCCGCCCTCTACGGCGGCACGTACAACCTGTTCCACCACACGTTGCCGAAGATGGGAATCGCCTGCACCTTCGTCGACGATCCCGACGACGCGGCCGAATGGCAGGCCGCGGTTCGCGACAACACCAAGGCCTTCTACTGCGAGTCGATCGGCAATCCGAAGAACAACGTGGTCGATCTGCGCGCCGTGGCCGACATCGCCCACGCCAACGACGTCCCCCTCATCGTCGACAACACGGTCGCCACCCCCTTCCTGATCCGTCCGATCGAACACGGCGCCGACATCGTGGTGCACTCCGCCACCAAGTTCATCTGCGGCCACGGCACCGCGGTCGCCGGTGTGATCGTCGACGGCGGCACCTTCGACTTCGGCGCATCCGGCAAACACCCGATGTTCACCGAACCCGACCCGAGCTATCACGGCCTCGCCTACTGGCCCGGGCTCGGTGCGGGTTCGTACATCATCAAGGCCCGGGTCCAACTCCTGCGCGATCTCGGGTCGGCGGTCTCTCCGTTCAACGCGTTCTTGTTGTTGCAGGGCCTCGAAACCCTGAGCCTGCGCATGGAACGCCACTTCTCGAACGCCCAGAAGATCGCGGAGTACCTCGATGCCCACGACCAGGTCGAGTCCGTCGCCTATGCCGGGCTCGCGTCCTCTCCGTGGCACGACATCGCCACCGAGCTCGGCGGCGGTGCCGGGTTCGGGTCCGTGCCCGCGTTCGAGATCGCGGGAGGACTCGACGCGGGCCGCAGGTTCGTGGAAGCGCTCGAGCTCCACAGCCATCTCGCCAACATCGGCGACGTTCGTTCGCTGGTGATCCAGCCGGCCGCCACGACCCATTCGCAGCTGACACCGGAGGAACAGGAGGCCACCGGCGTGACCCCGGGTCTGGTACGGCTCTCCGTCGGGCTCGAGTCCGTCGACGACATCATCGCCGACCTGGAGAAGGGGTTCGCGGCCGCCCGCTGATCAGGCCGCGGGCGCGTACGTCATCCGATACCCCCGGTTCTCGGCGCCGCGCCCGACCTCGTCGAGCCGGAAGCGAACCGAGTGGCCCATCTTGCGCGAGACGAGCGTGCCGTTCGCTCCGGCGAGGTGATGGCCTGGGAACCAGGTCTCGGTTCCGGTTCCGGACATGACGGACTCGTCGAGCAACGGTGTTCCCTCCCGTTGCCGAAGCGCCTGCAGCATCATGTACTCGGGAGGGCTCATCGGCCGCCCGATGACCCCCGCCGACGCCGCGTCCGCCATCTGGGCCCGGAACCGGTCCCGGCTGTCATCGAGTGCCAGACCCGAACCTTCGATGATCTCACTCTGGTTCACGTGGTCCTCGGCGTAGAGGGTCACCGCCAGTCCCGGGATCGGGCTCGTGTCGAGCAGCTGATCGACCACCGTCTGTCCATCGGCCGCGGTGACCCGTTCGACGAACTTGAGCGCACCTCCGCGATCGTTGGAGTTCACGACCGTGTAGTCGCTGAACCCGATGATCTTCCCGATTCCCTTCATGACCCGTACGTCGGCCAACGGCGTCAACACGAGATGGATCGAGTCCGCCCGGGCCAGATATCGACACACCGACTCGGTCAGGACGAGCTCGGCGATGCGATCGAACGGGGGCAGTGCCCGCGCCGGTCCCTGGCCCCGACCCTGGACCTGCACCGAACGGGTGCGGGGGTTGTAAAGGCCCTGCATGGTGAACAGGTCCATCAGTGCCTCGAACTGGGCCTCGATCCCGTGCTGTTCGATCAGGCTCTCCCGAGACGTCGGCTCGGCCCCGGCATCGCCGTTGCTGTCCGTCTCCGGGTCGCGCGCGTCGAGCGAGCGGGCGAGACCCGACACCGCCGACTGCATCGCCGCCGATTGCTGTTCGAGCTCGTCGTGCAGTTCGTGCAGCACCCCCAGACCGGCCAGCGTCGCCACGTCGTACTGGCCGCGGGCCACGTCGAGGAGCTTCTCGAGATCGGAGATGCGACTGTGGGCAGCCCGCCGCACCTCGTGGAGCCGGTGCGCTTCCTCGGCGATCTTTCGGGCGCCGGGCGAACGCAGCAACGCCGGATGATCGAGCCCAAGGGCATGCGCGGCATCGGTCCAGGGACCGAGATCGCCACGAGTCGACGACATGCTCCAGGACGTCATGGTCTTGTATCGGCACCAGCACCATGTCGTCTGGAGACGCCGTCGGGGAATACGTCCGATGACGAACGTCACCACTTTCCTCCGGGACCGAACGGCGAGGACCACCGCGGAACCCCACCACGCGTCGGGGACTACGCTGCGACGACCACGAGAGGGGCAGCCATGTCACACGCGATGAGCCGGGCCGAACGCGAGGAGTTCCTCGCCGCGTTGCACGTCGGGGTGATCGCCGTGACGGTCGACGACCGACCCCTGGCCGTACCGATCTGGTACGACTACACGCCGGGCGGCGACGTGTGGATCATCACCGCCCCGACCAGCATCAAGGGCCGGGCTCTCGACGCCTCCGGGCGTTACTCACTGTGTGCCCAGACCGAACAGCCGCCCTACGAGTACGTCACCGTCGAAGGCCCGATCACCGAGGTGCAGGAGAGCACGCCCGACGTCCGCTCGATGGCCCACCGCTATCTCGGCCCCGAGCTCGGCGACGCGTACGTCGAGGCGACCTCGACCGAGTCGGGCGACAACCGCGTCTACCGCATGACCCCGCAGCGCTGGTACACCGTCGACTACTCCAAGGACTTCGCCGGCTGACCGACCCTCGCGAAGCGGCTGGTCACGATAGTGGGCCCGCCGGGGATCGAACCCGGGACCGAGCGATTATGAGTCGCCTGCTCTGACCACTGAGCTACGGGCCCGCCGGGACCTTATCGTCCTCGCCCCAGCCCGAACGCGAAACGGGCCACACTCGAAGTGCGGCCCGTCGTTGCTCCGGGGGTGGGGCTCGAACCCACGACAAGCGGCTTAACAGGCCGACGCTCTGCCAACTGAGCTACCCCGGAAGGATCGGCAGTGAGGTTACCAGGACCAGCCCCTCCATCATGCCTTTGATCTCGCGCAACGCAGCGGTAGACCCATAGCGCACATGGCAACAGCCGTGGACGTGACGATTGCTCCTGATCGTCGGATCAGCGCGCGCCCGGTAGGCCCGGTGGAACTGGACCCGCGGGATCGCACAGACCTGCGACCAGAACTGCTCCGCAGCTTCGAGGACGAGATCCTCGTGAAGGTAGAGGCGTACTCGCAGGCGGCTCTCGTCGACGGCGAAGAACTCTCGGAACCAACGACAAAAGAACCGGACCAAGTCTGGGTTCGAGTTCGAGAACGCCACTTCGTTTCCCGTCTTCGATCCGTCGCCGGCATACAGCCCCACACCTGCAAGCAGGAACTCACGCTCGCTCATCGAGCCGACGCGGGCGATCCCCTCTGACCGACGGAGTTCGATGTCTGCCGCTTTCCGTCGCTGTACCTTGCTCGGGGCACGTCGACGTGCAGTTCGACGTGGTCTTGGGTCGAACTCCACATCCCTGACCCAGCGCGAGACCGAGCTCTTCGCGACTCCCAGCTCGGCTGCGATGTCGGCGAGCGTCCACGCTGCCGCACGCAGCTCGCGAGCCCGAGAGCGCTCGACGACCTTCCCTCGATATCCCATGCCCCACCCTCGCAGGCGGGTGTGACACCTCGATTCGAAAACGGTCAGGAGCTCTCGAGATAGTCGCGGAGGCGGTCGCTGCGATGGGGATGACGGAGCTTGGCGAGGGTCTTCGCCTCGATCTGACGGATGCGTTCCCGGGTGACACCGAACTGACGCCCGACCTCTTCGAGGGTCCGGGGCCGGCCGTCGTCGAGCCCGAACCGCAGCCGCACGACCTCCTGCTCACGCTCGGACAGCTCGTGCAGCACCTCACTGACGGCGGCGGTCAGGAGCTTTCGGGCCGCCGCGTCGATCGGGGCGATCGCGTTCTGGTCCTCGATGAAGTCGCCGAGGTTGGAGTCGTCCTCCTCGCCGACCGGCGAGTCGAGGGAGAGCGGATCCTGGGCGATGCGGAGGATCTCGCGGATCTTCTCCACCGGTTCGTCGACCTCGGCCGCCAGCTCTTCGACGGTCGGTTCGCGCTTGAGATCCTGATGCATCTGACGCTGGACCCGTTTGACCCGGTTCATGGCCTCGACCATGTGGACCGGGATGCGGATCGTGCGGGCCTGGTCGGCGATGGCGCGGGTGATCGCCTGGCGAATCCACCATGTGGCGTAGGTCGAGAACTTGAAGCCCTTCGTGTGGTCGAACTTCTCGACCGCCCTCATCAGCCCCAGGTTGCCTTCCTGGATGAGGTCGAGCAGCACCATGCCCCGGCCCACGTAGCGCTTCGCGATCGACACGACCAGGCGGAGGTTGGCCCGCGTGAGCTCGTCGCGGGCCCGTTGACCGTCGCGTACGACTCGGGCCAGCCGGGCCCGTTCACCGGGCTCGAGCTCGTCGAGGGTCCCTGCCGCGGTGAGCTCTTCGAGCAACTCCTCGCCCTCGACCCCTCTGCGGATCCGGGCCGCGATCCTGACCTCCTGGCGGGCGTCGAGCAACGGGACCTGCCCGATCTCCTTCAGATACATCCGCACCGGGTCATCGGAGTTCCCCGTCTCGCCCCGGGGGCGCGTGTGGTGTCGACGGCGGGTCGGCTCCTCGACGTCGTCGCCGATGCTCGCCGCGAACGCCGCCGCTCGGGCGACCCGCTCCTCGTCGATCGGCACCACGTCGATGTCGTCGACCGGAGCCGGCTCGACCACCACACCCGGCACCGCGATCTCGGCCGGGACCGGCGACGTCTCGCTTTCGTCGATGACGATGCCTTCGGCTTCGCACAGCAGCCGAATCTGCTCGAACAGATCCATGTCGAACTCGACATCTTTGAGCGTGTGGACCAGTTGATCGAGCGAGAGATGGCCGGAGACCCTGCCGACTTCGACCAGCGCGGCGAAGGCCACGGCCGCGTCCGCGGGGAGAGGAAGCTGTGGTGCGGTGTCGGTCATGCGCCCTTCCCTTCCTCGTAGCCGATCAGCCACGGTAGCAACTGGGCGATGGCCTCTTCTCGCGTATCGCTCTCGTCGAGGCGCTCGACGAGGAGCTTCAGCGGCCCGATCGACGCGACGGCGTGCTGCTTTTGCTCATCGGTCGAATCGAGGGCCCGCTGGACGCGACGAAGGTCGTCGAGGGTTCGGCGACCGGCGAGCCGAGCCAGGCCGGCCACGACGTCGCTGGCGTCGGCATCGGACGGGTCGACCGCGAGCCGCCGCAGGAGGGCCGCGGCCCGGTCGCCGGCCCGGTCGCCCGCCCCGAGCAGTCCTCCATCGGTGAGCGCGACGAACGCCTCCCGGCGAATCGGGTCTCCGAAGAGGGCCGGATGCAGACGGGCGGCATCGTCGGGGCGGTGGATCGCGAGCCGAAGCGCCTCGTCCTCGGCCGGGGTGGCCCCGTCGACGGCATCGATCAACGACGGCTCGTCAGGGTGGTCGTGGGGGTGGTACGAGTCGGGGCCCGGAGGTTCGTCGGGTTGGTTGGGCACCACCCGGGGACCGCTCGGACGGGAATCGTCGCGCCGGCGAGGCGGCGACGCCGCCCGCTCCTGCGTCTTGGGGCGCGGCGCGCTCGCCAGCTCCCGAAGTCGAGCGATCTCGATCCGGCAGCGATCGGAGATCTCGAGCAGGTAGGAGTCGCGGACCAGAGGATCGGGGTGTTCGGTCACGACGTCGAGGGCCGCCTCGGCCGTCCGTGCCCGTCCTTCGACGGTGGACATGTCGCCCGCGGCCAGCACCCGCTCGAGCCGGAACCGCAGAAACGGAACGGCCTCGTCGACGGCCCGCGACAACTCTGCGGGATCTTCACGGGCGAGATCGGCCGGGTCGACGCCGGCGGGGAGATCGGCGACCCGGATCTCGAGCTCGTGGGTTCGCTCCCACTCGTAGACCCGTCCGGCGGCGGCGAGGCCCGCGGCGTCGGCGTCGAAGGCGAGAACGAGCTGGTTCGCCGAGAAGCGCTTGAGCAACTTGACGTGGTCCTCGGTCATCGCGGTGCCGCAGGTGGCGACGGCGCGGGGGATGTCGGCGTCGGCGAAGCCGATCACATCGGTGTAGCCCTCGCAGATGATGGCCTCGCCGGCCTTCACGATGCCCTCCCGATGGGCATGGAGGCCGTAGAGCACCCGGCTCTTGTCGTAGACGACCGCTTCGGTCGTGGTGTTCTTGTACTTCGAGCCCTCGTGTCCGGGCAGGATGCGTCCGCCGAACCCGACCGGGTCGCCCCGCTCGTCGTGGATCGGAAACATCACCCGGGCCCGAAAGGCATCTTGTTGGCGCCCGGCCTTGTTCACGAACCCGAGCCCGCTGTCGCGCAGATCGTCGGCGCCGAGGCGGAGATGCCGGGCCAGCGTGTCCCAGTCGTCGGGGGCCCAGCCGATCTTGTAGCGCCGCACGACATCGCCGCCATAGCCCCGCGACCGCAGATAGGCGCGGGCCTCCCCTGCGTCGGCCGACGTCAGCAGGCGATCGTGGTAGAAGTCGACCGCCTTGCCCACCGCGTCGAGCAGGGTTCGCTTGCGGGCCCGTTGCGACCCTTCCTGTTTCGACGTGTAGCGAAGCTGAATGCCGTAGCGGGACGCCAACGACTCCACCGCGCCGGCGAAGTCGAGGTTGTCCATCTCCTGCACGAAGGAGATCGCGTCGCCGCTGCGACCGCAACCGAAGCAGTAGTAGACGCCCTTCTCCGGGCTGACCGAAAGCGACGGGGTGCGTTCGCCGTGCATCGGGCAGCGCGCCATCCACTGTCGGCCCGACCGTTTGATCTCCGTGTGCTCCCCGATGAGCGCGACGAGATCGGCCGAGGTGCGCACCTTCGCGATGTCGTCGTCGTGGATACCCATCGGGGCGCAAGCTAGCAGTGCCCTCCGACGCGTCACCGAGGCCCGGGCGGTGCCATGATGCCGTCGGTCATGCGGAACACGAACACGGGCGCCACCGCCCGCACTCTCGGGATCGGATTCGGCGTGCTGGCGCTCATCGCCCTCGCCGTCGCGCTGATCGGCCGGAACGGGTCGCCGGCCGCCGACGCCCCCGCCATCGTTGCGGCCACCGAGGCCACGTCGACGACTGCCACGACAACGACCGGCGCCCCGCCGAGCACTACCACCACGACCACGACGCTCGACCCGACGACCGCGGTGCTCGACGAGCTCGTCGACACGATGAGCATCGACGAGATCGCCCGCCAGCTCGTCGTCACGGGGTTGACCGGCACCGACGCAGCAACCAGGCTCCGGGACACGGTCGGCGGTGCCTGTCTCGGTGGGGTCTTCGTGACCGAGTCGAACGACAACTGGATCGATGAGAACGACACGGTTGCCGCGGCGGCCTTCATCGCATCGGTCCCCGAGGTGGCCCGCTCCGACGGCTGCGCGAGCCTGCCTCTGCTGACGACCGACGCCGAGCTCGGACGGATCGTGCGGGTGCCGGCGAGCTCGACCGCCACGACCGGCGACTACCGCGCCCGCTTCGACGAGGGCGACCAGGACGACACGCTGGCCGGCCTCGCGGCCGACGCCACCGCCTACGCCCGAACGCTGCGAGGCCTCGGCCTCGACGTCAACTTCGGCGCGGTCGCCGATGTCGACACGGCACCGGAGAACTTCATGGCCCGCAGCGGCCGCACCTTCGGCGCCCAGCCCGACACCGTCACCGCGCTGGCCGGTGCGGTCGTCGATGCCCACTGCGAGGCCGGCCTCGCCGTGGCGCTCAAGCACTTCCCGAACCAGGGTGCCACCCGGGAGGACCCCCACGAGGAGCGCAGTGTCGCCCGGGGCGGCCTCGTGTCCTGGCGCGAGACCGGAAAGCTGCCCTACCTCGACACGCGAGCACCGATGGTGATGACCGGCCACATCTTCTTGGACATCGACCCGGACCTGCCCGCCTCGATGTCGGCCGCGATCACCACCGGTCTGCTCCGCGACGAGCTCGGATACGAGGGCGTCGTCATCACCGACGACCTGTCGACGATGCGCGGTGCGATCGACGTGATCGCCGAACCCGGGAGTCGCGCCGTCGCGGCGATCCGGGCCGGTGCCGACCTCGTCTTGTTCGTGCGCGACCGGGACATCCCCATCGTCGTGAAGACGCTCGTCGCCGAGCTGATGGCCGATCCGGCCTTCGAGGCGACCGCCCGCGAGCGCGTGCGCCGCGTCGTCGACCTCAAGGCCGCCCTCGGCCGCATCCCGGCCGTCGACCCCGACACCCGCCCGCTGTGCCGCTGAGCCGGGCGCGCCCGACCCGCGAGATCAGTCGAGACGATCGGAGAGGTACGTGTCGAGCTTGTCGAGGCTGACCCGGTCCTGGGCCCGCGAGTCGCGGTCGCGCACGGTGACGGCCCGGTCGTCGAGTGTGTCGAAGTCGACGGTGACGCAATAGGGCGTGCCGACCTCGTCCTGGCGGGCGTAGCGCTTGCCGATTGACTGGGTTTCGTCGTAGTCGGCCATCCAGCGGCCCTTGATCCGGTCGAACACCTCGTGGGCGGTCGGCGTGAGGGTGTCCTTCTTCGACAGGGGCAGCACCGCGACCTTGTAGGGGGCAATGCGGGGATCGAGCCGCAGGACCGTGCGGGTGTCGTCGTCCACGGTCTCCTCGGCGTAGGCGGCCATGAGAAACGCCATCGCGGTGCGGGTGGCCCCCGCGGCCGGTTCGATGACATGGGGCGTGTAACGCTCGCCCGACGCCTGATCGAAGGAGTCGAGCTTCTCCCCCGACGCCTCGGCGTGTTGGGTCAGGTCGTAGTCGCCCCGGTTGGCGATGCCCTCGAGCTCGTCCCAGCCCCACGGGAAGAGGAACTCGACATCGGAGGTGGCCGACGAGTAGTGGCTGAGCTCGTCGGCGTCGTGGGGGCGCAGGCGCAGCTGATCGGCCGGCATGCCGAGATCGAGGTACCACTCCATGCGGGTGCGGCACCAGTAGTCGTACCACTCGTCGGCTTCGTCGGGCGGCACGAAGAACTCCATCTCCATCTGCTCGAACTCACGGGTCCGGAAGACGAAGTTGCCCGGGGTGATCTCGTTGCGGAACGACTTGCCGATCTGGGCGATGCCGAACGGCGGCTTCTTCCGACTCGTGTGCAACACGTTGGCGAAGTTGATGAACATGCCCTGGGCGGTCTCGGGCCGAAGATAGACCTCGGCCGCCGTCTCGGTGACAGGGCCGGCGTGGGTGCGAAACATCAGGTTGAACTCGCGGGCCTCGGTGAGCGAACCACGGGTGCCGCAACTCGGACACACCTCCGGATCGGCGAGCTTGTCCAGCCGGTGCCGGGAGTTGCAGGTGGTGCAGTCGACCAGCGGGTCCGAGAAGTTGGTCAGGTGGCCCGACGCCTCCCACACCTGCGGCGGCGACAGAATCGACGCGTCGAGCCCCACAACATCGTGACGAAGCTGCACCATCGAGCGCCACCACGCGTCCTTCACATTGCGCAACAGCAGCACACCGAGCGGCCCGTAGTCGTAGGTCGACCGGAACCCGCCGTAGA
Organism: Actinomycetes bacterium; assembly: GCA_024276495.1. GTDB lineage: Bacteria > Actinomycetota > Acidimicrobiia > Acidimicrobiales > Aldehydirespiratoraceae > JAJRXC01. The sequence goes on from JAJRXC010000098.1 coordinate 67,959, forward strand.
TCTCCGCCGACTGGAAAACGAAGCCTCGACGCTTCGACAGGTTGACGATCTTGTCGAACAACTGGGGATCTGGCTCGGACATGGCGACGAGACTATCGGCGGTGCGCGAGCATGGACCCGTGATCACCAACGCGCCCGTACCCCCCGCCGACCCGACCGCGGTCTTCGGTCGTCGGACTCTCGCCTACTTGATCGATGCGGCGATCGCCGTCGCCTTGTTCATCGTCACCTTCGCCTTCGTCGCGTCGTCCGAAGACCTCGGATCGACCATCGCGGCCGAGTCGACCTGCGACGCGCTCAACGAGCTCGACAGTGGCTACTTCTGCATCCCCTTCGACACGTCGGTGCTGTTGGCCGACGGCGACGACTTCACGACGCTGCTGCTCGTCACCGGCATCTACGTCGTCGCCACCCAGCTGCTCCTGCCCACCCTCACCGGGTTCAGCCCCGGCAAGGCCATCGTCGGCCTCCGCGTCGTCAACCAGCAGACCTTCGAGATCGCCGGCTTCGGCGCCCATCTGGTCCGTTGGCTGCTGTGGGTCGTCGACTCGTTCCCCTGGCTCTTCCCGCTCGTCGGGCTGATCTCCGGCCTGTCGAGCAATGGTCATCGCCGCGTCGGCGACATGGCCGCGAAGACCATCGTGATCGACAAGGTGTGGGTCGGCCGACCTCTCCCGGTTCCCGGGGTCAACAGTGTCACCCCTGCCACGGCCCCGTTCGCCGTGTCGGCATCCCCGTTCGGCGCATCGCCACCGCCCCCGCCGGGCCCGGCCGTCCCGGCACCACCACCGGGTCAACCGCCGCTGATGCCGCCACCCCCCGCCGGCGACCCCGCGCCGCCACCACCGCCCGGGCCCACGCCACCCCCGCCGGTGCCCCAGACCCCCGACCCCGACGCGACCACCCCGCTCATCGCCCCACCGGCCATGCCGGCCCCCGAGATGCCCGAGGCCGCTCCCGAGCAGGCCCCACCCGATGAGCCCGCCCCGCCACCGGCCCCCACGCCGCCGGCCGCCCCCCCGGTTGCCCCCGCCGCGCCGGCGCAACCACAACCCGGCGTCGACGCCCCCCAGTGGGACGCCGCCCGCGACACCTACATCCAGTGGGATCCCGAGTTGGCCGAGTGGATGGAGTGGAACGAGGCCGACGGCGCCTGGGTACCGATCTCGCGATGACGAGAGCCGATCAGCGCGGCGTCTGGTCCATGACCGCGACGGACCGGAGCCGCCGTTCGAGATGATGTTCGAGCAGTGACGTGGCCAACATGTCGACCTCGCCGGTCGACGGCCCGACCGCTTCTTCGAGCACCCCGGCCAGACCACCCCCGAGGATCCGCCGCATGAGCACGAGGGCCGCTTCGGAGACGGGCCGGCCCCGCCGGCACTGATCGCAGCGGACCCCGCCGTCGTCGAGATCGAAGGCCACGAACGGTCCGCGACGCCCGCATTCGACACAGTCGTCGAGTTGGGGTTGCACTCCTTCGTGGGCGAGCAGCTTCAAGAAGAAGGCGGCGACCACGAGGGCCGAGTCGCGCTCGTCGAGCGTGCGCAGGGCGCGGACCAACATGACGTGGAGGGCCCGGTCGGGCTCCCGGTCCTGGGCGACCTGGTCGACGGCTTCGAGCATCGCCTCGGCCCGGGCGAAGCGATCGGCGTCGTCGCGCAGCGTCGAGAACCGGTCGACGGTCTCGACCTGGGTGATCGTGTCGAGGTCGCCGCGACCCCGGTAGAGCTGGATCGTCACATGGCTGAGTGGCTCCAGCCGGGCCCCGAACTTCGACCGGGTCCGCCGGACTCCTTTCGCCACCGCCCGCACCTTGCCGTGCTGATGGGTGAGCATCGCGATGATGCGATCGGCCTCCCCCAACTTCCAGGAGCGCAACACGACCGCATGGTCTCGGTAGAGGGCCATGTCAACGACCGTCGACGCCACCGAAGCGGCGCTCACGCTCCTGATACCGGGCGATCGCCTCGAACAGTTCCTCGCGACCGAACGCGGGCCATGGTGTGTCGGTGAACAACAGCTCGCTGTAGGCGAGTTGCCACAGCAAGAAGTTGGAGACGCGGTACTCGCCCGAGGTGCGGATGACGAGATCCGGGTCCGGCATCTGCGGATCGTAGAGATGCCGGGCGATCGTCTTCTCGGTGATCTTCGTGGGCGCGACCCCGCTGGCGGCGATCGAGCGAACGGCATCGACGATCTCGGCTCGCCCGCCGTAGTTGAACGCGATGGTGAACACGAGTTTCCGGTTGCGTCGGGTGAGCGCACGCGCCTCGTCCATGCGCGTGAGGAGGCGCTTCGGCACCCGCCAGTCGCGGCGGCCGATGAAGCGGATCTGCACGCCCCGCTCGTGGAGCTCGTCGCGGCGCCGGAACAGGATCTCCTCGTTGAAGTTGATGAGGAATCGGACCTCGTCCTTCGGTCGCCGCCAGTTCTCGGTGCTGAACGCGTAGACGGTCAGCCACTCGACCCCGGCGTCGAGGCAGCCGTCGACCACCTCGAACAAGGAGTGCTCTCCGGCTTTGTGGCCCTCGGTGCGGGGCAGGTTCTGCGCCTGGGCCCAACGGCCGTTGCCGTCCATGACACACGCGATGTGGCGGGGGATCCGAGAGAGATCGAGATCGTCGAGAGGCACCCCCGCGAACCTATCGGGTCATGGGTTCGCGATGGTGCGGGGCGTAGGCTCCGCCGACACCCGAACCCGGAGACGAGAGTGGAGGAACAGCCGAGCGCCGACCCCGTCGTCGATGACGCCGGCCTGACCGCGCTGACGCTCGAGATGCTCGACGACGTCACCGCGGCGCTTCCCGGTGGCGGCGAACGACGCGAGGGGCAGCGGGAGATGGCGGCGGCGGTCGCGGCCGTCGTCGCCGACGGCTCCCACGCGGTCGTCCAGGCCGGCACGGGCACCGGAAAGTCGCTCGCCTATCTGGTTCCCGTCGCCCTCGCCGGCAAGACCACGATCGTGGCGACGGCGACCAAGGCGCTCCAGGACCAGCTCGCGGGCAAGGACCTGCCGTTTCTCGCCGAGCGGCTCCCGGGTGGCGTCGACTTCGCGGTGCTCAAGGGCCGGAGCAACTATCTGTGCCTCCAACGGCTCGACGAGGCCGAGGTCGACGACCGACTCGGGCTGGAGATCGACGACGACGCCCCCGCGACCCTCGACCACGACCTGCTCGACGAGCTCCGGGCGTTCGCGGCGACGACCGACACCGGTGACCGGGCCGAACTGCCCCAGATCGACGACCGGACCTGGCGTCTGGTCAGCGTCGGCCGCGACGAGTGCCCGGGTGCGAGCCGTTGCCCAGTGGGCGACGACTGCCTCGCGGAACGGGCCCGACGCCGGGCGGCGGCCGCCGACATCGTCATCGTCAACCTGCACCTCTACGCGATCGAGATCATGGTGGAAGGAATCCTCCCCGAGCACGACGTGGTCATCATCGACGAGGCGCACCAGCTCGAAGACGTCGTGTCCGAGGCCGCCGGCCGTCAGATCAGCCCGGGCCGCCTGCAGGCGGCCGCCCGCGCCGCGGGGGCGGTGCTAGCCGACCGCGACGCCCCGGTTGGTGTCGAGGAGGCCGCGACGCTGCTGCACACCCGCCTCGAACCCTTGATCGGCAACCGCCTGGTCGAGGGCCTCGACGACGAGACCGGCACGTCGATCGACTTCATCCGTGGCCGGATCGATCAGCTCCTCAACGCCCTCCGGTCCGTGCCCAAGGACGCCCCGGCCGATGTCGCAGCCAAGGCCCTGCGGGCCCGCCAGGCGGTCACCTCACTGCTCGACGACATCGACTACGTCCGGTGGCCGATCGACAACGAGGTCCTCTGGGTCGACGGTCCAGCCCACAACCCCGGTCTGCGATCGACCCCCGTCGCGATCGACTCGCTGCTCGCCGAGAAGCTGTGGGAGAAACGAAGCGGCGTACTCACCTCGGCGACGTTGTCGCCGCGACTGGCCACCCAACTCGGCCTTCCCGACACGACGACGACGATCGACGTCGGCAGCCCGTTCGACTACGAGCGCAACGCCTTGCTCTACTGCCCGAGCGACCTGCCCGAACCGCGGGCCGAGGGCCATCGCGAGGCCCGGCTCGCCGAGCTGGAGGCCCTGATCGTCGCCGCCGGCGGCCGAACCCTCGCCCTGTTCACCAGCTGGGCGGCGATGCGCGACGCGGCCGAACACCTCGAACCGAGGTTGCCGTGGTCCGTTCTCGTGCAGGGCGAAGGATCGAAGATGGCGCTGTTGGAGTCGTTCACCGACGACGACGAGGCCTGCCTGTTCGCCACCATGTCGTTCTGGCAGGGTGTCGACGTGCCCGGTTCCACCTGCAACCTGGTGGTGATCGACCGGCTGCCGTTCCCCCGACCCGACAATCCGGTCCTCCAGGCCCGTCGGGAACGGGCCGGATCAGCCGCGTTTCGGACCATCGACCTCCCCCGCGCCGCGACCCTCCTCGCCCAGGGAGCCGGTCGGCTCATCCGGTCGGCGTCCGATCGTGGTGTGGTCGCGGTGCTCGACTCGCGTCTCGCGAACTCGCGCAACTATCGCTGGGATCTCATCAACGCGCTCCCGCCGATGCGACGCACGAAGGACCGCCACGAGGTCGAGGCGTGGCTGCGCGAGCTGCGCGACAACACCTGACGCGCTCAACCCACACGGCGTTCGCGCCGATCCATCGGCGGTGAGCCGTCGTCGTCGCCCTCATCCCGCTCGCCGCGCCCGTCGGACGGCGGGCGCGGTCGCGATCGGTTCCTACGCGGCCCTGCTCGCGACCGTCGGCGTCGCCCAGCGGGCATCGCAGACCGGTCCGCCATCGAACCCTCCCCCCGGCGACGGCGACGCGCCCGCCCCGACGGGGGTGGAACGGTTGGATCTGCGGGTCGCCGCGACCTTCGAGACGACAACGACGACGGTCACCGTCCCGGCCCCGGCCTCCATCCCCCAACCGCCACCACCCCCCAGCGTCGTGGTGACGACGACCGTCGCGCCACGGGTGACGGCCCCACCGCCGCCACCGCCGTCGATCGCGCCGGTGGCGACCGCGCCGCCGCCGACCACCGCGGCGCCGACCACCGCGCCGCCGACGACGACCCCACCGACCACCACGCCACCCACGGTGCCGCCCCCCAGCACCGTGCCGCCTCCGCCCACCATTCCGACCGGTGGGAGCTGACGATGACGACGGAGCGCCACGCCACGGCGACCGGTTCGGCCATGGGGACGACATTTCTCATCGTCGTGCACCGAGATGACGCGCCGCTGCTGGCGGGGGCCGTCGCGCACCTCGACGATCTCGAACGGCGGTGGAGCCGTTTCCTTTCCGACTCCGAGCTGTCGGTCCTCAATCGGCGACCGGGGGTGCCCGTGCTGGTCTCGGCCGACACCTTCCAGGTCCTGCAGGCCGCGGTCGACGGATCGCGGGCCACGGCCGGTCGATTCGATCCGACCGTGATCGACACGATGGAGACGCTCGGCTACGACCGCCCGTTCGAACAGATCGGCGGATCTCCACCGGCGACAGGAACCGGGACACCGGCCCCCGGAGTCGACGGGATCGTCTTCGACGAGGCCCTCCACGCCGTCACCTTGCCCGTCGGGGTGCGGCTCGACCTCGGCGGAATCGGCAAGGGAACGGCCGCCGATCTGGTGAGCGGACGGCTCATGGAACGCGGCGCGAGCGGGGCCGCGGTGTCCGTCGGCGGCGACGTGCGGGTCCGCGGCGACAGCCCCGACGGCACCGGCTGGATCGTCTCCCACGACCGGGCACCGCTCGATCTCGCCCCGCTGCGCGACGCGGGAGTGTGCACCAGCACGGTCACCCGCCGGAGTTGGCGAACCGAGGCCGGGCGGGTCCATCACATCGTCGATCCGCGAACCGGCCGTCCGACCGCCACGGCGATCGAATCCGTGACCGTCGTCGGGCGAACCGCCCAGCAGGCAGAGGTCCTGACCAAGGCGGCCATGGTGACCGGTCCCGACGCCGCGGAGTTCCTGGACGGCTTCGGGGTGCACGCGTTCATCCGGTGCACCGTCGCCGCCTGAATCCCATTCGCCGCGGTTTTCCTCCGATTCACACCCTTCGTGCCGACGGGAGACGCCGTGAGTGAACAGGTGTGGTGGTACGCCACTCGAGCCGCAGGTCTGATGACCTGGTCGACCGCGACGGCGTCCGTGGTGATCGGCTTGTTGTTGTCGACGCGGGCACTGCGGGCCCGCACCGGGCCCTGGTTCCTGGACCTCCACCGGTTTCTGGGAGGCATCACCGTGGTGTTCCTCGCCGCCCACCTCATCACGTTGTGGGCCGACTCCTTCGTCGAGTTCGGGCTCCGCGAGATCTTCGTTCCCGGCGCGTCGACCTGGAAGTCCGAGGCGATCGCCTGGGGCATCGTGGCCGCCTACCTCCTCGTCGCGATCGAGATCACCTCGCTGCTGCGGTCCCGGATCAACGGCCGGCTGTGGCGCATCCTGCATCTGCTGTCGTTCCTCGCGATGATCGCGGGGAGCTATCACGCGATCACGGCCGGCAGCGACGTCGACAACCCGGTCACGTGGGCCATCGCCGGCATCGGGTCGCTGCTCGTGATCGGGCTGATCTCCCTGCGGCTTCAACGCAAGGACCCCGACGACCCCGGCACGACCGGTGTCTCCGACAATCGGGCCATTCTCGAGGAGATGCGCCAGCGGCTCGCCGACCTTCCCGTTCCCGAGACCACACCACAACCGCAGATCTCCGTCACCCCCAACGCGACCCTTCCCCGTCGGGCCCCGATCTCCACGTCCCTTCCCGGCATGGAGCAGTCACCGACCGAGGCCGAACCCGCACCGACGATGGAGTTCACCGACGACCCGTTCGCGTCGGTTCCCCCCACCGACGACAATCCCGATCTCGGCGGATGGGCCGAACCCTCCGACGCCGATCCGTTCCGCGCCGCGCCGGTCGATCCGTTCCGCCACAACGACTCGACCGACCCGTCCGACGCCGACGACACCGCGCCGGAGACGACCGCCGGCCGCTTCCGCGCTCGACCGTTCACCGATCGTGACGCCTGGGCCGAGGAGGGAACCGACCTGTTCGCCGGCATCTCCGAGAGCCCGTTCTCCGGTGCGGCCGCGCCGACGGAACCTCCCGTCGCCGCGAGCGAGCCCGTCGGCAACCCGTTCGACCCGGTCGAACCGACACCGACGGCCATCCGGGCACCGTCGCCCGAACCCGACGGCCCCCCACCGCTGCCCACCGCGGTCGATCCGGCGACGGGAGAGCCCGACGAGGCCGCCTACCGGGCGTGGCTCAAAGAGTGGCTGGCCTACGCGGAGCGCTACGGCGACGAGGCCCCCGAGGACCCGGCCCGGGTCTGATCACACCCGACGCTCAGTAGCCGAAGCGCTCGACGGAGTCGGCGTGGTGCTGCCAGTTCTTCTCGACCTTGACGAAGAGCTCGAGAAAGACGCCGTCGGGCAGTTGTTCCCGGACGGCGATGCCGACGTTCTTCAGGTTCTCGCCCTTCTTCCCGATGACGATTCCCTTCTGGGAATCCCGTTCGACGATGATCTCGCAGCGGATCCGCGGCCATTCCCACTCGGTGACCCGGGTCGCGATCGAGTGGGGAAGCTCCTCGTAGGTCACGGCGAGCAGCTGCTCGCGCACGAGCTCGGCGATCCAGACGGCGTCGGGAACATCGGTCATCATGTCGTCGGGATAGAGCTGGGGGCCTTCCGGCATGCGCGCCCGAAGGTGTTCGACGAGCTCGTCGGTGCCTTCACCGGTGATGCCCGACACCGGGAACCATGCGGCCACATCGAGCTCGGCGGTGGCCGCGAGCTGCGACAGAACCTGCTCGGGCGACGCGAGGTCGGCTTTCGTGACGACGACGACCGAATCCTTCGGGAGCTGCTCGGCGATGAAGGCGTCTCCGCGCCCGTAGGGCGCGGTGGCGTCGAGCACGAGACAGACGACGTCGACCTCCGACGTGGCCCGCTTCGCGGTGGCGTTGAGGCTGGTGCCGAGGGCCGATCGGGGCTTGTGTATGCCGGGCGTGTCGACGAATACCAGCTGCACCTCGGGGGGGGTCAGCACGCCTCTGACCTGGGTTCGGGTCGTCTGCGGCTTATCGGAGACGATCGACACCTTGTGGCCGAGGATCTTGTTGAGCAGGGTCGATTTCCCCGCGTTGGGGCGGCCGACGAGGGTGACGAACCCCGACCGGTACTCAGCCATGGGCCGGCTCCTGCACCGGTGTCAGACGGACCCGGGTGATCCTGCGGCCCTCCATCTGTTCGACACGAAGCCGAACGCCGCCTTCCTCGATCCACTCGCCGACCGACGGGACATGGCCGAGGGTGTTGAAGATGAGGCCGCCGACGGTGTCCCAATCGCCCTCCTCGATCTCGGCTGCGACGAGGGTGTTGAGCTGGTCGACGGGCATGCGACCGTGCACGAGCGCTTCGCCGCCGGCCAGAGGCTCGACCAGGGGCTCCTCGATGTCGTACTCGTCGACGATCTCACCGACGAGCTCCTCCACGACGTCCTCGAGCGTCACCAGACCGGCCGTTCCCCCGTACTCGTCGACGACGATCGCGAGGTGATGGTGCCCGGCCTGCATCTCGCGGAGCAGGTCACCGGCATGTTTCGTCTCCGGCACGAACCGGGCCCGCCGCATCAACGAACGGGCCGGACGGTCGCCGTGGCCGTCGCGTTCGGCCCGGGTGAGGTCCTTGATCAGGCAGACCCCGACGATGTCGTCGATCCCGCTGCCGCACACGGGGAGGCGACTCAACCCCTTCTCCATCGCGAGGTCGACGACCTCGGTGACGGTCGCGTCCGCGTCGGTGGTGACCATGTCGGTGCGGGGCACCATCACCTCCCGCACGATCGTGTCGCCGAGCGCGAAGACCGATTCGATCAGGTCCCGTTCCTCCTCGTCGATCTCGTCGCCGGCCGCGGCTGCTTCGGTGAGGGCGATGAGCTCGTCCTCGGTGACCACCGGGGGCCGGGCCGGGCCGGGCAGCAAGATGTTCGAGATCCCGTTGAGGCCCCTGGTCGCCCACCGCAGCGGCGCGATGAGCAGGACCATTCGCACCATCGGCGCGGCCCGTCGCGCGGAGATGTCGGGGTGTTGGAGCGCCCAGGTGCGAGGCATCGCCTCGGCCAGGACGTAGAGGGCGACGACTTCGATCGCGACGGCGACGGGAACCCACCCGGTGCCGACCCGGTCGGCGACCAGAATCGTCACCACCGTCGCGGCCACGATGTGAAAGACGATGCGCAACAACAGCAGCGGCGCGAGGCTCCCCTCCCGGTCGGTGAGGAGCCGGGCGAGCGCGTCGGCTCCCGGGAGTTCTTCACCGGCGAGCGCTTCGGCCCGAGCGTGGCTGATGCGGGTGAGGGCGGTCTCTCCGGCCGCGATCAGCGCGGCGAGCACGGCCACGACCGCGACCGTGACCACCGCGGCGATGAGCTCGCCGGTCATGGGCGGTGGTGCGCGGTGAGCAACTCTTGCTCCCGTCGTTGCATGAGCGCCGCCTCGTCGGCCTCGCCGTGATCGTGCCCGAGCACGTGCAGCACTCCGTGCACGATCAACAGCGCCAACTCGTCGGCGACGGAACCGTCGTGCCCCTGCTCCCCGCGGTGTCGTTCGGCCTGGCGGGCGGCATGGGCCGGACAGACGACGACATCGCCGAGGAGGATGGAGCCCGCAGGGGCGTCTCGGGCGTCGGTCGAGGGGGCACCGTCGAGGGGAAACGACAGCACATCGGTCGGCCGGTCCTCTCCCATGTGCTCCCGGTTGAGCCCGGTCATCGTCGCCTCGTCGACGAACAACAAGTTGAGCTCGCCGTCGTCGACGCCGCACGAGCGAAGTGAGCGCAGTGCCAGAGCCTGCCAGCGGGCCAGGTCGATGACGACGTCGGCCTGCTCGTCGACCGCGACCACGACCGGTTGCCCGTCAGTCATTCACCGCGGCCTTCTCGTAGGCGTCGACGATGTCCTGCACGATCCGGTGCCGGACCACGTCGCGACCGGTCAGCCGCACGAAGCGGACCCCGTCGATCCCGCCGAGGACCGGTTCGAGGTCGAGCAGACCACTCTTGCCACCTTGCACGTCGACCTGGGTGATGTCACCGGTGACCACCACCTTCGACCCGAAACCGATGCGGGTCAGGAACATCTTCATCTGCTCGGGGGTGGTGTTCTGGGCCTCGTCGAGAATGATGAACGAGGCGTTGAGGGTGCGGCCCCGCATGAACGCCAAAGGCGCCACCTCGACCAGCCCCTTTTCGATGAGTCGTTCGGCGCCCTCGCTGCCGACCATGTCGTGGAGCGCGTCGTAGAGGGGGCGCAGATACGGGTCGACCTTGGCCATGAGATCGCCGGGTAGGAAACCGAGGCGTTCGCCCGCCTCCACCGCCGGGCGGGTCAAGATGATTCGCTCGACGTTTCCCGCCTGCAGCGCCGCGCAGGCCATCGCGACCGCCAGCCAGGACTTCCCGGTGCCCGCCGGGCCGATGCCGAAGGTGATGACGTTGCCGTCGATAGCTTCGACATAGCCCTTCTGGCCCGTCGATTTCGGTCGGATCAGCCGGCCACGGTCGGCGCGAAAGATCTCGTGGGTGAGCACGTGCGACGGGCGTTCGTCGGCTCGAACCATGTCGATGGTGCGATCGAGGGATCGCTCGTCGAGGCGCTGCCCCTTCTCGGCCAGCACCACGAGCTCTTCGAAAAGCGTCTGCACCGTCGACACGTCGGTCCCCGACAGATGGACCTCGTTCCCCCGCACGGTGACGTCGGTGTCGGGGAAGGCCTCCTCGACCCGGCGGAGGTGGCGATCGTGCTCCCCCAGGAGGGCGCTCATCAGATGATTGCCCGGGATGCGAATGGTGATTGGTTGTTCGGTCATCAGTCAGCTCGAATGCTACCGGTACCCTCGGGGGTCGTGGACCCTCATCCCCCGAGCGCACCCGCGCACCTCGCGGCCGGCGACCCTTTGTCGGGTCTCGCGAAGTGGCTCGCGGACAGCCGGGTCGACGACGCGGCGGCGCGTCGGGCCCGACAACGATGGCTCGAACGCCAGGCCGAGGAGGACGCGACGCTCGCCGGGGTGCTGCTCGATCTCGCCGAGCGGGGCGGGCCGATCGTCGTCCGCACCAACGGCGCCGCGACGATTCGAGGCCCGGTCGTCGCCGTCGGCGCCGACTTCGTGGCCGTTCGCGAACATGGTCTCGGCGACGTCCTCGTCCCCCACGGGTCGATCTGCACGGTTCGGGCCGCGCCCGGTGAACGACCGGTCGTCGGCGAGCGGGCCGCGGCGTTCGAGGTCGTGCTGGCCGAGGCCCTCGTGGAGCTGGCCGCCGATCGTCCACCGGTCCGGGTGGGCGCGGCCGGCGCCGAGTTTCGTGGCCGACTCCGCAGCACGGGCCGCGACGTCATCGCGATCACGACCGACGGCGAGCGGACGGACCGCATCCACGTCGCCTTGTCGTCGCTCGATCATCTGGTTTTGTTGGCCGGCTGATCAGTGGCTGCGGCCGCGTCGTTGACGTTCGAGGAACCGGTAGACGTCGAGGAGATCGATGCCGGGAAACGGGCTGAACTCCCGTTCCGAGGGGGGAAGGGCCGACAACACGTGGCTGCGTTCGGCGGCCGAGGGCCAGGCGATGTCTCGCCATTCCGCGACGAGACGGGGGTCGGGTTCGATCTCGCGGCCGCGGGCGAACTCCCGTCGCAGCGTGTCGGATCCCCGGAACGCACCGGCGTGCTCCTTCGGGGTCCCGAGGGAGATCGCGTGGGGCAGACGATCGGTCTCGGTCTCGATGTAGGTCGTGCAGAAGTACTCGCCGCCGTCGGTGACGGTGAACTGGCTGTGGAGGAGAAAGCTCCCGTGGGCGTTCCAGGCCTGACGGCTCCCCCACTGACGTGGCACCCGCTGGCCCTCCAGGCCCCCGTCCGACGCGGCGGGGAAGCCGATGCCGTCGTTCTCGTAGGCCTTGCTGATGACGCCTTCGCTGTCGGTCCGCAGGAAATGACACGGGATGTCGAGATGGCGGGTGGCCAGGTTCGTGAAGCGATGCGCGGCCATCTCGTAGGAGATGTAGAAGACCTCTTTGAGGTCCTCCACGGAGATGTCCCGTTGTCGTTGGGCGTCGCGCAGGAACTCCACGGCCGGTCCCTCCGGGGCCAGCACCGCGGCCGCGAAGTAGTTCGACTCGATCCGTTGGCGCAGGTACTCGCCGAAGTCGGTCGTGTCGGTGTGCTCGAGGGCGAAATGACCGAGGGTCTGCAGCACCACCGACCGGGCCTGACGAATGCGCAGACCGCCCCGGTCGGGGATGAAGATGATCCGGTCGCGGGTGTCGGTGATGCTTCGTGCCGTCCGGGGGATCGAGTTAACCCGTTCGATGGTGAACCCCTGCGACGCGGCGAGCTCGGTGAGGACCCGTTCGCTGATCGGGCCGGTCCCCGAGTAGCCGGCCGCGGCCAGCGCCTTGGCGGCGACCTCCTCGATCTCGGCGAAGTAGTTGTCGCGGATCCGCATCTCCTCGCGAAGGCCGATGTTGGCGGCCCGGGCGTGATCGGCGAGGCGGCGGTGGTCCGATCCGGTATCGCCGGCTTCCACGGGGTCGGGCCGGTCGACGAGGCAGCGCCACAGGGTCAGCACGTGTTCGAGGACGTCGTCGCTGACCTTGGCCGAGGGTTTGAGGTGGGGCAGTCCCAGCTCGATGTAGCGGGGGTGTTCCTGGGCGCGGGCGATGCCGATCTCGAGCTCTGCTCGTCGGTCGGGGGGCGTGGCGTCGAGAAAGTCGGCGGTCGTGGTGTCGAGGGCGTCGGCGAGGTCGCCGAGCAGGCTGAGCTTCGGTTCGACCTTGCCGTTCTCGAGCTGGCTGAGATACGGGGCGGGACGGCCGACCGCGGCGCTGACGTCGGCGAGGGTCGCGCCCCGGCGCCGTCGGGCGTGACGGATGCGGGCACCGAGCACCAACGGATCGAAATCTTCGGCCACGTGCCGAAGAATGGCAGATGTTTCGACGGTTGGGAAGAGAGTCGACAAAGAACGCGGCGAACACCCCTTGCCGTAGGCCGAAAAAGCCCGCAAACTTGGCGGAACTCACAGAGAGGGAGATGATGGCTTCCGGGCTGCCCGCCGAACCTGTCGCCGAAGCAGCCGCTCATCCTCTCGCCGCGGCGTTGCTCACCCCCGACGCCCTGGCCTTTCTCGGCGCGCTCCATGGCCGGTTCGAGCCGACCCGTCGACAACTGCTCGATGCCCGGATCGAGCGCCAGCGCCGATTCGACGAGGGCTGTCGGCCCGAGTTCCGCGCCGACACCGCCCACATCCGTTCCGGTGGTTGGACGGTGGCGAGCGCGCCCGCCGATCTCATGAACCGACGGACCGAGATCACCGGTCCGGTGACCCGCGACTTCATGATCGAGGCGCTCGACTCGGGCGCCGACGTCTTCATGGCCGACTTCGAGGACGCGACCGCGCCGACCTGGGCCAACATCATCGAAGGCCAGGCCAACGTGCACGCCGCCTACCGTGGCGAACTGACCGGCCCCCCGTTCACCACCACGCTCATGGTCCGCACCCGGGCCTGGCATCTCGACGAGAAGCACCTCACCGTCGCCGGCGATCCGATGGCCGCCGCGTTGGTCGACTTCGGGCTGTGCGTCTTTCACAACGCCGCGGTCGCGAACGAGCGGGGCACCGCGCCGTACTTCTATCTCCCCAAGGTCGAGGGGCAGGCCGACGCCCGACTGTGGAACGAGGTGTTCGACTTCGCGGAGAGCCGCCTGGGTCTCGGTCCGGGCACGATCCGCGCCACCGTGTTGATCGAGACGATCCTCGCCGCGTTCGAGATGGAGGAGATCCTCTTCGAGCTCCGTGACCACATCACCGGCCTCCACACCGGCAGTTGGGACTATCTGTTCAGCGTGGCGAAGACGTTTCGCCTCGACCCGGCGTTCGTGCTCCCCGACCGCGACCGCATCTCGGTCACGACACCGTTCATGCGGGCGTTCACCGAACTGTTGGTCGCGACTTGTCATCGCCGCGGCGCCCACGCGATCGGCGGCATGTCCGGCGTGATCCCCGAGGCCGACAACGAGGAACGGATCGCGAGCGCGCTCCGCAAGGTGACGATAGACAAGCGGCGAGAGGCGGGCGACGGATTCGACGGCACCCGAATCGCCCACCCCGCGCTGGTGCCGGTCGCGGTGGCCGAGTTCGACAAGGTCCTCGGCGATCGGCCGAACCAGATCGCCCGGCAACGAGACGACGTCTACGTGACGGCCGCCGACTTGTTGACCCTGCCCGGTTCGGTCGGTGCGGTGACCGTCAACGGCGTCCGCACCAACATCCGGATCGTCATCCGCTATCTCGGCGAGTGGCTGTCGGGAAGGGCGACCGTCGCGATCGACGACCATCTCGAGGACACGGCGATGGCCGAGGTCTGCCGCGCCCAGCTCTGGCAGTGGCGCCACCACCGGGTGGAGATCAGCGACGGCCAGATCCTCGACGACGAGTTGCTGTCCTCGTTGATCGACGAGGAGTTCGCGGCGTTGCGTGACCTCCTCGACGAGCACACGTGGGCCGAGGGCCGGTTCGCCGACGCCCGCGATCTGTTGCGGACGCTCGTCACCGCCGACGACTACCCGGATTGGCTGACGATTCCGGCCTACGAGCTCCTCTGAGCCGCCGATGGTGGCGTCGGGCCGGGGTCGGAGCCGCTCAGGCGCGCCGGGTTCCTGCCGACAGGGCTGAGGTGACCGCACCGACCACCCCGCGCCCCGAACCGGTTGCCGACTGGATGCTGGCCGCGGTCGCGTTCGTCGTCGGTCTCGTGGTGATCGGCGGGTCGCTTCTCGCCAACGACGGCGACATCACCGGCCTGATCAAGTTCGGGGCCGAAGACGAGGCGTTGGAGATCACCCGCCACGTCGAGGACCTCATGGGGCGGGAGATCGCGACGGTTCCCCCGCTCGGACACGACGGCAAGTTCTTCTTCCTCCAGGCCCTCGATCCGCTCTACCTCTCACCGGCCGATCACGCCACCCTCCTCGATCGACCGGTCTACCGGGGCCAACGAATGCTGTTTCCGCTCGTTGCCGGGGCCGGGGGCCTGATGCCGGTCGGCTGGCTGTCGTGGTCGATCGCCTTCACCAACCTGGCCGCGATCGCCCTGGGAACCGTCGGGACGGCTCGACTCGCCCGCCGGGCCGGCGCGAGCCGATGGTGGGGCCTGGCCTTCGCGCTGAACATCGGGGTGATCTTCGAGTTCGACATCAGCGGTGCCGGGATCCTCGCGTTCGCGGCCGCGATCTGGGGCACGCTCGCCCTCGAGGAACGGCGTGACCGGTCGGCGGCAGGCTGGTTCACCGTCGCGGTGCTGAGCCGCGAGGTGATGTTCCTCTATCTCGCCGGCGCGTTGGCGCTGCGGCTGGTCCGGACCCGTCGCGTTCCGTGGCGGATCGGGATTCCGCCCACGATCGCGGCGGGCACGTGGGCGGTCTATCTCCGACTTCGTCTCGACGCGGGCAGCGGCGTCGATCAGGTCCAGGAGTTCGGCGGCCCCTTCGTCGGCATGTCGCAGGCGTTCGGGAACTGGGTCGACAACCCGGTCGACCTCGCCGTCATCGTCGCGCTGCTCGCGATCATTCCCCTACTGGTGATCCGGGCGGTTCGTCAACCGACGTATCTGGGCTGGGGCGCGCTCGGGTTCGTGGTGCTCGCCGTCTTCTTCAGCCGTCAGGTGTGGTGGCGCTTCTTCGATGTCAGCCGGGCGATCGCCCCGGTGATCACGGCATATCTGCTCGCGACCTTCGCCACCCCCGGGAGCGATCGGACCGCCGACGGCGACCGGGTCAGCGAACCGAGCGATGCGCGGGCCGACGCTGCCGCGACGGTGTGAACACGATCTGCCAGAGCTGCACCGAACGCGAACGGAATCCCGCCGCAGAGCTCAACAGGTAGTAGTCCCAGGTGCGCCGGAACCGTTCGTCGTAGCGCGGGATCTCTCCCCACCGGGGCGTGATGTTGGCGTGCCAGGCCATGAGCGTGCGGTCGTAGTCGGGGCCGAAGTTGTGCACGTCCTCGATCGACCAGTGCCCCTCGGCGGCCCGAGCGATCTGACCCAACGACGGCAGCACGCCGCCGGGGAAGATGTAGCGGTCGTACCAGGGGTCGCCGGCGGTCTTCCAGTCGTTCGAGCCGATCGTCTGGTGCAGCATCATCCCGTCGGGATCGAGCAGCTCCCGGCACTTCTCGAAGAACGTGCGGAGGTTCTTCGGGCCGACGTGCTCCATCATCCCGATGGACGTGATGCGATCGAACGACCCTTCGAGGTCGCGATAGTCGATCTGTTCGATGCGGACCGGCTGGGAGGCCGTGCGCCCGCGGGCGACGGAGACCTGCTCACCCGACGGTGAGATGCCGGTGACGTGGACGTCGTAGCGTTCGGCCGCGAACTCGGCGAAGCCGCCCCAGCCGCAACCGATGTCGAGCAGCCGCATGCCCTGTTCGAGGCCGAGCTTTCGGCAGATAAGATCGAGCTTGGCCTCCTGGGCCGAGTCGAGATCGTTGGCTTCGCTCCAGTAGCCACAGGAGTAGATCATGCGCTTGTCGAGCATGCGCACGTAGAGATCGTTGCCGATGTCGTAGTGCGCCTCCACGTTGCGGCGGGCCCGCCGCTTGGTCTGCTGATTGCGGAATCGGGCACCGGCAGCGCGGGCGAGCAGGGCCGGGCTCGGCCGGACGAGCGAGCGGACGTCGGCAGTTTGCAGGACGGTGAGGAACTCGTCGAGCTGGTTCGCGTCCCACCAGCCGTCCTGATAGCTCTCGCCGAGACCCAGCTCCCGGTCGCTGAGGACCCGGTCCCAGAAGCGGTCGTCATGGATCCGTATGTCGTGTGGCGCGTCACCGCCCAATGTGACGCCGGCGGCGTCGAGTATTCGGCGTCCGATGTCCGGAACCGGTCCCATTACCCAAAATACTCGCACTCTCGGCGGCCGCGTGCACGTGCGATGCTGCGTGCATGGCTGAACGCCGACCGAACGAGCTCTTCGAGCTCGTCGAGAGCTACAGTCGATTCGGGCACCATCGCACCGGTTCGCCGTCCCAGGAACGCACCTCGGCGTGGCTCGCGGCGCAGTTGCGAGACCGGGGTGCGACAACCGTGCGGGAGCCGATCGAGCTCCCGCGCTATGTCGCCGATTGGTCGGTCACTCTCGATGGTGAGGCGGTGGAGTCGCTGCCGCTCTTCTATGAGGCGACCGGGTCGGTGTCGACCGACCGTCCTCATCGGTGGCCCGTGTTCGCTCCCGCCGGTTCGGGTCCGCTCGGGGTCAGCGGCGCGGTCTCCGCAGCGGGAAGCGAGGGAGCGAACCCCGGCGATCTCGTCGTCGCCGCGACATCGAACCCGCTCGGGCTGCTCGCCGTCTCGAACCGGGTGCCGGGGCCGGGATCCGGTGTCCACGTCCTCCAGGTGGCCGGCGAGCACGGCGGGGCGCTCGCCGCCGGTGCCCCGGTTCGGGCATCGATCGACGCCCGGGTCGAGCCGTCGGTGTGTCACAACGTGGTCGCCCGTTTCGGCGATCCGGATGGCGCGGCCCGGTTGGTCGTCGTCACCACACCGATCTCG
The DNA here is from genome assembly GCA_024276495.1 of Actinomycetes bacterium. Taxonomy (GTDB): domain Bacteria; phylum Actinomycetota; class Acidimicrobiia; order Acidimicrobiales; family Aldehydirespiratoraceae; genus JAJRXC01. The sequence continues at coordinate 85,591 of JAJRXC010000098.1, forward strand.
GGGTGGTTCACCTGCGCGGGGGAACGAGGAACGGGTGTCGCCGCGGCCGTCGAGCTCGCGACGCGGCTCGCCGAGGAGACTCCCGTGTTGTTCCTCGGCGCGACCGGCCACGAGCTGGGCGGTCTCGGCGCCGTCGCGTTCCGTGGGCGGTTCTCGCGTCGTGTCGACACGTTGATCCATGTCGGCGCCAACATCGGCTGTGATTGGCAAGCGTCGCCCACGCTCGCCGCGCCCGACCACTCGTACCTGTCGGCGCGCTTCGCGGGACCGGAACGGCTTCGCGATCCCGTGGCCGCCGCCCTCGCGCCGACCGGGCACGGTGTCGACATGCCGGCGCGCGTCCGGTCCGCCTGGTTCGGCGAAGCGGCGGAGTGGCTCGACGTCCCCTGCGTTTTGAGCCTGCTCGGCCAGAACCCCTGGTTCCACACTCCCGATGATCGTCCCGACGTGTCGTGCAACGCGGCCCGCACCGCCGCGGTCACCGATGCGCTCACCGAAGCGGCCCTCGCGCTGGTCCGCCGCTAGCGTCTCGCCATGGCCATCTCGGAGCAGACTTCGATCGACGACACCCTCGAGGAGCTCGCCGCCTGGCTCGACGAGAACTGGGACCCCGAGCTGACCCTGTCGCAATGGTGGGAACGCCTCGGCCTCTCCGGCTGGTGCGCACCGACCCTGCCGACCAATGCCTACGGCAAGGGGCTCTCCCGCAGCGATGCCAACAAGATCGGCAGGGCCATCGCGGCCCACGGCGCCGTGGGCGCCCCCGGCGGGCTGGGGCTTCTCCTGGCCGCGCCGACGATCGCCACCCACGGCACCCAGGAACAGATCGACCGGTACGTCCGCGACATCGTCACCGGCCGGAAGGCCTGGTGTCAGCTGTTCTCCGAACCGGGCGCCGGTTCGGATCTTGCCGGGCTCACGTGTCGGGCCGAGCTCGACGGCGACGAGTGGATCGTCAACGGCCAGAAGGTGTGGACGTCGCTCGGCCAGACCGCCGACCTCGGCATGTTGATCGCCCGCACCAACCCCGACGTGCCCAAACATCAGGGCATCACCTGGATGGCGTGCGACATGCATCAGCCCGGCGTCGAGATCGTGCCGCTGATCGAGATGACCGGGCATGCCATGTTCAACGAGGTCTTCCTCACCGATGCCCGGGTGCCGACCGATGCGGTCATCGGCGATGTCAACAACGGCTGGGCCGCGACCAACACCACCCTGGCCCACGAGCGGGCCGGCCTCGGATCCGGCGGCGGAGGTGGTGGATCCGGCCTCACCCCCGGCACCGTCGCCGAGATGCTCGACAAGCGGGCCGGCGACTTCGCCCCCGACCCCGCCAAGGCGAACCACGCCGGCCAGAATCCCCGGGCCCGGGCCACGTCGATGATGGAGGACCTCGCGGCGTCGGTCGACAAGAACACCGATCCGGTGATCCGTCAGGATCTCGTGCGGCTCCACATCATGACCCGCCTCGGCCAGATGAACACCGACCGGCTCAAGGCCACCCGGGCCGCCGGCGGCGACATCCCCGGCATGGCCAACATCTCCAAGCTGGCGATGAGCGACCTGATGCGGCTCACCCGCGATCTCGGCCTGCGTCTGCTCGGCCCGGCCGGCACCCTCCACGGCTACACCGACGAGCAACGCAAAGCGCTCGACGAGGCGACCGGCAACCCGCTGCTCCCGTGGATCACCGGCCAGGCCCTCTACGCCCAGGCCCCGCCGATCTACGGCGGCACCGACCAGATCCAGCGCAACATCATCGGCGAACGGGTCCTCGGTCTGCCCAAGGAACCCGGCGACACCAAGACCATCCCGTTCTCCGAGCTTCCGAAGAACGCGTGACCCGTTTCCCGTTCCGGGAACCCTGGCACCCCCGACAGGACTCGAACCTGCAACCTGCGAGGTAGAAGCTCGCTGCTCTATCCAGTTGAGCTACGGGGGCAGAAACAGGGTAGGCCGCCCTGCCGTCGGCCCGGTACACTTCTGCTTCGCCTGGCCTTCGGGTCAGCGTGGTGGGCGTAGCTCAGTTGGTTAGAGCGCCTGGTTGTGGTCCAGGAGGTCGGGGGTTCGAATCCCCTCGTTCACCCCATAAGATTGCTCCACGGAGCACTACACGCACCTCTAGCTCAATTGGTAGAGCATCGGACTCTTAATCCGCAGGTTCTGGGTTCGAGTCCCAGGGGGTGTACCACTCGAAGGCGCAGGTCAGCGGCATTCTTCGAGACCGGAATGAAGACATGACGCTCGGCCGCTCCCGTCGACTCGAGTTTCTCCAAGACGTCTCTGCGCGGCTGAACGCGACGCCGAGAGCCAAGGCTCGTTGCCGGTTCAGGAATCAATCTCCGGCGTCTTGCCCAACTTCGGTGCCCTGGACGGCACCCATTCGGATTTGAGTCATCAAACCATTGCAAATTGTCAGAGTTTGATACCCTGAATCGGGTGCAGGTCGAATCGATCAGCCCGAGCAATCTACCCGACTGGCTGCTCGGGCGCGGGCGACACTTCATCACGACCTCTCAAGTCAGCGAGCTGCTCGGCGTTCCGAAGGAATCGGTTGCCACCAGCCTGCACCGAGCCCGTCGCGCCCACAAGATCGTTTCGGTCACCAAGGGCGGCTGGGTCCCGGTGCCGCCAACCCATCGCAGCGCAGGAGCGCCACCGCCCATCGAGTACATCGACGACCTCATGCGCTTCCTGGGCCACCCTTACTATGTCGGGTTCCTGTCGTCGGCCAGGATCCACGGCGCCTCACATCAGGTGCCGATGGTGTTGCAGGTGGTCACGCCGGGTCGACTGCGCGACCGACGAATCGGCGGGCATCGCATCCAGTTCATCCGGCGGACCTACGCAGCCGACCGAGCGGTCGAACAGCGCGACATAGATACCGGCAGGATCATCATCGCCACTCCAGAGACCACCACGTTCGACGTCGTCGACGCACCTCAGTACGCAGCAGGTCTGGGCAATGCAGCAAACGTGCTCGGCGAACTCCTCCTCGACCAGCGCGTCGACCCGGTTCTCCTCGCGGAGTGCGCCGCCGGCTATCCGACGACGGTCATCCAGCGCGTTGGCTGGTTGCTCGAACACATGGCGGCCGAGATCGACGAATCGATCGATCTCACGCCGCTGGCGCCCCTCGTTCGGGAGGCCGACTACACGCCACTCGACCCGCGCCTCGCGGCCATCGATGGACCGAGAAGCGAAGGTTGGCACGTGATCGTCAACACCGACGTGGAGCACGACCTGTGATCAATCTCGCCACCATCAAGCAATGGCACCACGTCGCCTCATGGGAAACTGACGACACCGTCGAGCAAGATCTCGTGCTCTCCCGGCTCATTGTCGAGATCGCCAACCACCCCTTGCTCGGAGAGGAACTGGTCTTTCGTGGCGGGCACTTGCCTCCACAAGCTTTGGATGGACCGAGCATGGCGCTACAGCGAGGACCTCGACTATGTGAGGCGCAGCGCGGGCGGTGTCGGACCGATACTCGATACCATCCGAGAGGTCGCCGACGAAGTCGGCTTCGACCGGGTCCGAACCGACGTGCGAAAGCACCCCAAGGCGCGGCTGCACGCCACGTTCAACAGCGGCAACCCGATGCGTATCACCTCGTTGACATGTGGCTCGCCGTTGAACACCTCGGCCTCAGCCCCGAAGCGATCACCGCCGCGTTCGAACCCTACCGACCCGACGGCTGGACACCCGCGCTGGCGATGGAGCACCTAGCCGCCAAGCTCGACGACACACGCTTCACCACCGACCTCGACACCCTGGTCGCCATCTGGCCGGATCGCTACACAATCGAAGCCGTCATCGCCGCCGTCACCGCCTGACCGATTCGCCCGCCGCGGCGACACCGTGCGCAGAGCCATCCGAACGTCGAGCTCGAACGAGCGGCACGCATGGTCGGCTCACAGGGCTCCGGCGTCACACCCTCCCGGGAGGATGAACTCCTACCCAACGAGCCGCCGAGGGGGAGCTATCGTGAAGCCCATGCCCAAAGGCAAGGTATGGACCGCAGACGAGCTGTTGGCGATGACACCGAACGAACGGCACGCGATCGTCAAAGCCGGGATCATCACCGACATCGAACAGGTTCCGGCCGACCTGCTCGAGCGCGCCCGAGCCGACATCAGACGCCATATCGCCGAAAACGAAACACCCGCGCCAACCGACCAGTGAACGAACGCCGACCCGTCCGGGTCGACGACCGCTTCCTCGAACTGCTCGACGCGCAACTCGGCGAAGAGCGTGGACTCGACGGACAACCGACCGCGACCGACTTCCTGCTGGTCGACCTCCCACCGATTGCGGAGATGTTCGCGACCGGCTTCGATGATCTGATGATGCCGATTCCCGGTCGCTCCGACTACCGGGCCGTCCTCTCCGTAGGATCGCTCGTCCCACGGATCCTGATCACGGGTCACCTCGGAGACGACGGATCCGTGACCTTGCTGAGCGTGCGCATCGACTTCGAGGCAGGCTGGTAGCAACCCCGCCGTGGTCACGAGGCGGTCACAGTAGATCCGCGACGGGCCGTTGTCCACAGGTATTTCCCCACACAGCCCACAACCGAGAATGCTGCGTTTGCCCAGGTCAGACGGCATTTTCCGCCACAATCCGGGATCAGTCGAAACCATCGATCGACTGCTCGAAATCCGCAGGTTCTTGGTTCGAGTCTCAGGGGGTGTGCCACGAGAAACCCCAGGTCAAAGGCGGTTTTCGATCGGCCAGGGGCCTCGACGGCCCGCCACCGTTCGACCGACAGCCACACGTCGAACTCGGCACTCCAGCCGGCATCCACCCCTTCGAGCAGCTGTCCCGGAAAGCCGTCCTCGTCCACCTCGAGTCGGTCGAGATGCAACACGTCGACAAAGAGGTCCGGTCCCAGGTTCGCGTCGACCGGATCATCGCGAAACGACTCCGGATCGTCCATCGAACGCCGAATCTGGGCCAGCGCCCAGCGCAGCGCCCCCATCGGGTCATCGGCGGTCGCGAACAGCTCCTCGGCGAGGCGGCGCCTGGAGACGGGCACGTCACTGAGCAGAACCCGAGCGATCACGCCCCAGGTCTTCTTCCCTCGCACCTTGATGTTCTCGCCCCGGTGGTCGACAACTGATGGTGGGCCCAAGAGGCGGACGATCATCGCGCGACGATAGCGCCCGCCCCACCGGCGCCGACCCTCACCATCGTCGACCAGGCGCGGTTGCCCGCTCGCGGCGTGAGATGACGCACCGGTTCACCGGCCGATGTCGACAGGTGGGGTGTGCGCACGGCGGAGCTTCGATCGAAGCACGATGCCGTTGACCGTGCCGACGAGCGCCGACGCCGTGCTCATCGCCGCGGCACGGCGGGGCAGATAGCCGGCAACGCCCGCGAGGGTCGACGCGAGCGCGTCGGCCGCATCGACGGGGATCGTCCTGGAGACGGTTCGTTCGAGCTCGTCGTCGGCGGTGAGATACAGATCCCACGCCATGAACATCTCCCGGATCCCGAACAGACGCATCAAGTAGGGGGCAACGGGATTGTCGGCGGATTCCACCCCGAACAGGCGCCCGAGCGCCCGCGGTGCGAGCACCGCGCCGATTCCCAACGCGCCGCGCGCGAGAACCATCTGGCTCTTCATCGATCGCGAGTCCATACCGCACGCTACGCCGACCGGCGCGGGGCTGTGACTACTTCGGTGACACCCGCACTACTTCGTCGCGCGTCGCGATGACCGCCAATGTCTCCACCAGCCGCTTGTGATCGAGCCCGGTGACCTCCACCGACACGTGACGGAGATGGTCCTCTCCCTCCTCCAAAGAGAACCGCATGACCTCACCGCCCGCGTTGTTGATCAGCGTCATCACCGGTCCGAGCGTGCCGTGGCCGGTGTAGTAGTCGAGCTCGACCTGGGCCGTCCCCGACTTTCCGAGCAGTGGCTTCAACACGCCGGCGACCATCACGACGATGATGCCGAACGCGGTGGTGACCAGGGCGAGCACCAGCAGACCCATGCCCGCGGTGACACCGATCGACGCCGCCAACCACAACGTGCCGGCCGTGGTCAGACCCGTGACGGTGAGACCGCTGCGCATGATCGCTCCGGCTCCGATGAACCCGATTCCGGTGACGACCTGAGCGGCGACCCGAGACGGGTCGAGCGCTTCGGTGTCGACACCGAAGGCGCCGGCGATGGTGAACAAGGCCGCGCCGAGGGCCACGATCGTGTGGGTCCGCAGCCCAGCCGACTTGAAGCGGAACTCCCGTTCGAGCCCGAGCAGGGCACCCAGGCCACCGGCGACCGCGAGGCGTCCGATGAGTTCGAGCGTTGTCGGCGCGTCCATTCGACCATCCAAACACATCTCGGTATCGCAGGGGAGAGATGCCCCTCGCGTCGCCTACGGGTCGAGCCAGGTGCTGGCCCGGCGCCGAACCCGGACGAGTCGACTCTCCGGTGCGTCGTCGCCCGCCGCCGCAGGATCGGTCGTGCGGCCCGGGCCCGTCGCGGGATCCGACGACGAGGCCGACCGTCGCACGGTGCGGCGTTGCGCCTTGAGCTCACGCAGCTGCTCGTGGAGGAACCGGTTCTCCGTCTCGGCCCGGGCCGCCCGTTCCCGAGCGTCGGCCAACTGCTGGCCGGCCTCGTGCACGTTGCCCACCTGCTCGAGGATGCGGGTCCAGGTGTCGAGCGGCACGATCATCATGCCGTCGTGATCACCGATGGCATCGGCGGGGCCGGAATCGGCGACGCCACTCGGCGATGTCGGCGGTGCAGACGAGGGGCGGCTCGACGGCCGGCGCCCATCGGGATCGACCGCGTCGGCGATCCCACGCCACAACCCCGAGGTGTTGCGAGCCATGTCGCCGGCGAGCTCCCGGAGTCCCATGGTCGAACCCTAGTCAGCTCCGTGCACCGCGGCCCACGCGAAAAACCCCCGCCGAAGCGAGGGCAGTCCGCACGGTGGGAAAACCGTGTCGAGCGGTGGCTCCTCAGCCATTCGCCCGTCCCCCTACACTACAGGCGATCGACGGGCTCGTCTCGGGGAAGCAGTTCACATGTCCGATACGGCACTGACCGACACCGAATCCGCGGGGTTCGCCGCGCTCGGGCTGCGCGACGAGCTCCTGCGAACCATCGCGGCGCTCGGCTACGAGGAACCGACACCAATCCAGCGCAAGACGATCCCCCATCTGCTCACCGGCGCCGACCTTCTCGGGCAGGCCGCCACCGGAACCGGAAAGACAGCCGCGTTCGCCCTGCCACTACTCGACGGCATCGAACCCGGCGCGCCGGCCGTTCCGTGCGCCCTGGTGGTCGTGCCCACCCGCGAGCTGGCGGTGCAGGTGAGCGAGGCGATCTTCAAGTACGGCCGCGAGCAGCAGGTCAAGGTCGTTCCCATCTACGGCGGACAACCGATACCGCGCCAACTCCAGGCGCTGAAGCGCGGCGTGCACGTCGTCGTCGCGACCCCCGGACGGGCGATCGATCACATCCGCCGCGGCTCGCTCGACCTCGACGCGATCCGCACCGTCGTCCTCGACGAGGCGGACGAGATGCTCGACATGGGGTTCACCGAAGACATCGAGACCATCCTCGAACGCACACCGGCCGAGCGTCAGACCGTACTTTTCTCGGCCACCATGCCGCCGCGGATCGATGCGATCGCCCGCCGGTTCCAACGCGACCCCATCCGGGTCAAGATCGGTGCCGGCGACACGCCGGCCGGCGAGACCCTGGTCCGCCAGACCGCCTACATCGTGCCCCGCTCCCACAAGGCATCGGCCCTCAGCCGCATCCTCGACATCGAAAGCCCGACATCGGCCCTCGTCTTTTGCCGGACCCGCACCGAGGTCGATGAGCTCACCCAGACGATGAACGGCCGCGGCTATCGGGCCGAAGCGCTGCACGGCGGCATGGACCAAAAGCAGCGGGACCGGGTGATGGGGCGGCTGCGCGACGGTTCGGCCGAACTGCTCATCGCGACCGATGTCGCCGCTCGCGGTCTCGACATCGACACGCTCACCCATGTCGTCAACTACGACGTGCCGTCGGCTTCGGAGAGCTACGTCCACCGGATCGGGCGGGTCGGGCGGGCCGGACGAGAAGGAGTGGCGATCACCCTCGTCGAACCGAGACAGCGTCGGCTCCTCGGCAACATCGAGCGGCTCACCAAGCAGACGATCGCGATCGAGAAGGTCCCGACCGTCGGCGACCTCCGGGCCCGCCAGATCGAGGTGACGGTCGACGCGATCCGCGACGCGCTCGCCTCCGACGATCTCGAGGACTACGAAGCCGTCGCGCTGGGGCTCGCCGGCGAGGCCGACGACCACACCATCGCCCTCGCCGCGATCAAGATGTTCCACCAGGCCCGTGGTGCCACCACCGACGAGGCCGAGATACCGGACGTCTCGGCGCGCCCCGAGAAGAAACGGCGTGAGAACGAGCACTACGGCAAGGGCAGCAAGTTCACGAAACCGAAGCCCGGCCCGAAGGGCAATGTCGGCCCCGGTACCGGCCTCGTGTACGTCGGGCTCGGACGCAAGGCGGGTATCCGCCCCGGCGACCTCGTCGGCGCCATCGCCAACGAGACGGACCTGACCGGGAGAGAGATCGGCCCGATCCGCATCTCCGACAACTACTCGGTCGTCGGGGTCCCCGAAGCCGCTGTCGAATCGGTGGTCCAGGCGATCAAGGCCTCGAGCATCCGGGGCAAGAAGGCCCGGGCCCGCCCCTACGTGAAGTGACGCGGCGCCCGTCGGCGCGACTAGGAAAGGGACATGGACCATCCCCTCAAGTTCGGCTGGCTGTCGCCCGTGATCGGCAATCGCTGGAGCGATCACCGCCCGATCGTCGTTGATCAGTGCACGAACATCCTTCCGACCGCCACCCGACACTTCGACTCGGTGTGGATCGCCGATCACTTCTACGGGTTCGACGCCAAAACCGATCCGTTCATGGAGGCATGGACGACACTGACCTGGATCGCCGCCAAGTTCGACGACGTGGAGCTGTGTCATCACGTGCTCGGCCACGGCTATCGTCCGCCCGCACTCACCGCGAAGATGGCAGCAACCCTCCAAGTGTTCAGCGGCGGCCGTTTCATGCTCGGCATCGGAGCCGGCTGGCGAGGCGACGAGTACGAGGCCTACGGCTACGACTTCCCGAAACCCTCGATCCGCTTCGCCCAACTCGAAGAGGTCATCCGGATCTGCCGGCTCATGTGGACCGAGGACGAGCCGTCCTTCAAGGGCGAGCACTTCCGCATCGCCGGCGCGTCGGCCCCTCCCCTCCCCGACCCGGTCCCGCCGATCTGCGTCGGAGCGAGCGGCGAGAAGGTCGGGCTTCCCCTCGTGGGGCGGTTGGCCGACGTCTGGCATTGCTCGGTCGGCGCACCCGACGACTGGTCACGAAAGTCGGGAATCGTGCACGACGCGGCAGCGGGGGCCGGCCGTGATCCCGGTTCGATCGTGATCGCGACCACGAACGAACGGCCCCTGCCCGAACGCGACACCGATTCGGCCGAACTGGTCGAGCTCCTCTCGACGCAGCGGGAACAAGGAGTCAGCCACTTCGTGATGGACTTCGGGAATCCCGCCGACGTCGAACCGATCCACCGGTTCGCCGAGCAGGTCATCGCGCCGCTGCGGGCCGCCGAATGACCGCGCCGAGGCGCTGAGGATGCGGGTCGTCTTCGTCGTCATCGATGCCCTGCCCAACCAGTGGGTCGGCCCCGTGTGGACCCCTCACCTGTGGCGGCTCGTCGCCGAGGGAGGCTGGCACCCCGAGGGCGGACGGGCGGTGCTGTCCACCGCCACGTACCCCAACCACGCCTCCTTCGTGACGGGCCGGGAGCCGGCGAGCCACGGCATCTTCGTCAACCGGGTATGGGACGGCACCCGATTCGTCGGCTCCCACGAGGTCGGCCCGGCCGGCGACACGATCTTCGCCGCCGCGAGCCGGCACGGCATCGACAGCGCCGTCGTCGTCGGCGACCACAAGTTGATCGGGGTGATGGGCGCCGGGGACGCCGACCGACACTGGCCCCCCGACGGGCGCCGGGCCGATGTGGCGCTCGACGAGTTCCGCTACGCCGCCGACTCCGCCGTGGTCGACGCGCTCGACACCACCGGACTGATCGACGCGGAGCTGGCGTTCGTTCACTTCAACGGGCCCGACACCGCCTGTCACATGTTCGGTCCCGACGCACCCGAGACCGGAGAACGGGTGCGCAGCACCGACGCGGCGTTGGGCGCGCTGCTCGAACGCCTCGCCCCCGGCTGGCACGACACAGTCGTGATGGTCGTGAGCGACCACGACCAGGAGACGGTCACCCGCCACGGCGTCGATCTGGCGGCCGCGCTCGAACGGCGCGGCCTTCCCGGCGTCGTCGAGAACGACGGCACCGCCGCCTTGGTTCTCGACGGGCCGTCGGCCGAGGAGCTCCTCGAGCTGGACGAGGTCGAAGGTGCCCGGACCCTCGACGCCCGCAACACCCTCGTCTGGGGGCCTTCGGGCCACGTCTTCGGCCTCTGGCTCGACGAGCTCGCGGGCTCCCACGGCAGCCCCCGCTGCGCCACACAAGTCGCCGTCGTCGGGGGAGGTCATGATCGCGTTCCCGGCCTGGCCGCCGCGATCGAAACGGCCCGGCCCGACGCCACCTGGTGGGCGCCGACCATCGCGGCACTGCTCGGTTTCGAGCTCAGCTGACGTCCGTCAGGTGCCCGACCAGTTCGGGTCACGCTTCTCTGCGAACGCCGCCGGGCCCTCCTTGGCGTCGTTCGACAAGAACACCTCGGCGTACATCGATCCCTGGATCTCCCAGAGCTCCTCCTCCGTCGCCCCCTGGGTCGCACGGATGATCTTCTTCGACGCCGCGACCGCCAGCGGTGCGTTCTTCGCGATTCGTTCGGCGAGCCCGACCGCCACGTCGACGGCCTGTCCCGCGGGCGCCAGACGCGACACCAGGCCGAACGCGAGGGCGTCCTCGGCCGAGATCGGATCGCCGGTCACCGCCATCTCCATCGCTTTTCCGTAGCCGACCCGGCTCGGGAGTCGCATCAGCCCCGCCCCCGCCGCGAACAGGCCCACCTTCACCTCGGGAATACCGAGCCGGGCCCCTTCGGCGGCCACCAACAGGTCGCACGACAGGGCGATCTCGAGCCCACCGGCGAGGGCGAACCCCTCGATGGCGCCGACCAACGGCTTCGCCGCGCCATTGCGAAAGAAGGTCGTGATCGGGCCGATGTCCTCACCGCGGGCGAACGCCTTCAGATCCATGCCGGAGCAGAAGGCTCCACCGGCACCAGTGAGGACCGCGGCGGTCAGACCCGAGTCGTCATCGAGCTCTTCGATCGCGGCCCACAAGCCGGTGGCGAGATCACCGTTTATCGCGTTCTTCGCTTCGGGCCGGTTCATCGTGATGACCAGAACCCGGTCGCGGCGTTCGGTGAGAATGGCGTCGGACATGTCGGCTCTCCTGTGCTCGTCTACTTCGGCGGCATGCGGATGCCACCGTCGACTCGGATCGTCTCACCGTTGAGATACGGGTTGGTGATGCACTCCATCACCGTGAACGCCAACTCCTCACCGGTCCCCAACCGCTTCGGGAACAGCACCGACTGGCCGAGATGGGCCTTGAACGCGTCGGCCCCCTCACCCTCGCCGTAGATCGGTGTGTCGATGAGACCGGGGGCGATCGTGTTGACGCGGACACCAACCGCGCTCAGGTCTCGGGCGATCGGAAGGGTCATCCCGACGACACCGCCTTTCGACGCGGAGTAGGCGCACTGGCCGATCTGACCGTCGAACGCGGCAGCGGACGCCATGTTGACGATGGCCCCGCGCGCGCCGTCGTCGTCGAGCGGCTCGGTCCGGGCCATCGCCGCGGCCGAACGGCTGAGCATGTTGAACGAGCCGACCAGGTTGACCTTGAGCACGAACGTGAACGCGTCGAGGTCGAGCGGAACGTTGTTGCGGTCGATCGTCCGGCCGGCATAACCGAGACCGGCCGAGTTCACGAGCGCCCGCAACGGGCCCATCTCCGACGCCGCCGCGACCGCGGCGTCGGCGTCGTCGGTGCTGCTCACGTCGCATTTGACGAACAGGCCGCCGAGCTCGGAGGCGACGACACGGCCCTTCTCCTCGTTCAGGTCGGCGATGACCACCCGCGATCCGGCCGCCGCGAGTTGACGGGCGCTGGCCTCGCCGATCCCCGACGCGCCACCGGTGACGATCGACGAGCTTCCCTGCAGGTTCATCCTCGGCATTCGACGAGTGTCGCACGACGCGACTCGTCGTCTCCAACCGAGAAATGATCCCACGCCGATGAGATGGTGACCGACACGTAGGATGGAGGGATGGCCGCGGCGTCGCTCACCGATCTGTGCTGGGACAACTCGTTCACCCGCGAGCTTCCGGCCGACCCGTCTCGCGACATCCGCCCGCGGCCGGTGACCCGCGCCGCGTTCTCGTGGGTCGAGCCGACGCCGACATCGGCACCCTCGTTGGTCGCCGTGTCCGACGAGATGCTCGACGAGCTCGGCCTTCGCCGAGACGTCGTCGACGACCCCCGATTCACCCGGGCCCTCTCCGGCAACGAAGTGACGCCGGAGATGACTCCGTTCGCCATGTGCTACGGCGGTCACCAGTTCGGCAACTGGGCCGGCCAACTCGGCGACGGACGGGCGATCGCACTCGGCGAAGTGGTCAACGAGCGGTCCGGTCGCCAGATGTTGCAGCTCAAAGGCGCCGGCCCCACCCCCTACTCGCGAACCGCCGACGGCCTCGCGGTCCTGCGGAGCTCGATCCGCGAGTTCCTGTGCAGCGAGGCGATGCATCACCTCGGCGTCCCCACGACCCGCGCCCTGAGCCTCTGCCTGACCGGCGACAAGGTCATGCGTGACGTGCTCTACGACGGCCATCCGGCCCTCGAGCCCGGCGCGGTGGTGTGCCGGGTGGCTCCCTCGTTCATCCGCTTCGGCAACTTCGAGATCTTCGCGGCCCGTCGAGACATCGACACGCTACGGACACTGGCCGACTACACGATCCGAACCCACTTCCCCGAGTTGGGCGAGCCTTCACCCGAGGTCTACGCCGCGTGGTTCACCGAGGTTGTGCGCCGAACGGTCGAGATGGTCGTCGACTGGCAACGGGTCGGATTCGTCCACGGGGTGATGAACACCGACAACATGTCGATTCACGGGCTCACGATCGACTACGGGCCCTACGGCTGGCTCGACGACTACGACCCCGACTGGACCCCGAACACCACCGACCGCCAGTTCAAGCGCTACCGCTACGGGGCCCAACCCCAGATCGCCCAGTGGAACTGCGAACGACTCGCGAACGCGATCTATCCGCTGATCGAGGCCGCCGAGCCGCTGCAGGACGCCCTCGAGCTCTTCGTCTCGCACTTCAACGAGGCCTGGCCGGCGATGATGGCCGAGAAGCTCGGCCTCGCCCCGGTCGACGGCCTCGACGATCGGCCCCTCGTCGAGGCCCTCCTCGATCTTCTCCCTCGTACCGAGACCGACATGACGATCTTCTTTCGCGGTCTCGCCGCCGTCACCGCCGGAACCGACGACCTCGACGAAGCCGATCTCCTCGCCCCCGTCCTCGATGCCTACTACCGGCCCGAGGAGCTGACCGGCGAGCTTCGCCACGCGACGCTCGGGTGGCTGCGCGACTACCGGAACCGGCTCACCCGCGACGATCGGTCCCCCGAGGAGCGCGCCGCGGCGATGAACCTCGTGAACCCCAAGTACGTCCTGCGCAACTATCTCGCCCAGCTCGCCATCGATGCCTCCGAGCAGGGCGAGCACGAGATGATCGCCGAGCTCCTCGACGTGCTGCGGCGCCCTTACGACGAACAGCCCGAGAACGCGCGCTTCGCCGAGAAGCGACCCGACTGGGCTCGTACCCGGGTCGGCTGCTCCATGCTCAGCTGCTCAAGCTGATGAGGGCAGCTTGCGAATCGTGTCACCCTGGCGAATCCTGCCGGGTGTGACCACTCGGGCGTTGATCCCGCGGAGTTTCAGCTCTTTGCCGACTTCGCTGTTGACGAACCGGTGGGCGACGACTCCGAAACGGGCGCTGAACTTCGCACAACCGGTGTGGGGCTGGTCGGTCACCTCGATGACCGCGTCGCCGATGGCGAGCCGGGTCCACGCCGGGAGGTTGGCCTCGCTCAAGTCGAGGTCGACGATGAGCTGATCACCGGCCAACGGCATTCGTTCCCGTGAACCCGCGATGAGCTCGAGCATGCGGGAGCTCATGATGTTGAGCTGCATGTCGGGATGGGGCCCGCCGTCGTCGGTTCGACTCGAGCCTCGCTGGTTCCAGTTGTCGCCGGCGAGACCCTCCTCGATGTTCAGCTCGGCCTCCGAGAGCACGTCTCTCACGTCGACCTCCGGACGGCGCACGATCATCTCGAGGGTGCCCTCGTCGCGCGGGGCCCCGCGGACGTGTTCGAGACCGGCTTCGATCTCCGCCAATGTGAGGTGGTCGGCAACGGCGTCGATTCGGGTCATGGCGTCCATTGTGGCGCACCGCGCGCCCGGCCACCGATGATTCCCGGCCAGCGCCCGTCGAGCCGCTTCGTCGCAGTCGCCGGAGCCGGATGCGAGACTCCGGTCCATGGACCCGAGCTCCGCTCCCTTCGACGAGGTCGCCGCAGTCGACCACGTCCTCACCACCACCCGCGCGGTACGCCGCCGCCTCGATCTCGATCGGCCGGTCGAGGATCAGGTGATCTTCGACTGCATCGACATCGCCGAACAGAGCCCGACGGGCGGGAACCAGTCGACGCGCCGCTGGCTGGTGCTACGCGACCCGGCCCGAAAGCTCGCCCTGGCCGAGCTCTATCGCGAGGCCGGCGGTGACTGGATCATCGCCCAGCACGAGGCCATCAGGGAGACGGGTCACCACAGCGAGAAGGTGACCGCCTCGGCCGCGCATCTCGCCGAGAACCTCGAACGGGTTCCGGCGCTCGTGCTGGTCACGATCTGGGGTGAACACGACAACAGCGGACGGCCCGGCTTGTTCGACTCCGTCATTCAGGCCGCGTGGAGCTTCTGTCTCGCACTGCGGGCCCGTGGCCTCGGCAGCGCGTGGACGACCGTACATCTCAACCGAGCCGACGCGGTCAAGGAGCTCCTCGGCATCCCCGACGGTGTCACCCAGATCGTCCTGCTCCCCGTTGCCCACACCATCGGCACCGAGTTCCGGCTGGCGCCACGCTTCCCGGCACGCACGATCACCTATGTCGATCGCTGGGGCGACACCCGAGCGGGAAACGCCGACGGTCCGCTCACCCACGACTCGGGACCGGGCGTCACCGTCGAGGTGGAGATCGACGCCGCGGCCGACGCGATCTGGCCCTACGTCGCCGACCCAGACCTCCTCGCCCGTTGGAGCGACGAGTTCATGGGCGCGACCTGGCACGACGAGCCCGGGCTCGGGGCGACCTTCACGGGGAGGAACCACCAGAAGGTCCTCGGCGACTGGGAGACCACGAGTCACATCGTCGGGTACGAACCGCATCGGCTGTTCGCCTGGGCCGTCCGCGACCCCGACGTCCCGAGCACCCAGTGGCGCTTCGAGCTGATTCCGCTCGCCGGCGCAACCCGTCTCCGGTTCGCGATGACGTTCGGGCCCGGCCCGTCCGGGCTGACCTGGGCGATCGAGAACGACCCCGACAACGAAGCCGCCATCATCCGCGCCCGCCAGGACACCCACCGGGCCAACATGGGTCGCTGCGTTGCCGGCATCAAGGCGCTGGCCGAACGCGCCGGGTGATCCTCAGGCCGAGGTGACCGCGCCACCGTCGGGGACGAGCCAGGTCGTACCGACCCCGACCGGCGATCCCTCGACCGTCGCGTCCTCGACCTCGCGGAACTCGGCGCGCCATTCGTCGGGTGTCACCACATGGCGGGTCCACCCCCGATTCGTGGCCTGCGCCCATCGCAGATGGGGGCTCTGGGCGAGCACGGCCGGGATGACCGGCTCGAGGAGATCCCCGTTGGAGGACACGGACGTGCCGACGAACTCGGTGCCGACCACCTCGGCGTCGGGATCGTCGAAGTCGAGGGCCAGGCTCCCGACCCAACTGGAGTGCACATCGCCGGTCAACACCACGGGGTTCGCGCTCTCGGTGGCCCGGAGATCGTCGAGCAGGCGCCGTCGGGCCGCGGGATAGCCGTCCCACTGGTCGAGGTTCCAGGCCTGGTCGCCGGGCAGGAAGCGCCACTGCTGCATCACGACCTGCTGTTGGAGGACGGTGAACCGGGAATCGGACCCTGCGAGCCGCCCGCGCAGCCAGCCTTCCTGCTCAGCGCCGAGCACCGTGAAGTCGGGATCGAACGCCCCCTCGCAACGAGGCCCGATGTCGGCCGGCGCGCAGACCTGATCGGAGCGGTACTGGCGCGTGTCGAGCACCGACAGCGACACGAGCCGGCCGAAATCGATCCCACGGTGAATGGGCCAGTCGGGTCCGGTCGGTGCGGGCAGCCGCACCGGCATGTGTTCCCACCAGGCCTGGTAGGCGGCAGCGCGCCGAGCCAGGAACGAGTCGCGGTCGGGGGTCTGGCTCCCCTTCTTGGGCACGTCACCTTGATAGTTGTTCTCCACCTCGTGATCGTCCCAGGTCACGACCCACGGCGCGACCCGATGCGCCGCCTGGAGCGGCGCTTCACGCTTGTAGCCGCCGTAGACGAGGCGGTAACCGGCCAGGTCGACCGGCTCGGGGAGATCCAGCTCGCGCACATCGGCGGAGTTGCGCTCGTAGATGTAGTCGCCGCAGTGGAGCACGGCATCGAGATCGTGTTCGGCCATGTCATCGAACGCCGTCCAGTAGCCCTGTGAGATGCGTTGACACGAGACGTGACCGAGCACGAGCCGTTCGGCCATGTCTCCCGGCGCGGGGGTTGTGCGGGTCCGGGCGATCTCGGTCTCGTACGCCCCGACGAAGAACCGGTACCAGTAGGTGCGGGCGGGCTCGAGGTCGCGGAGGTCGACGTGGGCGCTGTGGGCGAACGCGGCGTCGGTCACGACCTCACCCGAGGCGATGATCTCGGCCATGTTCTCGTCGGCGCCGAGTTGCCAGCCGATGGTGACCGGTTCCGGACCCATTCCCCCGTCCGGGACCATCGGATCCGGCGCCAACCGCGTCCACAGGATCACCGAATCGTGAGCCGGATCGCCCGATGCGACACCGAGCGAGAACGGGTTCGAGGAGAACGCGGGCGCGGGCGGCAAGGTCGAGGAGGTCGTCGTGGTGCTGCTGGTCGTGGTCGTCGACGACGTGCCCACCCTCGCGGTGGTCACCGGCGGCGCCGACGTCGACGAATCGCCGGTGCAGGCTGCCACGAGCCCGCCGGCTCCGACGATCAGGAAGGAACGACGGGTCAGGGCACGAGGACGGTCCGAATTGGCGGGCACCGCCGGAGGCTACGGCGCTAATGACGCCTCGGCCAGCGAGGCGCTACCGTGCCGACATGTGTGGGCGGCGGCGAACCATCGGTCTGGGACTGATCGGGCTCGCGACGGTGCTGCCGGCGAGCCCGGCGGCCGCCGACGACACGATCGCACCGACCGGCTTCCCGGCCGATCAACCCGGCGTTCCCGGAGGTGGCGGTGTCGCCGCCCTGGTGATCATCGACATTCTCGTGTCGGTCGGGCTCACGATCTGGAAGTTCTCCGCGATACGCGACATCGGTGTGCGGCGGGGCATGAGTCGTCGAGACGCCACCACCGCCGCGTTCTTCTCCGACGATTCCGTGATGCTGGGAATGGTGCTCAAGGACGAGGAGCCCGATGCGCAGCCGTTGTCCGGGCGCGACGACGAGGCCCGAGCCCCCACCCTCGAGGAGCGGCTCGCGAAGCTCGAACGTCTCCGCGTCGCCGGGTCGATCACCGACGAAGAAGCCGCGGCGCGCCGCGCCGAGATCATCGACGAGATCTAGCTCTCGTTCCCGCCGCTCCCTGCGGCGCGCCAGCCGTCGATTCGCGCCCGGTCGGCGAAGCTCTCCACGAGCGAGTTCTCGGCGAGGGCCCGCAGCCCCGCCTCGTCGAGCCCGCACAGATTCCAGGCGTGTTCGTACTCCGCGAGCAGATCGGTGGCGAACAGCGGCGGATCGTCGGAGCCGAGCGTGACGGTGATGCCCGCGTCGAGCATCGCGGGGAGGGGATGCACATCGATCGACGGCACCGCGGCCAGCGCGACATTGCTGGCCGGACACACGTCACAGGCGATCCCGCGCTCGACGAGCAGCGCGACCACCGCCGGATCGTCCATCGCGCCGATGCCGTGCTGGATGCGCTCGGCGCCGAACTCCTCCACCGCGTGGCGCACCTCCCAGGCGGGACCGTGTTCCCCCGCGTGGCTCACCGTGTGAAGGCCCGCGTCGCGGACCCGCACGAACGCCGAGGCGAAGTCCTCCTCGGGCCAGTTGTCCGACGGTCCACCCATCCCCACGGCGATCACCCGCGGATCGCGTTCGGCCAGCACGACATCGAGCGCACGGTGCGCGGCCGCGGCGCCCAGATGCGGCGACAGGTCGGGGATCAGCAGCGAAGAGATGCCGGTCTCGGCCTCGGCCCGGTCACAACCCTCGACGATGCCACCGAGGATCTCCGACCAGTCGGCTTCCCGCTCGACGATGTGGTAGCTCGACGACACGTGGAACTCCACATGGACGACACCTTGGGCGTGCGCCGACCGGAGATAGGTGTCGGCGATGAGCGCGAAGTCGTCGCGGTCGCGCAGAAGGCCACAGATCCAGAAGTAGCGCTCGAGGAAGTCGGGGAACCCGTCGAAGTGCAGCCACCCTCGCAGTCCGGCCTCGTCGGGGGCGGGAGGCGAGACGCCGTGCCGTTCGGCCAGCGAGAGCATCGTCGTGGGGTCGACGCTGCCCTCCAGGTGGACATGGAGCTCCGCCTTGGGCAGGGCCCGGGCGGCGGCTCGGGGAAAAGGTCGGGTCACACCGGCATCCTTTCAGCCGTAGAGCCCGAGCAGGCGACCGGCGAACACGAGCACGGCGACGATCAGCACCGGCCGGATGATGCGCTCGCCACCGGCGACGGTGATGCGGGCGCCGATGTAGCCGCCGGCCGCGAGCCCGGCCGCGAGCACGAGCGCAGGGGCCCAGTCGACGTTGCCGTTGATGATGAACACCGGCAGCGCGAACACGGTGAACACGAACGTCACCATCACCTTGATGTGGTTGGCGATGACCAGGTCGACACCGGCCCGTGACAGGGCGACGATCATCATCAGGCCGACCCCGGCCTGAAACGCTCCTCCGTAGAGCCCGATCGCGAAGAACACGGTGCTCGTGAGCCAGGTCGGCCACTGCGGCCGGTCGGCCATCGCGGCGACGTTCGGTTTTCGCAGCGAGAGGATCAGGATCGGGATCATGATGAAGCCGAAGACCTGTTCGAATGTGTCGTCGGCGAGCTGGGACACGACGACCGAACCGACGAGGGCCCCCGCCACGGCGGGGGCGAGGATTCGTGCGATCCCGCCGACCCCGGCGACCCCGAGCCGTCGAAACGTGTTCGACGCGGTCAACGAGTTGGCGAGCACCCCGACCCGGTTCGAACCGTTGGCCACGTTTCCGGGAACGCCGGCGAACACCAGCAGCGGCACCGTCAGCAGCGACCCACCACCGGCCATCGCGTTGATGACACCGGCGACCAGGCCGCCGCCGAGCAGCACCACGACATGAATCCCCTCCATCCCGCCACCGTAACGGGGTCGGGAGAAGACCCAGGGCTGCGGCGCCGTCGCGGCCAGGTTCGCCCGAGTCGGCGAGGGCCGATGTCAGTCGGCGGCGAAGGGACCTCGGCCCATCTGCTCACGAATCGGGATCACGGTGGGATTCGTCATCGCCCGGCGCTGCCAATTGGCCCCGTCGACGACGAGTGTGTGGCCGGAGATGAATCGGGCGTAGGGGCTGGCGAGAAACGTCGCGGCCCAGCCGAGCTCGCGGCGGGTCCCGACCCGCATCGCGGGCTGCAGGGCGTCCTTTTCCGGGTCGGCGCGGGCCAGGTTGCCCCGGATGTCGTCGGTCATGTCCTCGTGGGGGATCAACCCCGGCACGAGCCCGTTGACCTGGATGCCGTAGGGGCCCCACTCGACCGCGAGGCTCTCGACCATGTTCTTGACCCCGGCCTTGGCGGCCGCGCTGTGCGCGAACCCGGGCCCCCCGGTCCACGCGTAGGAAGCGCCGATGTCGATCACGCTTCCCGGGGTGCCGGCGGCGAGGTGACGGCGCGCGAACTCACGGGTGACGAAAAAGGTGCCGTTGAGGGTGATGTCGACGACGGTGCGCCACGCGTTGGGCGACATGTCCTCGGCCGGTACCGGGAAGTTCGCGGCGGCGTTGTTGATGCACACCGAAGGGAGTCCGAACGCGTTCTCGGCCGCGTCGAACGCCGCCGCGATGCTGTCGGGCTCGCGGATGTCGCAGACGACGGTCTCGACCGGCGCCCCGAGCGCTTCCAGCGCGACGCGACCGGCATCGAGGTGCTCCTCCTTTCGGCTCGCGATGACGAGCGACGCGCCGAGCCGGGCGAACTCGACGGCGATCCCCTTGCCCAGTCCGGTGCCGCCACCGGTGATGAAGACCGCCACCCCGTCGTACGTCCCGGCCGGAAGGGCGTGCGTGCCCAGTGGCGGTGGCGCCGGGATCCCGGGAACCGGTGCCGGCAGCGGGTCGGGGTGATCGCTCATCAGCTTCCCCGGTAGTTCGGCTCGCGGCCCTCGGCTCTCGCCGCCTTGAGCTCGGCGAAGTCGTCGGAGCGGTTGAGGAACGTCTGGTAGATCAGCTCGTCCTCCATCGACGCCCGGACCGCCGGTCGGCCCAGGTGGGAGATCACCCGGCGGGCGAGCTTGACCGTGACCGCCGGCGTCGCCGCGATCGTCTCCGCCATCTCCCGGGCCGTCGAATCCAGCTCGTCCGCGGCGACGACTCGACTCACGATGCCGTGGGTCAGCGCTTCCTCGGCGGAGAGCCGACGTCCGGTCAGCACCATGTCGCTCACCAGCCCGGGGCCGCACATCTCGTGGAGCACCGCCATGCCACCGGTGTCGGGAATGACGCCGTGGCCGACCTCGGGAAGCATGAACCGCGACCCTTTTGCCGCGATGCGGATGTCGCACAGGAGGGCCCGCTGGAACGACCCGCCGATCGCCCATCCCTGGATCGCGACGATGATCGGCGCCTCGAGCTCCCAGATCTTCTGGATCCCCCGGTGACCGCGGGTCATCAGTTCGTGATGGGTGAGATCGGTGACGTTGGTGCCGATCGCGGCGACGTCGCGACCCGACGACCAGCTCTTGCCTTCGCCACGCCAGATCACCGCCCGCACCGACGGCGTCGCGATCAACTCGTCGAGGATCTCGAAGAGCCGGGCGTCCATCTCGTCGTCGAACGCGTTGTGCTTCTCGACGTTGTCGTTGGTGATCGTGGCAACGGGGCCATCGATCTCGAGCTTCACACGGTCGGTCACACCGCCATGATGGCGGATCGACCCGCGGCCGGTCACCTCGGCCCGAGCGCAGCAGCGACGTCGGCGTGGCCCAGACCCGCGGCCAGCTCGGCCGCGTTGGCGACCACGTCGGCCTCCGGCGCGACCCCGGGCGTGGCGATCACGGCCGCCAGCTCCGCCATCCGTCGGGCTCGGTGCATGGCGATCGTGAGCCAGCGCGCGTGAAACACCGTCGGCTCGCGCCGATAGATCGCGACCATCTCCTCGAGCCCCTCGATCCCACCGGTCTCGGCCACCAGCACCAGCGCCCACAGTCCCGGCGGCGTCGGGCCGGGTACGTCGAGCAGCGCCCGGATCTCCCCGACCTCGCCGGCGGCGGCGGCCGTCTCGATCGCTGCGATGCGAAACGGCAACTCGTCGGGCCGCATGCGTTCGACGAGCGCCACGGCCTCGTCGAGCGAACCCGGTTTCCGTCGGGCGATGCGGTCGAGGATCGCGGCGCCCTCCTCGAGGTCGTGTTGGCGTCGACGCTCCCGCGAGGTGGCGCGCAGCGTGGAGAAGTTCTCGGCCACGGTCCAACCGAAGATGAGCGCGCCGAAGACGAACCCGACGACCACGAGGGCCAAGGCGGCGATCCCGCCGGTCACGATCGACACGATCGCGGCGCGGCGGGTACGGGTCGGCCGGTCGCCGGGGATGAGCTCGGTCATCACGTGGCCGCCATCGAGCGGCAACACGGGCAGCAGGTTGACGAGCCCCCAGCCGAGGTTGATCCACAGCGCCGCGAGCACGAAGAAGCGGGCATCGCCCGATCCGGTGCCGCCGGCGACGATCACCCCGGCCGCCACGAGAAGACCGAGCGCCATTCCGGCCCCGGGCCCGGCCAGTGACACACCGATCATCTGCAGTCGGGACGGCTCGGCGGGCGGTTGCCACCGGGTGATCCCCCCGAACCCGTAGAGGTCGATGGTCGGCTCCGCCCCGAGGCGGCGGGCCGCGAACGCGTGGCCGAGCTCGTGCCCCATGATCGAGACGGCCGCCAGCACGACCCACATCGCGAGCCGCGGGGCGGTCACACCGGGAGTCCAGCCCAGCAGGGTGATCACCACGAGGAAGCTCCACTGGATTCGGGTGGGGAAACCGAACACCCGGAGCCGCAGACCCCCGCTCACTGCGTCGCCTCGGGGCCGGCGTCGGCGCGGCCGCCGCCACCCGGCTCCAGGTCACGGATCCGGCAGGGGTCGACAGCACGCACGAGCTCCATTGTGACCGCTGCGAGTCGCCGGCGGGACCCGGGGGTCCTGGCCGATTGGAGACCGGCACTCGCGGTGACGAGACTGCCACGCATGCACATCACGCTCGGCAACCGCTCACCCATGTTGTCGGCGGGCCTGATGGCCGTCGACGGGGAGATTTTCGGACCTCTCTCGACAGCCGAGGTGTTCAGCACCGAGCTGGCGGCAACCGGCCCGGCCGCGATGGCCGCGACCGTGCACGATGCCTGCCGCGCTGTTCTCCCGCGGTAGGGCTCGCCGGCTCAGGCGTTCTTGACGAGATCCTTGAACGGCGTGCCCTTCTCCGGACCGGGCTCGCGAGGTAGACCGAGCACACGCTCGCCGATGATGTTGCGCTGGATCTGGTCGGTGCCGCCATAGATCGACGGACCGGGTGAGAACAGGGCCAGCTCGGCGACGGCGCCCTGCGAGGTGGTGTCGCTGTCGCCGGTGAGCATGCCGTCGGCGCCCAGGATGGTGAGGCCGACCTCACGGAACCGGCGGAACATCTCACTCATGTTGAGCTTGCCGATGTTGGGTTCGGCGCCGGTGCGCTGGTTCGGGTCCTTGGCTCGAAGGGTGCTGATGCGGTTGATCTCGATCAGTGACCAGAGCGAGACGAGCTCCTGGCGAAGCACCGGGTCGGTGTTCTTGCCCGCCTTGGTGGCCAGGTCGACGTAGTGCTGCCACAAGCCGGGTCCGAGCGCGGGCACCCCTCCTTCGGAGCGGACCTTCTTGGCGAAGTCGGTGACGGGACGGTCAAGCGCCTTGCCCTTCTCGCCCGGTGTGGCCGATTGGGGTTTCTTGCCCGAGGACCCCAACGAGGCCCGCTCGAACATCAGCGTGGTGTTGGCCACTGCCCAGCCGTTGTTGAGGCCACCGATGATGTTGGCATCGGGCACCCGGGCCTCGTCGATGAAGACCTCGTTGAACAGCGCCCGACCCGTCATCTCGGTGAGGGGTCGCACGGTGACGCCGGGCTGATCCATCTCGAAGGCGAAATAGGTGATGCCCTTGTGCTTGGGTGCGTCGGGATCGGTGCGGGCGATGAGCATGCCCATGTCGGCGACCTGACCGCCGGAGGTCCACACTTTTTGTCCGGTGATGATCCACTCGTCGCCGTCCTTTTCGGCCTTGCAGCCGAGCCCGGCGAGGTCGGAGCCGGCGCCGGGCTCCGAGAAGAGCTGGCACCAGCCGACCGTGCCGTCGAGGATCGGGGGCACGAACTCGTCGATCTGCTCCTGGGTGGCGTGGGCGGCGATCGTCGGGGCGGCGAGCATCCAGCCGAGGCCCGACGAGGGCGGGCCGAGCACTTGGCGCTCGGCCATGACGCTGTTGACGACCGCGGCGAGGTCGCGCCCCCAGCCTTTCCCGCCGGCGTTCTCCGGCAGCATCGGATGGGCGTAGCCGGTCGGGGCGAGGCGCTTCCACCACTGCCGGACGGTGAGGGATTCGTCCCAGTTGTCGTCGAGCCACGCCTCGAGCTCGGCCCGGACGTCGTCGGCGGTCGGTGTGTTCGTGCTGCTCATGCCGCCATGTTAGCGAGCGTTCACTTTCTTGTGAACCCCGGCGTCAGAGCGGCTGCGGCGTGTTGAGGAACACGACATTGTCACGAAGGATCTTCCGTTGGTCGGCGGCGTCGAACTCCTTCACCTCGACGAGATAGTCGAGTGGTTGGGGCAGACCCTCGATGTGGGGCCAGTCGGAACCGAAAATGACCCGATCGGTGCCCATCAGGTCGGCGACCTCGTGCACGTCGTCCTCCCAGAACGGGTTCATCCACACATGTTGCTTGAACGTGTCGACGGGGTGGTTGTCGAACCAGCCGAAGCTCTTCTTGGCGGTCTGGTCGAACTTGCGGAACATCGGGGCGAGGAAGTCGGAGCCGTTCTCGATCGACGCGACCCGAAGGTTGGGGAACCGGTCGAAGATCTTCTGGAACACGGCCTGGATGAGCCAGTCCTGGGCGGCCCGTTCGATCGAGAAGCTGCCGATGCTCGGCCCGCCGTAGTTGCCCTTGCTGATGCCGGCCGCGGAGAACGTGTTGTCCGCGTAGCCCTGCGTGGAGTAGCCGGAATCGGCAGCATGCACGACGACCGTGATCCCCGCCTCGTTGATCCGGGCCCAGACCTTGTCGAAATGGGGATCGAACGGTGACTTCACCCCGGTCGCGGTGGTCACCGCGGCCGGTCGCACGACGACGATGCGGGCCCCCGCGGCGAGAACCCGGTCGACCTCGGCCGCCGCCGCGTCGACATCGCCGAGACACAGGTAGGGCGCCCCGAAGATCCTGTCGTGATGCGCGAACCCCCAGTCGTCCTCCAGCCACCGGTTGAACGCCTGCATCATCACGGCGCAGGCTTCGACGTCGTCCTTGATGAGCTCCTCGTAGATCACACCGAGCGTCGGGAACAGCCAGACACCCCCGAGCCCCTGCGACTCCATCAGCGCCAGCCGAGCGTCGTTGTCCATGTAGTAGGCCGGCAGCGGCTCGCGCGCCTTGAGCATCTCGATCGGGCTCTTGCCCTCCGGGTTTCCCTTGAAATAGGCGTTGAGCGCGCCCGGCATCGCGACCGGGTCCCAGGTGGGGTTGACGACCGCGTGGGAGATCCTGCCCCCGACGAGATGGTACTTGCGGCCGTCCATCTCGACCCATTGCACGACCCGGGGCTGCAACTCGGCCGGCACGTGACGGGTGAAGGCGTCGAGGGCCTCGTAGTAGTGGTTGTCGGCGTCGAACGGCTCGAAATCGAGCTCTTCGGGTGTCATGACGGCCCCTCGCGGTCCTCGGATGTTCCTTCCCGAGATGGTACCGCGACCCTGCCGCGGTGCTCATGTCGTCGGACGGGAGACCGAGGCGCTACATTTTCTCCCCGTGCCATCCTCACCGTCGACCACCGCAGAGCTCCAGGCCAACCCCTACAAGCGGGGTACGAAAGTGCGCCTCGTCGACGACATCCCCGGCCATCCCGCCGGCAGCGAGGGAAAGGTCGCGCTCGCCAACGGCTTCGCCTGGAAGCGCTACTGGGTTCGGTTCACCGACGGCGAGAGCATCGGACACATCGACCACAACAGCCTCGTGCGGGCCAAGGACTACGAACGTTTCCTGGTGCAACGAGAAAAGGAAGCGATCGAGGCCGAGGCGGCCGCCCTGCGGGCTGCCGAACAGGCCGAGGCCGCCGGCGACGAGGGCGACGCCGGCCCCGCGGCCGGCGGCGACGGCGTCCAGGTCAACGGGGTAACGATTCCCCAACGACTTCTCGACATGAGCGCGGCCGCCCGGGCCCGCCTCGGCGCCTGACCCGTTCCCGCGTCAGCGGGTCCGAGGCGAGATCCTCTCCCCCGACGAGAACGACGCCGCCCCGGCCTCCATCCCCGCCCGATCGAACCCGGTCGTGAGAATCGACGGCGCCATCGCGAGCGCATCGCGACGACCCATGTCGTTGGCCGCCCAGATCGCCCGCAGCGTCGCCTGCACGGCGACCGGTGGCTGCGCCGCGATCGCGTCGACGACCCACTTGGCCCGCTCGCGCAGCTCGGCGGCCGGGCAGACCTCGCTGACGAGACCGATGCGATGGGCGGTCGCGGCCGACATCCGCTCGTGGTTGCCGAGCAGCGAGAGTCGCAGGATCTCGCCGAGCGGCATTCGTTGGAGCATCTTGATCGGCTCGTACACCGCGGCCATGCCGTAGGTGACGTGGGGATCGAAGAACGTCGCATGATCCGCGGCGATGATGACGTCGCACTCGGCCAGCATGTAGAACGCCCCGCCCGCGGCCATCCCGTTGACCGCACAGACCACCGGCTTCCAGAGATCACAGGCCTTCGGCC
This sequence comes from Actinomycetes bacterium, assembly GCA_024276495.1. GTDB lineage: Bacteria > Actinomycetota > Acidimicrobiia > Acidimicrobiales > Aldehydirespiratoraceae > JAJRXC01. The sequence goes on from JAJRXC010000098.1 coordinate 112,177, forward strand.
CGAGATCGTCGCCGGGGTCGTCGTACATGAAGTTGTTCGACGTGCCGTAGAGCATGTCGCTTCCATCGAGGGCGGTGAACTCGGCTTCGTTGCGATCGATGCCGACGCAAAACGACTTGTCGCCGGCGGCGGTGAGCACGACCGCCCGCACATCGTCGTCGCGCCGAAACGCCTCCCATGTGGCGCGGAGCTCACGTTGCATGGTGGGACTGAACGCGTTGTAGGCCTCGGGCCGATCGAGGGTGACCCAGGCGACGTGCCCGTCCATCTCCACCTCGAGCGTGTCCAGCGATGACGGGTCGTAGCTCATGGGGTCCAATCTCTCAGGCGAACGACGGCCTGCGCCACATCGGCTTGCGCGCCGGCGAAGGAGAACCGCACGAACCGGTGTCCGTTCTGCGGGTCGAAGTCGATCCCCGGCGTCGCCGCCACACCGATCTCGTCGAGCCAGCGACCACAGAGCTCCTGCGAGTCGGGCAGCAGGTGATCGGTTTGCGCCCAGATGTAGAACGCGCCGTCGGCGGGGGCCAAACGGTCGAGACCCGCCCGGGGCAGCCCGTCGAGAAGGAGCTGCCGGTTCCGGGCATAGCGGACGACATTGGCTTGGCACTCCTCGTGACAGTCGAACGCCGCGATCGCGCCCAGCTGGCTGAGCGTCGGCGCCGCGATGGTGAGGTTCTGTCCGATCCGGGTCACGGCGTCCCGGAGCGAGTCGGGCATCACCAGCCAGCCCAAACGCCATCCGGTCATCGAGAAGTACTTGGAGAGGCTGTTGACCACGATCGCGTCGACGTCGAACTGACGCGCGGTCGGCGCCGCGTCGCCGTAGGTGATGCCGTGATAGATCTCGTCGGACACGAACCAGACATCGTGGCGCCGGCACCACTCGACGATGTCGGCCATGCGGCGCGCGTCGAGCATCGTTCCGGTCGGATTCGACGGCGAGCCGAGCACGAGACCGTCGACCGGCCCGAGCGCGTCGAGCATCTCGACCGTCGGTTGGAATCGGGTCTCGATCGTCGTCGTCACATCGACGACGTCGATCCCCAACGCCACCAACGCGTTGCGATAGCACGGGTAACCCGGTGACGGGACGACCACCCGGTCACCGGGATCGAACGCCGCCATGAACGCGGCCACGAAGGCGCCCGACGCCCCGACGGTGAGCATCACGGCATCGGGATCGACGTCCACGCCGTACCAGTCGGCGTAGTGCCGGGCGATCCGCCGGCGCAACGGCTCGATCCCCGCAGCGGTCGTGTAGCCGAGCACGTCGTGATCCAACCCCCGGTGGGCCGCGGCGATCACGCCGGCCGGCGCGGGGGTGCAGGGTTGACCCACCTCCAGGTGCAGCACCTCCGCGCCCGATGCCTCCGCGAGCTCGGCCGCCCGCATGACTTCCATGACGTAGAAGGGGGCGATGTCGGCTCGCGCCGCTGCCGTGCGGGTCATCGGACCCGCGTGAGCCAGGTCCGCACCGCGACCTCGACCGCATGCGGTTGCTCGGGCAACAACGCGTGGCCGGCCCGGGGCACCGTGACCATCGACGCCCGATCGGCGAACTCCTCGCAGATCCGGTGCGCGTTCTCGGCGACGGCCATGACATCGTCGACGGGCTGCACGACGAAGATCTCCTTGTCTCCGGCCCCCCACCAATGCTCGACCGGCGCCGCGACGGCGGCCGCACCCTGGGCGGCCGCGACCGACGCGTACCACCCGTCGGCCCAGACCGACGGATCGTTGCCCGGCGAGAAGAACCCCTGTGCCACCGCGGCGAGATGTTCGTCGGGCGCCGCGTCGGCATCGAACAGCCGTTGGAGCGCAGCGGCGTGCTCGGGAGCCGGTTTCACGAGGCCACCACAACAGAGCAGGACGACGCTGTCGACGAGATGGGGGTGATCCGTCGCTGTCATCCGGGCGATCCGGTTGCCGAACGCGTGACCGATGAGGGTGACCGGCTCCGATGTCAGGGCGTGGATCACGGCGGCGACATCGTCGGCGAGGTCGGCCATCGTGAGCCCGTCGAGCCCACCGTCGGACCCGCCGACGCCCCGCGGCTCGGGATGGATGGCGTGATATCCGGCCCGGGCGAGACGGCGCGCGAGATCGTCGAAGTCGGACGCGCCGCGACCGAGCGACGGCACCATGACCACCGGAGGTCCCTCGCCGTACTCCCAGACCTCGATCGACCCGGCCGGTCCGTCGATCATCGTCCGACGTCGAAAGCCGCCCGCCTCGTGGACGTCTTGCAGCCCGGCCGTGATCACGTCGAGCACCGGATCCGCCGCATGGTCTCCCAGCGAACGACCGATGAACGTGAGCGCGTCGACGATCCGGGGGCCGAGGGTCCGGCCCACATGGTTGCCACCCCTCACCGAGCGGTACTCGTGGACCAGACCGATCTCCCAGAGGCGTCGGTGGAGCGCCTCGGCGCCGTGGTGGAGGTTGAGCATGTCCTCGTCGCCACATTCGACATAGATGTCGAGCTCTTCGGCGGCGATCTCGACACCGTGCCGTGTCGCCATCTCCAGCGGATGGTTGGACCGGAACATCTCCGGGTCGACCGGGTCGCCGTAGAGCGCCTCGATCACCTCGTCGCGCCCGTAGAACCGGTCGCGGTGCGTCACCTCGTGCCACTCCGCGGTGGGTTCGATCGCCGGTTCGAGCGCGATGACCGCGGCGAAGAGATCGGGCCGGCGAAACGCCGCCCGCAGCGCGCCCATGCCGCCCATCGAGATCCCTCCGATGAGGGCGAGGCCCGTCCCGTGATGCTCGCCCACGTGGGGCAGCAACTCGTCGATCAGCATCGACTCCCATCCGGCGCGCGCCCCCACGCCGTCGAGCCAGAACGACCGGGTGGAGTGGGGGATGACCACCGACAGCGGCGGCAGTGTGCCGTCGGCCCAGCAGGCATCGAAGGCCGGCTGGGTCAGGGAAGCGAACCGGTCGGGCCCATCTCCACCGTGGAGCCAGAGAAGGACCGGCGCGCCGGGAGACAGCCCCTCGGGGGTGACGAGCTCGTAGGTGAGCGGGGTCGGGACGAACGCGCTCGTCATCGTGTGTCGGGTCACCTCGGATCCGGTCATGGCCGAGATCCTCTCACGGAACTCCGCGGGGTACGGTGTGCACCCGTGGCGACACTCATCGGGATCTGCGGAGGCTCCGGCGCGGGCAAGACGACCCTCGCCGTGAAGGTGATCCACCGTCTCGGCGTCGACCGGGTCTGTGCCCTGGCGTTCGACGCCTACTACCACGACCTCTCCCACATCTCGATGGAAGAGCGGATGCAGGTCAACTACGACCATCCGGATTCGCTCGACAACGAGCTGTTCGCCCGACACCTGTCCGATCTCCGTTCCGGGCGCGACATCGACGTTCCCGAGTACGACTTCGCCACCCACACCCGAACCGGGGCGACGATCCGTGTCGAGGCCCGCGAGATCGTCCTCGTCGAGGGAATTCTCCTCTTCTGCTTCCCTGGCATCCACGAGCTGCTCGACCATGCGATCTTCATCGATGTCCCCGAGGACATCCGGCTCGAACGACGGATCAGGCGCGACGTCGCCGAACGCGGACGCGACGCCGACGATGTCCGCCGCCAGTTCTGCGAGTCGGTCGCCCCGATGCACGACACCCACGTGCAGCCGTACCGCGACCTCGCCGACCGGATCGTGGACGTCGAGGAGGATCTGAACACGGTGGCCGAGGGCCTCACCGGCCGCCTCATCTCCTGACGGTCCCGCCGAACGCTCAGGCCGCGACGAACGCCCCGACGGTCTCCACATGGGAGGTGCCCGGGAACAGGTCGACGACGGTGATCCGGTCGAGTCGCAGACCGGCATCGACGAGCAACGCCGCGTCACGGGCGAAGGAGCCAGGATCGCAGCTGACCAGGACGAAGAGGCCCGGCTCCGAACGAAGCAGCGCCTTCACTCCGGCCTTGCCCAACCCCTCACGAGCCGGATCGGCGATCACCACGGCAGCCGGCGTCGCCCGCCAGCGCTGAACCGGTGTCCTGATGAGCTTCACGCCACGATCGAGGTTGACGCGGGCGTCCGCGAGGCTGTCCCGCCCCCGTTCGATCGCGTGGACCTGCCGGCCGCGTCCGACGGTGCCCGCGAAGATCCCGACGCCGGCGTACGCATCGACCAGTGGACCGTCGGCACCGAGGTCGGAGACGATCTCGGAGACCTCCTCCACGAGCGCATCGACACCGGCCGGACGGTTCTGGAAGAACGACCGAGCCGACACCCGCCAGCGACGACCGCCGGCCTCCTCGTGGATCCAGGCCCGTTTTCCCTTCGCCAACTCGTCGGTACCCACGAGCAGGACGTCGTCGGGGACCTCGACACCGAACGTGGCCCCCTCGACCATGACCATGCGTTCGCCGGTGCGGTTGCCGACCCGGATCGTCACCTCGCCGGCCTCACCGAATCGGCCGTTGACGAGAAGCTGCTCCGCGGCGGGATCCACCGCCTCGCAGACCTCGGGGACGACAACATCGTGAGAGCCACGTACCCGATAGCCGGCGCGCCCGTCGAGCACCGCGGCCCGCACGGTCGTGCGACCCTGATCGTCGTCGAGTGAGCGGAGCGCGGGATGGGGCGCGTCGATCCCGGCCCGGACGAGCTGATCGATCACCATCGACGACTTCATCCTGAGCTGCGCATCGGGACCGACATGGAGGAGGTCACAGCCACCACAGCCCTCGACCTGATGGGTGCAGGGAACCGGCACCCGTTCCGGTGAGGGGTCGAGCACCCGAACGACCCGGGCGCGCGCCCACCGCTTGTCGACCTTGACCAGCTCGACGGTGACCGTCTCGCCGGCGAGACCCCCCTCGACGAAGATGACCTGGCCGTCCTCGGCCCGCGCGACCCCGGCACCATCTCGCGCGGTTGCCGTCACGCGTAGTTCCACGGGAACGACGGTATCGGCGCCCCACCGAGATGCTCCCTGCCCGATTAGGGTCGACGCCGTGAACCGACCAATCGAGATCGCACCGTCCATTCTCCCCGCCGATTTCTCGCGGCTCGGCGAGGAATGCGTCGAGTTGGAGAAGGCCGGCGCCGACCGCATCCATTGGGACGTCATGGACGGGGTGTTCGTGCCCAACATCACCGTCGGGCCCGACATCGTCAAGAGCCTCCATAGCCACCTCACGATCGGCTTCGAAGCCCATCTCATGGTCGTGCGCCCCGACGAGATCGCCCCGCTGTATGTCGCGGCCGGCTGCACGACCGTCATGGTCCATGTCGAGGCGTGCACCCATCTGCATCGCTCGCTCGGCAACATCCGCGACCTCGGTGCCCGCAGCGGTGTTGTCCTCAACCCTCACACTGCTGCCTCGTCGGTCCGCCATGTTCTCGACCAGACCGACCACATCCTGGTCATGACCGTCAATCCGGGCTTCGGTGGCCAGGACTACATTCCGCTTCTCGACAAGATCGCCGAGCTCAAGACGATGATCGACTCCGGCGGTCACGACATCGACATCGAGATCGACGGCGGCATCAGCGCCGCGACGATCGGCGAGTGCGCCGCGGCCGGCGCCAACGTCTTCGTCAGCGGGTCGGCGCTCTTCGCGTACGACGACAGAGCCGCCGGTGTCGCCGAGTTGCGATCGATCGCCGAGGAGGCCCGCACATGAGCATCTACGACGAACACCACATCGAGCTGCAGGAGCAGTTCGAGAGCCGCGATCTCGCCGCGGCGCTCGAGTTCGCGATCGTCGAACCGCAGCTCAACGACGACGCCATCGCGTTCATCGAGGACCGGGAGTTCTTCTTCTTGTCCACCCAACGCGCCGACGGTCAACCGACGGTGTCCCACAAGGGCGGTGCCCGCGGTTTCGTGAAGGTGCTCGACTCCACCACCCTCGTCTTCCCCAGTTACGACGGCAACGGCATGTTCTTGTCGATGGGCAACATCGCGGCCACCACGAAGATCGGGATGCTCTTCATCGACTTCGAGGTGCCCAACCGGGTGCGGGTCCATGCCGACGCCACGGTCAGCGCCGACGATCCGCTCATGGCGAAGTTCCCCAGCGCGCAACTCCTCGTCAGGGCGACGGTGACCGAGTCGTTCATCAACTGCCCCCGCTACATCGTGAAGCACCGGCGCGTCGAGGCGTCGAGGTACGTGCCCGACGACGAGGGCCGCGCCCCGCTTCCCGGCTGGAAGAAGATGAGCGACATCCGCCCGTTCCTGCGGCCCGCCGATCAGCGTCGCGCCGACGCCGACGGCGAGTCGCTCACGGTCGACGAGTACAACGAGCTCGTGCGCCGCGGCGAGGCCTGACCCCCGTCGGGTCGCGGCCAAACGGCCCGACTCAGATCATCTCACCGCGCTTGACGATCACGTGATCGATGATGCCGTACTCCTTGGCCTCTTCGGCGGTGAACCAGCGGTCGCGGTCGGAGTCGGCCTCGATCTGCTCGGGGGTTTGTCCGGTGTGGAACGCGATGCGTTCCTGGAGGAGCCGCTTCGTGTAGGCCATCTGCTCGGCCTGGATGGCGATGTCGGTGGCCTGGCCCTGCACGCCACCGAGGGGCTGGTGCATCATGATCCGGGCGTGGGGCAGGGCGTAGCGTTTCCCGGCCGCACCGGCGCACAACAAGAACTGTCCCATCGAGGCGCCGAGCCCCATGCAGATCGTGCCGACCTCGGGTTCGACGAACTGCATCGTGTCGTAGATCGCCATGCCGGCGGTGACCGACCCGCCCGGTGAGTTGATGTAGAGCCAGATCGGCTTCTCCTTGTCCTGACCCTCGAGGAACAGGAGTTGGGCGGTGATGTAGTTGGCGATCTCGTCGTTGACATCGGTGCCGAGGACGACGATGCGGTCCTGGAGCAGACGGTAGTAGATGTCGGTCTGGGGATTTCCGACCATCGTGGCAGCCATGGTGGGTGCCACGATCGTCGCCGGGGGCACGTGTTCTGAAGACGCGGTCATGGTGCGAAGGGTATCGCCCCGAATCGGTAGCCTGGCGGCAACCACGCGGACGTGGCGGAATTGGCAGACGCGCCAGGTTTAGGTCCTGGTACCCGGAAGGGTGTGGGGGTTCGAGTCCCCCCGTCCGCACTGCTCGAGAGCGTCTTCGCCCAGTCGCCCACATCCGCTCATGAGTGGGGCGAAGCAGCCGACAGGCATGCATCTCACTCATGAGGCGGCAACACCGATGACCCCAGCACAGACGACCTCGACGGGCCACGATGAACCGACGTGCCCGGTGGTTCCCGGCGGCTCGGTCAACGCACTGACGTCTGAACAGCTCGACACCTTCGTGTTCACCGGCGACGCCCTGATCGCCATCAATCACGATCAGCAGATCGAGATATTCAATCACGACGCCGAGATCATGTTCGGCTACACCAGCGAAGAGGATGTCCCGTTGGTTGTTGAAGTTGCTGCGGGTGGTGGTCTCGGTGTTCATGCAGCGAGGTCTTGTTGAGTATCGCATGGGGTTGTGATGGTGTCGGCGTGACGGGCGAGCGCGGCGACGAGGGCGGGCATCTGGTTG
>JAJRXC010000099.1 GCA_024276495.1 Actinomycetes bacterium
ACAATCCGACGCGGCGGAACGCGATGACAGCCGACATGTACGAGGCGGTACCGGCGGCCGTCGCCGACCTCTTGTCCCATACCGAGGTACGAGTCGTCGTACTACGGGGGGCGGGCTCGGATGCGTTCGGGGCCGGCTCCGACATCTCGGAGTTCTCCACCCGCCGATTGGGCGACCAGGCCTCGGTGTACGAATCCGCAGAACACCGGGCATGGCGTGCACTCGCCGAGATTCCGCTTCCGGTGATCGCCGCGATCCATGGACCATGCATGGGCGGCGGTGTCGCGATGGCCCTCCACTGCGATATTCGCATCGCGGCCGACGATGCGACGTTCTCCGTCCCACCCGCCCGGCTCGGCCTCGCCTATCCCCGTCAGGCCCTTGTTCGACTGACCGAACTCGTCGGGCCGGCGACGACGAAGTTGCTGCTCTTCAGCGCGCGGGTGATCAAGGCCGAGGAAGCCCTCCGCCTCGGCCTCCTCCAGCAGGTCGTGCCGAAACCAGACCTCGATGACGAGGTCGAACGTCTCGCCGAGAGGGTCAGCAGCCTCGCACCGCTGACCCACCGTGCAACGAAGCTCTCCGTTGATTCGATACGCGACGAAACACTGACCGCACCGGCCGCTGAGGCGCACGACGATTGCTACGACAGCGCCGACTTTCGCGAGGGAATCCAGGCCTTCCTCGACAAGCGTCCCGCCACTTTTCAGGGTATGTGAGCCATGACCCGCAAAGGAACCACACAATGACGAGCGACCTCCACCTCGAGCGCACGGGATCGGGCGTCTCCGTTCTGTTCGTACACGGACTCGACTCCAGCGGCGAGGTCTGGAGCCGAGTCGTCGAGCGGCTCGGAGACCACAGGTGCATCACGGTCGATCTTCCCGGACACGGGTCCTCGCCCACGAGCGAACGCCCGGCCGACTACGAACGAGACGCGCTGCTTCGGGATCTTGACGGGATCCTCGACGACATCGACCGGCCGGTTGTTCTCGTGGGCCACTCGCTGGGTGGCTATCTCGGAATGGCATATGCGATCACCCGGCCGGATGTTCTCGACGGACTGGTTCTCGTCGCGAGTGGTCCCGGCTTCCGCGATCCGGATGCCCGCGAGCGCTGGAACACGCAGGTCCGCCGAGGAGTACCCGACTACGGGATCTCCGAGATCGCCGCGGGCGTCGCGTTCCACACCGACTCGCTGGTGATCGACCGAATGTCGGAGATCACGATTCCGGTCACGCTTCTCATCGGCGATCACGACACGGCCTATCTCGGAGCCAACGACTACATGCAGCGCAAGCTGCCCCATGCCCGGCGCATCACGGTCGAAGGTGCACGCCACTATGTGATGCGATCGCACCCCGACGATGTCGCCGCATCGATTCGTTCGATCACGACCTCACTCGAAGCCTGACACCGAGTTCGAATGGATCGACTTCCCCCGCTTCCGGTCGACGAAGCACTTCCACGTCTCGTTCGTGTCCTGACCGAGCAGACTCGACTCGTCCTGGTCGCGCCGCCCGGAACGGGGAAGACAACACGGGTCCCACCCGCCCTTCTCGACGCGGAGTGGCTTGACGGCGCCAAGGTGTTAATGCTCGAACCGCGTCGCGTCGCGGCCCGGGCCGCCGCCGACCGAATCGCCTCGGAAATGGACGAGAAGGTCGGAGGCCGGGTCGGACTCCGCACTCGGTTCGACACTCGCGTCGGTCCCGACACGGTGCTCGAGATCGTGACGGAGGGCGTGCTCACGCAAATGTTGATCAGCGACCCGGGCCTGGAGGGAATCGGTGTCGTCATCTTCGACGAGTTCCACGAACGAAGCATCCACGCGGACACCGGACTCGCATTCGTCCGGGAGACGGCAACGGTTCTTCGCCCGGACCTCCGCATCGTGCTGATGTCGGCGACGGTCGACGCAGCGGACATCGCCCGCCGGATAGGAGCCGATGAGATCATCGAAGTCGAGTCTCCGATCCACCCGGTCGAAACCCGCTACCGTCCACCGTCCCCCGGGCGACGGCCGGATGAGGAGGTTCCAGACGCCGTCCTCGACGCCTTGCGAGAACCGGAGGGCGATGTTCTCGTCTTCTTGGCCGGGGCGGCCGACATTGCTCGGGCCAGGCGAATGCTCGGCACTCGCGTTCCGGCCAACGTCGTCATCACACCGCTGCACGGTCGACTGTCGGCCTCCGACCAGGACCGAGCACTTCGTCCCGATCCCCAAGGACGACGCAAGGTCATTCTCTCGACCCCGATCGCCGAGACGAGTGTCACGATCGACGGAGTTCGAGTGGTCGTCGACGCGGGCCGACGGCGACGACCCGAACACGACATCGGACGAGGAATGAGTCGACTCAGAACAGTCACCGCGAGCCGAGCGGCGACCGATCAACGTCGGGGCCGAGCGGGCCGCCAGGGGCCAGGCGTCTGTATCCGACTCTGGCCCGAGGTCGATCAGGAACGACGTCGCCCCGATGAGCCTCCGGAGATTCTCACCTCCGACCTGACATCCCTGGCTTTGCAGATCGCTGCGTGGGGAGCGACGGATGTGCTCGACATTCCGTGGCTCGACCCTCCGCCCGAAGCAGCGCTCGCGGCAGGCCGCGGCGTGCTCACATCTCTCGGGGCGCTCGACGACACACGTCGGCTGACCCCCCACGGTCGAGAGATGGCAGAACTCGGAACCGAACCGCGCCTGGCCCATCTGATGATTCGTAGCGCCGAACTGGGCGCGGCCGCGACCGGATGCGATCTCGCCGCGATTCTCTCCGACCGCGATCTCCTCACCGGCCGGAACAGGCCCGCCGACCTCAGGACGCGCCTGGACGCGCTCGCCAACGGAGGCCACGGCGTCGACCCGGGCCGACGAAAGAGAACTCGCCAGGCGGCACGTCGGTGGCGGCGACGCTTCGACGTCGCCGACGAGCCCGTGGATCTCGAGATCGTCGGATCTCTCGTCTCGCTCGCCTTCCCCGAGCGGATCGCCCAACGACGATCGGAACCCGGAAGCTTTCTTCTCGCATCGGGTGCCGGTGTCGAACTCTCGGCCACCGACAGCCTCGCCCGCGAAAGATTCCTCGCCGTCGCGGAAACAGAAGGGGTCGGCGCCGATGCTCGGATCGTGACTGCGGCGCCGTTGGGTCGGGGTGACCTCGAGCGACACCACATCGACCGGATCGAGAAAGTCGTCCGCGGAGAATGGGACCGACGTGCCCGCGACGTCGTCTTCGAGCGTCAGGAACGAATCGGCGCCCTGGTCCTGAAGCGCGAGCCCGACTCCGATCCCGATCGGCAAGCCCTGAACGAGGCACTTCTCGCCGGCGTCCGTCGAGAAGGCGTGAAGATTCTGGGCTGGAGCGTGGCCGACCATCGATGGCGCGAACGGCTCCAGTTCCTCCACCGCCACGGCCCGGACAGTTGGCCGGCCTTCGACGACGACACCTTGCTCCGAGAGCTCGAAGACTGGCTCGCACCGAGCTTGTCGCGGGCCACCCGTCGAGTCGACCTCGAGATGATCGACGTCAAGGCGGCTCTCAACGCCCGGCTCGACTGGCGCCAGATCCGTGACGTCGATCGTCTCGCACCAACCCATTTCGAAGTTCCGTCCGGCTCACGAATTCCGATCGACTACAGCCTCGAGTCGGGCCCGGTGCTCGCGGTCCGACTCCAGGAGATGTTCGGGCTGACGACGACACCGACGGTTGCCGGCGACGTGGCCCTGGTCATTCATCTCCTGTCCCCGGCCCACCGGCCGGTTCAGGTGACAACCGACCTCGAGTCGTTCTGGGCCAAGGGCTATCCAGATGTTCGTCGAGAACTACGAGGTCGATACCCGAAGCACGATTGGCCGGAAGATCCAACGACAGCGCGTCCGACCAGCCGAGCAAGACGCCGCGGCTGAATCAACCCACGGCGCGGCCCGTGACCGGCACGACGACGCATGCGCCTCTCATGTCGGGCGCAGCAAGAGCCGCCGCGGCGAGCGCCGCAGCTCCATCCATCGATGCCCGGATTCCCTCGTGGGCGAGCAGGGCCGCCGCAGCCTGTTCGAGGTGGCGATCATTGACGAACACGGTGTCGTCGAGCGCATCGGAAAGCGGTACGACAACAGGCTCCGCGGGAGCCGATACCGCCATCTCGGGCGCGGCTCCGGGCGCCACAGGAGAGCGCACGAGACGTCCCTCACGAACACTCCGGACGGTGCCCGGCGCCCGTTCCGCGCCAACGCCCACGATCCGGGTTCGAGGCATCCTCTCGTGGCACCACACTCCGACGCCGTGGGCGAGGCTTCCGCGTCCGATGGGGACGAAGAGGGCATCCACTCCGCCAGGAAGTTCCTCGAGTTCGACCGCCATCGTCGCCGCGCCCTCGGCCATTTCGACATGGTCGCCATCGTCGACGAAGAGACCGTCGACGAGCGTCGAGTAGCGCCTCGCCTCGGTCCGCGCCTCATCGCTGTCCCGCCCGTCGAGGCGCACAGTTGTGCCAGCATGACGAAGGGCTTCGACCTTCGCCGCGTCGGCTCCGAGCGGGCCGAAGAGTTCGACCTCGATTCCTCTGCTCCGGCCCGCATAGGCCATCGCCACGCCGAAATCGTCGGCATTCCCACAGACCACACGATGTACGTCGGCATGGCACTCGAACCACCATTCGGCACCTCGACTCGCAACCGTGCCGGTGGGGTTCACGCTCTCGACCTTGAGAATCACATCGATCCCCAGGAGGCGACTCAGCCCGACGCTCCGATACTGCGGAGTGTGTAGGAACGGAGCAGGTATCGATGCCGCAGCCTGCACGACTCGGTCGAGATCGAGACTCACTTCATCCCCCGACCGCTCCGTGCCGGCGCAAGGTCACGATCTCTCGAGAATCGAAGCCGTTCGACGACAGAATCTCGTCGGTGTCGGCTCCGATCCATGCAGGAGACGGGCGACGTTCTCCGGGGGTCCGAGAAAGTATCGGAACCGGCACGACCTCGGTGCCATCCTCTCCGACGAACGTCCCTCGTTCACGATGGTGCGGGTGGCGACGCGCTTCGTCGAAGGTCAACACGGGAGCTGCGCAACAATCTGTGCCCTCGAGCAGGTCGCACCATTCATCGCGGGTCCGCTCTCGGAACCGTTCCGCCAACCGTTGTCTCACCGCCGGCCAGCCCGAGCGGTCGTATTGAGACGGCAGCGTCGCCTCATCGACCCCAATCGTTCTCAGCATGAGTGAATAGAAATGGGGTTCGATCGGCGCGATCGACATGTAGCCGCCATCCGCACATTCATAGATCGCGTAGAACGGAGCGCCCCCGTCGAAGAGGTTGGTCCCCAGCTCGGTCGTGTGCATTCCGCTCGCCTGCATGCCGTAGAAAACCGAGGCCAAGGAGGCGACGCCGTCGGTCATCGCCGCGTCGACGACCTGACCTCGTCCCGACTCGCGCGATTCCCACAGCGCGCACATCACTCCGAAGGCGAGAGTCAGACCGCCACCCGCAAAGTCGCCCAGAAGCTGCATCACCGGGACGGGGGGCCCACCGGCAGGCCCGACGGACCGGATCACTCCAGTGATGGCTTCGTAGTTGAGCGAGTGCCCGGCACTCGACGCCAGCGGCCCGGTCTGTCCCCAACCGGTGAGACGGCCGTAGACGATCGCCGGGTTCGCCTCCATGATCGCCTCGGGGCCGACGCCCAAACGCTCGGCGACTCCCGGGCGATACGCCTCCAGAAAGATGTCGGCATCCGTCGACAGCCGAATCACGGTCTCTACACCGAAAGGACTCTTCAGATCGACCGCGAGTGAACGACGCCCTCGGTCCCAGGCCGAGTACGGCTGGGGCCCCTGCCCCTCGACGACGTCACTGAGCCGATCGATCCGAATCACGTCGGCACCCATGTCGGCAAGCTTCAGAGTGGCGAACGGCAGCGCTCCAAGGCCTGCGAGCTCGATGATCTTCACTCCGGTGAGTGGCCCCACGATGTCGGCACCTCCGTGACGACGGTGACGCTAGTCGGGAGGAATGAGAAGGTGTCCGACGCTTGTCGTCAACCAATCGCCGCCGAGGCCGAAGCCGTTTCGCAATCGCCGGTCGCGAACCGCCGAAACGCGGTCAGTGCGTCGGCAAGCTGAAGAATCGAGGTTGCCACAGTGAACACCTGGCCGTCGGACCACGACTGCTGCCACCGGCCAGAGCCCTGATCGTCGAGCGACGCGTTCAGCGTCCGACCCTCGAGATTCGTGGCACGCAGGTCGATGGAGATCCACCACCCCGGTCCCTCCACCACCTCGATGAGGACGCCGACATCGCGGTCGACGCCGCACTGGGATTCACACCAGATCTCGAGAAACCGCACCGGATCGGTCGCCGCGTGATCTCCGAATTCTCTGCCCATCCCATCCACCGTCCTGTCCCACTTGTAACGTTAGGTTGCAACCTGATGTTGCAACATTGAGTTGCAAGTTACCGCGCCCACTACAATCGATCAAGGCCCCGGCGATCGGACCGAGAGAACAGACCCATGACGGAGCAACCCGCATCTCGACGGACCCGGAGTGAGCTCCGCGGATTGGTGATGGACGCTGCCATCGACCTGATCCGTCGCGAAGGCCTGGGCGCAGTGTCGACGACCCTCACCTATCAGCGAGTGTTCGAACATCTGAAGGAGACCCGAGGAATACGAGTCACACGGGCGTCCGTTCACGAGAGAATCTGGAATAGCCAGGAAGAATTCCGCACGGCCGTTCTCATAGAAGCGCGACCGTGGGCTACCGCCGCCGAGGTAACCGTCGAGCCAGCGCTGGAAGCCTTCGCCGCAACCGAGGGATTGGAGCCTCTCGCCCGTATGCGAGAGATGACGAGGATCGCCGCTTCGGTGAACCAGTTAACAGCTGACGAGGACCCGTTGTACTATTCGTGGGTCGGAATGACGATGACAATGGCGAAGGATCCCGCGGTCAATGCCGACGATCGAGCGACTCTGGAACGCGCCGTAGCCGAGTCCTACGCAGAGATCACCGCCTCCGTGATGGACGTGCTCGGTGTCCTAGGCAGCGCCATAGGAGTTCGTCCGCGAGCGGACATTTTTCCTTCGGCCGAGCACGGATGGCGCTTGCTCGTAAGGCTAGGAACCGCTCTCTCGGAGGGGTCGACCGTCAGGACGCGGTTCGACCCGGAAGAGATGCCTGACGAATACTTGAAGACGGGGCCGGACGGCGAGGTTCAGAAATGGTCGGCGTTCGCCGCCGGCTACTGGGCACTCCTGCAGACCTTCCTCGAAGTCGATCCAGAAGTACACCCGGATCTGGTCGACGAGACCGGGCCCACCGAGACCTAGTGTCCTGTCACAGTGTTCCGCTAAGAAATTGGTGAGTTCGGGAATTTTGGCGGGAGGGTCGCGTTCTTGTTGGTGTAGCTGCCACCATCGAGGGGAACGCCATGGCCAGACGAGGACGACCAACAGTCGAGATCAAACTCAGCGGTACCGAACGCAGACAGCTCCAGTCGTGGGCTCGTCGGCACTCGTCAGCGCAGAGCTTGGCGCTGCGTTGCCGGATCGTGCTGGCGGGTTCTGACCCGGAGTTGAGCCGGAACGAGATCGCCGGTCAGGTCGGCTGTAACCCGGCAACGGTGACGAAGTGGCGCAACCGGTTCGCCGAGCACCGTCTCGATGGGTTGATCGATGAACCCCGGCCTGGCGC
Source organism: Actinomycetes bacterium (assembly GCA_024276495.1). Lineage (GTDB taxonomy): Bacteria > Actinomycetota > Acidimicrobiia > Acidimicrobiales > Aldehydirespiratoraceae > JAJRXC01. The sequence goes on from JAJRXC010000099.1 coordinate 7,687, forward strand.
GGCCCGCACGATCAGCGACGAGGTCGTTGAGCAGGTCGTGATCGACACGTTGGAAACGGCACCGACCGATGCGACGCACTGGTCGACGCGTTCGATGGCTGCCAAGCATGGGATCAGCCGCCAATCGGTGTCGAGGATCTGGCGGGCGTTCGGTTTGAAACCGTGGGAAATCGATGAGTTCAAGATCTCTCCTGATCCGCAGGGCGAGTTCAAGGGGTGACGGCTGCAGTTGAGGCTTGAGGTTCCACCGGTCGGATGTGACAGGACACTAGACAGGGCTTCCGGCCAGGCGCCAGAGGAAAGTTGCCATCTGAGCGCGGGTGACCAGATCGTTCGGTGCGAACCGGTTCCCGCCGACGCCCGTCGTGATCCCCCGGTAGAGGAGCCAGTCGACGGCGTCGGAATAGAACGCCCCACCGTTCACATCGGAGAACCCTGCCGCCGGAGAACCGGCCGGTGAGCCCTCGAGTCGCCACAGGAAGGTTGCCATCTGGCCGCGGGTGACGATGTCGTCGGGAGAGAACCGTCCCGGTCCCGTTCCAGTGGTGATTCCCTCGGCAAACAGCCAGTCGACCGCGTCGGAGTAGAAGCGACCGGCCGGCACATCGGAGAAGCCTGCGGGCGGTGAGCCCGCCGGTGAGTTCCGGTAGCGGTGGAGAAAGGTCGCCATCTGTCCACGAGTCACGAAGTCATCCGGGGAGAACTGTCCCGCCCCGGTTCCGGTCGTGATGCCGGCGGCCGCCAGCCACCCGACCGCTGCCGTGTAGTAGGCGTTGTTCGGCACATCGAAGAAGGCGCGGCCGCCGTCGAGATCGATGATGCCGAGCTGGCTGTAGTTCGCGCCCAGCACCTCGGTCGCGTCGGCGTCGAGCCATTGTTCCAGAACCGTGGCGTAGACCGACCGAAAATCGACTTCGTGGTTCATGTCGCCGCGCCAGTCCAGGTCGGTGATCGACGGCTGCTGTCCGTGCAGGCCACCGGCTGCTCTCGAGCTGACGAACATCATGAGGCCCGACGTGCCGTGATCGGTCCCGGCCGAGTTGTTGGCCTCGACTCGACGCCCGAACTCCGAGAACACCATCAGCGCCGTTCGCCCCGCGAACGACGGCGAGAGATTCGTGAAGAAGGCGTCGATTCCGACGTCGAGTTCGGCCATCAGCTCATCGTGCCCGGGACGCTGACCGTCGTGACTGTCGAATCCTCCCAGGGACACGCTGACGATCCGGGTCCCGAGGTCGAGGTTGATCACCTGGGCCGCGAGGCCGAGCTCTCGAGCGAGACCCTCCTCGGCCAGTCCCTCGACATAGGCGGGTTGGATCTCCGCCGCGGTGTCGACCGCGTCGCGAAACGACGCGGCCACGAGATCGCCGAACGCGCCGCCCACGCCCCCGTTGCCGTACTCACCGACGGCCTCCACCGCATATCTCTCCCACGCCTCGGACCGATCGGCGCCGAACAGGGTTCCGCTCGGCGGAAGGCCGACGGCCCCGACGGTGTTGCCCCGCAACAGCATCGGGATTCCACCCCATCCGATGGAGACCATTCCGACTCCGTCGAGACCGATGCCGTCGGCGTAGCGGCCGAGCCAGCCCGTTGGATTGGCGACACCCTGCACTCCGGCAAACCACGTCGCGGTCGAAGTGAAGTGGCTGTGATCGTCGCTCGCCTCACCCGTCCCCTGGATCAGGGCGACCTGACCGGAGTCGAAACGGGTCTTCAACCGGGCGAGGTTCGGATGGAGATGCATCCCCCCACCCACCGCGGTCGAGCCGTCGACGGCGACGGCGAGTGAGCCGCGAGCCGACTGGTAGGCGCCGTTCTCGGCGGGGACGAGCGAGCTCAAGGCATCGTTGCCGCCATTGAGGAACACCGTGACGAGCACTCGGTCGCCGGGAGCGAGCGGGGTTGCCGCGGCGGCGATCGAGTCGAAGACGCCGGGCGCCATTCCGATCGCCCCGCCGGTCGCGAGCGCGCCCTGGAGGAAGCGGCGGCGGGCGATGTCGTCTGGTCGATCATCGTGTCGGGAGAGCCGGGCCAAGGCGATGTCGGCGTCGCTAGGACGGAGTAGTCGACGTGGCTGGGTGAGTGATCGCATCGACGTTCTCTTTCTCAGTAGACCTGGAACTCGGGACAGAGGGCGCCGAGCAGGAACCCCTGTGGCACCGTCGACCAGCGGGCATCGGTATAGGTTCGGCGATGCCATCGCTCCACCGACGCGCGGGTGGTCGCCGACACCTCTTCGAGCCCGAACAGGTCGAAGATCGCCTGCGCCGCGGCCACATCGTCCGGGGACGTGTCGAGGCCGGCGAGAAGACCTGCGTTCTGTGAACGCCAACGTTGGCCCTCGCTGAACCCGCCCCGGGCCCAGGCCGAGACCGTGCCCAGCCAATACTCACCCTGTCCCCAGCCGGCCACGCTCGGCGGGTCGAAGAGGGTCTGCCCCATCGGGCCCATGTTCCAACGAAGACCCATCTCCGCGGCGTCGAAGCCGGTGCGGCGCAGCATCGACGCCACGAACTCGGTCGGGCTCTTGACCAGGGCGAACCTCGAGATCGGGGACCAGAAGTCCTCGTGGAGCAGGATCGCGCGAACGAGTGGTGCGATCTCCATTCCTCCGGCGATGAAGACGTCGCCGAGCGCGTTGACGACCGCGTTGCTCGGGTTCAGGTGGGCGAAGTACCGGAAGAGCTTCCGGGCGATGAATCGGGCGGTGGCCTGTTGACGAACGCCGTAGACGAGCTCGTTGATCGTGTCGCGTTCTCCGGCATCGACGATGATGCCGTTCCAGTTCGCGCTGATCCCGAACAGCGTCTTTTGGCCATGATCGTGCCGATCCGTGCGGTAGACGTAGGTGGCGTCCCAGCGGCTCCCGGTCCAACCGATCGTGTTGTGGCCGGTCCATGCCCGCGCCATCGCGACGACGTCGGCCTCCGAGAAGTTCCCGACTCCGCACGTGTAGAGCTCCATCAACTCTCGGGCGAAGTTCTCCTGTATTCCGCCGGCGACGTTGCTCTGGTTGTCGAGGAAGACCAGCATCGCCGGGTGCACGGCGACGGCGCGGACCAACGAATCGAAGTTGCCGAGCCCGGTGCGACGAAACAAACCGTTTTGGTCCCACAGTTGCGGGAAGTCGAAGATCTTGTCCTGGGCGCACGAGAAGTGCTCGTGCCAGAACAACGCCATCTTCTCGTGGATCGGCAGCGGGGCCGAGGTTGCCGGGGCGGGGCTCGGTGTGGTCGACGGGTTGTCGAGGTCGGC
>JAJRXC010000006.1 GCA_024276495.1 Actinomycetes bacterium
GAGGATGTCCCGTTGGTTGTTGAAGTTGCTGCGGGTGGTGGTCTCGGTGTTCATGCAGCGAGGTCTTGTTGAGTATCGCATGGGGTTGTGATGGTGTCGGCGTGACGGGCGAGCGCGGCGACGAGGGCGGGCATCTGGTTGTGGCCGCGGACTCGCCGGAATTTGCGTTCGGCTTCGGCCATGCCGGCGGCGCAGCAGCGGCGGCGCATGTCGTTTTCGTCTCGCCAGCGTTTGACGTTGCTGGTGGTGGTGCGGGCGATCGAGATCATCGATTCGATCATGTTGGTGCACACCAGCGTCCTCGCGAGGGTTCCGTCGATGCCGAGGCGGCGCACGGTGAACATGTCCTCGAGGCCCTCTCGCAGCGACCCGGCTGCGTCGGGGCAGGTCTTGTCCAACTCGGCCGCCAGCCGCCTGGCTTTGAGTAGTCCGCTGCGAGGGTCGGGGTCCGCGAACGCGCTCCGTAGCCGCGCGTCGATCACCTCACGGTCAGCCTTGGGCAAGTGATCGCCGACGTTTCTGCGCTTGTGGATCTGACAACGCTGGATCAACACCGACTCGCCGAACACGGCTCGGACCGCCGCGGCGAGGGCTTTGGCCCCGTCGATCACCACCAGCAGCCCGCCGGAGTAGTCGAGGCCGCGGTCCACGAGATCAGCCAACAAGGCCGTGACGAGGGTCTTGTTCTCGGTGTCACCGAGCCGCAGCCCGACCGGGACTTTGGTGCCGTCCGCGGTCACGATCAGCGCGACGACACACACCGAACCGGCGAAGTCGACGCCGTCGATCATCAACACCGCCGCGTCCAACTCACCAAGATCACGGGCCAAGAGATCGGCCAGTGCTTTCTTGGTGCCACACACGAACCGGCGTGACACCGCCGAGCGCGACGTCGACCGGGCCCGTGAACGCTGCTCGGTCCCGATCGGATCACCAACCCGAGCGAACGATCTCGTCGCAACACCGGCCAACATCCGTTCCATCACCGTCGCGGCAAGCAGGTCATCGTTGGCGAACACGGCGAACGTCTCCAACGCCACCTCACCGGCGTTGGAACCATCAGCATCGACACCATGGATCCGCGGTCGGCGCAACGGCAGGCGCTGACCGCCCATCACCACCGACGCCGATGTCGTGCCGCCACGCACATGGCGACGTTCGGGATCTCTCGCGTTCCACGGCCCACACAACGCGTCGGCCTCCTCGGCCATGATCGCCCGCGCCGCCGCCAGGCCGGCCTCCACGCTCAACGCCATCAGCCCCTCACGACACAACACCGCGATCTCGCCCAGCTCGACCGCCAAGTGATCACCCAACACGACCGCGAGCCATTCATCAGCTTCATCGACCAGCCTCACAGCTGATCCGTCTACCTTCTTCATCAGGTGGTCCCTTTCTTCAGGATGGGTTTCGAAGTCCTCCTGACGATGCCGCACAGGCATCGCCCAGAGGGGGACCACCACCCCTCTACTTCAACAACCCCCGGGACAACCTCCCAGCGAAGAGGCACTCGGCCAACCGGTCTCGATGCTGATGCCTCATCGCTATGCCCGCCGCCACACCGAACTGGTCGCGGGGTTCTCCCGGAACGACCATGCGCAGCGCCCGATGATCGCGGGAGAAACGTTGGTCGGTCGGCGAAAGTGCGGCGACGAGTTCCCGATCGAGGTCGCGATCTCCCGACAGTCGATCTACGACCGGACGCTCATGATCGCGGTCGTGCGCGACATCTCGAAGCGGCGAGCGGTCGAAGAGTCCCTCGAAGTCTCCGAGCGACGAGTACGGACCTTCTTCGACTGCTCCCGTTCGGCAGCGATGATCGAGGACCACTCGAGCATCGAGATCTGGTTCGAGGTTCTCCGGGCTGCCGGAGTCGAGAACCTCGCCGACTACCTCGATGAGAATCCACACGAGTTGGCCGCGAGGATCGCGGAGCTACGCGTGCTCCATTGCAATCAGCTTGCCGCTCAATCCATCAATCGGCCGAACCACCGCGAATTCAAGCCCGCCCCAGCTGGGTTCGGCAGACACCGTGCGATCGTGGTGCCGCTCGGGGCGTCAGCGTGTCGATTCGGTGGAGCGGCCCCACAAGAAGCCCGCCCGGAGATCCTCGAAACCGAGATGCCGGTAGAACGCGATCGCGTTCGTGTTGTCCGGGGAGCAACCGAGGTGGACCGCCGCCACACCCGCGCCACGAAGCTGCCCGAACAGCGCCGCCATCAGCGCCCGCCCCATGCCGTGTCCCTGCAACCGGGGCAGCAGGTCGATGTGGAGATGGGCCGGATGGGTCGCGACGATCTCCGGAGGCACCCGGGGCGGCACGTGGATGAGCTCGACACAGTCGGCGTCCGCGGTGCCGTCGGCGAAGCAACCGCGCGGGTATTGGGCCCGCAGCGGCACCATCCACTCCTCGTCGATCCAACGATCATGGGCGTGGGTGTCGGGAGTCCCGACGATGTAGCCGCCCACGCCCTCGTCGTCTTCGACGACGAACGCGTAGTCGGGCCAGCGGACGAGATAGGGGCCGACCCAGATCTCACCGACGATGCGAGGATCGGTGTGGAGCCCGCTGGCGTCGGCGCCGTTGTGGGCCGTCCGCAGACAGATCTCGTAGCAGGCGTCGGTGTCGGCCGGGTCGAACGGGCGGACGTGGGCGCCGGTCACGACCATGACGCCAGTGCTGCGGCGAGGGCCCGAAGCGCCCGACCTCGATGACTGATCTCGTGTTTCTCGTCGCCCATCTCCGCGAACGTACGCCCCTGCGCGCCGATCGGCACGAAGACCGGGTCGTAGCCGAATCCCCCCTCGCCCCGGGGTGTGGGGGCGATGACACCTTCGACGCGGCCTTCCACCGCGAGCTCGGATCCGTCGGGCCACACGACCATCGCCACAGTGCGGAAACGAGCCGTTCGTGCCCCGGGAGTGGTCGCCCCCACCCGCTGCAACTCGGCCAACAACTTCTCCACATTGTCGGCATAGCTCGCGTCTTCGCCGGCGTACCGCGCCGAGAGGACGCCGGGCGCACCATCGAGCGCGTCGACCTCGAGCCCGGTGTCGTCGCTCACCGCGGCGGCGCCGGCCGCCGCGCACACCGCGGCGGCCTTCAATCGGGCGTTGCCCTCGAGATCGGGCGCATCCTCGACGACATCGGGAAGCGCGGCCGGCCGCGGGAGCAATTCGACGATCCCGTCGAGCACCCGAGCGATCTCCGCGACCTTGTCGGGGTTCGCGCTCGCACAAACCAAGCGAGGAGGTCCCACCGGGTGAGCCGCGGCCAAGATCAGCGACCGGGGGTCCGCGGCGACGGCGGCTCCGCCAACACCTCGCGCTGCGCCTCGGTGATCACGGCGATGCCCCCTTCGGCGAGATCGAGGAGCTGGTCGAGTTCGGCCCGGCTGAACGTCGCCCCCTCGGCGGTGCCCTGCACCTCGATGAGTTGGCCGTCGCCGGTCATGATGACGTTGCAGTCGACGCCGGCCGTCGAATCCTCCGGATAGGGAAGATCGAGAACCGGCTGCCCGTCGACGATGCCGACCGAGATCGCCGCACATTCGGTCGTGAGCGGCACCGCGGGAATCGCCCCGGCCTGCACCAGCCGCGTGCACGCGTCGTGCAGCGCCACGTAGGCGCCGCAGATCGACGCGGTACGGGTGCCGCCGTCGGCCTGGAGCACGTCGCAGTCGAGGCGAATCGATGTCTCGCCGAGCGCCGTCATGTCGGTGACCGCCCGCAGTGAACGCCCGATGAGACGTTCGATCTCCTGGGTCCGACCCTTCGCGCCCCGGCGTTCCCGGTTGACCCGCTCCGGCGAGCTTCCGGGCAACATCGAGTACTCGGCGGTCACCCAGCCCTCACCCTTGCCCTTCATCCAGCGGGGCACGCTCTCCTCCACGGAAGCCGTGCACAACACCCGGGTCTCGCCGAAGGTCACCAACGTCGACCCCATGGTCATCGTGGTGAAGTCTCGGATGAACGAAAAGGGTCGCAGCTCGTCGGGCTGACGACCGTCGTAGCGAAGGGACACGGGAACTCCAGGGTCGGGACAGGTTCAGATCTCGAAGACGGAGCCGGCCTCGGCGACGTCGATCGGGCCACCGTAGACGGCACCGGCTTCGGCGCGGTGCGCCACCGGATCGGCTCCCGGCATGAGGTGGGTCAACACGAGCCGCCGGGCACCGGCCGCCTCGGCCCGCTCCGCCGCCTCACGGGCACTCATGTGGGGGATGCCCTGATCCTCTTCGGCCGCGAGGTGGCTGGCGTCACAGAACGCGATGTCGACGTCGGCCCCGAAATCGGTGAACGTCCAGCCCGGGCCGGTGTCGGAGGTGAACAACGCCGTCCGCCCGCCGACCGCGATCCGGGCCGCGAGCGTCTCCACCGGATGATCGGTGCGATCGAAGGTCCAGTGCTGATCTCCGATCACCAGCGACGAGTCGGCGTCGATCGTGGACCACGCGAACGGCGTGGGTCGGTGGGCAACCTCCACACGAAGCGCCTGCTCCATCTCCCTCGTCCGGGCGGTGCCGTACACGGGGACCCCCGAACGCGGGTGGAACCAGATGAACACGTTGCGCAGAACCGGCAGCTCGAGCCAATGGTCGGGGTGACAGTGGCTGATCACGATCGCGGTGATCTCGTTCAGATCGACCGTCTCCTGGAGCGGACCCGCGGTGCCCGGACCACAGTCGAACAGCACGACCGCCTCGGCGCTGCGAAGCACGAAGCCGGTACAGGGATTGTCGGCCGAGGCGTAGGAGCCCGACGAGCCGAGCACGGTGACGGAGAGTTCGCTCACGAACGGGTCCGTTGGTCGGTCACCATTGATGGGCCTCGACCCGGTCGAGCTCGGGACCGAGAAAGCGACGGCCGAGACGGGCGAACGAGTCGATGTCGCCGCTCGACACGAACCGACGGACGGGAGGTGTTCCCCCGACGCGGACAGATCCCGACTCGGCCAGCGCCCGCTGCACCTCGAACGCGGTCTCGTCGGCCGACGAGACCAACACGACATCACGACCCATCACGTCGCTGATCGTACGGGCGAGAAAGGGGTAATGAGTGCAGCCCAGCAACAACGCGTCGATCTTCGCCTCCTGCATCGGGGCCAGAAGCCGCTCGGCCAACACATGCACCTGTTCGGACTCCGTCTCCCCCCGCTCGACGAACTCGACGAACCCCGGACACGCCGCACAGGTGAGCGCGGTGCCCGGCGCCAGCCGCTCCGAGAGTTGCTGATAGGCGCCGCTGGCAACGGTGCCGACCGTCCCGATCATCCCGACCCGACCGGTGATCGTGACCTGCAGAAGCGAACGAAGGCCCGGTTCGAGCACACCGATGACCGGCACGTCGACGAGCGTCTCCAACTCGGCCAGCGCCACCGCCGACGCCGTGTTGCAGGCCACGACGATCATCTTCGGATCGTGGGTGGCCACCAGCCAATCGACGATCTCGCGGGCGAACGCGGTCACCTCGGCATGTGAGCGCGGACCGTACGGGTAGCGGTCGGTGTCCCCGAAGTAGACGAGGTTCTCGTCGGGGAGGAGATCGATCACCGCGCGAGCCACGGTCAACCCGCCGAAACCGGAATCGAACATCGCCACGGGACGGTCGGGTGACACCACGAGGACCAGACTAGAAGGCCGCGAACCCGTCGACGGGGAAGGGCGTCAGCGCTCTTCTTTGAAGGTCACGTGTTTGCGGACGACCGGGTCGTACTTCTTGATCTCGATCCGCTCACGGGTGTTCGTCTTGTTCTTCGTGGTGACGTAGGTGTAGCCGGTCCCCGCGGTCGAACGCAGCTTGATGATCGGGCGCTTGTCGCTCATGACTGACCTCGGACTCCTCGTTCAGACTCGTTGGCCGTTGCGGCGCATCTCGGCGACGACGGATTCGATCCCGCGCTTGTCGATCGTCTTGATGCCCTTGGTGCTCACGTTGAGCTTGATCCAACGGCGTTCACTGGCGAGGTAGTAGCGCTTCACCTGCACGTTCGGATCCCAGCGACGGCTGGAACGACGGTGCGAATGAGAGAGCTGCTTGCCAAAGTGTGGCTTCTTGCCGGTGACCTGGCAGACCTTCGACATCGGGTTACTCCTGGACGAACTGGGACACAGAATCTTAGCGGTCTCCCCCTATGACTCCACCCGTCGCGGCGACCGGGCCGCCCGACCTACGCCCGGGATTCGCATCCGAGCGAAACCAGGCCAGAATCGGGACACGACACGAACGGAGGACACCGTGGACGAAGCCTTCTGGGACGAACGCTACCGATCGGCACCACAGGTGTGGAGCGGAGAACCCAACCCCCATCTCCTCACCGACACCGAAGCGTTGTCACCGGGATCGGCCCTCGATGTCGGGGCCGGCGAGGGAGCCGATTCGATCTGGCTGGCCGAACAGGGGTGGCAGGTCACCGCGGTCGAGTGGTCCACAGTCGCCCGGGAGCGGGGTCGGGAACACGCCGCGGAACGGGGCCCGTCCGTCGCCGACCGGATCACCTGGCTCCACGCGGATCTGACCGTGTGGGAACCACCGGCCGCGAGCTTCGATCTCGTCTCGGTCCACTTCATGCATCTGCCCTCCGTCGAACGCACACCGATGTATCGACGGCTGGCCGCCGCGGTCGCCCCCGGCGGTCTCCTCCTCGTCGTCGGCCATCACCCGTCCGACCTCGAGACCGGCGTGCGGCGCCCCGCCGACCCGGATCTCCTCTTCACCGCCGACGCCATCGCCGACGACCTCGCCGACGGCTGGACGATCCTCTCCTGCGATGCCCGGCCCCGTGCCGCGGTCGGGCCCGACGGCGAGGAGGTCACCGTGCACGACGCTGTCCTCGCCGCCCGGGCGCCCGAGCGCGCTGACTAGCCTCGGACCGTGACCGTCGACAAGGTGCTCCTCGCCTCGCCCCGCGGGTTCTGCGCGGGCGTGGAGATGGCGATCAAGGCGCTGGCCTGGATGGTGCGGGCGTTCGAACCGCCCGTCTACTGCTACCACGAGATCGTCCACAACCAGATCGTCGTTCGTCGCTTCGAGGAATCCGGCGTCGTCTTCGTCGACGACATCGCCGACGTTCCCGCCGGTCGGCCGATCATGCTCTCCGCGCACGGCTCCGCCCCCGAGGTGGTGGCCGCGGCGCGAGAGCGGGGTGGCTATGTCGTCGACGCCGTCTGTCCGCTGGTCACCAAGGTCCATCACGAGGTGAAGACCAGGGCCGGCAAGGGCTACCAGATCGTCTACGTCGGCCACGAAGGCCATGAGGAAGCCATCGGGACGATGGCTGTCGCACCCGAGGTGATCCACCGGGTCGAGACCCCCGCCGAGGTCGCCGACCTCCCCGACTTCGAGAACCCGGTCGCGGTGCTCGCCCAGACCACCCTCTCCCACCGTGAGTGGGCCGGAGTCCTCGACGCGGCCCGCGAGAAGTTCCCCCGACTCTGGCAACCCGAACGTTCCGATCTCTGCTTCGCTACGACCAACCGCCAGTCGGCGCTCATGGAGATCGCGGCCCGCTGCGACGCGATGGTCGTGATCGGCTCCGCCAACTCGTCCAACACCAACGCCCTGGCCGCGCTCGCCCGCGAAGCGGGATGTCCCCACGTCGTCCGCATCAACGGCCCCGCCGAGCTCCCCGACGACATCGGCGGCACCGTCGGGGTCACCGCCGGGGCCTCCGCGCCGGAAGATCTCGTGCGATCCGTGATCGAACGACTCTCCCCCACCCGCGGCGTCGAGGAAGTCCAGGTCACCGCCGAGGCCGAGTACTTTCCTCCGCCCCGCAACCTGCGCGAGCTCCTCGGTGCCGTCGACGCGGTCACCGGCGTCACGATGGTCGGCCCCCCTAGCCCCGTGCCGCTCGACGACCGCAACATCGACGCCAGCGACGTCCTCGAGTCACTCCGCCTTCCGGGGTGAGCCGGCGACCGGCCGTGCTGGCCGTCCCCCTCGGCCTCGGTGCGGTGACCGCGTTGGCGCTCGGCCTCTACTCGTCGATCCACGAACCGACCGGCCGCGACTTCGTGCTCACCGGCTTCGACTCGACGGCGTCGTGGAAGAGTGCGCTCGCCTCGGCGACCGTCTTCTTGGTCCTGGTCCAGATGACGCTTGGACTTCGTCTCACTGGTCGCCTCGGACCGCGGCGACCCCCGCCACCGTGGGCCGCCGATGTGCACCGTCTGGTCGGAACGGTCGCGTTCGGGATCTCCATCCCGGTCGTCTTCCACTGCATCTGGGCCCTCGGCTACCAGAGCGACAACAGCCGGGTCGTCGTGCACTCGCTGTTCGGATTCGTCGCCTACGGGCTCTATGTCGCGAAGATCCTCACGGCCCGATCCGACGAACCACCCGAACGGTCCCTCGCGGTGCTCGGTTCCCTTCTCGGCTTCGCGCTGCTCGCGGCATGGTGGAGCAGCGCCCTCGTCTTCTACGCGGGAACCGCCACATCATGAGGACCTCTCGTCTCGCGACGCTCACCGCGGCGGTCCAGTGGATCGTCGGTGTCGCCGCCGCGACCGCCGTCGTGTTGCTCTTCACGCTCGAGGGTGCCGACCCGCCGTCGACGACCTCTGCCGTCTCGGCCGCGGCGCTCGCCGACGGCGCCGAGATCTACGCCCGCCAATGTGCCTCGTGCCATGGCAACATCGGCGAGGGTGGCCTCGGACCGGCCCTGGCCGGCTCGGTGGTCGCGCGCTACCCCGACCCCCGTGACCAGGCGACCGTCGTCGCCACCGGCCGACTCGGCATGCCCGGCTTCTCGTCGAGCCTGAGCGACGATGAGATCGCCGCGGTCGTCGCGTTCACCCGCAGCGGGCTCCGGTGAGTCAGCCCGGGGCCGGCTCGTCGCCGGCCAACACCCGCGCCTCGACATAGAGGTCGCTCAACTCGACATAGAGCCGTTCGGTCAACTCCTTGACCGCACGGCGCGGAACCCGCCCCTTCACCTTCTCGGGCGGCATGATCGGCTCGCCGATCACCGCCACGATCCGGTGCGGCCGCGGGATCTTCTTCCCCAGCGGAAGCGCTTTGGCACTTCCGCCGATTCCGACCGGCACGATCGGCACACCGGCCCGCGACGCCACGAAGGCCGGGCCGTCGAGCACCTGCTTGCGGTCGAGGCGTGCCCCTTCCTGGCGGGTGCCCTCGGGAAACATCACGAGCGGTTCACCCAGGGCCAGGACATCCTCCGCCGCTCGAAGGGCGGTGCGATCCGCCCCTCCCCGCTCGACGGGGAACCCGCCGAAGAAGGTCAGGAACGCCCCGAGCGGCCTGGACTTCCAGAGGCTCTCCTTGCCCATGAACCGCAACCGCTTCCCGGTGATCACCCCGACGATCGGTGTGTCGATGAACGACCGGTGAACCGCCGACAAGATGAACGGGCCGTCGGGAAGGTTCTCGCGACCGTCGACCCGAAGCCGGAACAGCAACTTGGCGAGCGAGTACACCACCAACCAGAACGGGCGGTAGAGGATCCGTCCGACCAGCCCCTGCGCGCTTCGCTCGGGCGTCGTGCCCTCCTGGGACCCGTAGGCCACCCGTTCGCTCACGACCGCCCGGCCTCGCCGGCCCGCGACGACAGCAATCCCTCGATCTCCCGCACGACGTCGTCGATGCTCAGGCCGGTCGTGTCGACCAACACCGCATCGGGGGCCTCCGACAGAGGGTCGGCATCGCGGCTGGTGTCGAGCGCGTCGCGGCGGGCGAGATCCGCGGCGACCGTCTCGAAATCGAGATCGGTCACCTCCTTGGCCCGCCGCCGGGCCCGTTCTTCGGGATCCGCGGTGAGATACACCTTCAGTTCGGCATCGGGAAACACGACCGTGCCGATGTCACGGCCCTCAAGCACCCCACCTCCACGGCGTTCGGCCCACTCCCGCTGCCGGGAGACCATCTCTTGGCGAACCGCCGGGTTCGCGGCGACGAGGCTCACCGCCCGGGTGACCTGGGGTCCACGAATCTCGACGGTCGCATCGGTGCCGTTGACCATCACCGTGTCGACGCCGACCTCGAGGTCGATCGTGCGGGCCGTGTTCGCCGCGAACTCGACGTCGGCGGGATCGCCACCGGCCCGCAACACCGCGTACGCCACCGAACGGTACATCGCCCCGGTGTCGAGATACGGAAGGTCGAGCCGCTCGGCAACTGCTTTCGCGACGGTGGACTTTCCCGAACCAGCCGGGCCGTCGATGGCGATCACGCGCATGATGGACCCATCTTGCCGGGTCATCGCAGCTGTTCCAAGGTCTCGAAGAAGCCAGGGAAGGTCTTCGCGACGCAGCCGGGGTCGCGAACGGCCACCCCAGGGACCACCAGACCGACGAGCGCGAACGCCATCGCCATCCGATGATCGTCGTAGGTCTCGAAGACGGCGCCACGGGGAGGCGACCCGGGCCGGATCATCAGACCACCCGGGATCTCCTCGGCGTCGATCCCGCAGCGCCGCAGCTCACGCACCGGGGCTCCGATCCGGTCGCTCTCCTTGCCCTTGACGAACCCGATGTCGGTGATGGTCGTCGGTCCGTCGGCGAACGCGGCCACCACCGCCAACGTCGGCGCGGTGTCGGAGATGTGACGGAGATCGACCCGGACACCCGACAATCGTCGCCCGACGAGCTCGATGTGGTCGGGGCCCATGTCGACGTCGGCTCCCATCTCGCCCAGCACGTCGGCGAACGCGACATCGCCTTGACGCGACGACCGACCGAGGCCCTCGATCCGCACCCGCCCGCCGGTGATCGCCGCGGCCGCGAGAAAGTAGGAGGCCGCCGACGCGTCGGGTTCGACGACATAGCGGCCCGGCGCGACATAGCCGCCCCCAACCGTCCACGACTCACCGTCGTCGTCGCTCACCTCCGCGCCGAAGTCGCGCATGACCGCGGCCGTCATCTCGAGATAGGGCCGGCTCACCGGCGCGGTGGTCAACCGGGCGTCGAGGCCGTGCACGGCGCCGACCATGAGCAGCCCCGACAGGAACTGGCTCGACACGTCGGCGGCGAGCGCGATGCTCGCCGCGCCGAGGGGGCCGGTCACCCGCAGCGGCAGACGGCCGGGCGCGCCGAGCTCCTCGACCACGACACCCATCTCCCGCAGGGCCGCGATCTGGTCGTCCATCGGGCGAGCCCGAAGCTGCGGGTCGCCGTCGATCACCACCGGAGCCGACCCCGTCGCGGCGAGCGGGGTGAGGAACCGTCCGGTGGTGCCGGACTGGCGGGCGTCGACGACCGCCGCGAGCCCGGGAAGCTCTCCACCGCAGCCCCGAACCCGGACGGTCCCCGCCGCCTCATCGGCATCGACCTCCACACCCAGGGCCCGCAGGCCGCCGATCATCGCCTCGGTGTCCTGGGCGAACAACGCTCGTTCGATCGTGGTGTCGCCGTCGGCGAGGGCCGCGACCACCAGCGCCCGGTTGGTGATGCTCTTCGAGCCGGGCAGGTGCACCGTCGCGTCCGGCGGCGCGGCCAGCGGTTCGATGGGGTACGGATCGGGAAGCCGGCGGGGATCGACCGGAGGCGGGGTGACGTCGTGCATCGGTCAGGCCAGGGGCCGGATCGACGGGCGGTAGCCCCGGGCCATGAGCTCGTCCTGGAACCGCTCGGCGCGAACCGACTCGACCAGCACGACCACGACACCGCGGGGCCCTTCGGCCGAGTGGGCGATCTCGAGATCGTAGATGTTGACGTCGAGGTCAGCGGCGAGCGTGGCGATCGCCGCGAGCTCGCCGCGGCGGTCCAACACCGGAATCCGCATCTCCGACATGGCCTCGGCGACGGGCACGGTCGTGGGGAGGTTTCGCCGGGCGCGGCGGGCCTCGTCGAGATGATGGAGAAGATCGTCTCCCGCGCCATCGGCGACGACGCCGCGCAGCCGGGTCAGCTCCGCGATCAACTCGTCGAGCACATCGGTGATCGCCTCCTGGTTCTGGGCGCAGATGTCGGGCCAGATCGCCGGGTGTCCGGCCGCGATCCGGGTCATGTCGCGAAAGCCACCGGCGGCGAGTCGCAGGAGCGACCGATGCTCCTCGGCTCGGCCGCCGGCCAGTTTCATGAGCGTCGCCGCCGTGAGGTGGGGAACATGCGACACGACCGCCACGAGGGTGTCGTGCCGTTCGGCCGGCATGACGATGACCTGGGCCCCGAACGAGGCGACGACCTCTCTGACCTCGGCAAACGCGGCGTCGTCGGTGACGCCGTTCGGACAGAGCACCCATGTCGCGCCGCTGAACATGTCGGCCGACGCACCGGAGATCCCGTCCTGCTCGCTGCCGGCCATCGGATGACCGGGCACGAATCGGGGATCGTCGATCTCGCCGGCGACCGGCGACTTCACACTCCCCACGTCGGTCACCACCGCAGCACCGGCATCGAGGGCGGCCCGCACGGCCCCGGCCACCGCGTTCACCGGGGTGGCCACCACCGCGAGATCGCATTCGCCGAGGACACCGGCGGCGTCGATCGCCCCGGCCTCGACCGCGGCGGCCAACCGGTCGGCGTCGACGTCCACGCCGACGACATGCCATCCGGCCTGACGGAGTGCCATCCCCACGGAACCCCCGATCAGGCCGACGCCGATGACCATCGCGGTGCGGGTTTCAGTCACGGCAGGCGATGTTACCGCTGGTCGGACCGCCCACCGACAGCGATTTCGAGGGCCCGGACCTCATCTCGTCGCAACGGCCGCCAATCGCCCGGCTTCAGCGTGTGGTCGACCAGCGGGCCGATCCGGGTGCGCACGAGTCGGACGACCGGATGACCGACCGCGTCGCACATGCGGCGAATCTGCCGGTTTCGGCCCTCGTGGATGGTGACTCGCAACAACGATCCGTCGACCGCGGTCACCCGGGCCGGCGCGGTCGGCCCATCGTCGAGCTCCACGCCTTCACGGAGTCGACGAAGCGCCGCCCGGCTCGGAACGCCGCCCACCTGCACGAGATACTCCTTTTCGACCCCGAACGACGGATGCGTCAACCGGTGGGTCAGATCCCCGTCGTTGGTGAGCAACAGCAGTCCTTCGGTGTCGGCATCGAGGCGCCCGACCGAGAACACCCGCGGATCCGAAGGGACGATCTCGACCACGGTCGGGCGGCCCTGGGGGTCGTCGGCCGTCGTGATGACGCCGACCGGCTTGTTGAGCAGATAGTGCACGAGCCCGGGCCGGATGCCGACGACGGACCCGTCGACGGCGACCTCGTCGACGTCGACATCGACACGGCGACCGAGCACCGCGACCTCACCGTTCACCGTCACCCGGCCGTCGGCGATGAGCTCCTCACAGCCTCGTCGACTTCCGAACCCGAGGCGGGCGAGCACCTTCTGGAGCCGCTCGCCGTCGGGGCTCACGAACTCCCGGCCTCGTCCGGCTCACCGGACTCGGTCGCCGGGTCGACCTCTTCGGCGTCGGCCCCCGCCTCGGCGATCACGACCTCGTCGGGTACGACGCGCAGGCCGCGTTCGAGCGCCTCGACCACGTCGGTCGTCGGGAAGAACTCGCCGAGCGGTGGAAGGTCACTCACCGAATCGAGCCCCAACCGCTCGAGAAACGTCGGCGTCGTGCCGTAGAGCACCGCCTGGCCCGGTCCCGGGTCGCGGGCCACCTCGTCGACATAGCCACGCTGCTGGAGGGTTCTCATCACTCCGTCGACGTTGACCCCACGGATCGACGCGATCTGGTTCCTCGACACCGGCTGCTTGTAGGCCACCACCGCCAACGTCTCCAAGGCGGCCGCCGACAAGCGGGTCGACTGGCCGTCGAGCACGAAACGCTCGACGTAAGGAGCTTGGTCGGTCGCGGTCTGGTAGCGGTACCCGCCCGCCACCCGAGCCAGCACGAACCCTCGCCCGTCCCGCTCGTACTCACGGGCCAACGACTCGCAGATCTCGTCGACCTCGTCGGGCGTGGTACCGACCAGCTGGGCGAGCAATTGCGACGGAAGCGGCTCCTCGGCGACCAGCAGGATGGCTTCGAGCGCCGGGGGTATGTGATCGGCAGCCATGGATCAGCCCTCGTAGGTGTCGATCGCGAGGGGCGAACCGGTGAGATCGGCCGACCCGACCCAGATGATGGTGATGTCGCCGAAGCTGGTGGGCTGCTCGAGCTCGACCGCACCCTGCTTGAACAGCTCGAGAACGGCGAGGAAACGAACAACGATCTCGATCCGGTCGACGAGCTCGGTGGTGAGCTCGCGAAACGTGAGACGCCCGGTGCGCGGCAATTCGTCGACCAGCTCCTCGACCGCTTCGGCAACGGTGATCTTGATCGGGGTGATGTGGGAGAGATCGACTCGAACCACCGGCTTGGGAGCGGTCGCCCGCAGATAGGCGAGCCGAAGGTCCTCGGAGCTGGTCCGTTCGAGCAGATCGGGAGCCAGGCCGATGAAACGATCCTCGACCGGACCGACGCGGCGAGCATACGACCGGGCGGCGTGGGCGGAGAGGCGGCGCAACACCAAGGCGGCGTCCTTGAACGTCTTGCATTCGACCAGCCGGGCCAGGAGAAGGTCACGCTCCTCCCAGAGACCGAGCTCGTCGTCGAGATCGATCTCGGCGTCGTCGGGCAACAAGCGGCGCGCCTTCAACTCGACGAGGGTCGCGGCGATGAGCAGGAACTCGGTGGCCACCTCCAGATCGAGCCGTTCCATCTTGTCGAGCTCGACGAGATAGACGTCGACGATCTCCGAGAGGTTGATCTCGTAGAGGTCGACCTGCTCCCTCAGGATCAGGTGAAGGAGGAGATCGAAAGGCCCGTCGAACACGGGCGTGTGCACCTCGTACGGCATCCCGGTGACCCTAGACCGTGAATACCCGCGCGCCACGCTTCCTCTGCTCGTACGATCGGCGCCCATGACCCGTGTCTTTTCCGGCATCCAGCCCACCGGTGAGCTCCATCTCGGCAACTACCTCGGCGCCATCCGCAACTGGCTGCCGATGCAACACGAGACCGACGCGGTCTTTTGTGTGGTCGACCTTCATGCGATCACCGTACCGAAGCCACCCGGCGAGGTCGGTGCCGACTCGCTGCGCCTCTCACAGCTCCTGATGGCCGCCGGGCTCGACCCCGAGGTGTGCACCCTGTTCGTCCAGAGCCATGTCCGCGAGCACAGCGAAGCCGGATGGCTGATGCAGTGCAGTGTCTCGTTCGGCGAGCTCAGCCGCATGACCCAGTTCAAGGACAAGTCCGACCAGCACGACTTCATCTCCGCGGGCCTGTTCACCTATCCCGCCCTCCAGGCCGCCGACATCTTGCTCTACGACACCGATGAGGTGCCCGTCGGCGAAGACCAGCGTCAACACATCGAGATCACCCGCGACATCGCCGAGCGGTTCAACTCGCGCTACGGCGAGACCTTCGTTCTCCCCCAGGCCGTGGTGCCCGCCGCCGGGGCGCGCGTGATGGATCTCCAACGACCCGACAACAAGATGTCGAAGTCGCTCGATTCACCGAAGGGCACGGTGAACCTCCTCGACGAACCCGAACGGATCGAGAAGAAGATCAAGAGCGCGGTGACCGACAACGACGGCGAGGTTCGTTTCGATGTCGACGAGAAGCCGGGGGTGTCGAACCTGCTCTCGATCCTCGGCGCCGCGACCGATCGGGACCCGGTCACCCTGGCCGACGACTACCACCAGTACGGCGCGCTGAAGGTCGACACCGCGGCGGCGGTGGTGGAGTTGTTGACACCGTTCCAGGCTCGTTTCGCCGAGCTGGAGGCGGACCCCGGCGAGACCACCCGGCTCCTGCGAATCGGCGCCGACAAGGCCCGGGACATCGCAGCGACGACCCTCGCCCGGGCGAAGTCCAACATCGGTCTTCTCGCCGATTGAGCACTTGCGCACTAGCATCCGGCGATGCGAACGCTCCTGTTGGGTCTGCACATCATCGGTGTGGCGGCGTGGCTCGGCGCGAATCTCACCCAGATCTTCGTGGTCCGCATCCTCGAGAACGGCGGTCACGAGCCGGCCCGGGTCTGGCACACGGCCGCGGGGTTGATGGTGCGCACCTACTACAACGTGGCCGGGGCCCTCATCACGATCACGGGCATCCTCTTGGTGATCGACGGCGACTGGGACTGGTCCGCGGGGTTCATCGCCGTCGGCTTCGCGACCGTCATCATCGGTGGCGCGCTCGGGGCGGGGTTCTTCCAGCCGATGTCGCTACGGGCCGCAGCCGCCCACGAGGCGGCCGACGAAGCAGCCGCCGGCGCGATCCTTCGGCGGCTCGCCGTCGGTGTCGGAATCGACACCACCCTCGTCGTCGTCACCATCTTCGTGATGGTCGACAAGTGGCGGGCCTGAACCGCGTCGGCGAGACCCGCGAGATCAATCGTCGTCGACCTCGTAGAGCACCTCGGCGATGGCGCGATCGACGGTCCACTCGTCGGGGGGCCGGTGGTGTTGCGCCGCCCAGGCCACGACCAGCGGGTCGCTGCCGGCCAACTCGAGCATGTCGGCCCCGATCTCGGGATGGTGGAGATACAAACCGACCCGGCGGGTGAACCCGGTGCTCCTGATCCACAGTCGGGAGGTGTCGTGGCCCGCGACCTTCGCCGACAGGGTCGCGATCACCCGCCCCCAGGTGCCGAGGTCGGCGTCGAGCTTGCCGATGTCGTGCAGCAACGCCGCGGCCAGCACCGGCGCGGTCGCGTCGGCGCCAAGCCGCCGTTCGACCCGACGAGCCGCGTCGGCCGAGTGACGGCGATCGGGCCCGCTTTGACGGCACCAGAGCGCATGCTCCGCGGCGGACAGCACCGATTCGACCCACTCCCGGTCGGCCTGCGACGGCCCGCCGGGCCGGAGGGAACCGAAGAAACGTCGGGCCAGGTGCCGACCGCTCACGGAAGGGCCCCCGTCGCGCGCGGGTGGGCCGATCGATAGACGGCGACGAGACGTTCGGTCGAGACGAACGTGTAGATCTGGGTGGTCGAGATCGACGCGTGGCCGAGAAGCTCCTGCACGGTACGAATGTCGGCGCCGTGGTCGAGCATGTGAGTCGCGCACGAGTGCCGGAGGACGTGCGGGGTGAGACGGTCGGCGAGCCCCACCGACGCCCCGTGACGTCGCACCACCCCCCAGGCTCCCTGGCGGCTCAGCCGACCGCCGCGTTGGTTCAGGAACACCGCGTCGGCATCGTCGCGTCGGGCCCAGCGCGCCGGCTCCATGGCCCCCCGCCCACCCGGGGCGAACCAGTCTTCGAGGGCCGCTGCGGCGTGGCGGCCGATCGGCACGATCCGTTCCCGGCTGCCCTTTCCGAGCACCCGGATCAGTCCGTCGTGGAGGTCGATGTCTCCCGACGACAGACCCACGAGCTCGGAGATTCGCACGCCGGTGCCGTAGAGCGTCTCGAGAATCGCCCGGTCGCGACGGGCGACCGGATCGTCACCCACCACCGACTCGATCAGGCCGGTGACCTCGTCGAGAGTGAGCGCCTTCGGAAGCCCTCTCGGCACCCGGGGCATCTCGACTTCGGCTGCGGGATCATCGACCCGGAGCTCCTCGGCCACCAGGAACCGGTGGAGCCCCCGGACCGCGACCAGGGTGCGGGTCACCGAGGCCGGCGCCAGCCCCTCCCCCACCAACACGTGCACGAACGCGATCACGTCGTCGGCGGTCGCATCCGCCAGGGCCCGGCCGCGCCGAGCGAGGTGATCCCGGTATCGGCTCAGGTCCCGGCGGTAGGCCGACAGCGTGTTGGCCGAGCGGCCCTTCTCCACCGCGAGCCAGACCAGGAAGTCCTCCGCGGCGGGTTCGAGCCGAGCGGACGAATCGGTGATCGCCCCGTCGGCCATGATCAGCGCCCGAGGTGACGCAGCGCCGCGAGCAGGCCGATGATCGTCTTGGCGTCGACGATGCGGCCGGCTGACACCGCCGCTGCGACCTCGTCGAGCGGGACACGCTCGATGGTCATGTGCGCCTCTTCGGGGCCCTGCCGATCGAGGGGAACGGGATGGAGCCCGGTGGCGAGGAACACGTGGGAGTACTCGTCGGAGAACCCGACCGAGTTGTAGAACGTCGCGAGCGGCACCATCTCGTCGGCGCGCAGGCCGACCTCCTCGGCGAGCTCGCGCCGCGCGGTGAGGACCGGCGGCTCGTCGACGACATCGCGTTTGCCCGCGGGTATCTCCAACAGGTCCTTTTCGACCGCGGCGCGGTACTGGCGAACCAGGACCACGTCGTCGCCGTCGACGGGCACGACACAGACGGCCCCGGGGTGGCGGACGATGTCGCGGCTGATCACCTCGCCGTCGGGGGTCTCGAACTCTCCCTCGACCAGGGTGATGACATGACCGGCGTGGAGCTCGCGCTCGCGAAGACGGCGGAACCCCGACGGCGATCGAGGCCCCGGCTCGGTCACGACTCGGCGGTTGCCGTGGCGTCGATGTCGATCAGCTGGGGATTTCGTCCTTCGGCCCGTTGCATGGCGGCAGCCACGAACTCGCGAAACAGCGGCGACGGCCGATCGGGGCGGCTCTTGAACTCCGGGTGGGCCTGGGTGCCGATCCAGAACGGATGGTCGTCGAGCTCGATGAACTCGACGAGGCGGCCGTCGGGTGACTCGCCGGACAGCACGAGGTCGCTGGCCTCGAACCGGGCCCGATACTTCGGGTTGAACTCGTAGCGGTGCCGGTGGCGTTCGGAGACCACCTCCTCTCCATAGGCCTTCGCGACCCGCGACCCCGCCTTGAGCTGGGCCACATAGGCGCCGAGTCGCATCGTGCCACCCATGTCGGTGACGTCGCGTTGGCTCTCCATGAGATCGATCACCGGATGTGGGGTCCGCGCATCGAACTCGGTGGAGTTCGCTCCGGCCAAGTTGAGCGCGTTGCGGGCGTATTCGATCGTCATCACCTGCATCCCGAGACAGAGCCCGAGACACGGGACGTCGAACTCCCGGGCGTATGCGGCCGCGGCGATCTTTCCCTCCACGCCCCGCTCGCCGAAACCACCGGGAATGACGATGCCGTCGAGATCCTTCAGCCGTCCGGCGGCGAGAAGTCCTTCGACCTCCTCGGCCTGGATCCACTCGATCTGGATGTCGGCCCCGTGGTGCAGGCCGCCGTGCTTGAGCGACTCCACCACCGAGAGGTAGGCGTCGGGAAGGCTGACGTACTTCCCGATCAGCCCGATGCGCACCGGTGTCGTCGCCGCCGCGACCTTGGCGACGATCTCCCGCCACGGATCCAGATCGATCTCGTGCTCGTCGAGCCCGAGGATCTTGCAGACGTAGTCGTCGAGACCCTCCTCGTGCAGCACGAGAGGAATGTCATACAGGCTCGACGCATCGGCCGCGTTGACCACGCCGTCCATGGGGACGTCGCACAGGTTCGAGATCTTGCGTCGCAGGTCGGCGCTGATCGGGTCGTCAGAACGGCAGATGATCGCGTCGGGCTGGATGCCCCGGCTGCGCAGCTCCGTGACGGAATGCTGCGTCGGTTTCGTCTTCTGTTCCGCCGACGGGCCGATGTAGGGCACGAGGGTGACATGGATGTAGAAGACGTTCTCACGCCCGACGTCGAGCCGGAACTGACGAATCGCCTCGAGGAAGGGCAGGATCTCGATGTCGCCGACCGTGCCGCCCACCTCGGTGATGACGACATCCACGTCGTCGGCGACCAGCCGGTTGATCCGCCGCTTTATCTCGTTGGTGATGTGGGGAATGACCTGCACGGTCTTGCCGAGATAGTCACCTCGCCGTTCGGCCGCGATCACCGCGGAGTAGATCGAACCGGTCGTCGCGTTGGAGTCCTGCGTGAGGTTCTCGTCGACGAAACGTTCGTAGTGGCCCAGATCCAGATCGGTCTCCCCACCGTCGTCGGTGACGAAGACCTCTCCGTGCTCGAACGGGTTCATGGTGCCCGGATCGACGTTGAGATACGGATCCAGCTTCTGCATGCTGACCCGAAGACCCCGGGCCTTGAGCAGTCGCCCGAGCGACGAACCGCTGAGCCCCTTTCCGAGGCCGCTCACGACTCCGCCGGTCACAAAGATGTGCTTCGTCATCGGGAACTCAACATAACGAATCGCGGCACCGGTGGCGCGCACGGAGGAGACATTCCTATGAACGCCCGGCGTCGAGGAGCTCGACCGCGTGTTCGCGAGCCACATCGGAGTCGGGGGAACCCGACAGCATCCGGCTGACCTCGACAACGCGGGACTCCCGGTCGAGCAGCGTCGCCGCGCTCATGGTCGTCCCGTCGACCTCGGTCTTGAAGATGGCGACATGGTGATCGGCGACCGCGGCGACCTGGGCGAGGTGTGACACCACCAGCACCTGGTGGGTCTCGGCCAGTCGGGCGAGCGACGCGCCGACCGTGTTGGCCGCGGTCCCACCGATGCCGGCGTCGACCTCGTCGAACACCAGGGTGGGTGGACCGGCGCTGAGCACGAGACGCAACGCGAGCATCGTGCGGGCCAGCTCGCCGCCCGATGCCACCTTCGCCAACGGTTGTGGCTCGTGGCCGACGTTGGCGGCCAGTCGGAACACGACGTCGTCGCCCGCGGGCCCGTCGACGGAGACCTCGAGCCGGGCACCGACCATCGCCAGGCCCTGGAGGTGGGCCTCGACCGCGGCGGCCAGACGAGGCGCGGCGGCGAGCCGCGCCGCCCGAACCCGGGCCTGTTCGACCTCGAGGTTCTCGAGCAGTTCGACGCGGCGACGGTCGAGCTCCTCGGCCCGCTCGTCGTGGCTGCGCAACTCGGCCAGCCGCGCCGCGGACTCGCGCGCGAACTCCGCCACCTCGGCGAGATCGCTGCCGTACTTGCGGCGCAGCTCGCGCAACAACGCCCGCCGTTCCCGCAACGCGGCGAGACGTTCGGGATCGTCCTCGATCGACTCGGCCCGCTCACGGATCTCGGCGGCGAGATCGGCCAACTCGGCGGCCACCGAACGAAGCCGTTCCTCGATGTCGACGAACGGCGGCCGACCCTCGAGCGCGGCGAGGGCTTCGGCGACCGCGCCGGCTGCCGCGCCGTCGGCGTCGAGGAGGCCGGTGGTGAGGGCCGCCGCTTCACGATGGGCGGTCGCGTCGGCCAGCAGATCCTCCTCACGATCGAGCTGCCGGTCCTCGTCGGGGCCCGTCACGGCGGCGGCCTCGATCTCGTCGAGTTGGTGCTGAAGGAGGTCGATCTCTCGGGCTCGGGCCCGCTCGTCGCCACCGAGCTCGGCCAGCGCCGCGTCGACGGCCCGCAGGTCGTCGACCAGGGCGGTCAGCGTCGCGGTGTCGATCGCGCCGAACCGGTCGAGGGCCGCCCGCTGCACCGGCCCCTTCAACAACGACTGATGCGCATGTTGGCCGTGGAGATCGACGAGATCGGCGCCGTGTTCGCTCAACGCGGCCACCGTGGCGAGACGGCCGTTGAGGTAGACCCGGGAGCGACCGTCGCGCGGGATCACCCGGCGCACGACGATCTCCTCGTCGTCGTGCACGAAACGACCCTCGATCTCGGCCTCGTCGGCTCCCGGCCGGACCAGCGACGCGTCGGCCCGTCCGCCGGTGAGGAGGTCGATCGCACCGACGATGAGGGTCTTGCCGGCACCGGTCTCGCCGGTGACCGCCGTCATCCCGGGGCCGAGCACGAGCGACAGCTCGTGGATGACGCCCAGGTCGCGCACGACGAGTTCGATCAGCACCGGCCCGGTCCCGGTCGGTGGCGGATGAGCGTGGGGCTAGCGATCATTGAGTCCGAACTTCGCCTTCAGTACGCGGTGGAAACGGCGGGGCCCGAACGAGACCAGCCGGGCCGAGTGGGGAGCCGACGTGCACTCGATGGTGTCGCCGTCTCCCACGACCGACACCCTACGACCGTCCACTGACACTGTCGCCGGGCGATGACCGTCGACGGTGAGCCGGATGCGGGTCGTCGGCGCCAGCACCAGCGACCGGTCGAACAACATGTGCGGCGAGACCGGGGTCAACAACAAGGCGGGATAGCCGGGCTCGATGATCGGGCCGCGCGCGGAGAACGCGTACGCCGTCGACCCGGTCGGACTGGCCACGATCAACCCGTCGGCCGCGTAGGTCGTGAAGAACTCGCCGTCGAGCTCGACGGCCAACCGGATCGTGTTGACCTCCGCCGAACGTTCGACCACCGCCTCGTTGAGGGCGACATGGCTCGTCGACTCGCCACCCGAGGAGACGGTCACCTTCACCAGCATGCGTTCGTCGAAGTGGTGCTCGCCGGCGAGCGTGCGGGCGACGGCCTGGCGGGCCTCGGCCGGTTCGACCTCGGTGAGATAGCCGAGTTGACCGTGGTTGACGCCGAGTATCGGAACCGACGACTCGCCGAGCAACTCGACCGCCCGCAGGATCGAACCGTCGCCGCCGAGCGTGACCACGAGATCCAACCCCTCGGCGAAAACCGCAGGATCGACCCGGAGCTCGTCCAGCCCGCTCACCTCGGCGTCGGCCTCCGGGACCCGGATCACGTGACCCTCACCGGTCAGCCACGCGGCGAGATCACGGGCATGAGCCGATGCCTCCCGTCGACCGAGATGGACGATCAGCCCGATGTCGGCCATCAGCGGGCCCCGGCCTCGTCGAGCGCGCCGTCGATCAGACGGTCGAGCGCGGGAACGGCCCGGGCCGTCCGCTCGACATGGATCAGGAACTCGACGTTGCCGTCGCCACCGGTGAGGGGTGAGGTCATGACGCCCATGATGGCCGCTCCCCGCTCCCGGAGCGCGGTACAGACCTCGGTCAGGGTCCGTCGCCACACGTCGGGGTCGCGAATCACACCCCTCCCCCGGTCGGCTTCGGCCTTTCCCGCCTCGAACTGCGGCTTGACGAGCAGCACGAGCGTCCCGTCGTCGATGGTCAGGTCGAGCAGGGAGGCGACGACGGTCCGCAACGAGATGAAGGACAGGTCACCGACCAGGACATCACCGGGGCCGCCGACGCCGGCCGGATCCAGACCCCGCACCGTGGTCTGCTCGTGCACCGCGACCCGTGGGTCGGCCCGGATTCGCTCGTGCAACTGGTTGCGACCGACATCGATCGCGACGACCTGCGCGGCCCCGGCCTGCAGGGCGCAGTCGGTGAACCCACCCGTCGACGAACCGGCATCGATCACCCGACGTCCGACCAGCGAGACACCGAACCGTTCCAACGCCGCGGCCAGCTTCTCACCCCCACGAGACACGAAACGGGGCCCATCGCCCCTCAGCTCGATCGCGTCGCCGGGATCGACCTGTCGGGACGGCTTGTCGGCGATCGCCCCACCCACGGTCACCTTCCCGCGCGTGATCATCGCCTGGGCCTGTGATCGACTCGTCGCCAGCGACCGCCGGACCATCTCGGTGTCGAGGCGGCGTCGGCGGCTCACCTTTCGTCCACCGGAACCTCCACGGAACACGAGCGATTCGACCACTGTACGCGGTGCACCTCCCTAACATGGTCAAAGTGTCGATTGACACGCAAGTATCGACGAGCCCGGGAATGAAAAGGAAACCATGGCGGTAGATGCAGAGGATGCGATCCGAGCGCAGGTCACCGGCTTCCAAAACGACTTCGAAAGGATCGTCTCGAGCGTCGAGCAGGTGGTGAAGGGCAAGTCCGACGTGGTCCGCCTCGCCGTCACCTGCATGCTCGCCGACGGCCACCTCCTGGTCGAGGACGTTCCCGGTGTCGGGAAGACCTCGTTGGCCCGGGCCCTCGCCGAGACGATCGACGGCACGCTCCAGCGAATCCAGTTCACCCCCGATCTCCTCCCGACCGACGTCACCGGCGTCCAGATCTACAGCCAGGGCGAGAACAGCTTCGAGTTCCACGACGGCCCGGTGTTCGCCAACGTCGTCGTCGCCGACGAGATCAACCGTGCATCCCCGAAGACGCAAGCCGCCCTCCTGGAGGTCATGGAGGAGCACCAGGTCACCGTCGACGGCGCGCCGCGCCCGGTTCCCGAGCCGTTCATCGTCCTCGCGACCCAGAACCCGATCGAGCTCGACGGCACCTACGAGTTGCCGGAAGCCCAACTCGACCGATTCCTCATGCGACTCCACATCGGCTACCCCGACGTCGACGCCGAGATGGAGATCCTCGACCAGCACGAGAAACGATGGAACCGCAACGAGCTCGACCCGGTCGTCGACACGCGACGGTTCGCCCAGATGACCCGGATCGCCGATGAGATCCACGTCGGACCGCTGGTGAAGGAGTACCTGGTCACCCTGTCCCACGCGACGCGGGCCCATCCCGACGTCCGCATCGGCGCGAGCCCCCGGGGAACCATCGCGCTCGCCAACGCGGCCCGGGCCTGGGCCGCCGGCAACGGACGCCACTTCGTCGCTCCCGACGACGTCCGGCTCATGGCCCCGCACATCCTCCCCCACCGCATCATCGTGACTCCCGAGTCCGAGCTCCGAGGCCTGACCGGCAGCACCATCGTGAGTGAGGTGCTCAGCCAGACGCCGGTCGACGAGACCACCCGGAGCTGAACCGGTGACGCCGGCCGGCCGCGGCACCCTCGTCACCGGCCTTCTGATCTCCCTCAGCGGCTTCTACCTGGGCTATCCACCACTGTTCTCCATGGGGGCGACACTGGTCGCAGCCGTTATCGCCGCGCTGTTGATGGTCGGCCGGCCCCCGAACCTCTCCACCTCCCGCGAAGTCCACCCCGACCGGGTCACCGCCGGCGAAACGGTCGTCGCCGAGCTGACGATCACCAACACGGGGCGTCGCGCGAGCGGATCCTCCCACGGACGAGAACACGTCGGTGACGACACGATCCGCGTGAGCCTGCCATCGCTCGACCCCGGAGAATCGATCGTGATCTCCAACGAGATCGACGTGCAACGCCGGGGCATCATCCAGGTCGGACCACTCACGGTCCGCCGCGGCGACCCGCTCGGGCTCGCCCACCGGGGCGACATCACCTCACAGCTGAGCCGAGTCGTCGTGCATCCGAGGGTCCACGACATCTCGCCGTTTCCGGCCGGCATCCGACGCGATCTGGAGGGCCTGCCGTCGGGCGAGGCCTCCGAAGGGGGCATCACCTTCTCGAACCTGCGCGAGTACGTGCCCGGTGACGACCTCCGGCTCGTGCACTGGCGCTCGTCGGCCCATGCCGGCTCGCTCATGGTGCGCCACAACATCGATGTGAATCGCCCGCGAACCACCGTCATCCTCGACACCTCCCGCGGGCTCTACGACCACGAATCGTTCGAGGACGCGGTACGAGCCGCGGCCAGCGTCGTGGTGGCCGCGATGACCCGCCGGTTCCCGTTCACCCTGCACACGGCCGACGGCAAGATGATCGACGACCGGTCGTCTCCGCTGGCGGTGATGGACTTCCTCGCCGCGATCGAACCGAACGACGACGAGGACTTCGATCTCGGCCGGGCCGCGGTGGCGGCGAGCCGCGATCCGGCCGGGCTCTCGTGTGCCGCGATCACCGGACGAGCCGGCGTCGATGCGCTCCAGAGCCTCGGCCCGGTCCGAACCCGTTTCGAACAGCTCACCCTGGTTCGCATGGGAAGCCGCGGTGCGGCCGAGATCCACGAGCTCGCCGGGGCCGTGTTGATCAACGCGAAGACCTCGCTCGACTTCGCCCAGGCCTGGAATCGAAGGATGCGGCGATGACGTTCCGGCCGGCCGTGGCGACCTCGTTGACCACCGCGCTCCTGGTCACCCTCGCGACGCTGCCGTTCCGGGACGTGTTCGGGGACTGGAGTTGGGCCGCCGCCGTCATCGGCGCCGCCGTCGGCGCGGCGATCCTGGCGACCCACATCGAGACATCGAGGCCCCACCTCTCCCCGGTGGCGATCGTCGCCATCACGGGGCTCGGTGCGGCAACGTGGGCCCTGCTGGTGCCGCTCGGCGACCTCCTGCTCGGCGACCCGTTCTCGACTCAGGTCTGGCGAGAGCTGCTCCACGGCGTGTTCAGCGGCTGGGGAGCCTTGCTCGAGGAGCAATCGCCACTGTCCGATCCCCGCCGGGCGGAGACCTTCGCGGCGGTCCTCGCCTGGATCGCCAGTGCGTCCGGCGTGCACATCGCGGCCCGCCGCCGAACCGCGCTCGGGGCGGTCGCCGCCGGCGCCGGGGTGCTGTGGATCAGCGCGTCGGCGGCCCTCCCGCGGGGTCTGACACCGGCGATCTTCGGGGCGGCGGTGGGAGCGATCGCGCTGGTCGCGATCTCGACGCTCACCCGGGCCCCCGACCAGCACTGGAGAATGCGACGGACGCTGGGGTTGACCTCGATGATCGCCGTCGCCGCGATCGCCGCGACCATCGCCGGTTCGATCGCGGGCGGGTTCGACCGCGAGCCGTTCGACCCGCGTTCCTCACGGGCGACCGAGCTCGTGACCTTCGAGGTCCCCGACATCCTCGCGGAGTACGGTGTCCGACGCGACCGGGACGCGACCGTGTTGACGGTCGACGGCACCCAGCTCCCCTCGCCGCTCCGGCTACGGCTCCAGGTCTACGAGACCCACGACGGTGAACGTTGGCTCCCGGCGAGTGGCTTCTCCGAGCTCGCCACCTTCCCCGGACCCGAGCTTCTCCCGCCGGGCGAGTTCGCGAGCTTCGAAGTCGCGATCGATGATCTCGACGGCCCGTGGATCCCGCTTCCGGACCGGCTCATCAGCACCGACCTCGTGGAGCTCCGCTGGAACGAGGCGACCCAGACGGCGCTTTCGGCCCGGCCGCCGACCCGCTTCACCGTGACCGGGACCTCCATCTCCCGGGTCGGGATGGAAGGGCTGGAGATCGCCCGCGACGAGGTCCCCGACCGGCTCAACGAGATCCCGGCCGGGCTGCCGCCGCTCATTCGCACGGTCGCCGAGGAGGCGGCAGCCGACACGGCCGACGCGCTCGGCACGATCGACGCCATCACCGCCCGTCTCCGGACGCTCGGCCGCGACGAGACATCGGCGCCGGGCCATTCGTTCGGCCGTCTCGTCGACGACCTGTCGAACGACCGGGCGACCGGGGCCGAGCAGATCGCGTCGCTCCACGCGCTGATGCTGCGGGCGGTCGGCATCCCCAGCCGAGTCGTCGTCGGCTATGTGACGACGTCGCCCGTCGTCGAGGCCGCGGATCTCCAGATCTGGACCGAAGTGGCGTTTCGCGGCATCGGCTGGGTTCCCTTCGATCCCGTGCCCGCCGCCGGCGACAGCGGCACCGAGCTCGACCCCGACGCGACCGCGACGACCACCACCGTGCCCGACGATGCCGCCGTGCCGGCCCGGGCGCTGCCGCGTGAGCTCGGACCCGGCGAGAACCTCGACCGCGACGTGATCGGTTCCGACGGGGAGCTCTCGCTTCGCGACGCGGTCATCGCGATGATCGTCGTTCTCCTGGTGGCGGTCCTCCTCCTTGTCGTCGCGAGGGTGAGTCGGCGGGGCTTTCGACGAAGCAAGGGCCTGCGGGCCGATGTTCGGGTGCTGGGCGCATGGGCCGAGACCGTGGATCGCCTGCGGGAGCTGGGTGCGCCCGTCACGAAGTTCACGACGATCGACGACGTCGTCTACATGGCCGCGGCAACCGACGAGGCGCTGGGCGCGGAGGTCGCCGTCATCGCCGAGCTCGCCTCGACCGCGCTGCACGCGCCGGTCGAGTCCTCATCTGAGGACGCGGCCCGCGCCTGGGCGCAGCTCCGAGTGGTCGAGTCGCGGATCACCTCGGTCCGGGGTCGCCGTGCCATCGCGTTGCGGCACCTCGATCCGCGGGTCTTTCGCTACCGCACGCCCCGACCCCCGCCGTCGCGGCCCGGGGGCCGTCGGGATCGGGTCAGGGCACCGTGATGGTGCGCACGGTCGAGTCGGGAGGTCCGACCCCCGAGCTCACGGTGAGGGTGACGTCGTACGAACCCGGTGCGGGATAGGTCACCAGCGGATTCTGGGCGGAGGCGTCGCCCACGGCCGAGGGGTCGCCGAAGTCCCACGACCAGGCGATGACCGGGGGGCCCGTCGAGGTGTCGGTGAACTGGATCTGCGGGCCGGCCGGCGCCCAGGTGAAGCCGGCGGTGAGCGGCGGCGGTGGGTCCTGCACGGTGACGAACGACACCGCGGTTCCGACCATTCCCAGGGAATCCGTGGCCGACACCGTGACGGTCCAGCTGCCGGCTGCCGCGAAGACATGGCTGATCGACGGCCCCGCGGCCGGATACTCGAAGGTCGAGATGCCGTTGCTGATGGCCCAACTCCATGTCAGCCCGGTGAGCCCGTTCGCGTCCGTCGAGCTGAGGCCGACGGTGTCACCGGTGGTGATGATGCCCGACGGCGAAGCCACCGGCGGCGTGGGAGACGGCCGGGGGTTGACGGTCAACGGCACGCTCATCACGTCTTGGCCCCCGAACGGGCCGGTGATGCGCAAACTGACGTTCTTGGGGCCCGCGCTGTTGAAGATGTGCACACCGCTCGGGCCGAGAGGAACATAGCCACCACCTTCGAAGTCCCACTCCCAGGTGCTGACCGAGCCGGTCACGACCGGAACGAAGCTCACCGCGACTCCCACGGTGGCGGGTGACGGGGCGGCGCTGATCGACACGATCGTCGGTGGTGGCGGCGCGGTGATGGTGATGTCGCGGGAAACGATCGCGTCCTCGACCGGCCCGTGAGCGAAGAGCTTGATGGTGTAGACGCCGATCGCGTCGAAGTTGTGGATCGCGGTCTGGCCGGTGTAGTTCCAGAGGCCACCGGGTCGGGTGATCTCCCAGCGCCACGAATCGATCGGACCGGATCCGGGCAGAACGACACCTTCGAGGGCGACGGTGCCGACCGGGGCCGTGGCCGGCACGGTCGCGGCGATCGCCACCGACGGCGGCGGCGGGTTGACCACCGTGAACAAGCGTCCGGCCCACTCACTCCAGTCCCCGAGCGGCCCGCGTGCCTGCATCCGCACGACATAGCTGCCACTGGCCGCGAACGCGTGGTCGAATCGGGGCGAGGGACCCGACAGGATGGGCGTGCCGTCACCGAAGTCGACCCGGTAGAAGTCGATCGGCCCCGACGTGGGGTCGACGACGCCCTCGAAGGTCGCGACGGCCAGCGTGGTCAAGAGGCCCGAGTCGTCGGGCAGCGACCGCACCCCCGACAGTCGGGGAGGACCGGGATCGACGTTGATGACGACGGGGCCGAACGTGTTGGCGTCGCCGTTCGCGTTCTCGACCGTGAGCAGCACCGAGTACGCCCCGGCGACCGCGTAGGAGTGGGTCGGATTCTGGACACCCGAGATCGCGCCGTCGCCGAAGCTCCAGAACCAGCTCACCGCGTTGACGGATGCATCCGTGAAGACGACGTCCTCGCCGGCGCGTACCGCCGTGCTCGAAACGACGAACTCGGCGGTCGGTTTCAATCGAGGTTCGACGATCACCGTGACCGAGTCGGAGCCGTTGCGGTTCGAAACGGTCAACGTGACGATCTTCTGGCCCGCCGACGTGAACGTGTGCAACGGGTTCTGAACGGTGGAGGTGACGCCGTCTCCGAAGTCCCACAGCCAGCTCGACGCGTCGATCGACGCGTCGATGAACGCGGTAGGTTCACCGACCCACGGCGACGCGTCGAATCCGCCCACGAGCGCGAGCGGCGCGGGGAGCTCGGGAACGACCTCGACGAAGCGCACCGTGGAGTCGGTTCCCGCGCTGTTCGTGGCCGTGAGGGTGAGGACGTAGGTTCCCGGGGTGGTCCACACATGGGTCACCTGCGGGCCCGACGCCGAATCACCGTCGCCGAACGACCACAGCTCGGTGTCGGGAGCGTTGGTCGAGAGGCTCGAGAGGATCACTTCTTGACCGGCCTCGATCACCGTGGGCAGCGACGCGATGCTCGCGATCGGGGAAAGCGTGGGCGGCGCCACCACGATGTCCACGAAGGCCGTCGACGACCCCGCGTCGTTCTCCGCGGTCAGCCGGACCGTGAACACGCCCTCTTCGAGGAAGACGTGCACGACCTGCGCACCGGTGCTCGTGCGGCCATCGCCGAAATCCCAGGTGAAACGGGCCGGGTCGGTCGAGGACGAGCCGACGAAGCTCAGCGGTGCCCCGAGGTCGACCCGGGTCGTCGGAACGTCGATCACCGCGACGGGCACCCGCAGCTCCTCGACCACCACGATCACGACCGACGCCGAATCCGACCCCTGTTCGTTCGCGACGGTCAGGACGACCGTGTAGGTCCCGGGCGCACCCCAGACCTTGCTCACGTTCGGCGCGGTCGCGGTCGTGCCGTCGCCGAAATCCCATCGCCAGCGGTCGATCTCACCGGCGCTGCGATCCTCGAACTCGACGGCATCGCCGACGTTCACGACCGAGGCGGACAGGCCGAAGTCCGCGGCCGGTGGCAGCGCGACCGCCGCGGGAACCACGACGATGGTCAAGGAGATCTCGGCGCTCTCGTCACCCCGGTCGATTCTCAGGGTCACGGTGAAGGTGCCGGGTTCGTCCCACACCTTCTCGACTTCGGGCCCCTCCGCCCCGGTTCCGTCTCCGAAGTCCCACAACCAGGAGTCGGGCAGTCCGGTCGAGTTGTCGACGAAGCGCACCGGCTCCCCGACGGTGACGGTGTCGGCGCTGAACCCGAAGTTGGCGACGAGACGGTTGCCTGGAGCGTCCTCCTCGTCGTCGTTCTCCTCGGGGTTGCGCAGGTCCGTGGTCAACACTCGGGCGGTGACGACCGCCGAGTTGTCGGATGCCGCGGCTCCGTCGAGCCCCTCGACCGCGAAGTCGACGTCGGCGTCGTCGCCGCCGACGACGGCCAGGGATCCGCCCTCGTCGAGAACCGCACGAATTCCGCTTCCACCGGTGTCGACGAACCGCACGACCCCGTCGGCGTCGAGCAGCGCCGCCACCGCGGTGCCGGTGTCGTAGGCGATGACGAAGTCGTCTCGGCTCCGAAGCCTCATGTCACCCGGCGAGAAAACGGCGAATCTCTCGACGACCCGGCGCCACGGCTCGACGATGTGAACGACGCCCGCGGCGAGCTCCGGCACGAAGACCCGGCCGCGGGCGACGACCGGTCGTCCCAGCGGGCCGACATCGGCGCCGAGGTCGACCGACGAGCACTCGCCGTTGTCCAGGTTCGCGGCGAGCACGGTCGATCCCGCGATCCCGATGATCCAGTTCTCGGCGCTCCCGACGATCTCGTCGGCGGTGACGAGCGCCGACCCGGCGCATCCCCGGCGCGAGCCGTCGAGACCCTCGACGCGGTCGTCGGTGACGACCACGACCGCATCCGCGACTCGCACGAGCACCCCCGAGGACGTCGCGGCGTCGGCGACCACCCCACCCGACTCGATCTCGAACCGCTCGCGGCCGTTCTCGCCGACGACGCCGCGACCGCGCGAGGCGAGCGAGCGCAGCGGCCCGTCGACGACCGTCGTGAACGCGCCGGTGACATCCGGGTCGACGATCGCCAACTCGGTCGGTGATCCCAACGCGATGGCCTCCAGGCCGATGTCGATCAGCGCCGTCTCACCATCGAGGGCTCGCACCTCACGGACGATCTCCTGGAGCGCCGGGTCGACGAGGACGACTCGGCTCGATTCGCGGTCGACCACGACAACGCCGTTGTCGCGCTCCGCGAGCACGAGCTCGGCTCCCGGCTCACCGACCGGCACGCGGGCCGTGACCTGACCGCTCCCGACGTCCACCCGCACGATCTCACCGGTGGTCGGCGCGGGCACCCACAGCCCGGTGGGCGGCGTCGAGATCTGGACCACGACCTCCGGGTCGATCCGAAACGCTGCCGCGAACGCACCGAACGTGACAACGAGTGCCACCACTCCCGCGACCATCCGACGCCCACGCACCAGTTCCGAGGATACCGCATCTCGACGCGTCCGGTCGTCGGGCCCACCGACCACTTCGACCACCCACCGTGGTCGCGTTGGCCGGATCGTCGAACCGGATTCCTTTGTTCAGAGGAGTTGATCGACGAGTCCGGCGATGTCGTGAGCCACGAACCGTGGTGTCGGGGTCACCGGCAGATCGGTCTCCCCGACCACCCCGGTCAGCACCAACGCGAAGTCGTAGCCGAGCGACTCGGCGAATCGGCCATCGGTCTCCGGACGATCCCCCACCATGACGCCGTGGTCGCCGATCCGCTCCCGGACGAGCTCGGCGATCGCCTCGTGCGGCTTTCCGGCGATCTCCGGATCGACCCCGGCCGCGGTCGCGACGGCAGCGACCAACGCGCCGTTGCCGGGCAGCAGGCCGTCGGCATCGGGGAACGTGGCGTCGTCGTTGGTGGCGATGAACCGGGCACCGGCCCGGATCGTCCTCATCGCGGCGGTGAGCATGTCGTAGTCGAACGCCAAGGTGATGCCGACCACCGCCACGTCGGCGGATCCGGAGCCGACGATGGTCGCCCCGCGCGCCGCCACCGCCTCACGCAATCCGTCGCTTCCCACGACGAAGACCCGGTCGGCGGGATCGATCATGGCTGCCGCGGCCATCGCCGCGGTGATGACCAGCGACTCCGCGTCGGGAACGCCGTGTGAATCGAGCTTGGCCGCCACCTGGGCCGGGGTTCGTGCCGCGGAGTTGGTGACGAAGGCCAGCGGCACACCGGCCGCCCGCAGCCGAGCGACGGCCTCGGGCGCGCCGGGAATGGTCCTGCGGCCCCGCCAGATCACTCCATCGAGGTCAATCGCCCAGGCGGTCAGCTGACCTCCCAGGTCGGCAGGCTGTGGAGCAGCGCGTGGAGATCGCCCGGGCCGGCGTCGGCTTGCGCCGCGGCCAGTTGGGCGTTGAGCGACACCCCGTAGTCTTCGTGTTCGACGGCCCGGAACACACCCACCGGGGTCGGACTGTGCCGGTCGCCGGCCAATCGGCTCAACGCGAACGCCACGCTCGGGTCGGGGGCGGCCTCGTCGTGGATCACGAGGGCATCGACACCGACGTCGGCCACGTCGACGATGCGGGCGACGCCGTTGTCGAGGACCACTCCCCGAGCGCCGTCGGCCCCGAAACGCACCGGCTCGCCGTGGGTCAGGTTGATCAGCATCTCGGTGCGGGCGTCCTTTTTCGTGATCGCCGCGAACGCACCGTCGTTGAAGACGTTGCAGTTCTGGTACACCTCGACGATCGCCGAGCCCTTGTGGTCGTGGGCCCGTCGGAACATCTCCTGCATGTGGCCACGATCCATGTCGTGGGTCCGGGCCACGAAGGTCGCCTCGGCGCCCAGCGCGAGCGAGATCGGGTTGAACGGCGTGTCGATCGAACCCCGAGGCGTCGACTTCGTCACCTTGCCGACTTCGCTCGTCGGCGAGTACTGCCCCTTGGTCAGGCCGTAGATCTGGTTGTTGAACAACAGGATCGTGAGGTTGACGTTGCGCCGCAACGCGTGGATCAGGTGGTTCCCGCCGATCGACAACATGTCGCCGTCACCACCGACCACCCACACGTCGAGGTCGGGCCGGGTCAAGGCGAGGCCCGTCGCGATCGCCGGGGAACGCCCGTGGATCGAGTGGATCCCGTAGGTGTTCATGTAGTACGGGAACCGGGCCGCACAGCCGATCCCGGAGATGAACACGGTGTTCTCGCGGCTGGTCCCGATCTCGGGCATCAGCAACTGCATCGCCGTCAGGATCGAGTAGTCGCCGCAGCCGGGACACCAACGCACCTCCTGATCGCTCGACCAGTCCTTCTTCGTGGTGGTCACGGTTGTGTCGGTCATCGCAGCATCTCCTCGATACGGGTGACGAGTTCTCCGGTGGTGAACGGTTGGCCGGTGACCTTCGAGATCACCTGGGCATCGATCAGGTACTCGGCCCGGACCATCGCGGAGAGCTGCCCGAGGTTCATCTCCGGCACGATGACCTTCTCGAACCGTTGCAGGATCTCCCCGAGGTCGTTCGGGAACGGATACAGGTTGCGGAGATGCACATGGGCGACCCGGTGACCGGCCCGTTGCAGGCGGCCGGTCGCACCGGTGATCGCGCCCCATGTCGAACCCCAGCCGAGCAACAAGACGTCGCCGTCGGCGTCGCCCTCGATCTCGGTGGCGGGGTACGACTCGGCGACCAACTTGATCCGTTCGTCGCGCAGGGCGACCATCCGGCCGTGGTTCTCCGGGTTGTAGCTGATGTTGCCGGTGCCGTCCTCTTTTTCGATTCCGCCGATCCGGTGCGTGAGTCCGGCGGTGCCGGGGATCGCCCAGGGGCGGGCGAGGTCGTCGTTGCGCACGTAGGGCCAAAAGACGTCTTCGCCGTCTTCGTTGAGGGCGTTGGGACCCGACGCGAACTCCACGGGGATGTCCGGCAGCGAGTCGACGTCGGGGAGACGCCACGGCTCGGTGCCGTTCGCGAGATAGCCGTCGGACAGCAAGATGACGGGCGTGCGATAGCGCAGCGCGATGCGAACCGCCTCGAACGCGGCATCGAAGCAGTCCGACGGCGAGTTCGCCGAGACGATCGGGAGCGGCGCCTCACCATGGCGTCCGTACCGGGCCATCA
Organism: Actinomycetes bacterium; assembly: GCA_024276495.1. Lineage (GTDB taxonomy): Bacteria > Actinomycetota > Acidimicrobiia > Acidimicrobiales > Aldehydirespiratoraceae > JAJRXC01. The sequence goes on from JAJRXC010000006.1 coordinate 34,367, forward strand.
TCAGATCGGCGGCTTCGGTCTTGGTGGGCAGGCCCGTCGACGGACCACCCCGCTGGATGTCGACGATCACGAGGGGCAGCTCGAGGCTCACCGCCAGGCCGAGGGTCTCCCCTTTGAGCGCGACGCCGGGGCCACTGGTGGTGGTGATGCCCAGATGGCCTCCGTAGGACGCGCCGAGGGCCGAGCCGACCGCGGCGATCTCGTCTTCGGCCTGGAGCGTCCGCACCCCGAAGTTCTTGTGTTTGGCCAACTCGTGGAGGATGTCGCTCGCCGGGGTGATCGGATAGGAGCCGAGAAAGATCGGGATTCCGGCCTTTTGCGACGCGGCGACGAGGCCCCACGACAGCGCCGTGTTGCCGTTGATGTTCGTGTAGGTGCCGGCGGGAAGGTGCGCGGGCCGGACCGTGAGTCGGCTGGCGCTCAGTTCGGCGGTCTCGCCGAACGCGTGACCGGCTTTGAACGCGGCCTCGTTGGCTGCGATGACCAGGTCCTTGCCCGCGAACTTCTCGCGGATCCACTGCATAGTCGGTTCCGTCGGCCGGCTGTAGAGCCACGACACGAGGCCGAGAGCGAAGAAGTTCTTGGATCGTTCGGCGTCTCGTGGCTTGACCCCGATGTCCTTGCAGACCTCTTTGGTCAGCTCGGTCATCGGCGCGGTGATCACCGTGTAGCCGTCGAGTGTTCCGTCCTCGATGGGGTTGGCGTCGTAGCCCGCCTTGGCCAGGTTCCGGTCCTCGAACGCGTCGGTGTTGACGATGACCGTTCCGCCCGGTTCGAGCTTCGGCAGGTCCGATTTCATCGCCGCCGGGTTCATCGTCACCAACACCGTCGGTGCGTCGCCCTGGGTGTGGATGTCGTGATCGGAGATCTGGATCTGGAAGGCCGAGACACCGGCCAAGGTGCCGGCTGGTGCCCGGATCTCCGCGGGGAACTCGGGAAGGGTGGCGAGATCGTTTCCGAACAACGCACTCGCCGAGGCGAAGCGATCGCCGGTGAGCTGCATGCCGTCGCCGGAGTCACCGGCGAAGCGGACGACGATCCGGTCGACCTCACGAATATCGGTCGAGCGTTCCTCAGTGCTGGTCACTGTGTCTCCTCGGATGCCGGCGTCGGTGGCGGCGTCCGGGCGCCACCCTAACCACGCTGAGTCGATAGTTGGCTAACCCCGAACCGGACGCGAACATGCCACCGCGTCGAGCGGGTGACGGGTTCGGCGACATTGGTCGACACGCCGCCGCTCAGGCGATTGTCACACTGTCGTCGAGGTAGACATCCTGGATCGCGTTGAGCAGTTCGACCCCCTCGGCGAGGGGCCGCTGGAACGCCTTGCGGCCGCTGATCAAGCCGGTGCCGCCGGCCCGTTTGTTCACGACTGCGGTGGTGACGGCCTCGGCGAGGTCTGTCGCTCCCGACGACGCGCCGCCGCTGTTGATCAGGCCGACTCGGCCCATGTAGCAGTTGACCACCTGGTAGCGGCAGAGATCGATCGGGTGGTCGCTGGTCAACTCGTCGTAGACCAACGGGTGCGTCTTGCCGAATCCGATCGCGGTGTAGCCGCCGTTGCGCTCGGGAAGCTTCTGTTTGATGATGTCGGCCTCGATGGTGACTCCGATGTGATTCGCCTGGCCGGTGACGTCGGCGGAGGCGTGGTGATCGACCCCGTCGACCTTGAACGCCGAGTTGCGGAGATAGCACCACAGGACCGTGAACATTCCGAGCTCGTGGGCTCGGGCGAACGCGTCGCTCACCTCCTGTATCTGGCGACCCGATTCGGCCGAACCGAAGTAGATCGTCGCGCCGACACCGGCAGCCCCGAGCTCGTGGGCCTGGTCGACGGACCCGAACATGATCTGGTCGAAGGTCTCGGGGTAGGTGAGGAGCTCGTTGTGGTTGATCTTCACGATGAACGGGATCTTGTGGGCGTAGCGACGCGATGCCATGCCGAGCACACCGAAGGTGGATGCGACGGCGTTGCATCCGCCCTCGATCGCCAACTCCACGATCTTCAACGGGTCGAAATAGGCCGGGTTGGGCGCGAACGAGGCCCCTCCGGAGTGCTCGATCCCCTGATCGACGGGCAGGATCGACACATAGCCCGAGCCACCGAGACGGCCGTGATCGAAGAGCTGCTGCAAGTTCCGCAGCACCTGGGGCGAGCGGTCGCTCGTGGCGAGCGTTCGATCGACGAAATCAGGGCCGGGCAACGTCAGCGAATCTCGGGGGATGGTGGTGCTCTCGTGCGACAGCAGCGACTCGGCCGCATCGCCCAGAAGGCTCTGGATGTCCACGGTGGATACTCCTGTGAAGACGGTCGCCGACGTGGTGCCGGCGACGGTCCACCGTAGCCAACCGCACCATGGTGGAGCATCATCCGAACGGCTCGGATCGGCCCAGCTCGCCGACGACCGCGTGGATCGCCGACTTGGCGCCCTGGGAACCGGGTCGGGCCACCGACGATGCCACCACCTCGGTGCGGCTCTGACTGGCACCGCCGGTACGGAACCAGCGCCGCCGGACCACGCCGACGACGATCGCCTCGTCGCCCCGGCGAAGACGCGGCCACCGGCCCGGATCGTGCCAGGCGATCGGTACGACAAGGCGCGCATCGGCCCTCGTCGTCGCCAGCTCGAAGTTGTGCACGACCGAACCGCCGGGCAACTCCGTGACCCGCGGGTCGGCGGTGAGCTCTCCACGGAGAATGGTGATGTTCATGGACTTCCCTTCTGCTCGGCCGATCGGCCGGGTCCTCGACGGGACCTTGCGTGAGGGGAAGTGGTGACCGACACCTTCGCGCCGGGGTGTGACACTCAGCTGAGGGACTTCACCCGGGACCGCACGTCGGCGAACTGCGGGTCGTGACCGGCGATCCACTTGAACAACTCCCGAGCCCGCGCCGCCTTTCCGGCCCGGTCGTAGAGGTCGGCCAGCGCGTAGGCGCGCCGAAGGTGGTGCGCGCCCGGGCGCCGCGGGGGTTTCCAGCCCGTCTCGAGCGATCGGATCGCGCCGACCAGGTCGCCGCGGTCCGCCTGGGCCCCGGCCACCACGATGCGCCCCTCGGTCACCAACTCCCCGCTGGGCGACGCGTCGCCCAGCTCCTCCCACAGGACCTCGACGTCTCGCCACCGGCCCAGGGCACGATGGCAGTCCATCAGGACGGGATGCTGCTCGGTCGAGTGGCTCAACTCGCGGAACGCCTCGAGCTGATCGATCGCGTCCTTCCACTTCCCGAGCCGATAGTGGGTCAACCCCAAGAGCTCACGGCCCTCCGGCAGCTCGGGGGCCTCCTTCACCACCGGCGCCAGAAGTGATCGGGCATCGCCGAATCGCTCCGCCTCGAACGCCGAACCGGCGTTGCGGAGCCGGCGTTGCAGACTCTTGGCCCGCGGTGCCCCGACCAGGCGGGTCAACGCCACGGCGGGGTCCTCGACCCGTTGGGGGCGTGCACCCAGCGGCTTTCGTTCCCGGAGCCGGGGCCCGCGGCTCCGCCGGACGGCCTTCGACGCCTCACGTTCGAGATCGTCGACGTTGGGAAGGGTTCGCTTCGGCTTCGCCCTCGGTTCGGGCGCCGCCGCGGGGTCGGGCTCGGGATCGTCGGCGCCACCCCGATCGTCGGCCTCTGCGGGCGGACCCGGCCGGGGCGGCCGACGGCGTTTGCGGGGAAAATCGTCGAAGCCTTCCGTGCCGATCGCCGGCGAGTCCATGCGGCCGGCCCCACCACGGGCGATCCGGCCCCAGTTCTTGGGGCCGGCGAGATCCGGCCCGGGCGCACGGCGGTCCGTCCGACCGGTGTCGCCCCGTGACGCGGGAGGTTTGTCGGGGGGACGCTCGGTGGCCATGATCGCCGATCCTACCGGGCCAAAACGCACGCAGGCCCCGCCGAAGCGGGGCCTGCGCTCATCGTTTGTCGCGCAGCGCATCGATGCATGTGGACATCGGGCTGCGGCGGAGAAATCCGGCGGCGTCCTACTCTCCCAGGGCCTGACGGCCCAAGTACCATCGGCGCTGACAGGCTTGACTTCCGTGTTCGGAATGGGAACGGGTATGACCCTGTCGCTATCGCCACCGAAACTGTGTGTTCCCGCCGTCGGTGCGGCGGACCCCCTGGACGGTGTCTGAAACACCGCCAACGGGTACGAAGAACAAAGGGACCCAATGGTCCCTTCCTCTTCAGAACTCCATAGCGAGCACGAACACCCGTGCGTGAAATGTGAAACCAAGCCCTCGGCCGATTAGTACCGGTCAGCTGAATGCGTTACCGCACGTACACTTCCGGCCTATCAACGTGGTGGTCTACCACGGGCCTTACCCGGTTAACCCGGTGAGAGATCTCATCTTGGAACAGGCTTCCCGCTTAGATGCTTTCAGCGGTTATCCCTCCCGTAGGTCGCCAACCAGCAATGCCCTTGGCAGGACAACTGGCACACGAGAGCTACGTCCATCCCGGTCCTCTCGTACTAGGGATAGGTTTCCTCAAATCTCTTCCGGCTGCAGAGGATAGGGACCGAACTGTCTCACGACGTTCTAAACCCAGCTCGCGTACCGCTTTAATGGGCGAACAGCCCAACCCTTGGGACCTGCTTCAGCCCCAGGATGCGATGAGCCGACATCGAGGTGCCAAA
>JAJRXC010000100.1 GCA_024276495.1 Actinomycetes bacterium
CCGACGCAAAGCGATCATCGAGCCGATCTTCGGACAGATCGACACCACCCAAGGCGGCAAGAAAGTGTTCCTCCGAGGCGAGACCGCAGCCAACGCAGAGTGGCGCTTCCTGGCCGCGTGTCACAACATCCGCAAGCTGACCACCGGGGGGCCACCGCCCGCCCGCCACCACCAACCAAGAAGTAGATTTCACCTCACACCAGACGAGGCCAACCCACCACCACCCGGCTCACCACACGGCCTCTCGCCATTACCGACCCACGCTCCTAGATCACGAGATACTGCGTGCATGGATCTCGCCCTTGCCCCCGCCGAGGAATCGTCCGCGATGCGTCCGACGGCCTGAAGGAGGATGGGTGACATGCGGATTCAGCTCATGAGGAACGCGTCGGCCGGTGATCGCCGTCGACGGCTGGCGGTCGTGCTGGTGGCTCTTGCGTTGGTCGCGGTCTCGTGTGGCGGAGAAGGCGGCGAACCGGCGTCGGTGGCTTCTTCCTCGAGCACCACGGCACCGTCGGTGGGCTCTGCGTCGTCCCCCACGACATCAACGACGGTGCCCGTCACCACGACCACTCTTCCTCCCGTGGTCGTCGGGCTCGATTGGGTCCGCTCCGAGACCGCTCTTCCCGAGGGATTCTGGGCGATCGGTGCGACCGAGGCCTTTGGCCGGCTCTGGGTTGTCGGGAAAGTCGACCGTGTCGCAACGCTGCTGTCGAGCACCGATGGTGAGACGTGGACCGAGGTCGATCCGGGATGGCCTGGGCAACTCTTCGGCTTTCTTGGCCAGACTCCGGCTTTGTTGTCGGGCACCGAAGACGATCTCGCGATGGTGGCGTTCCTCGACGTGCCGGATGAGTTGGACGTCGACGACGGCCGGACCGGTGATCTCTGGGTGTTTCGCTTCGACGGTTCGACGTGGTCGGCACGAGGGCCACAGGAGACGGGGCTCGGCGTCACGCCCGACGGGTCCCGCAATTTTCGCATCGAAACGCTTTCGAGCATCGCGAGGGAGGGCGACACAGTTGTGGTGATCGGGGCTGCTGAGTGGTGGCTTCCCTTCGCCACCTCCGACACGAGCTTTGTCTCGATCGCGTCGCTTCCCGACGGGCAGTGGCAAATGTTCGGCGAAGACTCCGAGTTCTTCGGTGGACGGGATTGGCAATGGCCCCGCAGCATCACGACGCTCGACGGATCGTTCGTGGCGGTCGGCACCAACACGAACCTCGGGACCGGGGATCTGGTCAAACGAATGGCGGTGTGGACCAGCCCCGACGGCCGGACATGGACGGCTTCGCCCCTCGTCATTGCGCCCGACGGACTCGACTCGGTGGCCGAGGCGATCGCGTCCACGCCCGCCGACGTGCTCGCCGTCGGATTCGAGGAATCGCCCAGGTTTCCGATCCTGGAGAACGAGACCCGGATCCGCAGGCCGGTCGCATGGTTCTCCACTGACGGCGTGAGCTGGACGCGAACCGTTCTCACCGATGCCGAAGGTGCCGCCTCCATCGTCTTTGTCGTTGGTGACCGGTTCCACGTGGTGGGCGAGCTGGACGGATTCCCCGCCGCGTGGACGTCGACCGACGGGGTCACATTTGATGAGGTCGATGTCGCGCTTCCCGCGTTCTCGTCCAACGAGTTGGTGACGACTTGGCGCGACGGCCTTGTCGGCATCCATCGCATCGGGCCCTTCTTCTCGCAGCCGAACCCGTGACGCGGTCGCGACCCGGCCCGGCCGGCGATGCCGATCGTGCCCCGCGGCGGCATCGGAGCGACGATCTACCGGCTCGCCGCGGGACGAACCCGCCGGATCGGACATGACAGCGACGTCAGGGCAACCGATACTGTCGGGGATGATCGAATGTGTGGCACCCGACTCGGAAACCCTGAGCGACTTCTGGTCGCAGGGTTGGGCGGTCATCCCCGATGTCTTGTCGAGCGAGGAGGTCGCCGCGGCCCGTTCGGCGCTCGTCGACGCTGCCGCGGCGTTCGAGGCCCGGGGAATGCCGGTGCGCCTCGATGCGCTGGACCCCGGTGGACGCAACATCCGGGTGTACGACCTCGTTGCTCATTCGCAGGTGTTCGCGGACCTGGCCGAACACCCCGCGGTGCTGCCGACGGTCGAGGCACTCGTCGGGAACGACGTCATCCTGTCGAACTTCACGGCCAACACCGCGCTTCCGGGGAGCGGTTCGATGAACGCCCATTGCGACCAGTCGACGATCATGCCCGAGCCGTGGCCGGAGATGTTCGCCATGAACGCGATCTGGTGTCTTCACGACATCGACGAGGACAACGGTGCCACCCGCTACCTGCCGGACAGCCACGAGTTCACGTCGTTCGCCGACGTGCCCGACGACCCGAGAGCGGGCATGCGGTCGTTCGAGGCATCCGCGGGGTCCGTTCTCCTGATGCACGGCCGGCTCTGGCACACCTCGGGCGAGAACCGTTCGAGCGACCGGGACCGGGCGTTGTTGTTCGCCTTTTACACGCGGGGGTTCCTGCGCCCCCAGACCAACTGGTGGCGCTCCCTCGACGAGGAGATCAGGGCACGGCTGTCGCCCCGGCTCCAGGCGTTGTGCTGTCTCGACTTCGGCAACATGGGTCACGGTTCGTATCTGGCCGACCCCGGCCGGCACTGACCGAGACCACGCGTGTCAGCCGGTCCCGAAGCGCTCGACGAGCGATTGCTGGAGTGACCGCCGGTCGATCTTTCCACTGTCGAGCCAGGGCAGCTCCTCGGGCGAGGCGAACGTCGCGACGTGGCGCGGCACCTTGTAGCTCGACATCTGTTCCTTGATCCGGGCGAGAAGTTCGAGCGGCTCGACGAACCGGCCGGGCCGGAACACGACGGCGGCGGCCACGTCCTCGCCACGTTCGGAGTGTGGAACCGCCATGACGAACGCGTGCATCACCTCGGGTTCCTCCTCGATGATCAGCTCGACTTCGCGAGGAGTGATGTTCATGCCCGACGACTTGATCTGGTCACCCATCCGTCCCTTGAAGAAGAGGTGGCCGTCCTGGTCCAGATAGCCGGCATCGCCGGTGCGGAACCAACCATCGCGGGTGAAGACATCGGCTCGACTCTTCTTCAGATGGCCGAGCATGAGGGAGTAGCCCTTGATCCAGATCTCGCCCATCTCGCACGGAGGCTGGTCCTTCCCGGTGATCGGATCGACGATGCGATGCTCGATCCCGGGCACGGCCCGGCCGAACGACCCTCGCTTGTCGGGAGGCAACGCGCTGCCGATCATCTCGATCGAGTGCGGTCCGAGCGATTCCGTCATCCCCAGCGAGTTGGCCCGGAGCTCCGGGTCGCCGACCCGGAGGTGTTCGGGCAGGAGCGCATCGAGGGAGCCACTCCGAACCGCCGAGAGGTCACGGTCGGGAAAGCTGGGATGCTCGGTCAACGCCTTGGCCATGTGCGGCCAACCGATCACGTGGGTCACCCGTTCCCGCTCGAGCAGTTCGAGTGTGGCCCCCGGCTCGAAGCGTTCCTCGAACACGACCGTCGCCCCGGCGTGCATGCAGCTCAGGAGCGTGTAGGTCAGGCCGCCGACCCAGAACAACGGCATCGGGGTGTAGCAGATGTCGCCCGGTTCGAGGTCCCGAAACGGCAGGAGGTTGTACGGATGACGGATCACGCCGCCGTGGGAGTGAATCACACCCTTCGGTTCCGCCATGCTCCCCGACGTGTAGATGACGAGCATCGCGTCGTTGGGGCGCACCGTGGCCTCCGCGACCAGGAGTTCGTCGTCGCCGACCTCATCGGCGCGGGCGGCCAGATCGTCGATGTCGCCGGCCCACGCCGGAGGTGATGCCCCCCACATCCACACGCTGCGCAGCGCCGGGTGGCTCTCGAGCCGGATCTCCTCGTGGGTCTGGGATTCGAGACCCGGCGCGATCGCCTCGAGGCGTTCGGTGTAGTCGGTTCCGAGGTGGCGGTCGACGGTCAGCAGCACCTCGACCTCGCTGTGACCGAGCACCCATCCGAGTTCACGAGGTTTGTAATACGTGTTGAGCAGGGGCACCAGGGCCCCGATGCGGGTGGCGGCGAGCCAGCCGACGATCCAATCGGGTCCGTTCGGGGCGAGGAGCCCGACGTGGGCCCCCGGCGTCACCCCCGCTGCGAGGAAACCCTTCGCGAGGCGGGCCGACCGGGCCTCGGCTTCCGCGAACGTGAGGCGGCGATCATCGAGCACGGCGAGCTCACGGTCACCCCAGCGGGCCGCGACGTGGCGGATGAACTCGCCCGCGGTGGTCCGGTAGTCGGGCTCGCGATACACGCGCTCGCCGGTCATTCGTCGCTAGCCCGAGATC
>JAJRXC010000101.1 GCA_024276495.1 Actinomycetes bacterium
ATGCCGAGGGCATCGCAGCGGTGGTCGGTGGGCGTCACGGCATGTCCTCGTCGGCCGCGGCACGGCTCTCACGGATCCATTGGGCCGTACCCTCGATGAAAGAGTCGAGGTCCGCGGCCCGTCCGGCCGCGAGCTCGCGGAACATCGGTGGCACCCACGCCTCGATCGACCCGCCGGTCAGCTGACCGATGATCGCGTCGATGACCGCCGACGCGGGAAGCGCGTCGATCGGCGTGGGTGGCAGCGGATCGTTGTCGGGGAGATCGAACAACTCGGTGTCGATGATGGCCGGATACACGAGGTGGACCGACACGTTCGTGTCGTGGAGCTCGGCCGCCATCGCCTCGAAGAACGCGCTCAGCGCCGCTTTGCTCGCGTCGTAGGCCGCCTCGCCCGGTGCCGCCAGCTTCGCGGCGATCGACGAGACGCTCACGATGTGGGCGCGGGGCTGTTCGAGCAGGTGGGGGAGAAGCCGCAGGGTCAGGCGAACGGCCGAGAAGTAGTTGGTGGCCATCACGAGCTCGATCGTCGCGGGATCGAGGGCGGTGACGGCGCGCCGCTTCGGCATTCCCGCGTTGTTGACCAGGATGTCGATCGGGCCCAGGTCGCGAAGGGCCGCGGCGGCCAGGGCGTCGACCTGCGCGCCGTCGGAGACATCGGTGACGAACAGCTCCGATCTCGGAGTGTGGGCCCGGCACCGCTCGAGCACCTGCGCCAGTCGGTCCTCCCGCCGGGCGACGACGCCGACGGTGACGCCTCTCTCGGCGAGGTCGAGCGCCAGGGCGGCGCCGATGCCGGCGGATGCCCCGGTGACGAGGGCGACCCGTCCCGCGAGTGGCTCGGTCATCGCGCGTCGGCCGTTCGCGAGAGGGTCGTCTCGGCGGGGTCGGGGGCGAGGCTCGACAAGACGAGGTCGACCACCTGTTCCGTCTCGTCGCGGTGCCCTGTGCGGAGCACGTGCAGCGTCGCCTCGGCGAACATCCCGAGCAGGATCCGGGCCAGGGCCTCGGCATCGCACGTGATCACATCGCCGCTCGCCATGCCGTCGGTCAGCGTGCCGGTCAGGTCGTCGATGGCGGCGTCGTGGTCGCGACGTCCCGCGTCGTCGAGCGCAGGGATCGTCCATGCGTCGCGCAGGAAGAACCGGGCTTCGCCCACGCTGGTCAGGGCCGAGAGGTACGCGTCGAAACCGAGTCGCAGGTTGGTGATGGTGTCAGCGTGCGGGTCGAGCGCCCCCCGTGCCGTGGTGGCCATGCGTTCGTAGAGCTCGTGTTGCAGGTCACGACCGAGATCGTCCTTGTCGGTGAACCAGTAGTAGACGGCTCCCTTGGTCACCGCGGCTGCGGTGGCGATCTCCTCGATCGTGACATTGCCGTAGCCCCGTTTCGCGAACTCCCTCGCAGCGACATCGAGGATTCGGCGTCGGGTCGTCTCTCCCTGCGACTGGCGGCGGGCCACGGACCTTCCCCCTTCGATCCCGACATACGCAGCGTAGGATATCCTGACGCCACGTTCAATTCCGTGGTCAGTCCACCGGGCGGTGGGCGATGCATTCGATCTCGACCGTGGCGCCGAGGGCGAGATCGGCGCCGCCCACGGTGATCCGGGCCGGCGGGTCATCCCCGAAGAACTCGGAGTAGGCGGTGTTCATCGCGGCGAAGTCGGACATGTCGTGGAGGTACACGCTGACCTTCACGATGTCATCGACCCCGAGCCCGGCCGCGGAGAGGATCCGGGCGATGTTGGCGAGAGTCTGCGCCGTCTCCGGGCCGGCGCCTCCCGCCACGAGCTCGAACTCGTCGCCCATCGTCCCGAGGGTGCCGGAGACGAACAAAAGATCGCCCGCTCTCGTGGCGTGGGCGAACTGGGGAAGGCGTCCCAGCTCGGGATCGTTGATCCGTGGGTTCTTCGTCATGTTCGTCTCCCGTCGGTGTTCGCGGGACAATGGCACGAAACCGGGTCGCTTGTCCCCCAGAACCGACTCGCCGAGGAGCGAAGGTGAAGATCTACGGTCACGGCTCACTCGAGCCCGGCAACCTCATCAACAGTCGAGCGTCGTTCGTCCGCCTGGCCGGGCTGGGGATCGACGGGGTCGAGCTCGACGTCCGACGAAGCCGCGACGACCGACTCGTGGTGATCCACGACGCCGCGTACACCGACGGCCGCGCCGTCGACGCCACCGCGTCCGTGGCGCGCCCGGCGGACGTTCTCCTGCTCGGCGAGGCGCTCGATCTGTGCGGGGCTCGAGGTGAACGTCGAACTGAAGAACCATCCGCGCGACGAGGGGTTCGACCCGGGTGAGAGGATCGCCGACCTCCTCGTGACACTCCTGGCCGATCGCGGTGGCCGCGACCGGGTGATCGTGAGCTCGTTCGGCATCGCCTGCATCGACCGGGTCCGGACCCTTCGGCCCGAGATCCCGACCGCGCATCTGGTGCTCAGCCGACGCCCGGCCGGCGAAGTGATCCGCCCGGCGATCGAGCACGGGCATCGCCTGGTCCATCCCTACGAGTCGATGGTCGACGAAGCCTTCGTGGCGGCGTGCCGGGCGGCGGATCTACGGGTGAACGTCTGGACCGGTGACGACGAGTCCGATCAGACGATCGCGGCGCTGTGTCGGCTCGGGGTCGACGGTGTGATCACCGCGGATCCGGTTCGGGCCCGCCGAGCTCGCGACCGTCGGGCCTGAGGCTACGACACGCGACGAATCGGCCGGCTGCCGTCCCAGCCCTCGCTCGCGTTCCGGATGTGGTCGAAGAACTCGCCCTTGGCGCCGCTCACATCGGAGAGCTCGAGCACCGTGCCGCGGGGGCCACCGTCGGCGAAGTAGGCGAACCGTCCGTCGGGTCCGCCGATCTGACCCTCCTGGATCGGCTCGTAGCCGGCCGCGAGGAGCCGGTCGTGGTCGGCCTGGTAGCGCGTCGACCACCAGGCGGTGTGCTGGAGGCCCTCGGGCCCCTCGGCCATGAACTCTCGAAACATCGACGGGGTGTCGTCGCGCGGGCAGATGAGCTCGATCTGGAGCGGGCCGCTGTTGGCCAAGGCGATGGCGAGGTCCGGTGCGGCCGTGCTGTCGCGGTGACGGAACCAGTCGAGGCTGACGTGGTCCACGACGTAGAACGGCCCGACGCCGAGAACGGTCGTCCAATGGTGCAGGGCCGCGTCCATGTCGAGCACGACGTAGCCGTTCTGGCGGATCGGCCCGAGATCGAGGGCCGGTGACCGGGTCGGGTCGGAGGGGCTCGGGCTCATCTCGTCAGCCGATCCGGGCGCACTGGCCGCCGTCGACCGGCAGATCGACCCCGGTGATGAACCGGGCCTCGTCGGAGGCGAGAAAGAGCGCGGCATTGGCGATGTCGTGCGCCGAGCCCATCCCGCCCTTGAGGGGAACGGCCGCGTTGCGCTGGTCGATCAACGCGTCGCGGTCGCGGCCCGCGGCGACGAAGCCTTCGATGGCCATCGGCGTCTCCATCAGGCCGGGCATGATGACGTTGGCCCGGATCCCGTACTTGGCGTTGCCCATCGCCACCGAGTGGGTGAAGGCGTTGAGCGCGGCCTTCGATGTCTTGTACGCGGCGAGGCCCACCGAACACACGGCCGCGACCGACGAGATGTTGATGAAGCAACCCGACTCCTGGGCCCGCATGACCGGCAGCGCGTGTTTCGTGGCGAACACGACACCCTTGAGGTTGGTGTCGAGGATGGAGTCCCAGATCTCCTCGGTCATGTGGGCGGGCCCGACGTCGTGGGTGCCGATGCCCACGTTGTTGTGCACGATGTCGAGCCGCCCGAACGCGGCGACGGTGTCGGCCACGAACGAAGCGCAGTCTCGTTCGCGGGTGACATCGGCTCCGACCGCGATCGCGTGGCCGCCGGCGGCCACGATCTCCTCGGCCGTCGCCCGGGCCCGGTCCTCGGCGAGGTCGACACACATCACCCGGGCGCCCTCGGCCGCGAACCGCAGGGCGGTCGCCCGACCGTTTCCGATCGTGGCGCCGGGGGTCTGGCCGGCGCCGCACACGATCGCCACCTTGCCGTCGAGACGACCTGTGTGGTCGGGCGCGCCGTCCGCTCCCCGTCGTGGCGGGACCCGCTCACTCATCGGACGACCCGCCGAATCCGGGGACGCCGTCGTCTCGCTCGACCCCGAAGGTGTTGAGCGCCATCGACACGAGGGTGTACTGGCCCACGGCGAACACCAGGTCCATCCGCTGCTCCAAGTCGTAGTGCTCGCAGAGGGCGGCCCACGTCGTGTCGGTGATGTGTTGGTCCCGATGGAGCTCGTCGGTGGCCCGAAGCACGCAGGCCTCGGCGTCGGCCCATAGCGTCGCCACGTCGTCGGTCTGGAGGCGGGCGATCTCGTCGTCGGTGATCCCCTCGTCCCGGGCGATCAACACATGCTGGCCGAACTCGTACTCGGCCCCGCAGCGCCAGCCGACCCGCAGGATCGCGAGCTCCCGGATCCGGGGGGACAGCGTCGATTTGGACAGCACGTGATTTCCGAAGACCAGCCAACGGCGGGTGAGATCGGCGTGGTTCGCCAGGGTTCGGAAGATGTTGAGCACGGTCCCGTCCGGGCGACGGAGCCTGTCCATCAACTCGAGCTGGGCCGGTGTGGCGTCGGCGTCGGAAACCGGGGGGACACGGGGTTGGTCGGGCATGGCTCTCCTGGGACGGATGACAGGTCTCCGTGAACGTAGCGGGCGGTCGTGGGTGTGGGGGTCGAACCGGCCGCGGGCTCAGTCGTCGAGCATGCGGAGAAGGGTGGCGTGGTCGTGTCCGATGAACGGGGACCGGTCGGGGGCCGCGGCGACACCCGCGAGTTGGGCCTCGACGATGCCGCTCGTGGCCGGGAGATGGCCGCTCAGGATCATGGTCGGGGACAGGGCCGCAGCGCATCGAGTTCGGCGGTGAGCAACGCCGTGTCGATCTTGGCGACCCACGGTGTGTCGATCGACGTCCACAGGGTCTGGGCCGCGAGAAGCTCGTCGTCGTCGAGTTGATCGATGTCCCTCGAGCCGGCCGGAAGAATCGCTCCGAAGCAGTCGGAGCTGAACAGGGCGCCGGAGACCGGGTCGTGGAACCCGGTCGTCTCCGGGGCGTCGAACAGCGGCGGGGTGATCGCGGTGATGGCGCGATCGCCGAGATCGAGCGATTCGCCCGGGTTCAGCAATCGGACCCGCGAGGGGTGGACGGGTGCGTGGGTGCCGATCTTCACCAGCCCGGTGTAGGTCGTCACCATGGTGAGATCGGGAAACCGGTCGAGCAGCCGGCCGACGCCGCCGATGTGGTCGGCGTCGGTGTGAGTGATCCAGAGCCAACTCGGTTCGGTGTCACCCAGCGCCTCGATGATCGCCGCGACCATCGCATCGCGGTCGGCGGTCGTGCCGGTGTCGACGATCACCGGTTGCGCGGCGTGGAGGACGAAGCTGTTGATCGTGAGCACGCCGATCCCCGGCAGCTCGTGAAACGTGGGGACGACCGTGATGTCGGAGTGGACCGGTCGAGGCTCGATCATGGCCGCCGAACCTAGTTCCTGCGCCCTTGGCGGCCGCGAGGGGCGGCGCGTAGAGTGCGACCGGCATGTCAGGAGGTCGGGTGGACGCAAGCGACCAGCGATGCACCGATCCCACGGTGCTGGATCTGTGGCATCCGCTCGTCGCCGTGTCGGAGATGGCCACGGACAACGTCGAGCGAACCCTCCTGCTCGGGTTCGAGATCATGTACGGGACCGACCGCGACGGGACGCGGTTCGCGGTTCGCGTCGACGAGCCCGACGAGGCGCTTCCCGTCCTCGATCGACACGGGTATCTGTGGACCTCCCTCGGTGCCCCGCCCGCCGACGTGTTCACCATTCCCGAGACGGCCGAGCCCGACCGCCGCACCCTCAACGCGGCGAGCATCAAGGTGGCCACGTCGGCACCGCGGGCGATCGAGAACTTCCTCGACATGGGCCACTTCCCGTATGTCCACACCGACTATCTCGGCGTCGAGCCCCACACCGAGGTCGCGGAGTACCGCGTCGAGATCGAAAACGACGAGCTGTGGGCCCGCGACTGCTTCTTCTACCAACCGATGGCGGCGGCGTCGGCGGTCGGCGGTCAGCTCAGCGAGTACACGTATCGGGTGCCGCATCCCTACTGTGTGATGCTCTACAAGAGCTCGCCGACCGATCCGAGTCGCAGCGACGTGATCGGCCTGTTCGTCCAGGCGATGACGCAGGACACCATTCGGGCCCACAACTTTCTCAGCGTCATCGACGAGACCAGCAGCGACACCGTGCTCCGGCGTTTCCAACAGATCATCTTCTCCCAGGACAAGCCGATCCTGGAGAATCAGTTTCCCACCCGTCTTCCGCTCGACCCCCGCGTCGAGACGCCGATCCGGGCCGACCGGAGCGCGATCGTCTATCGCCGCTGGTTGACCGAGCTCGGTCTCGCCTACGCAGTGATCCCGGCCGGATGAGTCCTCCACCGGAGTCTGCCTGGTACCCGGTCGCCCGCAGCGACGACGCGGCTTTTCGCCATGTCCACCAGGCGAAGCTGCTCGGTCGGGAGCTCGCGGTGTGGCGAGCCGATGACGGCTTCGTCAACGTCTGGGAGAATCGCTGTCTGCACCGGGGTGTGCGCCTGTCGGTGGGCATGAACGAGGGCATGGAGCTGAAGTGCCTCTACCACGGGTGGCGTTACGCCAACCGCACCGGTGGATGCACCTACATCCCCGCCCACCCGGCCGATTCGCCGGCCCGCACGATCTGCAACGCGACGTTTCCGGCGCTCGAACGGTACGGCCTCGTGTGGACCTGCCTCGACGGGGACATCGACTTCGCGCCGGTCGATCTCCTCGAAGGCGGCGGATCGTTCCCGCTTCGGGCCCTCCCGTTCGCCGCGCCGCCCGAGCTCGTGCGTCGGCATCTGCCCGCGGGCGATGACCACGCCGGCGAGGACGGCACACCGCGGTGGTTCGTGCAGCCGGTGGACGCCGACGCCTGCGTCGTCTACGGGGTTCTCACCGACACCCCGGCCCCGGACCGACGAATCGCGGTGTTGCGACGTCACGCTCGACGACTCGAAGACCTGCGGGCCGAGGTCGAGGAGATCGCTGCGACGCTTCCGCGCCCGGCCCCCCTCGTTGCGGCGATGGAGCAGGCCGACGTGCCGGTCGACATCGGCGGCCCGGCCCGAACCGTCGGCGGCACGGACCAACGTGTGGTCGTTGCCCGGAAGTGGGAGACGGCCGCCGAGGTCGTCGCCTTCGAGCTCGCCCCGATCGACGAGCCGCTGCCGACGGTGCAGCCCGGCGCCCACATCGACGTGCGGCTTCCGAACGGGTCGACCCGCCAGTACTCGTTGACCAATCCGGCCGGGGATCAGGCCCGTTACGTGATCGCGGTGAAGCGGGAGCCGGACTCGCGGGGCGGTTCGATCCATCTGCACGACGAGGTGCACGAGGGCGACGAGTTGGTGATCTCCGCGCCCCGCAACAACTTCGGTCTGCGGCGTGACGCGGTGGAGACCACGCTCATCGCCGGTGGCATTGGCATCACCCCGCTGCTGTCGATGGCCGAGACCCTCGCCGCCGATGGTCTCCCGTTCGTTCTGCACTGCTTCGTGCGATCCGCTGATCATCTCTGCTTCTCCGAGCGGCTCGACGGGTTGGGCGACGCGGTGGTTCGTCACATCGGCCTCGACCCGGCGGGGACGGCGGCGCAGATCCGCCGCGCGCTGGGTGCGCATCGGGTCGCCCGCCACGTCTACATCTGCGGCCCCGGCCCGATGCTCGACGCGGCCCGCCGCGTGGCGGGCGAGATCGGTTGGCCCGACGAGGCCGTTCACTTCGAGTACTTCGCCAACCCCAACGAGATCGACCGGTCGAACGGATTCGAGATCAGCCTGGCCCGATCGGGGCTCACCCTCGAGGTCCCGGCCGGCCAGTCGATCCTGGAGGTCCTCCGGGCCAACGGGGTCGGCTTGATCTCGTCGTGTGAGCAGGGCGCCTGCGGCACCTGCATCGTCGACGTGATCGACGGCGACCCGATCCACCACGATGTGTTCCTCAACGCCACCGAACGAGCAGCCGGTGATCGGATCGTCACCTGTGTCTCACGTTCCGCATCGGGCCGCCTGGTCCTCGATCTCTGAGCCGCCATGATCACGCTGTACGACTACGATCTCTCCGTCAACTGCTACAAGCAGCGCCTGCTGATGAGCCTGCTCGATGTCGACTACGAGTCCGTCCCGGTCGACTTCTTCCCCGGGTGGGAACACAAGAGTGAGGCGTTCAGGAAGATCAACCCCCTCGGTCACATTCCCGTGCTGGTCGATGGTGACTACGTCCTTCGTGATGCCCATGCGATCCTCGTCTATCTGGCGGCGAAGTACGATCCGTCGGGCCGGTGGTACCCGACCGATGATCCCGAGCTGTTGGGAGAGGTCGCCCAGTGGATGCTCTTCGCCGAGGGGACGACGAACACCGCGTCGGCGGCCCGGCTCCACGACAACCTCGGCTACGAGTTCGATGTCGACACGCTGCGGGCCGGTGCCCACCGTCTCTTTCGTGTGCTCGACGAGCACTTGTGGTTCCGCGAGCAGGAGGCGGGGCCGGACGGACCGGCGTGGGTTGCCGCGGCACCGCATCCCACGGTCGCCGATCTCGCGATCTTCCCCGACGTGATGCTGTCGGAGGAGGGCGGCATCTCCCGGCTCGACTATCCGGCGCTGCGCCGATGGACCGATCGGGTCCGTCGTCTCGACCGCTTCGTGCTCATGCCCGGCATCCATCCGGTGTCGGCCGAGCGGCCGGGCCCGGGGCCGATGGCGGCGGGTCGGTCCTAGCCGGGCGCGTCCGGCTTCGTGGCCACGACGACGCGGTAGACATCGTCGCGATCTTCGATCCTCGGGTTCACGTAGCCGGCGTCGGCGAGGTGATGTTCGAGCTCCTGTCGGGTCGGAAACAGTGGCGCGACCTCGCCTCGGGCGAGGAAGAGCCCGAGCCGTCCGCCCGGCTTCAGCACTCGGGACATCTCGGCGAGCACGGCCGTGCGTTCGCGGCGTTCGACGTGGGGGAGCATGAAGGAGCTGACGACGACGTCGAAGAGGTCGTCGTCGAAGGGGAGGGTGTCGGCTCGGGCCCAGCGGAGCGCGACGTTCGCCATCTCGTCGGTGACGATCTTGTGAGCAGCCCGTCCGAGCATGGCGGCCGAGATGTCGACGCCGACGTACTCCGCGGCGATCGGCGACCCGTACTCGGCCAACAGGGCGGTGCCGACGCCGACGTCGAGCACTCGGTCGCCGGCCTCGACCGTCGCTTCGACCATCATTCGGGCGTTGGCCCGGTAGGCACGGTCCCAGCCGATGGTGAGGTCGTAGATCCTCGCCCACATCCAGTAGAGCGTTCGGATGTAGCCAGGCCGGTGGCCCCACCGCCGGGAGACGTCGGTGAGCCGCATGGCGGCGCGACGGAGTGTCGCCGATGGGTCATCCGAGGTCGGCGAGGCCGTCGGCGAGTTGGTCGAAGCAGGACTCGACCAGGGTGGGCAGCGGCGTGGTCTGGCCGGTGGCGATCCAGTGCCGTTGCGAGGATCGCATGGCGCTGAGGGCGGCGGAGGCGAGCAGGCGGGATGTCAGGCTCTCGGTGTCGTCGCCCATGCGGGCACCGAGGGCGGCCGCGAGGGCGTCCTCCCAGCCGGATTGG
The DNA here is from genome assembly GCA_024276495.1 of Actinomycetes bacterium. Taxonomy (GTDB): domain Bacteria; phylum Actinomycetota; class Acidimicrobiia; order Acidimicrobiales; family Aldehydirespiratoraceae; genus JAJRXC01. The sequence continues at coordinate 9,694 of JAJRXC010000101.1, forward strand.
AGTTGCAGGCTCCGGGCGTGGACCGACGCGCTGTCGGCCATGATCCGGAACCGCCGGACGAGCTCGCGTCGTTGGGTGTCGTAGTCGGCGGCCACGACGACGAAAGAGGCCCGGAGCGCGGCCCAGGGTGTTTCGGCGGGGGGGCGGTCCCCGAGCTGTTCGACGATTCGTTCGAGCCGGCCGGCGTAGTCGGCGAGCACGACGTCCTCTTTCGTCGGGAAGTAGGAGAAGAAGGTCCGTGGCGCGATCTGGGCCGCGCCGGCGATCTCCTCGACGGTCGTGCCGTCGAATCCCTGCCGCTCGAAGAGGTCGAGGGCCGCGGCTTCGATGCGGGTTCGGGTCTGCAGCTTCTTGCGTTGGCGGAGTCCGGGCTCGTCGATCACGATTCCATCTTGACAGAAGTCTGCGCTCAGTGCAAGATTGCAGTGACTGCATAAATCGTGCGGTCGAAGGAGTTCTCAGATGTCCAGTTGGCTCTACCGCACAGGTTTGTTCTCGGCCCGTCACCGTCGGTGGGTCATCGCCGCGTGGCTGGTGCTCGCCGTCGCCGCGGTGATCATCAACCGAACCGTCGAAGCGGACATGGTAGACAACTTCGAGGTGCCCGGTGTCGAGTCCCAAGAAGCCCTCGACCTCCTCGACGACCGCTTCCCCGAGCGGGCCGGCGCCACCGCGATGGTCGTGTTCCACACCGACGGAAACGAGGTGACCGACGAGGAGTTCGCGGCGGGGATCGCCGAGACGGTCGCCGAGGTACGAGCCCTCCCGGAAGTCGTCGCCGTCACCGAGCCGCTGGCGAGCCCCCGGTCGATCTCCGCCGACGCCACCACGGCGTTCGCGGCCGTCCAGTTCGACGCCTCGGCCGCCGACCTCGGCCGCGCCGCGCTCGACGACCTCCTCGACACGGCGGGCCCGGCCGAGGCGGCGGGCGTGCAGGTCGAGTACGGAGGTGAGCTGCCGACCATCCTCAAGGAACGCAGCACCGGCCCGGCCGAGGCGATCGGCGTGCTCGCCGCCCTCGCGGTGCTGTTCATCGCCTTCCGCAGCGTCTACGCCGCCATCCTTCCCCTCGGAACCGCCATCCTCGGGCTCGCGATCGGCCTGTCGATCGTCGGCTTGCTCGGCGCGCTGATCGACATCCCCTCGGTCGCGCCCCGGCTCGGCACCATGATCGGCCTCGGAGTCGGGATCGACTACGCCCTGTTCATCTTGAGCCGCCACCGGGACAATCTCAGCGCTGGAGTCGCCCCCGCGGAATCCATCGGCCTCACCAACGCCACCGCCGGCCAGGCCGTGGTCGTCGCCGGCGGCACCGTTGTCGTCGCCATCCTCGGACTGCAACTCGCCGGCATTCCCTTCGTGGCCGCCCTCGGCTACTCGGCATCACTGGTCGTCGCGGTCGCGGTGCTCGTCGCCATCAGCCTCTTCCCGGCCCTGCTCGCGTCCGCCGGTTCCCGGGTGCTGGTGCGCCCCGAGCGCACGACCGCGCCGACTGCGACGTCGACCGACCCGGCCGATCGGATCAGCCGGGATCGGGACACGCAGGACCACAGCGGCTGGGTGCGCTGGGCCCACTGGGTGGCCCATCACCCCTGGCGGTCGGGACTTGCCGCGACGGTTATCCTGCTGGTCCTCGCGGTACCGATGCTCGACATGCGCCTGGGCCAGGCCGACGCCGGAACCGATCCGGTCGGTACCACCCATCGGCGGGCCTACGACCTGCTGGCCGACGGCTTTGGTCCCGGATTCAACGGACCGCTCCTGTTGGTCGTCGACCTCGGTGCGTCGGGCGACGCGTCGGTCCTCGACCCGATCGCCGCCGCGGTCGCCGACGATCCCGGGGTCCGGGCCGTGTCGCCGCCGGAGGTCAACGCCGACGGCGACACGGCGATCATCACCGCCATTCCCACCACGACCCCCCAAGACGAGGCCACCAGCGAGCTGGTGCATCGACTCCGGGACACCACGCTGCCGAGGGTCACCGACGGCACCGACGCGACGGCCCTGGTCGGTGGGCCGACGGCCGGGTTCATCGACCAATCCGACAAGATCTCGGCCCGGCTCCCGTGGTTCATCGCCGCGGTCGTCGCGATGTCATTCGTGCTCTTGATGGTGGTCTTCCGCTCGATCCTGGTGCCGCTGAAGGCCGCGCTGCTCAACCTCTTGTCGATCGGCGCCGCCTACGGGGTCGTCGTGGCGGTTTTCCAATGGGGTTGGGGTCGCTCGCTCATCGGGCTCGAGGAGGCCGTCCCCATCGCGTCGTTCGTGCCGATGATGATGTTCGCGATCCTCTTCGGACTCTCGATGGACTACGAGGTCTTCATCTTGTCCCGGATCCGTGAGGAGTACCACGGAGGGCGGTCCAACATCGACAGCGTGGTCGCGGGCCTCGGGGCGACCGCGAAGGTGATCACCGCGGCCGCCATGATCATGATCAGCGTGTTCCTCGGGTTCGTCGCCAGCGACGACCCGGTGGTCAAGATGATGGGTGTCGGACTCGCGACCGCGGTTGCCGTGGACGCCACGATCGTGCGGATGGTGCTCGTGCCGGCCACGATGGCGCTGGTGGGCGACACCAACTGGTGGCTTCCCCGCCGGCTCGACCGGCTGCTGCCCCGCCTCGACCTCGAGGGCGACCCCCACGCGACCGGACCCCGTCGGGACGAGCCGACGGAGCGGCTGATCGGAGCGTAGTGTGCGTCGACATGCGACTCGCAGCGGAGGACTCGGCCGCATCCGGTCTGCGGCACCGGATCGAAACCCTCTTCGTCGCCCATGTCGAAGCCGTCTACAACGTCGCCCATCGGGTCCTGTGGAACCGCGCCGATGCCGAGGACGTCACCCAGCGGACCTTCGTCAAGGCGATCACCCGTGGGGAGCAGTTGCGCGACACCCGGCGGGTTCGGCCCTGGCTGCTGCAGATCGCGTACCGCGAAGCGATCACCGTTCTGCGGCAGCGCCGCGATGTCCCGACCGACCCGGGCGAGCTGCCCGAGACACCGGTGCTCGACGCCGCCCCCGACGATGCCGCCGTCGCATCGGACGTCCGATCGATCGTGGGCGCCGCCCTCGCCCGACTCTCGCCCGATGAGCGAATGGCGGTCGTGCTCCGAGACGTCGAAGGGCTTCCGATGAACGATGTGGCCGATGTCCTGGGCGTCGGCGTGTCCGCGGCCAAGATGCGGGTCCATCGAGGACGGGCGTCGTTGCGTGACCGTCTGGCGACCAAGGAGGTGCGCTGATGCGATGTGAGGACATGGCCGAACGCCTGACCGACCTCATGGAGGGCCGGCTCGACCCCGACGAGGAGGCCGCCGCCCTGGCGCACCTGGCCGGATGCGTGCACTGTGAGACGGTTCTGGCCGATACCCGTGATGCCGTCCAGCTGGCCCAGGATCACGGGCGGGTCGAGTTGGCCGACGAGGATCGCGCCCGCATGCTCGACTCGATCGTGGGGCAGCTGGCCGCGCCCCGCGATGCGCCGTCAGCCGACAGGTGAGCGGCGCCGAGGCCGGGGCACGAACCTCGGGGTGATCGCCGCGTAGGCGGCGTAGTCGGGGTACCGCTCGGCGAGGCGGGCCTCCTCCCACCTCGCTTTCACGGTGAAGAAGACGACCGTGATCGCCGCAACCGCGAGATGGACGAAGCTCCCCGATCGCACGGTCAGGCCCGCGACGATCGCGAGCACACCCGTGTAGATCGGGTGGCGGACGTAGCGGTAGAAGCCGGTGGTGGTGAGCACCCCACGGGAGGTCGGGACCGGGGTGGGGGTGAGGGCCGGGCCGAGCCGGAGGGCCGCGATCGCGATCAGTGCCAGTCCGCCGAGGATGAAACCGCCGCCTGCGCTCCTCAGCCACGACGGCGTGGCCCAGTCGTCACGCCCCGGAAGCAGGATCAGGGCACCCAGGAGCACACCCTGCAGGGCAACGAAGATCCAGCCGGTCACGCGACGGTTCATCGGTCGATCCCGCGAACCGCCGCGATGAGGTCGTCGACCGACGGTCGATCGTCGGGTCCTTCGCCCCAGAATCCGTACGCCAGGGTGCCGTCGGGGGCGATGACGAAATCGCCGCCCAACTGAAGTGTGTCCTCGGTCGGCCGCGCCAGACCCGAGAGACCCGCGGTGCGGAAGATCTGGACATAACGACGAGCGGCCCGGAGCCCCCAGACGCGACGAATCGTTCCTCGTCCGAGACCGAAGTCCCGATAGGCGGAACGGTCGCGGTCGATCAGCACCGGGAACGGGAGCTCGTGGCTCGACGTGTAGTCGGCCAGGTTGGTCGCGTCGGTGAACGTGACGAGCACCACCGCGGTGTCGTCACCGAATTCGTCGAGGCGGTCGCGCACGGCGACCGCATGGGCGGCACACGGCAGTCAATGGATGTGACGGTGAAAGATGACCACCAGGGTCTCGCCGCGATGATCGACAGATCGCCACGGACGGCCGTCGGCATCGACGAGGTCGAGCGCCGGGGCCGGCCGGTGAAGCGGCGGGCGGACCGCGGTGGTCACGAACCGACGAGGTCGATGGCGTCTTCGCCCTTCCACGGCGCCCCGATCGCCTTGGAGATGAGGCAGCGGTTCGACATGCCGAGGCCGACCGGCACGAGGCCGATCAGGCCGACGATCACGCCGCTGGTTCCACCCATCGTCACGCCGACGATCACCAGCACGGCGCCGATGGCGATGCGGGCGATGCGACCGATCGGGCCGGCCATCCAGGCGGCGAACTTGATGCGGTTGGATTGATTGCTCATGGGATTCTCCGATTCCTCCGGTGTGGAACGCTCTTGCTCACCGGTATGACGCGGCCCGGCCGGGATCGGTCACCAGAATCTGCCGCGGTCAGCCGGCCGGGCATCGTGCGGTGAGCGCCTCGACGATCCCGGCCGCGCCGGCCCCGGCGGTCACCAGCGCGTCGACTCGGCGGCACTGTACCGGTCCGCCCTCGACCAGTTCTTCCGCGCACCCGGCCAACTCGACGTCACGTGCCTGCTCCTGCATCGCCTGGGTGATGAACCGTCCGGCAGCGTCGACCCGGGCCGAGCCTTCCTCCAGCTCGACGCTCGATGCGTCGCCCAGCCGGTCGAGATAGTCCTGTTGGAGGTCCTGCCAGCGGTCGGCCAGCTCGTCGCACGTGAACGCCGCGTCGAAGTCGGTGCCGCCGGCCGGGCCGGCGGTGGTCCCGCCGCCCGAGGTCGAACCGCAGGCCGACACGGTGAGCACGAAGGCGATGGCGAGTGCCGGCGCCGGGTACGTCATCCCCCGGACGGGCCCGTCCCCGCGCGCCGGGCGACGACCTGCACGACCGCCCCGTCACCGGTGTGGCCGGGCCCCTCGACGATGGTGCGAACGATCTCGACTCCGTGAACGATCTCGAGACCGGTGAGCTCCTGTCGAAGCCCGTCCAATGTCATCGTGAGCTCCGGAATGGGGGGTCCACCGGTGCCCCGACCGATCTGGTCGGGGGTGTAGGCCTCGAGAACGAAGCGTCCGCCGGGGCGAAGGGCGGTGGCGGCGGCCTGGTGGAGCCGGCGCCGCACCGAGGGTGGGGTGTGGGCGAAGATCGAGACGATCAGGTCCCACCGTTCGTGGCCGAGGTCGAAGTCGGCCAGATCGGCGACGACGGTGGTGACGTCGACCCCGCGATCCTCGGCGAGGCGGTCGGCCTTGGCGATGCCGGCCTCGGTCAGGTCGACCGCGGTGACCCGATGACCGAGCGTCGCGAGGAAGACGCTGTTGCGGCCCTCTCCGTCGGCGAGGCACAAGGCGTCGCCCGCGGGAAGGTCGACGACCTGGTCACGGAGGAACTCGTTGGGGTCGGTGCCGTAGAGGTAGTCGTCGCCGCCGTAACGCTCCTCCCACATGGCTCTCGGGTCGAAGGGTGCGGCATCGGAGTCGGTCATGAGCCCGCGATCCTAGGGCGTTAGCGGCCCGGAGGCGGTGGCGGTTCAGGTATCGGCATCGACGAGGATGTCGTCGATGTCCTCCGACGTCACGACGATGCGGGCGAGGTCATCGGCAGCGGTCGACGTGGCCCCGACCAGGCTCGCGGTGCCGTTGGGAGTCGGGGCCCACGAGGCGACGTTCGCCCAACTCCCGCGGCGGTCGACGGTCCAAAGGACGTAGGAGTCGCGCGGCGGCAACCCCGTGAGCTCCACCGTGATCTCGGTTCCGAAGTCCTTGACCGTGGTTCCGATCTCGGCCGTCTCGGTTCGCGCGACCGTGACCTCAGCGGCGACCCAGCCGGTGGTGGCGCCGTTCCCCGAACCATCGGAAGTGAACAACACGATCGCGATCACCGTGGCGGCGGCCGAGGCGGCGAGCGCCGCCGTTCGCCAACGGGCGGTCCGCCGACGCATCGTCGCGAGCTCGTGAACCGCGGCCGTTTCGATCGCGGTGGCGATGTCGGTGTCGGGTTCGTGGTCGAGATCGGCCGGGTCGACCTTGGCGATCAGCCCGGGAAGAGCCGCGAAGTCGGCCACCTCGGCGCGACAGATCGCACACGACCCGAGGTGCGCCTCGAAGATGCGGCGGTCGTCGGCATCGAGGGCGCCGAGGGTGTACGCGGCGGCCCAGTCGGCGTAGAGATCGTGCTCACCGGTCATCGCAGCACCTCCCGTTCCTGTAGCTGTGCCCTCAGCGCCCGCAGGGCGTAGTGGAGTCGAGACTTCACCGTGCCGTCGGGGACGCCCAGGCGGGTGGCGATCTCCTTCGTGGAGAGACCATCCCAGTATGCGGCGGCGACCACCGCGAGGTGATCGTCCGACAACGAGCGCAGGGCATCGGCGATCACCGATCGTTCGGCCACACCGGCCAGTTCGGCATCGTCGACGTCGAGGTCGATCACGGTGTCGGTCGGCACCACCCGCAGATGTCGGCGATCTCGTTGGAACCGGCTCGCCGCCACGTTGCGGGTGATGCCGAACATCCAGGCCCGTTCGCTTCCCCGGGTCGGGTCGTACTGGCCGAACTTGCGCCATGCCGTCAGCACGGACTCCTGTACGACCTCCTCGGCCACCCGCGGATCGGTGAACCGTCCCCGGACCCAGCGTGACAACGCCGCGCCGTGCTCCTCGTAGAGGCGGCGGGCGAGGGCCTCCGGTCTCGGGTCTGGATCTCGAAGCGTCGGTTTCACAGATCTCTCCGCATCGAACCCCGGGCCACGAGGAAGGGGACGTGGCCCGGGGATCGATCGTTCACCCGATGGTGTAGCCGATGGCGGTCACGGCGACGGCGCCGTCGGCGGTGGTGGCGGGGACGTCGGTGGTGACGTCGGGTGGGGCGAACTCGTAGTCGCCGTTGGCGTTGGCGTCGATGTGGGCCATCGGGAAGACGGTGGTGTCGGCGTCGAGGGGGGTGTCGAGGGTGACGACGACGTCGGTGTTGTCGCCGGCGCCGAGGAGGGCGGAGTGGCCGATGACGGGGCCGGGGGCGCCGTCGTTGTCGGCGTGGATGACGACGAATCCGTCGGCGGGCAAGGTGACCGAGGCGACGGTGACGGTGGTGCCGTCGCCGGTCTGGTCATCGGCGCGCACCGAGGCCGGCCCGGTCGCCATGTCGTCGCCCATCTCGTCGTCCGCCATCTCGTCGTCGGTCGCCCCGCTGTCGGCGGGCTGGGTCGTCGTGTCCGCGTCGTCGCCGCTGCAGGCACCAGCCAGCATCGTCAGCGCCACGAAGGCGAACAAAAGTCGTTTGGTCATGTTGGTGATCTCCATCCAGAGGTCGCTCGACCTCGATGGGCCCTACTACGGGACCGCGGCCCGGATCGGTTCAAAGAAATCCCGATCATCCCGCGACCACCGTGATCGACCCGGTCATCGACGGATGGATCTCGCAGACGAAGGTGATCGTGCCGGGCGCATCCAGCCGTTGGCGGAACTCGTCGCCCGGCTCGAGGAACCCCGAGGCGAACGACTCGCCATCGTCGGCCGTCCAGGTGTGCCCGACACCGTCGAGGTTCCGCACCAGCACCTCCTCGCCGACGGTGATCGTGACCGGATCGCCGAAATCGAACGACTCGATCGAGATGATCGCCGGCTCGTCGGTGGCGCCCGGTCCGTCGGCGGCGTCGGGGAGCGGGTCGTCGCTCGCACATCCGGCGACGGCGAGAGCCCCGACGAGGATCGTGATGGTGGTGGTGATGGTCTGCATGTCGTCCACTACGGGGCCGAGCCCGGAATCGGTTCAGATCGGCCCGACGTCGCGGCGAGAATCGCGCCCGGTCCGCCTGATACCGTTCGGGGCCGAACGATCCGAGGGGAGGACCGAGGGTGAGCGACTACGACCGGATCCGGGTGATGTGGCCCGACCATCTGGGCCTCCCGCGGGGCAAGTACCTCCCGGCCCGGCTCGCCCGCGAGGGCACCAACCATTGCGTGACCACGTTCGGGCTCGGCTACGACCGAAGCATGATCCCCGCCCCCGGCGCGTACCTCCTCGAAGGTCTGCGCGACATCCACTGCCACTTCGAACCCGACGAGGTCCGCCCCGGGTGGGACGACGACCAGACCGGGGTGGTCGTCGGTCACCTCACCCTCGACGACGAACCCTACGCCGTCGCCGGTCGCCATGCCCTCGAGCGTGCGGTCGCCGGCTGGCACGCGCTCGGCCACTCGCCCAAGGTCGGCATCGAGTTGGAGGCCTATGTCCTCGAGCCCGACGACGACGGCGGCTGGCGACCGTGGCGCACCCCGCGCAGCTTCGTCTACGGCACCGGTCGACTGGCCGACCCCATCGGGCTCATGGACGACATCATGCGCACCGCGCACGACAGTGAGCTCCCGATCGAGTCGATCAACGCCGAGTTCGACGAGTCCCAGTTCGAGATGACGCTGGAGTACGACGACGCCCTCAAGGCCGCCGACGACGCGTTCCTCTTTCGGGTGCTGGCCCGGGAGAAGGCGCTCGAACGGGGCCTCGACCTGACCTTTCTCGGTAAACCCTTTCCCGGGGTGGCCGGCAGCGGCGTGCACGTGAACTTCAGCCTCGTCGACGATTCCGGAGCCAACGCCCTCGCCGACGCGACCACCGACGACGGCCTGTCCGCCTTGGCGAAGCAGTGTCTCGCCGGGCTCTGCGCCCA
>JAJRXC010000102.1 GCA_024276495.1 Actinomycetes bacterium
CACCGGGGCATGACCGCCCTGTGCGCGCCGACGGTCAACGCCTACCGACGACTTCGGCCCGGGGAGCTCAACGGCTACTGGGCCAACTGGGGGTATGAGCACCGCTGTGCCGCCAACCGGGTCCCCGACGCCCGCGGCCAGGGCACCCGGCTCGAGAACCGACTGTCCGACGGCGCCGCGAGCATCCACACCGCGACCGCGACCGTGTTGCAGGCCGCCCGCCTCGGTGTCGTCGGCGAGTTGACGTGCCCCGATCCGCTCACCACCGACGGATTCGAGGAGGTCAACACCGACGTGTGCACCGCGCCGGACCTCGCCGCGGCGCTCGACCATCTCGAGGCCGACACCGAGCTGGTCGACGCGGTCGGGCCCGAGTTGGTCGCCAACTTCGTGGCCAACAAGCGGGCCGAATGGAACCGCTACCGGGCCGCGGTCGACGGCGACGACGATCCCGACCAGATCAGCGGGTGGGAACTGTCCGAATACCTGATGTACCACTGACATGGCCGGCCTGGGCGACGAGATCACCATGGAGGCACTCGAGGCCGATCCCGATGCCATCTTGGCCCGGCTTCGCCGTGAGGAACCGGTGTGTCGAGTGGCCGCCCTCGACATGTGGCTCGTCACCCGCTGGGACGATGTCGCCCATGTCGAGGAACACCCGGAGTTGTTCACCGCGGCGACCGAGCCGTCGTTTCTGGCCCGCACCCTCGGCCCCAACATGTTGACGATGGATCCGCCGGCCCAGACCCGGCTGCGCGAGATCATGTTGCCGCCGTTCCAGGCCGGCGGACGCAGCGGCGAGTTCGTCGCCGCCGAGCTGCCCCGGCTGGCCGACTCGCTGATCGACGGCCTGCCGAACGGCAGCTTCGACCTCATGGCCGCCTATGCCCAGCCGCTTTCGGCCGGCTCCCTCGCCACGGTCCTCGGGCTCGACGACCACGGCTTCGACAAGATGTGGAGCTGGTGTGAGGGGCTGTGCACCGACCTCGCCAACTTCGCCGACGATCCCGAGCTCGCCGCGGTCGGCGAGCGAACGAAGGCCGATCTCGGTGCGGCCCTCGCCGCGAGGCTCGAACAGGGCGCCGACGACGACTCGGCCATCTCGTGGTTCACTCGCCACGGCGCCACTGCCGAAGAGGTCGTCAACAACGTGCGGCTGATGATCTCCGGTGGCATCAACGAGCCGCGGGACGGGATCGGTCTCGTCGTCTGGGTGTTGCTCACCAGGCCCGATCTGCGAGCCGAGATCGAGGCCGAACCGAACCTGTTGCGCCGGCTCGTCGAGGAGGTCTTCCGGATCTACAGCCCGGTCGGCACCGTCACCCGTCAGGCCACCGAGGACGTCGAGCTCGGAGGGGTCGTCATCCCGGCCGGGGACCTCGTGGCCGGGGTGCTGCGGTCGGTCAACCTCGACGAGTCGCACTGGCACGATCCGACCGCGATCGATCTTCACCGTCGCGAAGGATCTCACGCCGCGTTCGCGCTGGGGGCCCATCGCTGTCTGGGGGAGTGGCTCGGGCGCCAGGAGGTGAGGATCGGGGTCGAGCGACTGCTGGCCGCGAAGCCCGACCTGGTCCTGGACCCCGACCATTCGCTGGAGATCCACGGCTTCGAGTTCCGCGGCCCCCGCGAGCTCTGGGTCGTCGCCTGAGTCGGGCAGTGGCCAAAGCTCGCGGCGAGTCGCACGAGCGGAACGGATACCCTGCCGGTCGGGGTGGGGTTCAGTCGCCCGGCGCGAGGTCGCCCTGGAGCCGGCCGTCGATGACGACGGGCTGGTCGTCGAGGGTGACGGTGCAGTCGAACATGGGGATGTCGACATGGCCGCGACAGAATCGGCCGGCCTTCTCGTTGGCGCCGGTGGACCACAAGAAGTTGCCGGCGACGGCTCGCAGCTCGGTGCCGTTGTGGTCGGCTCGGTCGAACGCGGTCATGGCGGCTCGTTGGGCGGCGCCGTTCATCCCCCAGCCGACATGGCTGATGGCGAGCGCCTCGGGTTCGCCGAACGACCGCAGATACTCGTCGAGCAGGACGGAATCCACACCGTCGCCGGTGATCGAGACGATGTGGTCGTCGACCAGCTCGATGCGAACCGGCGACGCGATGTAGGACTTGAACGACAGATTCGCGTCGCCGGGGGCGAGCACGATCGTGCCGTTGACGGTGCCCGCCGCCGGGAAGCCGAGGACCAGCCCGCCGGGCCAGTGGGCGATGTCGCCCGGTTCGGTGGTGAAGCCGTACGACCCGACCCGGGTGGCGTCGGTAAGGTCGACGGTCAGGTCGGTGCCGTGCGCCGACGTCACCCGCATGATGGACGCGGCCCGGGCTCGTTCGAGGCCGCGGTCGACCCGCGCCGATTGGGACGGATCGTGGGGCCACCGCTCAACGTTCTCGGGATGCTCGTCGGAGATCATCAGCACCCGCGCGCCGTCGGCGAGGATCGCCGGGAGCTCGGGCGAGTGGAGCAGCCCTTCGACGGTGCAGTCGGCGACGAAATCGGCGGCCGCGCACGCCGCGATCGCCGAGGCGTTGCCGGCGATCGCCACCGATGCGCCCGTGGAGCGGATCGGGAGCGGGCCGGGATTGGCCGGAGTCGCCACGACCACGTCGACCACGGTGGCACCGAGCGACTGGAGCGCCAGGCGAGCCGTCGCGACGATCTCGGGACGGCTCCGGGTCTCGGACAACACGACGGCCGAGTCGCCCGCGGTCACCGCGCAGATCCGGAACTGCTCGGCGTAACGCTCGATCCAGATCCATTCGGTGTCGGGCATCGTGGTCGTCCTCTCCGTGGTGCTCAGGCGAAGGCTTCGTCGGTGTCGGTGAGCCCGTGGCGGCCGAGACGGTCGAGACAGACCTCCTCGCTCCACGGCAACATCGTCGCACCGCAGCGGGCGTCGCGGTACATCCGTTCGAGCGGCATCGGCCGCAGGATCGACCGTCCGCCGCAAGCCCGGATGCCGAGAGAGGCAAGCTCGGGCGCGGTCTCCATGACCGCGACCATCGACGCCCAGGCCAACTTGACGTCGTCGGGGTCGGGGTCGACGCCCGCCTTGGACAACACCCGGTAGCACAAGGCCCTGGCCTGCTCGTAGCGCACGTTCATGTCGGCCCACACCGCTCGCTTCTGCGGGTTCTCGGCCCGGCTCGAGCCGTCGACGTCACCCCTCAGATACGCGCCGGTGAAATCCATCACTCCGCGGGACAAGCCGAGGAACGCGAACGACAACGTCATGTAGAAGAACGGCCACCGGGTGGCCAGGAGATCGAACACGCCGGGGGGCAGCCATTCGTTCTCCTCCGGTACGAACACATCTTCGAACACCAGGGTCTTGGAGATCGTGCCCCGCATGCCCAGCGGATCCCAGTCGCCGACGATCTCGAGCCCGTCGGCATCGGCGGCGACGCCCATCAGCCGGACCCGGTCGTCGCCGGGAACGAGACAGACGACGTCGTGGATCCCGGCCGATTCCGACAACGAGGCGAAGATCTTGCGACCGTTGATCAGATACCCCCCGTCGGTGGGAGTCGCGGTGGTGGCGATGCCGGTGGTGGCCCGCCCCGACAGGCCCTCGGAGAACGGCTGGCTGTGGATCGTGCCGTTGTCGAGGATGTCGGCGTAGAGCGCTCGCCGACGCTGTTCGACGAGCGCCGACTCGGAGGACGGCAGGTCGAGGTCGTCGGCGATCGGCCCGGTCAGCAGACACGTTGCCGAGTGCATGTTGAACGTCAGCGCGGTCGAGCCGCAGTAGCGGCCGATCTCCTCGGCGACGAGGGCGTAGGTGACGAAGTCGGCGCCGAGCCCGCCATGGCGCTCGGGGATGCACAGGCCGAGGAACCCGATGTCGCGCAGATCGGCGAAGTTCTCGTAGGGAAAGGCCGCGTCGCGGTCGTAGCCCACGGCCCGTTCGGCGAA
>JAJRXC010000103.1 GCA_024276495.1 Actinomycetes bacterium
CGTCCTCGATCTCGAACCAGCCGATCTCGGTGACGGGTGCGACCTCGACGGACCCGCCGAGCGCCTCGGCGATCAGCTGGCCGCCGAAACAGATCCCCAGGATCGGGGTGCCGGCGCGATGGGCCTCACGCAGCAGCGCCATCTCGGTGTGGATCCAGCTGCGGATCTCCGCTTTCTCGGTGAGCGATCGCACCGACCCCATCGGGACGACGACATCGTAGGTGCCGAAGTCGGGGAACGGTGCGGCGTCGCCGGGGCGTTCGATGTCGGCGGTGACGATGTGGGTGTCGACCACGAAACCACGCTGCTCGAGGCGTTCACCGACCCGGCCGGCGCCGCCGTAGGGTTCGTGGGACAGGGCCAGGGCGCGCTTCACAGGTCGAACCATACGTGGGCCTGCCCGGTTCCGGCGACGGCTTCGTAGTCGCCGAATCGGGTCCCCACGGCGGTGCATCCGGTGCCGCCCATCGCGCCGAGCATCGTCAGATAGTGGCCGAAGAACCCCTCCGGCGCGTGGGTCGAGAACTCGGGGAGGAAGTCGACGACCGCGGCGTGATCGCCCCGGCCGAGGCAGTCGAGCACGTACCGGTCGGCCGCGGCTGCTTCCGGTGTGCGGATGTGCCGGTCGGGGTCGGCGCCTTCGTGGTCGCGGAACTCCCGCAGGGGCCAGAACCGATGACTCAACCCGCCACTGGCCAACACGACGACGCGCCGATCGAGCTCCTCGACCGCGTCGGCGAGCAGTCGCCCGAACAGCACGAAGTCGGCCGGTTCCGCGGTCTGACAGATTCCGGCCGACACCCAGCGCTGGCCGTGTTGCAGGAACGGCAACAGGTTGACCGTGGCGTAGTTGATCGCCAGATGGGGATCGTCGATCGCGGTGATCCAGGTGTCGTCACGATCGTCGGCGGTCGCCGCCCACCGGTGGGCGAGCTCGGGGTCACCCGGGAAGTCGTAGAGCACGCCGGCCATGCCCCGGGGCAGCTCCTCGGAGGTGAATCGACCCTGGCGGCGTGGGTGGGCGGTCACCACGTGTTCGATGGTGGTGAACCAGTGGGTGTCGATCACGACGACGGTGTCGACATCGAGCGGTGCCAGCTTCTCGTCGTTCAACGCGTGGAGCCCCGCGACGAGAGAGGTGTCGTTGCCGTCGTTGAGGGCTCGTCGTTGCGTCTCGGGGAGGACGAGCGTGGGGACGTGCGAGACCAGGGCAGCGCCGACGATGCGCCCCACTCAGGCCACGACCTTGACGGGCAAATGCTTGATTCCGGAGAGGAAGTTGGAGCGCAGCCGCTCGATCGGACCGTTCTGTTCGAGGCGGTCGATCCGTTTCATGAGCTCCTCGAACACGACCCGGAGCTCCATCCGGGCCAGCCACGCGCCCAGGCACAGGTGGGGGCCGTTTCGGCCGAACGCCATGTGGTCGTTCTTGGCCCGGGCGAGATCGAACCGCCACGGGTCGGGGAACCCCTCGGCGTCGTGGTTGGCCGAGTTGAACCACATCACGACCTTGTCACCGGCCTTGATCCGGCGGCCTCGCATCTCGATGTCGCGGGTCGCAGTGCGACGGAAATGCATCGTGACGGTACTGGTGCGCAGGATCTCCTCGATCGCCGTGTCGGTCAGTTCGGGGTTGGATCGCCAGGCCTCCCACAGCGACGGATGGTTCATCATCGTCCACATGCCGTGGGTCATCGTGTAGCGGGTCGTGTCGTTGCCGGCCGCGACCAACACCGTGAAGAAGTTGTTGAACTCGAGGTCGGTGAGCGGTTGGCCGTCGAGGGTCGGTTCGAGCAGCGTGGTGATGATGTCGTCGCGGGGGCACGCCCGTCGGTCGGCGGCCTGCTCCTGGGCGAACTGGAAGATCTCGATCGCCGCGGGGCTGCGGAACGGCACCATCCGGAACTGTTCGGTGTCGGCCAGGTCGACGGGGTAGTCGGTGAACTCCGGGTCGGTGTTGCCGAGGAGAGCATCGCCCCACTTGACCAGCTGGTGACCGATCTCGTCGCTGGTGCCGAGCAGTCGGCCGAGCATCCGCATCGGGAGCTGTTCGGCGATCTCGGTGACGAAGTCGAACTCGTCGTTGACGAGGGCGGCATCGATCACGTCGACCGCGAGGGCCCGAATCGGCTCCTCGAAGGTCTCGACCGTGCGTCGGGTGAATCCCCGGTTGACCAGCCGGCGCAGTCGGGTGTGTTCGGGTGGGTCCATCTCCATGAGGGTGCGTCGGGCCTCGGTCTGCTCGGCGTCCATCTCCTCGAGTCGGATGCCCAGCGACGAGGTGAAGGTCTGGTAGTCGCGGCTCATGGCGAGGGCGTCGTCGTAGCGCAGCACCGACCAGAAGCCGGAACCCTCGGTCTCGTCGGTCCAGTGCACGGGATCCTCGGCCCGCAGCCGGTTGAAGGTCGCGTGGGGGACGCCGTCGGTGTACGCGTCGTGACTCGTGATGTCGGCGTCGTCGGGGCCCAGGTCGAGCAGGTAGTCGTCGACATGGGTGGTCGTCGTGGGTGTGGTCATCGTTTCCTCGCCATGGGGTTGTCGGCCGCCCACAGGGTCGTACCGCCGGCCATCGAGTTGCCGACCTGGCGGTAGTAGCCCCCGATGATCTCGACGGGGGACAGTCGGGCGAGCTCCTCGGTCGGGTTGTCGAAGATGTCGATCTCGGCGTCACCGGAGTGGACGGGTCCGAGCTCGACGTCGTAGCCGCTCATCGTGACCAGTTCGTCGAGCGAGTCCCGCCCGTCCATCTCGATCGCCGGCATCTGGCGGCTGTGGATCATCGGGTGAGCGTTGACGAACCCGGCGGTCGCGGCGGTGCCGGTGATCGTGAACCGGGCGTCGGCGATCCGTCGGCCCCAGGTGCTGAGCGTGGCGCCGAAACGGCCGCCCGGTTCCAGGCGGGGACCGGCCCGGCCGATGGTGACCGGTCGGGTCATCCAGATCTCGCTCATCTTCTTCGGGTAGCCCTGGACGTGGCCGCGGGCCATCGCGAAGTCCTTGTCGACCCAGATGTAGACCGCCCGGCTGTAGGTCCGGCCCTCGTAGCGACAGCGCACGACGACGAACACCTCCTTGTACTGCGCCCGGGCCGGGTCGAGCAGCTCCTCGAAGCTGTCGCTGCAGCTCTGCCAGTCGGCCCAGATCATCGCGACCGCGCCGGGGTCGTCGTCGGCCGGCCGGAGCGGCTCGGGCAGGAGCTCGGCGACGTTGTCGGGATCGGTGCGCCATTCGATGGTCAGCATCTCTCCGGAGTAATGCCAGGGTGGGCCGGGGAGGATCGACGCGGCACCCGTCGGGGTGCGCGGAAACATGAATCCTTCCAGTGCGGCCATGTCGGTGAACCTAATCGTTTGGTACCGAACGATCCAGTCTCCCGCGCCGCCGGACCAAGGAGTCGGGGATCGGCGGGCCGTCTTGCCGACCGCCCCGGATTCTGAATACTGTATACAAAATCCAAATCGGGTCATTCGTTTGCTCCCGAACGAATTTTGTGCGAGCCTGCGCGCCGCACCGGTCCCGTGGGGGATTCCATGAGGGGGAAACCATGAAGTTCAAGTATCTGATCGCCGTGCTCGCCGTGTTCGGTCTCATCGCCGCGGCATGCGGCAACGATTCCGAGGACGGCGCCGACGAGCCCGACACCGAGCAGCCCGACACCGGCGGCGGCGACGCCGACACCGGCGGCGGCGAAACCGGCGACGGCGAAACCGGCGACGACGACACACCGGCGCCATCGGGCCCCGCGGTCGACATCGACGCGGTGCTCGCCGTCGACCTCGACAACTGCGCGCCCGCCCCGACCGGTGACCCGATCAAGGTGGGCATGGCGATGGACTTCAGCGAGGTCGTCGGTTTCGTCGACATCCCCGGCTCCAAGCTCGTCCCCTACTTCGCCGACCTGATCAACTGCGCGGGCGGGGTCAACGGTTCCCCCGTCGAGGTCGCGGTCGAAGACGTCGGCGGCGACGCGGTCACCGCAGGCGTCGCGGCGCAGACGCTGCTCGACGGCGGTGCCCAGTTCCTGATCGGCCCGCCCTTCGCCGACTTCGCCCTGCCGATCCTGCAGGCGACCGGCGGCGACGTGCCGCTGTTCGTGGCGGCATCGACCGAGCCGACCCTCGCGGACATCGAGAACAACTCGTATCTCGTCACGTTCGACGACACCGGCCAGGCGACCGCGGCGGCCGAGTGGGCCCTGGACCAGGGCATCACCCGGGCCTTCGTCTTCACCCAGCCCGGCCCCTACACCGGGTACAACCCCGACGTCTTCGTCGACGTCTTCGAGGCCGGCGGTGGAACCATCGTCAGCGAACAGACCTACGAATGGGGCGCCGACACGGACTTCTCCGCCCAGGTGGCCGAGCTCGCCGGGATCCTCGAGAACAACGAGGCCTTCTACTCGGCGGCCCTCGCCTTCCAGGTCACGGCCCTTCGCGGTCAGCTCGAAGGCGCCGGGTTCGACAACATCACCTACATCGGCACCGACGCGCTCGACGCCACCGGGGTGCAGTTCGAGGACAACAACGAAGGAATCGTCCACACGCCCCACATCAACATCGAGCCCGGCGACCGCAACGATCTCCTGCTGTCCGGCTACGCGGCCGCCAACGATGGCGAGGAGCTCGAGAGCCGGGGCTTCATGGGTCTCTACGTCGACTCGCTCCTGCTCGGTCTGCAGGGCATCGTCGATTGTGGGTGCACCGATTCGGTCGGCATCGGCGAAGCCGTCGCCCGGATCGAGGGATTCAACGGATTCAGTGGCGAGATCACCTATGCCGGAACCAACGGCATCCCCGACAAGGTCGTCCCGATCAAGCAGATCGTCGACGGCGAAGACGTCCTGATCGACACCAAGTAATCCCCGTCGAGCCAGGAAGCCCTCCCGAGATGCTGCTCGAGACAACCGGGCTGACCACGAAATACGGCTCGATATCCGCACTTCGAGATGTGAGCCTGTCCGTCGGGGCTGGTGAGGTCGTCGGCCTCATCGGCCCCACCGGGGCCGGCAAGACGACGCTGCTCGGAACTGTCGCCGGACTGC
>JAJRXC010000104.1 GCA_024276495.1 Actinomycetes bacterium
ACTGGAACTCGTTCTATGGCGAGGTGATGGTGACGGTGCTCGAGGAGGCGCCGGCGGTGTTCTACCGCAACGTGTCACCCGACGTGGGGTTCAGCTACGCGGGGACTCCGAGCGGGATCACGCCGACGGATCTCGTCTTCGACGGTGAGGTTGATGACCAGCGCGATGTCTTCATGAGTCAGTTCGGTGACTTTGGCAAGGTGTTCCGCAACAATGGTCAGAACGGTGGAGTGCCCGACCTCCTGGACCGGACGAGCGATCGTTTCCTGTCAGGCCAGATCCCGGGACAGAATCACGGCCCCACCGTCTCGGTGGACCTCGATGCCGACGGGCTCCTCGATCTCATCGTTCCCGCCGGTCAGAACACCGGCGCATCCTGCCTGAAGTTCTATCGGCAGGAGAACGACGAGAAGTTCCACCTGCAAACCGACTGGAACCCGCTATCAGAACCGGATCAACAAGGCACCTGGTTCGTCTCGTGCGGCGACTACGACGGCGACGGTTTCGTCGACATCTACCTGTGCCGCGCATCGAGCCAGGACGGACTGCCCGGCACCGAATCGGGAGCGCTAGCGGACATCCTGCTGCGCAACAACCTGGCGAAGTCCGGCACGTTCGTCAACGCCACCAACGAGATCGACCTCGGAACAGCGATGGTCTCGGTTGCCGCCAAGTGGTGCGACTACTACGGCGACGGCGACCTTGATCTCGCCGTGGCGGGCGCCACGACGGGGCAAGGAGTCCAGATCTACGAGAACGATCTCGATTCGGGCACCAAACGATTCGAACTCGTCTACCCCCTGGACCCGGCGAATCCAACCTGGACCAAGCAGGTCGCGGACATCGCCTGGACAGACATCGACAGCGACGGAGAGTTCGAACTCGTCGCCGCGACGCTCGACGACCCGGCCGAGATCCACGTGTTCGAGAACGTTTCGATCCCCGCCGACCCGGTCCTCCTGGTCACCCTACCGGCGGCGGTCTCCGGCTTCCGCGTCGTTGATTACGACCTCGATGGCGACCAGGATCTCATGGCGCTGCCGACCGGAGACGACGATCCGCCCCGGATGCTTCTGAACGAGGCCGGAGTGTTCACCGTCGATGCGTCGCCTCTCGGCCTCGTTGCCGTGACCGGCGCCGCCAACGGCGCGCTTGTGACCGACCTTACCGGAGACGGTTCAGCCGAGCTGTTCTTCGGCCGCCGGCAGCAATCGAACCGCTTCCTGTGCACCGCGGCGACACCGCCCCCTGATAGCTGGGTGGGCGTACGACTCCTCGACGATTCCCGCGGCAACGCTCCCGCGTTCGGCGCCCGTGTCGTGTTCGAGAACGGGGTCATCACCACCGTTGCCGGCGACGGCCGGACCGACCATGTGATCCGCCTCGGCATCGGCGCCGACCCGGATCCCACCTGCGACATCTACTGGCCCAGCGGCCACGTCCGCCTGGCCGTGCCGCTCGCCCTGAACGCGGTCACCACCGTGTACCACCAGGAGGCGTACGGCACCGACTTCGAGATGTCGACC
>JAJRXC010000105.1 GCA_024276495.1 Actinomycetes bacterium
CGGGTCCCGGCGACGACGGTCACCGAGCGCACGGGCGTACTCGTTGATGGCGAACGCCGCGGGGCTGTTGAACGGCAGGAGTCGGAGGTCGGTCGTGTTGCCGTAGGCGCCGGGATCGAGCGGCGCGCTGCTGGTGCCGGCGACGAGATGATCCGACAGCTCGATCATGTGGTCGTGGTCGGGCTCGGGCACGCCCATGATGTCGCAGATGACACCGATCGGGATGGGCGCGGCGACCTGCTCGACCCAGTCACCGCCGCCGGCCGCCACCAGGGCGTCGAGACGACGACCGACCCGGACCTCGATCGCTGCCCGGTAGGCCTCGACGTGGCGTGGCGTGAACGCCGAGCTGACGAGGCGACGCAGACGGGTGTGCATCGGCGGGTCCATGTCGATCATCGATGCCCGGCTGTCGAGCGCGTCGGCGTCGATGTCGTAGATCTGGATGTGTCCGACCGCCGACGAGTAGGTCGCCGGGTCACGGCTCACCTCGCTCACGTCGGCGTGGCGGGTCACCGCCCAGAAGCCGTCGGCGGCATCACCGCCGATCGGGTTCCACGCGAGCCCGGGGCGGCCCCGGAGCTCGGAGAAGACGTCGTGGGGGATGCCCCGCTCGTACAGCCCGGGGTCGGCCAAGTCGACCGGCGTGGTCGGTCGCGTGTCGTGCTCGGCCATGCGGTCAGCCCATGACGAACGGATCGCGGGTGGCGCCGGTGAGCTCGACCCAGATGGTCTTGGTGTGGAGGTAGCCGTCGAGGGCTTCGATGCCGTTGTCCTTGCCGTAGCCCGACTGCTTGAAGCCACCGAACGGCGCCATGTAGCTGACGTTGCGGTACGTGTTGATCCAGACGGTCCCCACGTCGAGCGCCCGGGCCATCCGGTGGGCCCGACGCACGTCGTTGGTCCACACCCCAGCGGCCAGCCCGTAGTCGGAGTCGTTGGCCAACGCGACGACCTCGTCCTCGTCGGTGAAGGTCATGACCGCCAGCACGGGGCCGAAGACCTCCTCCCGTACGATGGTGGTCTCGTTGGTCACCCCCGTGATGACCGTGGGGCGCACGAAGCGGCCACCCAGCTCGGGGTCGACGATCCCGCCGGCGGCGATCGTCACCCCTTGCGCTCTCGCCGCGTCGATCATGGCCAGGATGCGGTCGCGTTGCTCGTCGGACGCGGCCGGTCCCATCTCGGTCGCCGGATCCGAGGGGTCGCCGAGCACCAGCTCGTCGGCCCGGGTCACGATCCGGGAGATCACCTCGTCGGCGATGTCGGCGTGCACATAGGCCCGCGAGCCGGCGACGCAGGTCTGTCCGCTCGCCGCGAAGATCCCCGCCAACAACCCGTTGGTCGCGGCGTCGGGGTCGGCGTCGGCGAAGATGATCTGGGGCGACTTGCCCCCCAACTCCAACACCGTGGGCGTGAGGTTGCCGGCGGCCGCGGCCGCGACGTGGCGGGCGGTGCCGCCACCGCCGGTGAACGTGATCTTGTCGATGCCGGGATGCGCGGTGATCGCGGCGCCGACCTCCGCGCCGCCGGTCACGACATTGATGACCCCCGGTGGGAAACCGGCCTCAGCCTACCGCTCGGCCAGCAACAACGCGGTCACCGGGGTGATGTCGGAGGGTTTCACCACGGCGGTGCAGCCCGCCGCCAGCAGCGGCGCGAGCTTCCACGTCAGCAGGGCCAGTGGAGAGTTCCACGGGACGATGGCACCGACCACCCCGACCGGCACCCGCTCCGTGTAGACTAGAAAGTTCGGTGACGGGCTCGGGATCTGCGACCCCGCCAGCTTGTCGGCGAGGCCCGCGAAGAACTCGAGATGACCCTCGAGGCTCTTGGCCTGCGCACTCGTCTCGCGGATGATCTTGCCGTTGTCGCGGGTCTCGATCTCCGCGAGCTGTGCGGCGTCGCGGCTCAGCAACTCCCCCAGTCGTCGCATCAGCCGGGCCCGCTCAGCCGCCGCCATGGTCGCCCAGGGACCGGTGGAGAAGGCCCGCCGGGCCGCCGCGACCGCGGCGTCGACCGCGGTCGGGTCGTCGGGCACGTCGGCCCAGACGTCGCCGGTGAACGGGTTGACGGTGGTCATGCGCCGCCCGGTCGGCGGGGTCACGAACTTCCCGTCGATCCAGTTGTCGTAGCTCTCCATGGGCTCTACTCCCCCGCGGTCGGTTCGTCGGCGTCGAGCGTGCGGGTGGCGTCAACAAGGATGCGAACCGCCCGCCCGGGGCACCGGTCGACGACGATCTCGGCCCGATCCCGCGGCAACGTCGCCGCGCCGATCACCGACGCGACGCCCTCGATGTCGTCGACTACGAAGACCTCCGGTTCGAGCATCTCGCACTGGCCGCCGGCGATGCACGATCCGGAGTCGACGGTGACGCGCACGTCGGCCCGCCGGGTCATCGGACCACTTCCGGCACCATGCCGACCGAGAGCACGCCATGGACAAAGTTCGACGGGGCCCGCACGACCTCGGTCGTTTGTTCGAGCCGGATCGAGCGGACCGCCATCTCCTCCAGCAGAACGGAGATCTCGAGTCGGGCCAGGAACGCACCGAGGCAGTAGTGGGGGCCGCCGCCGCCGAACGCGAACTGCTCACCGTCGGCGCGCGTCACATCGAAACGGAACGGATCGGCGAACGCGGCATCGTCGCGGTTGGCCGAGGCGTACCACATGACGACCTTGTCCCCCGAGGCGATCTCGGTGCCGGCCAGCTCGGTGTCACACGATGCGGTTCGGCGCATGTGCAAGACGGGGGTCGCCCACCGCAGCACCTCCTCGGTCGCCGAGTCGATGAGCGAGCGGTCGTCGAGGACCGCCTGCCACTGCTCGGGGTTCTCCGCGAAGGCCAGCGCGCCGTGGCTCAGAGCCGTGCGGGTCGTCTCGTTGCCGGCGAACACGAGCACGTGGAACAGGTTGCGGTACTCGTTGGGCGACAACCGACCCTCGTCCGCTTCGGCCTCG
Source organism: Actinomycetes bacterium (assembly GCA_024276495.1). Lineage (GTDB taxonomy): Bacteria > Actinomycetota > Acidimicrobiia > Acidimicrobiales > Aldehydirespiratoraceae > JAJRXC01. The sequence continues at coordinate 2,962 of JAJRXC010000105.1, forward strand.
ACGAGATGGGTCACGAGATCGTCGCGGGGCTCTTCGCGGCGCTGCCGCTGCATCTCCTCGCCGTACTCGAACAACGCGTGGCTCGCCGGACTGCCGAACGGCAAGAGGCGCAGCTCGGTCGTGTTGCCGAACGCGTCGGGCGGGATCGACTGGGTGTCGCCGGTGCCCTCGACCAGATAGTTCGACAACTCGACGAGATAGTCGGCGTCCTCGACCGGGACGCCGAGCATGGAGAGGATGACCCGGATCGGAAGTGGCGCGGCGACCAGGTCGACCCAGTCGCCTCCGCCCAGCTCGACGAACTCGTCGAGCAGCTCGACCGCGATCTCACGGACCGCGACCTCCCACTTGCGGACGTTCTTGGGAGTGAACGCGCCGGCGACGAGCCGCCGCAGCCGGGTGTGATCGGGGGCGTCGGTGTCGATCAACGACCGTCGCGCCTCGAGGGCGTCGGCCTCGAGGTCCCAGAGGTTCGTGTGCCCGATGGCCGACGAGAACACCTCCGGGTTTCGTGACACCTCCCGTACGTCGGCGTGGCGGGTGACGGCCCAGAACCCGTCGTCGCCGTAGGGGTGCCAGGTCAGGCCGGGCGCCCGGCGCATCCGGGCGAAGCGCTCGTGGGGAACGCCGTCGAGATAGAGCCTCGGGTCGGTGACGTTCGTGTCGTCGATGGTCGTCGAGCCCATGGGCAGCCTCCGGTCAGCTGTGCTCGGCGAATCGAGCACGCTCCCAGTCGTTGACGTCATCTTGATCCGGGGAGTGTTCGGCGGCGAGCGCGATCTCGTGACGGGCGATGCACAGATAGCACTCGGCGAACGTGGCGCCGAGCCGGTCGGCCAGTTCGCTCCCCTCGAACGCGGCGACCGCGGTGGTGAGGTCGGCGGGCAGCGGGGCGCAGTCGCCCGGGTTGGAGTACATGTCCCCTTCCGACATCGCCGGCGGCTCGAGGCCTCGTTCGACACCGTCGGTGCCCGCGGCGAGGAGCCCGGCGATCATGAGGTAGGGGTTGGCGTCGGCGCCGGCCGACCGGAACTCGATGCGGTTGGCCGCCGACCCGTCCTCGACGATGCACCGGCACAACACGCTGCGGTTGTCGAGGCCCCAGTGCACGTGGGTGGGTACGAACGTGAACGGACGGATGCGCTTCGGTCCGTTCGACGTGGGGGTCGCCAGCAGGGACAGCGCCGAGGCGTGTTCGAGCAGACCGCCGAGCCAGCTGCGCATCAACGGGTTCGGCCCGTCGGCCGCGTCCGTGAACGCGTTGGCGTCTCCGGACCGGAGGCTGGTGTGCACGTGCATGCCCGAGCCGGATTGCTCGAACCAGGGCTTCGGCATGAACGTGGCCCGCAGGCCGTGCTGCACCGCGACCTGCTTCACGATGCTCTTCATCAGCACCGTGTTGTCGGCGGTTCGCATCGCGTCGGCGTACTCGATGTTGATCTCGATCTGGCCCGGGCCGTACTCGGCGTTGGACGACTCGACCTCGAGTCCGGCGCCCGACAGCCCGGCCCTCATGTCCGCGAGGGTTGCTTCGAGCTCGACCGCGTCGGTGAGCGAGCTGTACTGGATGTGGTTCTGGACCGGCTCCCAATCGGGGGTGCAGAGGAAGAACTCCAACTCGGTCGCGACGACCGGGGTCAGGTCCCGGGCCCGGCAGCGATCGATCTGGGCGGCGAGGATGCCGCGGGGGGCCAGGGGATGGGGCGCGCCGGTGTGGTCGTAGGCATCCGCGAACACCAGGGCATACCCGGGTCGGTGGGTGAGGATCCGGCCACTGGCCACATCGGGGACGAGGTGGCAGTCGAGATACCCGGAGTCCATGTTGATGAGCGGGTTGTCGGGGAGGTCGTTTTGCATGTCGAACACGAACATGGCGTCGGCGATGTGCACCCCCGACGACGCGGTCGTGGTGAAGAACCGCTCGACGGGCACCCGCTTGCCCCGCAGGTGGCCCTGGGTGTCGGGGGCGGCGACCTCGACGGTGTGCACCCCGGCTTCGGCGCACGCGGCCCGGAACTCGGCGAGGGATTCGGAGTCAGTCATGGGAACCTCGATTCTGGGTGGACGGCATTTTGCGGTTCGGTCAGGGGGTGAGGACGAGGCGGCCGCGGACATCGCCGGCCCGCAGCCGGTCGTGGGCGATCTGGGCCGAGGCGAGTGGGACGACCTCGACCGGCTGGACGATGGTCGGTTCGCGGTGGGCGAAAGCGAGGAGCTCGTCGAGCTCGGCGCGGCTGCCCCACATGCTCGACATCAGACGGGCCTCGTGGGGAACGGCCCCGAGACCGAACGGCACCCGACCGCCGGCCAACCCGACGACCACCACCATTCCTCGTTTCGCGACATGCTCGACCGAGCCGGTCAGGGTCGTCGGCGAGCCGATGAAGTCGATCACGACGTCGCACCTCTCGATGTCGTCATCGGGGGCGACGGCCTCGTGGGCGCCGATGTCGAGAGCGGTGGCCCGTTTGTCGGCGGCGAGGTCGAGGGCGACGACGTGGGCGTCGGTCAACAGCCGCAGGTAGCGAAGCGCGTATTGCCCCAGCCCGCCGGCCCCGACGACGAGGGCTCGGGCGCCGGAGCCGCGATCGCGCAGCGTCTCGAGGGTGTGGGAGACGGCGCGGTGGGCGGTCAGGCCGCCACACGCCAGGGGCGCGGCACCGATCGGGTCGAGCTCGCCGAGCGGGGCGAGGTAGCGCGACGACGGCACGCCCATCCGTTCGGCGTAGCCGCCATCGGCGAACAGCCCGGCCTCGGTGGCGTCCGCGCAGATCATCTCGAGGCCCTCGTCGCATTGGCGGCACGAACCGCAGCCCCATGGCGCGTAGACCATGACCGGCCCGAGCTCGTGGTGCACGCCGGTGACCTCGTGGCCGAGGATCATCGGGAGGGGGCTCGGGAAATCGCCGTCGACGACATGCAGGTCCGAGTGGCACACCCCACACGCGGTCACGTCGATGATCTCCCCGTCGGCGGCCGGCTCGGGGTGATCGGCGACGACGCGCAGCGGCGCGTTGGGCTCGGTCAACGTCACCGCCAACACGTTGACGACTCCTCGGACGCGCGCGTGCCGACCATCACTGGTCCCAGAATCCTTGCCGCTGCAGCGACGCAGCCGCCGCTTCGCCGCTCTCGCGAAGATGATGTTCCATCGCTGCGCGGGCCGCTGCCGGGTCACGGGCGACGATCGCGGCGAGGATCGAACCGTGGTGCTCGACCGCCTGGGCGTTCCACCCG
>JAJRXC010000106.1 GCA_024276495.1 Actinomycetes bacterium
CGACTTGACCTTCGTGATCAGCGAGGCTGACCTCGACCGGTTCGAGGCGGCATTCGAACATCCCGATGACGCCGAACTCGAGGCATCGGCCCTCGGCCCTCCGCCGCCGGGATACACGGGATGGGCCGAGTGGACAGCCCAGCGCTGGCCCACATCCAGGCGCTGGTAGCGTCGCTCCCGTGCCCGAATCGTTGAATCGTTCCGCCGTTCTCATCGGCGCCGTCTCGTGTCTGGTCATCGCGGTGCCGGCCGCGGTGGTCACAAGCGTGCTGGCCGACGACGGTTCCACCGATCAGTCGAACTGGGTGTTCCTGGCCCTTCTCGCGATCGTCGTCGCCTACCTGCTGGGCGGCGCCCAGGCCGGGGCCCGAGCACTCGACGCCCCCTTCCTCAACGGCGCCGCCGCCGGGTTCGCCGCGTTCGCCGTCGTGCAGACGGTCGGAGTCGTGTTGCGGCTCGTGCGCGGCGACGACGTCTCGCTTGTCGGCATCGTCTTCAACGGCCTGCTCGCGGCGTCGTTCGGCACCGTCGGTGCCTGGTTCGGCGCCCGCCGGGCCGCTCGTTCGACGACACCGGTACGCTGACCACTGGTGGCGGGGAGCCGACTGGATGACCGCGGCCCACTCCGGTGGGCTGAGGAAAGTCGGGGCTCCGCAGAGAAGGGTGCTGGCTTGCGCCAGTCGAGGTGACTCGCAGGAAAGTGCCACAGAAAACAGACCGCCGGTTCGGGCTCGCCCGGGCCGGTAAGGGTGAAACGGTGCGGTAAGAGCGCACCAGCGTCCCGGGCGACCGGGATGGCTCGGCAAACCCCACCCGGAGCAAGGCCGAACAGGGAGAGGGCGTCTCGTCCGCAGACACTCCCGGGTAGGCCGCACAGATGGATGGTCATCCACGGGGACCGGCACCACCCGGTCTCCCGGACAGAACCCCGCTTACAGGTCGACTCCCCGCCACCAACCAGCCTCGCCGAGTCACTTGCACATCGCCCTCGACGCTTTCATAATGAAAGCATGCCGAACATCTTGGTCCGCGACCTCCCCGACGATGTGCACGCGGCGCTGCTGCGGCGGGCGGAACGGGCGGGGCAATCGCTTCAGCAGTTCCTCACCGCAGAGTTGAACCGACTCGCCCGAAGACCGACGGTGGAGGAAGTGCTCGACCGCATCGAAGCCCGCCACGGCGGGGTCGTCGGGCTCGATCGGGCCACAAGTGACCTTGCGGAGGAACGAGCGAGCCGGTGATCGTCGTCGACGCATCGATCCTGGCCAACGCACTCGCCGACGACGGCGAGGCCGGTGCGGTCGCCCGCATCGCGATCCGGGCAGACACCGATCTCGCCGCCCCAGACCTCGCCGACGTCGAGACGGTCGCGGTGCTCCGCAAGCGCTGGCTGGCCAAGACCCTCTCAGCTCCACGGTTCCGCGCGGCCATCGCGGATCTCAACGACCTCGCCATCGTCCGGTACCCGACGCTCCCGCTGATGCGTCGGACCTACGAACTGCGCGCAAACGTCTCGACCTACGATGGCGCCTACATCGCGCTCGCCGAGGTCCTCGACTGTCCGCTCCTCACCGGAGACCACCGATTGGCGAAGGCCCCGGGGCCTCGATGCGAGATCCGGTTCATCTCGACTCGTTGAACCTGGGAGACACGACCACCGCCGATCGCCAACCGGTTCGGTGAGACTCACGAGCCGCCGTTCGACAACAGAAAGCGGATCGAGACGGCGATCGCTTCGATGTGTTTCACGTCGGAAGAGACGATCAGTACTCCGAGGTCGCCGGCCGGGATGGAGACGTCCGGTCCGAGCTCGATGAACACGGCGCCCTCGGGGAAACCCCGGGACTCGGGGGCATCGCCCGAAGGCAACACCAGACGGCCCTCGGCGCCGTCCACGACAAGCTCGCGAATGGTTGGCGACGATCCGAATGGTTCCAGATCGTTGTTCACCGCTGTGTCGAGCACCCCTGCGAATCCGTCCGACGCGTCCGCGGCGGTCACATCCACCCATCCGTTCTCCCCCACGCCCCATGGGAGCTCGAGGGATATCCCGAACTCGGCCATCTCGCGTCGCAACACGACCGCAGGAGTGGTTGTGGTCGTCGGGGGTCGAGTGACGCTCGTCGAGGGGAAATCGGTCGGGACGGCGGCAGGTTCGTCCGCAGCACTCAAAGTGGCCAGTCCCACAGCCACGGCGGCGGCGCTGACGACCACGACAGCGGGAAGCATCCATCGCCGATGCCGATCCTCGCGTCCGCTCACTTCGCCGAAGCCAACACTGCGACAGGGAGGGGCCGGCCGGCGACACCGGAGGAGGAGGCGTCGACATCGTGGGGCGACGAATGCAAGCTACGTACGTGCTGAACAAGACGATCAGCGTGCCCGACGACCTTCTCCCGATCATCGAAGGTCTCGACGTCCCGTCCTCGACCCGGATCGGCCAACAACGACGGCGCTACGCGGCAACCAGTACGGGCTTGACCTTGCGCCCGCGGTTGCTCGCCGACTCCACCCTCGCCGGGGCCCCGACCGTCGAGGAATCCCGTGCGACGATCGAACGATCCGCACCTGCTGACCATGGGCCGGGTGTGACGGCTCGAAGTGGACGGCCGTCGCGGCGTCAGGGCGCGAGGTCGGCGGCGAACAGCTGGACGGTCGGTGTTCGTGGAGGCCAGCGGGCCTGTGACGAGAATCGTGCGACCGCGACCACGACCGCGTCGTCCATCACCCCGAGCGCACCCACCAAGCGTGGGCCGTCCGCCAGCTCCGAGGCGTCGCTGAGGCTCCACGTCTGTCCGTCGATGGAGGTCAAGATGAGCTGTGACGGCTGCGGTTCGACGCTCGCGGAGCCCAGCCACTGGAGCTCGCGAAGTTCCTCCACGGTGACGGTCACGATCGCTTCGGAGGTCACGGGATCGACGAAGGTGACCGTGCCCTCGGTGAGGTCGACCCGGTAGCTGCCGTCGATCGGGTCATATGCCGGCACACGGAGCCGTTCGAGACCGTCCTCGCGAACGATGATCTGGTCGTCGCCGCCGAGCAGAGTGAACCCCTCGACGACGATCGCGGCCGCCGGCACCGGCGAGCGCTCGACACGATCGGTATCGACGATCCCATCGGCCAGGGCGACGACACCCCGGTCGCCGGCCGCGACGCGCGTCATGAACCAGTCGGGGCCGGCCGGAAGGATCCTCCCCACCCGCACGGTTGCCCAGTCGGCACCGTTCGCCGACACCCGGAGGCCGGTGCCGGCGCCGTTGGCCACCCCGACGATGTTGGCCCCCCACCTCACGATCGACCCGACAGAGGCGTTGCCGTTGACCGTCCACTCGAGCCCGTCGATCGACACGAGCACCCCGTCGCCCCGGGCGAACCCGGATCCGAAGCCGGTGACCACGATGCCGCCCTCGTTCACAGCGGCAAGACTGTTGGCGTAGAACTGGTCGAGCTCGGCAGTCTGCCAGTCGCCCCCGTCGGCGGAGCTCCACACCACGGTGACCGGCTGGATCGGTGCGGTTTCGAGCTCGGTCAGCTCCGATTCCGACAATCCGAGGTCGGCCGCGGTGAACTCGGCGAGCGGCAGCCCGAACGGTCCGCGGAGCCGGACGAGCAACGTCGACCCGCTGAAGTCCGTCTCCACATTGTCGTGGGTCAGATCCAGGTCGACGACATCGACCACAGCCGCTCGGACGAAATCGTGGAGATCGACCCGATCGAGGATCCCGACGATCACGGTCAGGTCGCCGCTGCTCGCCAACGCGGTCGGCTCGACCATGGCACCGTCGGGCACCAGATCGAGCGGGAGCGGCCGCACCTCCCAGTTGATCGCGTCGAGCGACGTCCACACAACGGGAGCCTGGTCTCCGTCGACTCCCACGGCGATGAGCCCGACGGGTCCGGCGATGACCGCGTTCACGGTGTTCGGCGCGGCGATCACCGGGCCCAGGCTCGACCAACGGGTCGCGTTGTCGGAGCGCCACACCGACAGTCCCTCGCCCCTGACCCCGAGCGGGTCGAGCGGTCCGGTGGCGAAGAACAGGGACGACCCGTCGCACTCGACGAACGCGAGGGGCCAGACACCGGAGATCTCCGGACCCGCCGTCCAGTCCAGGCCGGGGGCGGCGACGAGCTCGATCGCGGCGGCGGTGCCGACCTCCGTGCCGGCCGGGGAGTCCCCGATCTCCGGCGGCGACTCCGCGAGCGGAACCGCCGGATCCGGCGGCGACTCCACATCGCCGCCGGAAACGAAGGACAGCGCGACGGCGACACCGAGCGCTCCCAGCAATCCGAGAAGCAGCGGCACCCGACGGGGACTCCCCGCCGGGGCAGGCTCGACCGCGGTCGTCGGCTGTGGCGCTCCGGAGAACACGTCGAGCTCCACATCGGCGACGTCGAGCCCGGCACCGCACGCGGAGCAGAACCGCGCGGCCGCAGCCGTCCGCGCCCCGCAGGTGCCACACGATTCGACCGCCACGGCCTCCGAAACTACTCGCCGGGAACCGTCCATCGACGCCAGGCCACTCGCCCCCGACACACCTCGAAACCGGACGAAGCCCGGCAAAGACTGATTCCGGGACGAAGCTTTGCGAAATATTGGCGAACCGCTGGCAATCAGCTTCCGTTGTGACGACGGCGATCAATTATCGTCGTCATCATGGCCATCGCGTTTGCCCGGCGTGTGCGGAATCGATTCTTCCGGCTCGACCCGTTTCGCTCGTTCGCGATCGCCGGGTTGGCCGGGATGCTCGCGATCGTCGGGGCGAGCCTGTTCGCGTCGCAAAAGGCGGGAGAAGCCGAGGCCACCTCCGATGTGCGCCGCCTGACCGAGCTCGTCGCGAAAACGGTCGTCGCGCCCAATCTCTCCTCCGAACTGCTGGCCGGCGACCCCGCGGCGATCGAACAGTTGGACCGCATCATCAGCAGCCAGGTCCTCGACGACATCACATTGACCGTGAAGCTCTGGGACGATTCGGGCCGCGTCGTCTACTCCGATCAGGCCCCATTGATCGGCGAGACACACGAACTGGACGGAAGAGAACGTGAATCGATTCGGACCGGCGAGGTCCGGTCGGAGATCAGCACACTGGAGGGTCCCGACGATCGGTTCATGACCGAATTCGATGAGCTTCTCGAGGTCTATTTGCCGATCGAGGGACCCGACGGCGAACCTCTTCTCTACGAGTCGTATTTCGCGATGTCCGGGGTCACGGCCTCGGTCAACAGGATTCGTGCGGAGTTCGTGCCGATCATCATCGCGGCGCTCGCCGTGATGGAGGCGATGCACGTGGCCCTGGCCTGGGGGATGAGCAAACGAATGCGGCGAAGCCAGCTGGAGCGGGAGCAACTGCTGCAACGGGCCATCGACTCGTCCGAGATCGAACGACGACGGATCGCGGCCGACATCCACGACGGTGTCGTCCAAGAGATGGTCGGCACCAGCTTCGCCGTGTCCGCTGCGGCGGAGACCGCCGAGAAGTACGACTCCGAGCTCGCCGACGACCTCCGGACGGCGTCCGTCGGCACCCGCAGGAGTCTGCAGTCGCTGCGCTCACTGCTGGTCGACATCTATCCACCCAAACTGTTGGAACACGGGCTGGAGGCCGCGCTGGTCGACCTGCTCGCGCCGGCCGCGAGCCGCGGGCTCGAGACAGAGCTCTCGATCACGGGCGCTCCCGACTCCACTCCCGATGCGGTCACGCTCGTCTACCGGGTCGTGCAGGAATCGGTGCGCAACGTGCTGCGCCACGCCGACGCCTCCTCGCTGCAGATCGACATCCTCGCCGCGCCCGACTCGATCAAGGTCACCGTCGGCGACGACGGTGTCGGGTTCTCCGACGAAAAAGTATCCCGCAACGGCCATCTCGGTCTTCGGCTCATGGCCGACCTGACCGCTGACGCCGGCGCCGACTTCCGCATCGACTCCACCCCGGGCCACGGCACCACGATCCGGCTGGAAGTTCCCCGATGATCCGAGTGCTGCTGGTCGACGACCACACGCTGGTGCGAGCGGGCCTGAAACGGCTGCTCGAACAGACCAACGAGATCGAGGTCACCGTCGCCGACAGCGGCGAAGCCGCGGTGGCCCTCGACGCCGAGCTTCGACCCGACGTCGTCTTGATGGACGTCTCGATGCCGGGCCTGAGCGGGATCGAGACGACTCGCCGGATCTGTGCCGGGCGACGCGACGCGTCGGTCGTGATGCTCACGGCATCGACGGACCGGGACGACGTCATCGGCTCGCTCGACGCCGGCGCGATCGGCTACCTGATCAAGGACGCCGAGCCGGCGGCACTGATCGAAGGGGTCCGGGCCGCCGCCCAGGGTGAGGCACCGCTCGACGCCCGCGCCGCCAAAAAGGTCCTCGACACCCGCACGTCGCGGGCCACCTCCTTGACCAGCCGGGAGACCGAGGTGCTCAACCTGATCTCCGACGGCTTGTCGAACAAGGCGATCGCCCGCCGGCTCGGGATCAGTGAGAAGACGGTGAAAAGTCACCTGACCCGCGTCTTCGCCGAGCTCGGGGTCTCGGATCGAACCCAGGCCGCCCTCTGGGCCAGAGAGCACCTCGGCCCCGCCGACACCTGACCGGTCCGACCCTTCACCCCCGGCGCGAGGGATGGTCCTAGGACCAATGTCCACTGTCGACTCGGACCTCATCTGCTCAAGAGTCGCCTCATGGCAACCCCCACCGGATCGGTCCAACGGCGAACACTGCGCCCGCTGAACCCGACGACGCTCGTGGAGGGCGTGTTGACCCGATCCGGGCCCGACGACGAGGTGATCGTCAGGATCCACGGCGGACCACCCCACAAGACCGCGGTCGTCGCGGTCGACGGCGCGATCCCCCGCGGCATCCGTCTCAACGGTTGTGGCGCGGGCTGGACCCGGCTCGCCGAGGTCGACGGAAGCCCACGGGTGCAAGTGGCGGTCGACGACGACGTGCTGTTGACCGGCCGGCTCTTCGCCCGGCCGAACCGCTCCGGAGTCCGGCCATGACCCGCTTCCTGTTCTACAGCCACGACACCTACGGCCTCGGCCATTTCCGCCGTTGCACGCTCTTGGCCTCCGGCCTGGTCGGCGACGACGCCACCAACGAGGTCCTCATCGTCACCGGCTCGCCCCGGGCCCACGCCTTCCCCCTTCCCGAACGAGTGGACACCGTCCAGCTTCCGTCCGCGACGAAGCGCGACGACGGCGCCTATTGCCCCCGCAAGCTCGGAGACGACATCGCACGGCTGATCCGATTGCGAACCGAGCTGGTCCGCGCCGCGGTTCTCGCCTACCGGCCCGACGTGATCCTCGTCGACCACGCACCGCTGGGCATGGGCGGCGAGCTCGCACCGGTGCTGAACGACCTCCGACACCGGCGCCGCCGGCCCCGGCTCGTCCTCGGACTGCGAGACGTCATCGACGACGCTGCCCGGGTGGGAGCCATGTGGGAACGCGACGGCATCTGGGACGCGCTCGACCACTACGACGAGATCTACGTCTACGGAGATCCACGAGTCACCACCACCGCCCAGGAGCTCGATCTCGCCCAACGCACGAACGCCACCGTCACCCACACCGGATACGTGGCCCCGAACATGCCGGAGCCGATCACCGACGACCCGTTCGTGCTCGTGACCCCCGGAGGCGGCGGCGACGGCCAGGCCCTGCTGCGGCGCTATCTCGATGCCGTCGAGGCCGGCGCGACCGCCGGCGTTCGGTCGGTCGTCGTCCCCGGCCCTCTCCTGTCGCCCCGCCGTCGGGCCGAGCTGCTGGTGCGCGCCGCCCGCCTCCCGTCGGTCGAGCTGATCGAGTTCTCGGATCGGATGCGCACCCTCATCTCCTCGGCCACCGGCGTGGTCTCCATGGCCGGGTACAACACCGTCGTCGAGGAGCTGGCCGCCGGCACTCCCGCCCTCCTCGTCCCCCGCCGCACACCCCGACTCGAACAACACATCCGGGCCACGAGGCTCGCGCCGTTCACCCAACTCGACAGCTGCCGCCTCGACGACCTGTCACCCGAGCGGGTCCACGGCTTCGTCGCCGAGTCGCGCGACCGATCGATCCCGCCCGTCTCGATCGACCTGACGGGTGTTGCCACCGTCGTCGGCGCCCTGCGCCCATCAACCACCACGAAAAGGGAGCGCGCCCATGTCTGAGCCGTGTCGTCCCTCCGATCGCCTCCACGTGGGCTACGTCCTCAAGCAGTACCCGAGGCTCTCGGAGACCTTCATCCTCAACGAGATCCTCGGCCTGGAGGAGAACGACGTCGACGTGTCGATCTTCTCGCTGCGATACGCCACCGAGGGCCGGTTCCACCCCGCGACCGCCGCGGTCAAGGGCTCGGTCCGCTATCTCGCCAATCCCGACAAGACGGCCTTCCTCGACGCGTTCCGGGCGCTCCCCGAGCTTCGTCTGGAACGGCTCGACCAGATCTTCGCGTTCATCGACCTGCTCCCGGCCGCCCGCCGAGCCCGCCTCGTTCTCCAGGCGATCGAGATCGCCGGCGCCGTCAACCGCTCCGGGATCGATCATCTGCACGCCCATTTCCTGACCGTGGCGGCCCACACCGCGCATCTCGTGCACCTCCTCACCGGTGTCCCCTACTCGGTCACCGCCCACGCCAAGGACATCTACCGGAACTCGGTCGACTGGGACATCGCCACCCGAGTGGCCCAGGACGCCGCGGCCGTCGTGACAGTGTGCGACGCGAACCTCCGGTATCTCGCCGACCGACTCGGAACGGGCTGTCGCCTCGTCCGGATCTACAACGGTCTCGGCCCCCAGGACCAGCCAACGCCCGTGGAATCCCGCACCGCGGGGTTGGTCCTGGGGGTCGGACGACTCGTGGAGAAGAAAGGTTTCGACCTTCTTCTCCGCGCGGTCGCCGACCTCGCGCCCGACCATCCCGACCTGACCTGTGTGTTGGTCGGCGATGGAGATCAACGGGCTGCCCTCGAGGCGCAGGCGATCCACCTCGGCATCGAACCGCGGGTGACGTTCACCGGCGCGCAACCCCAGAACGAGGTCGCCGCGTGGCTCCGACGGGCCCAGATCATGGCGGCCCCGTGCCGGGTCGGGACCGACGGCAACCGCGACGCGTTGCCCACCGTCCTCCTCGAGGCCCTGGGCGCGGGGCTGCCCGTCGTCACCACTCCGGTCTCGGGGATTCCCGAGATCATCGCCCACGGGGAACAGGGCCTGATCGTCGAATGCGACGACTCGGCTGCGTTCACCGCCGCCCTCGCGCGGCTGCTCCAGGACCGGCAGCTCGTCGCCTCCATGGCCGCGGCCGGCCCCCCGAAGCTGGCACGCGACTTCGACCGGGCCGACACGATCGGCCAGTTGGTCGACACATTCCGAACCCGCGCCCTGGTCTCATGAACGGCGTGGCGCTCCGTCCGCAGACCCTCGGGTGGTCGCCGCGGCGTGCGTCGCTCCGGCGGACTCCCGCGAACCGGACCCTCTCGTTCGTCCAGGTCTGCGCCGATCGCGGCGTCGCCCCGGGTTCGACCAAGGGGGCGGCCCAGCACCTGCGCGGCATCGCAGCGGGGCTGACACGAGGCGGCCACCGGCTCGTCACCTACACCGCTCGCCGTTCCGAGGGACCGTTTCCCACCGAGGTCCGCAAGCTCAGCCGACTGGCCGACGAGGCGGCCGCCGGTGCCGATGTCGTCTACGAGCGCTACTCGCTCGGTCACCGCGGCGGCCTCGATCTCGCCCGCGCGATCGGGGCCCACTTCGTTTTGGAGGTGAACGCGCCGCTCGTCGACGAGGCCCTCGCTCATCGACCCGGGACCGTCGAATCCCACCACCGCCGCGTCGAGGCCGACTTGTTGCGGGAAGCGGATCTGGTGATCACCGTGTCGAGCGCGCTGACCCGTTGGGCGATGCGGCACCGCTCCGGGCCGACGATCACGGTGACCAACGGGTTCGAACCGGAGTGGTTTCCCACCGTCGACCGCCGTCACACAGAACCATCGCTGGTGTTCCTCGGACATCCGAAGCCGTGGCACGGCGCGCGACAGCTGCCCCGGATACTGGTCGACTTGGCCCTGCGTGGGCGCCGCCCCCCGATGCTCGTCATCGGGGGCGGCGCCGGAGCCGACGAGTTGATGGACGAGGCCCGGCGCCTCGGCGTCTCCGAGCAGATCACCGTCACCGGTCCCCTGCCGCCGGTGGTCGCCTCCGAGTTGCTCTCCACCGCGACGATCGGGATCGCTCCCTACCTTCGCCAGGATCCCTTCTACTTCTGCCCGCTCAAGGTGGTCGACTACCTCGCCGCCGGTCTACCGGTCGTGTCGACCGACCAGGGTGACATCGCGTCGCTGGTCGGCGACGCCGGACTCGTCGTGGATCCCGACGACCCCGATGCCCTCGTCGAGGCGATCACGACGCTTCTCGACGATCCCGACCGGTGCGCCGAGCTCGGACGCGCGGGCCGTGACCGGGCGATGGCCACGCTGACCTGGGACGACGCCGCCGCCCGCACCGCCACGGCGATCCTGTCGCTCGACCGCCCACCATCGGCCCGCTGATGCGACTCCTCCGCCGCAACCCGATCGAGCTTCCCCGCTCCGAGCTGCGCCGCGCCTTCACCACGTTTCGTCCCGCGTTGCGCGGCCAGGGCCGTCGGATCGGCGCCGCGGTCGTCCTCGCGCTCGCGATCACCGGGCTCGAGCTGCTGAAGCCATGGCCGATCACACTGGTCATCGACCATCTGATCGCCGCCAACGACACCACCACCGTCTCGCTCACCCCCATCGTCGTCTTCGCCGCGGTCGCCTTCACGATCCCCCTCTTGTTGGGGCTCGCGAACGAACATCTGCAGCTGGTCGTCGCCCGGGTCAGCCGCAAGGCCACCGTGCGCATCCGCAGCGACGTCTTCGAGCACATCCAACGTCTCGAGTTGTCCGAGCACCAGCGCAGCTACAGCGGCGATCTGCTGATGCGGCTGATGGGCGACGTCAACATGGTGCGCGATCTGTTGTTCCCCAGCTGGCTCAACTTGTTGTCGCGCGGCTCCGTGCTGATCGGCGGCTCGATCGTGTTCGCGATCGTCGACTGGCGACTGTTCGCCGTCGCCCTCATCCCGCTCCCGCTGCTGTGGGTCAGCGTCGAACGTGGCTCTTCGGCGGTGAAGACCGCGGCCGGCAAACAACGCAAGAAGGAAGGCGCCATCGCGTCGACCGCGGCCGAGTCACTGCGCCAGGTCGGCATCATCAAGGCCTTCTCGGCCGAAGAACGCACCACCGAGGAGTTCCGCAGCAGCGCCCGCAGCGCCGAACGGGCCACGATGGCCGCGGCTCGTCACACCGCCCGGATGGCCCGTTTCACCGAGATCCTCACCGGTGCCGGCGTGGCGACGGTGCTGGTTCTCGGCGCGATCCGCACCCGCGGCGGCGTCCTGACCCCCGGACAGCTCGTCCTGGCGATCTCCTACACCCGCATGATCTACAAGCCCATCCGGAAGCTCACGGCGGAGGGGGCGAGAATCGCGAAGGCGACCGCCTGCGCGCTGCGGGTCATGGATCTGCTCGACCGACCCGTCGAGGACCCGTTCGACGGCATCGAAGTCGACGATCTCCGAGGCGACATCGAGTTCGACGGCGTCGGCCACACCTATCCCGACGGGCGTACGTCGCTCGAGAACCTCTCGGGCCGCATTCCGGCCGGGTCGATGGCGGCGGTCGTCGGCGAGAACGGCACCGGCAAGTCGACGTTGCTCTCCCTGCTGCTTCGCCTGCACCGTCCGAGCGCCGGCACCGTCAGCATCGGCGGTGTCCCGATCGAGACGCTGCAGCTCGCCTCCTACCGTGACCAGATCGCGTACGTCCCCCAGGAGCTAGCCCTGTTCGGAGGGACGATCAGGGAGAACATCTTGTTCGGGAAGCCGGAGGCGACCGAGGCCGAGATCGCCTCGGCCGCCGACGCCGCCCTGTTCACACCGGTACTCGAGCAGCTGCCCGACGGCCTCGACACGATCCTCGACGAGAGCGGTGCGTCACTGTCGGGTGGCCAGGCCCGTCGCCTGATGCTCGCCCGGGCGGCCCTTCGCGACGCGTCGATCCTCCTGCTCGACGAGCCGTTGGCCGGCCTCGATCCCGACGCTCGCGACACCGTCGCGAGCGCCATCACCAACATCGCCGCCGGTCGGACCACGCTCGTCGTCCACCACGGGAGCCTGGACGAGCTCGGGCCCGACTATTGCGTCACGCTTCGCCACCGGCCCGAGCGGGCCCGTCGCCTCCACGCGGTGAGCCGATGACCGACGACTCGACGCTGGACGATCTCGTCGATGCCGACTCGGCAACCGAACGCTTCCGCGCCGCCGGCCTCACGCTGACGAACGCAGAACCGGACCAGATCCGCCACAAGCAGGGCGAGACGACGGTCATCGCCTACCGTTTCACCCTTCCCGACGGCGACCACACGTGGGGCTACGCCCACTGGTGCGTCCGATCGGAGCGGGCCGATGAGATCCACGCAAAGGCGATGACGTTTCGGCCCCGCCCCTCCCCGATCGGCACGACAGTTCACCGGCTCGATCGCCGGACGGTGCTGTTCGGCTTCCCCAACGACATGCGATTGCGCACGCTGCGTTGGTATGTCGATCCTCGCAAGCTCAAGCGGTCGTTGGCCGATCTCGTCGGCCCGGCCGAGCGGATCTCGGGTGGCCGGTCGCGCGTCGAGATCCTGCGCTACAAGCCCGAACGTCGTGTCGTCGCGAGAGTCGACCTGACGACGGTCGACGGAACCGCCCGACCGCTCCTGTTGCGCTACGGCACACGCCGCGAGGCCGGCCGGTTGGCCGCGATCGCGACCCATCTTCGCGACCATGGCACGGCCACGCCCGAGCCGATCGCCCAACTCGACGGCGACCGCGTCGCGGTCGACCGCTTCATCGACGGTGAACCGATGAGAGACGTGATCCGAACCGTCGGTGCCGACGGTGCCGCGCTCGGCGCGGCGTTGGTGCGCTTCCACACGACAGCGGCCCCGAGGGCGCTCGAGCGCCGCTCCGTCGGCACCGAGCTCGACAAGGCCAGGGCCGGACTCGCCGGACTCGCCGCCTGGGCACCGGCGCTGGCGGGTGCCGCGACCGCCCTGGCCGACCTTCTCGCCCGGAGCCGGCCCGACGACCCGCGCGCCGAGGTCTTGCTCCACGGCGACCTCCACTCGAACAACCTCCTCGTGCACCACGACGCCATCTCGTTCGTCGATCTCGAGCGGGTCGCCGTCGGACCGGCGGCCGTCGATCTCGGCTACTTCCGGGCCCACGCGATCGCCCTGTCGATCCGCCGGCCCGGTTGGTCACCGACCGCGCTCGACCATGCCGACGCCATGATCGAGCGCTACCGGACGCTCGCCGGGCCGATCGCCGATCGGGCGCTCGCCTGGCACGCGGCGATCGGCCTCGTCGATCAGGCCCTCCTCGTCACCCGCCACCTGGAGGGGAACTGGTCACACACCGGGGCCGAGCTGCTCGCCGCGGCCCGAGGGCAACTCGACGCCGGTGCGCGCGCCCTCTCGGTGGCCACCCGATGATCGTCTCGACGAGCGGGCCGCGGTTCATGAGCCGGTGGCCGACGGCCTACCCACGTCACCGCGGCTGCTGGACCGTGCGCAGCCGCGACGGCCGGTGGGGCTCCCTCGATCCCGAGACGCACGAGATCGCGACCGGCGCGCCCGAGAACGACCCAGAGCTGCCCGCCCTGCGGGGGCTCCTGGCCCGCGGCGAGCTGATCGGCTACCGCGTCGGCCGTCGGGCCGTCATTCGAACGCCCGAGACCACCTTCTTGAAGGTCGTTCGTCCGAAACGGCTGGCGGCCCTGATCCGGGCCCACGAGGCGGCGGCGGGGACGCCGTCTGCGATGGTGGTCCCCGAGGTGCTCCACTCCGACCCGGCGGGTTGGGTCGAGCTGGGCCGCGTGCCGGGACGGTCGCTGCACGATGCCCTTCGCGCGGCAACACCGGTCCGCGGTGGAATCGACGACATCTGCGCGGTCGGTCGTGCGCTCGCCGAGTTCCACCAGGCGCCGCCGTCCCCGACGCTCACCCATCGTGTCCTCGACGATCAGGCCCGCTGGATCGACACGGTGGGCCGAATCGAGCCGCTGGCCCGCGCCGAGCTGACGAGGGTGGCAACCGAGCTTCCCGTGCTTACGCCGACGGGCGGCGTCGCGGTCCACGGCGACCTCCACGACAAGAACGTCTTCGTCGCTCGTGACGGTGTCGGCCTCATCGACCTCGATGGGCTGGGCCTCGGCGCGCCCGAGGACGATGTCGCGAACCTGGCGGTTCATCTCCGTCTGCGTGCCCTCCAGGCCGGGGCCGACGCGCTCCTGGGCGAGCAGCGGGCCGATTGTCTCTACGCGGCGTACTCGTCGGTGCGGCCGCTGGATCCGGTCCGCGTCGATGCCGTCGAGCGGCACACCTGGTTCCGGCTGGCCTGCCTCTACCGCTTCCGAGACGGCAGCCGCCATCTGACGCCCGAGCTCCTCCGCCGCGCCCGCGGGTGAAGCCGTCGAGTGTCACACCCGGTTCCTAGTCTGGGTCCATGGTGCTGGCGGAGTTCGACGACATCGGCGAGGCGATCGAGTTGGCCGCGAAGGTCGACTTCTCCGGTCTGGCCGGGGCCGATGTGGAGGACGCCGCGGTTCGGATTCAGGCGTTGAAGGCGAAGTTGGCCGCGTTGGAGGCGGCCACGGTCGGTGCCTACGACGCCTCCATGCATTGGTCGATCGCCGGTCATCGCAACGCGGCCTGCGCCCTCCGACACCGCGGCCGGATGCGTGGAGGCGCCGCGGCCGGCTCGGTCACCCTGGCTCGCGCGCTGCGCGACATGCCCGGCACGGCCGCGGCGCTCGCCGACGGCACGATCACCGAGCCCCACGCCCGTCGCCTGGCTCGCGCGGCGATCCGTCCCGAGTTCGCCGCCGCCGAAGAGTTCCTGCTGCGCAAGGCCGCGTCGTTGTCATTCGCCGATTGGGAGCGGGCGGTGCGCTACTGGGAACAGGTCGTCGACGAGGCTCGCCGCGGCGACGATCCCGAACCTCCCGATCCGCGCGAGGTCAATCGATCGCTGCATCTGTCCAGAACACTCGATGGCATGGGCCGCATCGATGGCTGGCTCGACCCGGTCGGCTCGAGCGATGTCCGAGAAGTGCTGCGCCGAATCGAAAAGGAGCTCTTCACGGCCGACTGGGCGCAGGCCAAGGAGACCCACGGCGACAAGACGACGGTCGACGCCTTGTGGCGCACCCCCACCCAACGACGCGCCGATGCCCTCGTGGAGATGGCCCGTCGAGCGGCGACCGCCCCGGTCGACGGCAAACGACCTCGCCCGCTGACCATCGTGCACGTCGACCATCACACCTTCGACCGCACCGTCGCCGCACTCTTCGGCCAACGCCCGCCGGAGCCCGATCCCGACACCCCACGGCTGTGCGAGCTCGACGACGGCACCGTCATCAGCCCGACCCAGATGATCGAGCAGGCCATCGTCGGCGACGTTCGCCGGCTCGTCTACGGCGCAGCCGGTGTGATCCTCGACTACGGCCGCAAGGTCCGCCTCTTCCAGGGTGCGCTGCGAGAAGCGATCTGCGCCCGAGACCGCCGGTGCGCCCACGATGGATGTGAGATCCCCGCCCGCGAATGTGAGATCGATCACATCGAGGAATGGAACGACGGTGGTTCCACCAGCCACCGCAACGGGAAAGCCAGATGCAGCTTCCATCACCGGCGCCACAAACACGGCCCCGGCTGATCCCGGGGCACCGCCGAGGCCAACCGCGACGACAACGCGCCCGACGGGCGACGTCCACGGCCGCCCCGGCACCGCCCGTTGTCGCTGAGTAGGGTTGGGGAGCAGCGAGGTGCGTGCCATGACCGATCGAACCCATGAACCGGCGGTCCCCGTCGGAGATCTGTCGCTTCCCGGACCACTCCCGATCGAGGCGCTGCGTTGGCTCGAACACGTCGCCGTGCTCGAGCTCTACACCGACCGGCTTCCCCGGAGAACCGGCCAGGTCGCCACCGCGCTCGTGTTCCTCGACCGCGAGCTTCCCATGAGCTCACGCGACATCGCCCGCTTCGCCCGCACCGGACACGAGACCGTCCGTCGATCCGCCGACGCCCTCGAGCGCGAGCGGCTCATCGACCGGCATCGTCGGCCCGTCTACCCGGCCCGTACCCACCGCCCGGCCTCGCCGACCCGCCGTCAGTCGTCGTAGCCCGGTCGTTTCCGCTGCCGTTTGACATCGCCTCGCCGCCGCTTCGAATCGAGTCGCCGCCGCTGACTCCCCCGTGTCGGCTTGGTCGCACGCCGGGGCCGTTCGACTCGGGCGGCCGCGTCGATCCGTTCCTGGATCCGCTCGAGGGCGAGCTGTCGGTTGCGGTGCTGGCTGCGCTCGTCGTCGACGGTCACCCGAACGACGTCGCCGAGCTTGGCCCGCACGCGGTCGCGCAGGGCCGGCGGCATCGACGGGGAATCGTCGATGCGGAACACCGCGTCGACCTTCGTGTTGGAGCGGTTCGCGTGCTGACCGCCGGGGCCACCCGAGGCGACGAAACGAAAGACCACTTCGTCGTCGGGAACGATCCACCGGCCGGCCATCTCAGGACGCCTCCGGATCGAGGTGATGGATCTCGTTGAAGCTGAACAGCACCGGCGCACCCGAGCGAATCGCGATCCGGGAGATCGACGCCTGTGCGACGTTGCAGCGCCATTGCGTCTCCACGCCGACGCCCAGGCTCCAGGCCAACGCGGCCTTGACCGGTGAGACGTGACTGACGACGAGGACATCGCGTTCGGTGGCTTCCTCGACCAGATCGTCGAGGGCCGAACCCACCCGAACCCCCACCGCTTCGAGGCTCTCCCCACCCGGCGGCGTCCACGCGACATCGGCCCGCCACGCCGCCCAGGTCGCGGCGGGAATGTCGGCCAGCGCCACCCCCTCGAGGTCGCCGTAGTCGAGCTCGATGAATCGCTCGTCGAGATCGACCGGTCCACCGATCGCCTCGGCCGTCTCGCGGCAACGCCGCAACGGGCTCGACACGACCCGAGCGACACCGGCCAACGCCCGCCCGATCGCCTCGGCCTGACGGCGGCCGACCCGGTCGAGTCCGGGGTCCCGGCGACCGAGCAGCTCACCGGCCGCGTTGGCCCGGGTTCGACCGTGGCGAGCGATGATCAACATCGACTCATGCGAGATGGGTGCGAGGAAGCCGTCCGCTTCGACGCAACTCCTCGCGATGTTCGGGACGGACGAGCTCGAAACGCCGGATCAACCAGACCAGCGCGGCGATGCCGGCCAACTCGAACGAGGCCAGCAGGATCGGCGGGCGATCGAACTCGGGAAGCGGCGCGGCGGCAATCCCGTCGAGACCTCGAACCGGCCACCAGAACAGCTCGCTTCGGGTCCACGCCCCCGACGCGACGAGGAACACGAACGTGCCGATGGGGACACCCAGCAGCCGGCGTCGACGCACCCTTCGACCGACGGTCACTGCCATGACGATCGCCATCAGCCCGACCGAGCCCACCAGGGTGTGCAACACCAGCGGGCGGCCCGTCAACGCCTCGGCCAACGGCAGCACACCACCGAACGCGACGAATCGGTAGTCGATCGCCGGACTGTCGAAGACGAAGAGCACGGTGAGGACCGCGGCGGCCACGAAGAAGAAGAACAACAGGACTCCGGCCTAGGTGACGACGATTCGCCCGCACTCGCGACAACTGAGCACGCTGCCGGAATCCGCGTGTTTCATCCGGTCGAGCTCGACTGCCGGCATCGTCGACGGGCATCCGACGCAGTTGCTGCCGTCGAATCGGACCACCGTCGCCGAACCCATCCCGGGGCGCAGCCGTTCGTACTCGGCGAGATCGCCGGGGTCGACCGCCTCCGCCGCGACCTCACGTCGGGCGGCGACATCGGCGAGTTGTGCCGTGATCTCCGCCTCGGCATCGGCCAGCTCCGCTTCGGCAACCGTGATCGCCTCGGCGATCGCGGCGGACCGCTCGTCGGTCTCGGCCCGCCGAGCGGCCAGCACCTCGGCCTCCTCCATCGCCTCAAGCGCCTTGTCCTCGTGGTCCGCCTGACGCTCGCGCAGCCCCGCGATCTCTGCCTGGAGCGGCTGGAGGTCCTTCATGCCGACCTCTCCGCTGTAGAGCCGCTTCTCGTCCTCGTCGGCCTTCGTCGAGAAGATCTGGGCCTCGTCCTCGAATCGCTTCTGGCGGGCTGCCACCTCCAACCGGGCCACGTCGATCGCTGCGGACTCGGCGTCGACGCGCCCGAGCTCGACCCTGGCCGCCTCGAGTCGGGCCCGCTGCTCGAGATTGGCGTGTCGGTGGCGAAGCTGCTCCGCCTCGGTGTCGAGGCGCTGGATGTCGAGAAGGTGATGTTCAGTCATGAGTGCCGTTGTTGCGCCTCAGCCGGTCGTCGTCGTGGTCGGCGGCACCGTCGTGGTTGTCGTGGTCGTCGTGCTCGTCGTGGTCGGCGGCACCGTCGTGGTCGTCGTGCTCGTCGTGGTGGTGGTGGGAACGGTCGTCGTGGTTGTCGTGGTCGTCGTCGGCATCACGCATGCGTCGGTCTTGCCGTCCTCGTCGCGGTCGACGGGAACCAGGAGGGTCGGACAGCGATCGATGTTCGGATCGTAGGTGAAGTCGGAGTTCTCGCAGAAGTCAGCGACCCCGTCGTCATCGGTGTCGACCTCGGCGTCCTCGTCGCCACACGGGCTGCTAATCAACTTGCTGTAGGCCGCCTCGTCACTGTCGGTGCGGATGATCCGGCCGCCCCGGGTGGGCGCCGGAGGCGCGAACGTCCGCGGTTCGAGGTCGGCGTGGTACGCCTCGTTGAAAGCCTGCCACATCGCCGCCGGGGCCGAACCACCGGTGACGCTGCGAACCCCGAGCTCGGGAATGTTCACCCCCCGCATCTCGACCTCGGCGAGCGGATTGCCGAGCCACACCGCGGTGGCGAGGTACGGGGTGTACCCCACGAACCAGGCGTTCTTGAACGACTGGCCGGTTCCCGTCTTCCCGGCTGCGACCTGATCGGGAAGCTGGGCCCGAGTGCCGGTGCCGCCTCGCACGTTCGCCTCCAGAACCGACGTCACCAGGCGGGCCGACTGCACCGACACCGCTCGCTGCGGCCTCGGCTCGTTCGCGAAGATCAGGTTGCCGGCACGGTCTTCGACCCGTTCGATGAAGATCGGATCGACCTGAAGCCCGTCATTGGCGAGGGTCGCGAAGGCGCTCGCCATGTCGAGCGGCGTGATGTCGAGAGGCCCGAGCGGCATCGAGATCGGCAACGACGACAGGTCGCTGGTGATCCCGAGCGCGCGGGCGGTGTCGGCGACATTGGACAGGCCGACGATCTGACCGAGTCGGAGAAATGCGCAGTTCGACGACGACAACGTCTGACTCCGGATCGACTTGATCGATCCACCACCGCTGAAGTTCTTGGCCTGGTACGGATCGGGGAAGCCACCGGGATTGTCGAACTCGCACGGCGACAACCCGCTCACCTGATCCGACGGCACCAGCCCCTTCTCCATCGCCGCAGCGAGGACGAAGACCTTGAACGAGGAGCCGGTCGGCCGGCCCCCCTGCGTCGCGATGTTGAACTCGCCGAAACCGGGAACGTCGAAGCCGGGACCACCGACGATCGCCCGAACCCGCCCCGTACCGGGCTCGACCGAAGCCAGCGCGCCGACAAACCCCCGATCGTCGTCGGGGGTGAACCTCGCGATCGCCGCCTCGGCCGCAGCCTGCGCGGCCGGATCGTAGGTGGTGTAGACCCGCAGTCCGCCACCGAACAAGGCCTCGGCTCGTTCCTGAGGGGTCGCGCCCAGCCGGGGATCGTCGAGAAGACGACGACGAACCTCCTCGATGAAGTAGTTGTCGGGCTGCCACTCCGACGGCAGAACCCGGGTGGTCGGCACCGGCACCGCCCGGTAGAGATCGGCCTGCTCGTCGGTGATCTCACCAACGGCCACGAGACGGCCGAGAGCGAAATCCCGACGGTCACGAGCGAGATCCGGCCGCAGGGTCGGGTCGAACTTCGACGGATTCTGGATCAGGCCGGCGAGCATCGCCGACTGGGCGTAGTCGAGCCGGTCGGGCGTCGTACCGTAGTAGATCTCCGCCGCAGCCCGGACCCCGTAGGCGCCACCGCCGAAGTACACGGTGTTCAGGTAGGCCTCGAGAATCTCCTCCTTGGTGAGCTGCTGTTCGAGCCGACGGGCCAGCGCCGCCTCGGCGATCTTCCGATCGACGATCTGCTCGTCGCCCACCACGCCGTTCTTGATCAACTGTTGGGTGATCGTGGATCCACCCTGTTCGATCCCGCCGGCGTTGACGTTGCGGATGAACGCCCGACCGATCGCCTTGGCGTCGATCCCGCTGTGCTCGTAGAAGCCCTCGTCCTCGACGGCGATCACCGTCGCGATCATCGCGTCGCTGACATCCGCGAGCGTCACCAGCTCCCGGTTCTCCACGTCGTAGAGCACGTCGAACTCGTCGCCGTTGGTGTCGTACACGATCGACCGCAGCGCGAGCTCGTCGAAGCGGATCTCCGCGACCGTCGATTCGTTCGCGTTGTAGATCTCGACGATGCGCGGACCGAGCGCGGCGAAGGTGAAAGCCATCACGATTCCACCGCCGACGAGCACCGTCGCCAGTCGGACGAGCCCGACGATCCCACGCACGTCACCAACCGTACTGGCGGCGAGCCGAACGCCGCAGTCGCGTCTCAACGATGGCACGATGGTCCGATGACGCGCATTGCGATCATCGGTGGCGGGCCCGGCGCCGGCGTTCACGCCGAAGCGGCCCGGGCCACACCAGGCATCGAGCTCGTCGGTGTCGGCGGACGACCCGAGGGCACGGCCACCGCGCTCGCCGGGGCGATGGGCGTCCCCGACCTTTCCCTCGACCGCCTCCTCGCCGAGGCCGACGGCGTCGTCGTCGCGGTTCCGCCCCGGGCCGTTCCCGATGTCATGGGCCACATCCAGGTCGCGTTTCCCGCTCTCGTGGAATCACCGGTGGGCATCGATCCGGCACCCCGGCCCCGCACCGCCACCGCCGTCAACTTCCTGCACGCGAGCGTCGTGAAGCAGGCGCTTCGGGCGATCCACGACCTCGGCGACGTCCATCACCTCGTGTTGCGCTCCCGTGCGACGCGCCCGACGTGGGGCCATCACGGCACCGCCGACTTCGCCGGGGGCGCCCTCTTGGACCCCGCGGCAGGTTCGCTTCCCGTCCTGCTCGCCGCGGCAGGATCCCCTGTCGTCGACGTCGCCGCCACGGTTCGCCGCGACGGCGCCATCGAGACCGCGGCATCACTCACCCTCGGGCTGAGCGACGGCCGACGAATCCGGGCCGAGCTCGAGTGGATCGACGGTCCGGGCGAGACCGTGCTCGAGGCGGCAGGCGCGTCCGGGGTCGTGTCGCTTCAACTCTGGCCCCGTCCCACGATCGAGCGCAACGGGGAACCTCTCACGCCGCCCGACGAACCGCCGCTGGTGGCCTTGGGGTTCACCGAGCAGATGCGCCGGTTCGCGGCGGTCGCCGCCGGCCGCGCCGAACCGTGGCCGCCACGCAGTGTGGGCGACGGGATCATGGCCCTGGCCGAAGCCGCCGCCCGCAGCTCGCGGGACAACGGGTCGACGATGCCCTGCGCCGGCCGGGCGGCCGCAGACCCGGCCACCATCTTCGCCAAGACCGACTGACCGAACCCCCGGGATTGTGTGGCCCGGACGGGCAGAAGTTAGCGTTGCCCGAGGTGGGGATGACGGGTTCTCGGGTTCCCGGCTGTCTCCGCCCGACCCCCGCCGCCGCCGGAGAAGCCCATGACGTCCCCACCACGACTCGTGACGATCGCCCTCGTACTCACCCTGTTCGCCGCCGCGTGCGGAACCGGGGAGGGAGAGACGGCCACAGCCGGCGCCGACGAGTTCGTCCTGCAGGGGGAGGAATCGCTCGCGATCGACCCGACCACGACAACGACCGGGGCACCCGACGCCGCCCCGACCGGCGCCGCCGAAGGTGGCGCCCCGGAGTTCGACACGACCGAGGACACCCTGCCCCAGGCCGAGGAACGAGACGCCGACTCCGAGTTCTTCGACGCGGTCGGTGAGTTCATGGCATGTCTCGGCACCGAGGGCTACACCTTCCTCGGCCTGCCCAACCAGGACGGGGACCCCGACGACCCGGTCAACGACCCCGGCTACACGACCGCGCTCGGCGACTGCGCGGCGCTGACCCAGATCGTCAGCAAGATGGAGGCAGCCGAGGACACCAGCAACCTGACCGCGGAGGAGATCGAGACCCAGAACCGGCAGTTCACCATCTTCGTCGACTGCCTCGTCGGTCGGGGCTGGACCATCCCGACACCGACCCCCGATGAGAACGGCGTCCTTCAACCGCGCTACGTCGAGATCGCCGAGACCTGGATCCCACCCGACGGCACCTCGCTGCTGGCCGACGGGGAGGTCAACACCGACGATTTCGTCGAATGCGGATTCGACCCGGACAATCCCTCCGAGCTCGACACCGGCGCGACCCCGACCGAGGAACCCTGATGGCCACGATCTCCCGCACCGCCGTCCTGCTCGCCCTCGCCCTCACCGCGGCCGCCTGCGGAGGGGGAAGCACCGACACCACGGCCGAGGGCGGTGCGAACGACTTCGTTCTCCAGGGAGACCAGGCCCTCGACGGCGACGCCATCACGAGCTCGACGACCACGTCGGCACCCGTCGCCGACGCGGCGGGCGGGGCCGCCGAATCGGTGGCCGGCGACACCGAGGCCTTCGAGTCCACGAGCGACACCGTCCCGCAGAACGAAGACGAAGGCAGCGCGATCGGCAACCTGTTCGAGGCCTTCGGTGTCTTTCGAACCTGTCTCGACGACGAGGGCTACTCCTTCATCGGCCGCCCCGATCCCACCCTCGAACCGACCGATCCGGTGAACGACGCCGGCTATGTCGAAGCGCTGAGCAAATGTGCCGCCGTGAGCGACATCATCAACGCGCTCGAGGCCCAACAGGCCGAATCCGAGAACCTCGACACCGACGGCATCGAGACCCGCAACCGACAACTGGTGCTCTGGATCGACTGCATGGAGGGCCGCGGCTTCGTGATCTCGGAGATCACGACCGACGAGCGCGGGCTCAACAGCCCGACCGCGATCGAACCCCCCGCCGGCCAGTCGATCTTCGACGGCGACGACATGGGCGAATGCGCCGCGATCGCTGGCCGGCTCTACGACGAGCAGGTCGCGGACGAGACCGAAGGGACCGACGGGTGACCCTCAGCCGGACCCAGGTCCTCGGTATCTTCTCGGCGATCATCGTCATCGCCGGTCTCGTCGTCGTCTGGCAACAGACCGGGGGCGAGACCGACGAGGAATCCGTCGCGCCGCCGTTGGTCCGCCGCGTCGACCGCCAGACGCTGCGCGACGAGCTCACCATCAACGGCGAGCTGCGCCGCGACGAGCTCTCGACGATCAACTCGCCGTTCGACGGCCGGGTCAGCCAGCTCTCGGTGGAGGACGGCGACACGATCAACGCCGGCGACGTGCTCCTCGCGCTCGACGGACGGCCCGCGGTGGCCACCCAGGGCGACTTCTCGTTCTACCGCCAACTCGACGTCGGCTCCGACGGCCCCGACGTGCTCCAACTCGAACGGATCCTGCTCGAATCGGGCTACGACCCCGGCGCGGTCGACCTGCTCTACACCGAGGCCACCCGGGCCGCCCTCCGCCAATGGCAGATCGCCTACGGCTACGGCGGCGCAACCCCCGAACCCGAGGAGACGATCGTCATATCGCTGGTCGACGGCAACGGCTACACCGTCGCGGACAAGGACACCACGGCGCTGATCATCGGCCCGTCGGTCCCCGCGCAGGTCAGCGGGCCGATCGCGACCGGCGGAGGCGGCGGCGCCGCGTTGGTTCCCATGCAGACCTCCGACGTGCCCCGCCTCGGCGCCGCGACCGCGAGCGCCGAGGTCGACGAGGGCGACTCGATCGAGATCGTCCTCACCGCCTCGGTGGCGCCGACGGCCGACATCGAGGTCGACATCACCTTCGGTGGCACGGCGACCGGCGGAGACCAAGACGATGTCGACGATCCCGACATCGACGTCGACTATCTCAACGATCCGCTGGAGGACCTGCCGTTCCTGTGGCCCGCGGGCGAGACGAGCGTCACGTTGGTGCTGGAGACCCTGACCGACGATCTCGACGAGGAGGACGAGACCTGGTCCATCACCCTCGTCGCCGAACAGGTCATCAGCGGCGCCAACTACGACATCGGCCCGATCAAGACCATGACCGTCGACATCATCGACACCAACACGGCAAAGGTCCCGACGCTGACGCTTCGAGTCGACGACGACGACAACCCGATCGACGAAGGCGAGGATGCGACGTTCACCGTGGAGAGCGACATCGAGCTCGACGCCCCGGTCGAGGTTCGCTACATCGTGAGCGGCGGTACCGCGGACGAGACCGACGACTACGAGGAACAAGACGAACGCCCGACGTTCGTCTTCGGCGCCGACACGCTCGACGACACGTTCACGATCGCGACGATCCAAGACGACGACATCGAGCCCGACGAGACGCTCACCGTCACCCTTCTCCCCGCGGACGACCCCGACGAGCAGTATCTCCTCGGCACCGTCACGACCGGGACCGTCATCATCGAGGACGAGGACGAACCGGAGCTCACGATGATCACCCGCGAGCGCACCGTCCCCGAGGGCGAGCACGTCGACGTGATCATCGAGGCAGACCAGGCTCCCACCGAGGACATCTCGGTCGACTACCAGATCGCCGGCAGCGCGACGATGGGTGTCGACTACAACACACTCACCGGCTCCATCACCCTTCCGCGCGGCCAGACCCGCGTGTCGCTGGTTGTGGAGACGATCGACGACGACGTGATCTTCGTTCCGTCCGACATGATCGTGAACGACTGGCCCGCACGCGTCGGCACCGTCTTCGTCGACGAGGGCGAGACCGTGCAGCTCGGCCAGGAGCTCCTCACGTTGACCGAACCCAACTTCACCATCACCTTGTTCGCCAACCCGACCGACCGCTCCGAGTTGGCGGTCGGGCAGGTGGTTCGAGTCGAGATCCAGGCCGGCGACCAGGAATCGAGCGGCAGGATCACCCAACTCGACGACGCGGCAACGATCTCCGACAGCGGAAGCGAGACGTACGAGGGCGTGGTCGAGGCCGACAACGACCTCGCGGCCGTCGACGGGGCGAACGTCCGCATCGAGGTGACGCTCGACGAGCGGGTGGACGCGCTCGTCGTCCCGATCGCCGCGGTCAGCCAGGACGGCACCGGCAACGACGTGGTCACCGTGATCGACGAGGCCAACGGGAACCGCTTCGTTCCGACGCGGGTCGTGACCGGACTTCAGGAAGGCAGCTTCACCGAGATCGTCTCGGGCCTCAGCGGCGGCGAGCTCATCGTCGTCGAAGTCGACAACTGATTCCCGTGGCCGACGCCTCGCTCCTGCGCCTCGAGGAGGTCTCGCGGATCTACGGGGACGAGGTCAAGGTCCACGCGCTCGACCGGGTCTCGATGTCGATCGAGGCCGGCGAGTTCGTCTCGATCGTCGGGCCGTCCGGATCGGGGAAGTCCACGATGCTCGGCCTCCTCGGGCTCCTCGACCTCCCCACCCTCGGCACGATGTGGGTCACTGGCAAATCGGTCAAGGAGCTCGGTGACACGGAACGCTCCCGGCTCCGCGGCGAGGTCGTCGGCTTCATCTTCCAACAGTTTCATCTCATCCCGCATCTCGACGCCCGGCGCAACGTCGAGACCGCCCTCTTGTACCGCAACCTGACGCCGGCCGAACGTCGACGCCGGGCGATGGCCGCCCTGGACGTGGTGGGCCTCGCCCCTCGCGCTGACCACCGACCCGTGCAGATGTCGGGTGGCGAACAACAGCGGGTGGCGATCGCCCGCGCCATCGTGACCGAACCGAAGCTCCTGTTGGCCGACGAGCCGACCGGTGCGCTCGACTCGACCAACGCAGCCAACGTCATGCAGATATTCCAGGATCTGCATTCCCCGCTTCGAGCCATCGCGATCGTCACCCACGATCCTTCGGTCGCCGCGGCGGCCCAACGACGGATCTCGATGAAAGACGGACGGATCGTCGCCGACGAGCAGCTGGTCGACGCCGCTCCGACGACGTTCGGCGGCACGCTCGACTGATGCGAAGCATCCGTGACCTCATCGGTGTCGCCCTGAGCGGGCTCACGGCGAGGGTGAGCCGAACCCTGTTGATCATGCTCGGTCCGATCATCGGCGTCAGCGCGATCGTCGCCGCGGTCGGGCTCACCGAGTCGGCCAAGGGCGACCTCCAACAGGACCTCGCCGAGCTCGGCACCAACCTCATCACAGCCGAGGCGGCGGGCTCCTTCGGAACCCAGAACCCGACGTTTCCCGAAGACGTGCGCGATCGCGTCCTGGCCCTCTCCGGCGTGGAGAGTGCCACGGCGACCCAATCGATCACCGGTGTCGTCACCGCACCGTACGACGCCGCCGCGACCTACTACACGGCGTTTCCGACCCCTGTGCTGACCGCCGATTCCGCCTTCCTCGAGGTGATGCAGATCGAGCTTCGCAGCGGACGTTGGCTCAACGACTTCGACTACAACACCGGGGCGCGCGTCGCGGTCATCGGCCTCGATGTCGCCAACGAGTTCGAGTACCGGGCCGGAACCAACCGCACGATCCAGATCAACGGCCTCGACTACGGAATCGTCGGCGTCTACGAGCCGGTCAAGCTGGTGACGAACTTCAACACCGCGGTGTTGATACCGCCGTTGACCGCCGACAACGACTTCGATGTCGGGCTCGAGACCAACACGATCTACGTGCGGGCCGACCCCACTCGGGTGGTCGAGGTCGAAGAAGCTCTTCCGGTGGCGATCAACCTCGGCGGGAGCGACGAAGTCAACACGTCGGTACCGTCCGACGCGCTCGAAGCGGCCGCCGCCGCCGACAGCACCCTGCAGATCATCGTGGCGTCGATGGGAATCCTCGCGCTGGTGGTCGGCGGGGTCGGAATCGCCAACGTGATGTCCATCTCCGTGATCCAGCGCTCGGCCGAGATCGGCATTCGTCGAGCTCTCGGCCACGGGCGATCCGTCATCGCCTGGCAGTTCCTCCTCGAAGCGGTCGCCGTCGGCTTCTTCGGAGGGCTCGGTGGCCTGGCGGTCGGCGTGCTCATCGTGGTCTACGCGTCGCACATCGCCGGCTGGACCTATGTGCTCGAACCGGTTCTCGTGGTCGGCGGCTACGAGTTCCCCAGTGAGTTCCTCGGCGTACCCACGATCTACGTGCTCGGCATGGGGGCGGCGTTGTTCACCTCGGTGGTGGCCGGCCTCTACCCGTCGGTCAAGGCGGCCCGGCTCGAACCGCTCGAGACCCTGCGCCTCGGCTGAACGTTCACCTCGTCATCGTCTCGTGACGCCCGAGCGCGACGAGGCGGCGATCGATCGTCAGGAACTCGACGACCGGGTCGAGCGGCGCGTCCATCGGGTCGTCGAACGAGAGCCCGAGTCGGGTGCCACCGTCGGGGTCCTCGCTGCGGTGGGCCACATGAACGAGCGTCGAGACGCTCCGCCACGCACCGGCGGCGTCGGGAATCCGAAACGACAACGTCGTGACGACACCGATCTCGAAGGTCTCGTCGATCGGTGCGGCGACGACGACACCGGCCCCGCCGGTCGACAGGTCGACCAACTGCCCATCGTGTTCCTCGATGCGACAGGTCACGAGACCGAGCCGAACCCGGTGGTCCACCCGGCGTTGACGACGGGCGACGGCGTCGACGAGCACCTCGGTTCCCACACCGACGAAGCCGGCCGTGACGACGAACGCCACCGCCGCCACCGAGACCGGAAGTCGGCCGTCGCCGCCATCCCACATCGAGAACGTGGCGAGAACGACCACGCCGACGAGCGCGCCGACCACGACCGCGAGAACCAGGAGACCGGCGCGACCGGCATCCTCGCGGACCTTCCCGAACGGCGCGAGGTCGACGCCGAGCGAACGAAGGTCGCTCCGCAGGATCGACAGGGGGCCGAGTCGGCCGCGGCCGAGCAGAAGATGGGCAGTCCATCTCAGCAGGTAGGCCGGAACGGTCAGCACCGCCAGCCCGACAAGCGATCCGACCATCGGTGTGCGCGACAGGCCCAAGACGACGATCGCCGTGGCGGTCAGGAGGAGTCGCTGCAGGGCGCCGAGCAGCGGAGTGAGGGCAAGGAGGTGCGCCACACGGGCGGTCCTGTCGACCTGTCCGAGGTCGGGCGATCGAAGTGATCGCAGCGCCGACCGGGTTCGCTCGTGGCGCCGAACGAGGCTCTCACCGAGACCGTGCGGGCCCCGGACCCGGGCCAACGTGACGGGCACATGGGTGACGGTCGAGCCCTTCGCGATGAGCTCCAGGCCAACCCGTCGGCTGTCGTCCGACATCGACTCGAGACCGGGTCGGCGCGTCGAGGCGAGCGCGGCGCGCCGGACGAGCGCGGGACCGTCGCCGTACCACGGGATCGACCCGCGGGCGGCCAGCGACGGCCGCACGACGTGTTGCACGAATGGCTCGAGCGACCAGTAGGCGTCCGGGTCGTGCCCGAACGACGTCGGATCGGCCTCTTCGACACCGACCTGGATCACTGCGACCTCGGGGGCCGAACACCCGGGCGCGCACACCGAGACGAGGTCAGGCATCGGAAGGTCCCCGGACCGCAGGACGAGAACCCAACTCGTCGCGACACCGCGAATCGCGTCGCCGAAGGTCAGCGACCGATCGACGACTATCGCGCCGAGCCGTTCGGCGATCGTCGCCAACCAGCGGGACCCGTCGCCGTCGACCACGACGATGTGGTCCACACCGACGACCCGACGCAACGCGAGCAGCGTGGTACGGAGCTCGTCGACGGAGGATCCGGTCGCGTCCACGACCGCTGCGGTGTCGGGGAGCGGTGCGTCAGGCGACGCGATCACATCGATCGGGGTCGCGGCCGTCGATCGGATCATCGCCGCGAACACGATGACGGAGAGGATCTCCGCTCCGAGAAGCAGCGACGCCGCCGTCGCATCCGCCCCCGGGAGGGTGAACGCGACCCGCCACACCAGATAGACCAACGACCAGACGAGGGCCAACCGGGCAATTGCCGTCACCGTGCGTTCCGCCGCCATCTCCACCTCCTGACGCATCCGGTTCTTCCCGTCGACCGCGAGCGGTCGAACTGAAGAGAATCCGGTGGGAAGCGAACAAGAGCGAAGGGCACCCCGATGGGGTGCCCTTCTCACGATCCCGCAGATCGGTGCCTGAACGTTTCAGCGCCGCAGTCAGACGACCTTCACGCCGAGGGCCTCGTCACCTTTGCGGCCGGGACCGACTTCGAATTCAACCCGCTGACCTTCCTCGAGAGTCTTGAAACCCGACCCGTCGATGTTGGAGAAGTGCACGAAGACGTCGTCGCCGTCTTCGCGGGAGATGAACCCGTACCCCTTCTCGTTGTTGAAGAACTTCACTGTCCCCGTCGGCATGACGGTATTCCTTTCGCTTTCCGTCGGCCCCAAAGTGAGACCGACAAAGGTCAGCTTAGAGAACCACCGGACCAAAGGGCTGTCGCCCCGCGGCGGCGAGGTGCCAGACTGCCGCCAATGGACCCCTTCATCGCCGTTGCCCCCACCGACTGCACCGTCGTGCGCCTCGATGTCGCCGCCGGCGATGAGGTTGGCGCCGGCGCGGTCATCGCGATCGTCGAGGTGATGAAGATCGAGCACCTCGTCACCAGCGACGTCGACGGAACGGTCGAATCGGTGGCCGTCACGGTCGGCGACGTGGTCGACCGCGGGGCCGAGCTCGTCCGCGTCGTCCCCGGTTCGATCACCCGCGGCGCCGAACCGGACCCAGCCGACGCGGCCCCGCGGATCCGCGCCGACCTCGAAGAGCTCCACGAGCGGCGCCGTCTGCTCGCAGACGAGTCCCGACCGGAGGCCGTCGCGAAGGTCCACGCCCGTGGCCGCCGCACCGCCCGCGAGAACCTCGCCGATCTGGTCGACGACGGCAGCTTCGAGGAGTACGGGTCGTTCATGTACGCAGCCCAGACCGCCCGGCGTAGCCGCGACGATCTGATCGCCAACACACCCGGCGACGGGATCGTGGGCGGGATCGGTCGGATCAACGGCGACCGCTTCGCCGACGAGGCCAGCCGCTGCGCGGTGATGTCCTACGACTACACGGTGCTGGCGGGAACCCAGGGGTATCGCGGCCATCAGAAGAAAGACCGGCTGTTCGAGATCTGCGAGCGGTTGCGGCTGCCGCTCGTGCTGTTCGCCGAAGGCGGCGGCGGTCGACCCGGCGACACCGACGTCCCGATCATCGCCGGCCTCAACGTGGCCTCGTTCGCGGCGATCAGCCGTCTGAGCGGGCTGGTACCGACCGTTGCGATCGTCTCGGGCCGGTGCTTCGCCGGCAACGCCGCCCTCGCCGCGGTGTGCGACGTCATCATCGCCACACCCGACGCCAATCTCGGCATGGCCGGCCCGGCGATGATCGAAGGCGGAGGCCTCGGCGTGTTCGCGCCCGAAGACATCGGCCCGGTCGACGTGCAGACCGCCAACGGCGTCATCGACATCGTTGTCCCCGACGACGCCGCCGCCGTTGCCACCGCCAAGCAGTATCTCTCCTACTTCCAGGGCCCGATCGACACATGGGAGTGCGCCGACCAGACGCAGCTTCGGGAGGTGGTTCCCGAGAACCGCAAGCGGGCCTATCAGGTACGCGACGTGATCGACCTACTCTGCGACCGCGAGACGTGGCTCGAGCTCCGCTCCGGGTTCGGTGAAGGAATGGTGACCGGGCTCGCCCGGCTCGAGGGGCGCCCGATCGGCGTCGTCGCCAACAATCCGATGCATCTCGGCGGTGCCATCGATGCCGACGGCGCTGACAAAGCGGCCCGCTTCCTGCAACTCTGCGACGGCCACGGCCTTCCGATCGTCAACCTGTGCGACACGCCGGGGTTCATGGTCGGTCCGGAGGCCGAGAAGCAGGCGCAGGTTCGCCGATTCGGAAGGATGTTCGTCGTCGGGGCGAGCCTGACCGTGCCGTTCGCGACGGTGATCCTCCGCAAGGCAGTCGGACTGGGTGCCCAGGCGATGGCGGGCGGAAGTTTCCACGCGCCGCTGCTGACGGTGTCGTGGCCGACCGGCGAGGTGAGCGGGATGGGCATCGAGGGCGCGGTGACGCTCGGTGCTCGCCGCGAGCTCGACGCGATCGAGGATCCCGACGAGCGGGCCGCCGCCTACGACGAACGGGTCGACGCCATGTACGAACGGTCGAAGGCGCTCAACGCGGCGGCCCACAACGAGTTCGACGACGTGATCGACCCGGCCGAGACCCGCCGTCGCCTCGTCAACCTTCTGCGGGCCGCGCCGGTCGATCCCGACCGACCGCGGCGGCCCCACATCGA
The DNA here is from genome assembly GCA_024276495.1 of Actinomycetes bacterium. Lineage (GTDB taxonomy): Bacteria > Actinomycetota > Acidimicrobiia > Acidimicrobiales > Aldehydirespiratoraceae > JAJRXC01. The sequence goes on from JAJRXC010000106.1 coordinate 31,506, forward strand.
CACCTGGTGATCACGTCGCGGCGCGAAACGCCGCGACCAGCGCCGCCATCTTCTCCTGCGCGTCGGGGGCATCGGGGGCGATCCGTAGCGCGGCCCGGAAGTCGGTGACACCGGCTTCGACGAGCGCGGGCACACCACGCATCGTCGCGTCGTGGTCGACCCGGCCGTCGTCGTTCACGGACACCGCGAGGTTCGCCACCACCCCGATCCCGTCCGGGTCGCGGCCCTCGGCCTCCACGGCCGCCCGCATCCGGGCGATCCCGGCGGGAAGGTCGACGGCATCGGGTCCCCAGGGGATCCAGCCGGCGCCGAAACGGGCCAGGCGGCGCATCGAACGTCGGTTGACGGTCCCGCTCACCCATATCGGCACGCCTCCCGGTTGCACGGGTTTCGGCATCTGATGGATGTCGTCGAACGAGAGCCGGTCCGTGTGCAGCGATGCTCTTGTCTCGGTCCAGAGGGTCTGGACCACCTCCAGCGTGTGATCGAGTTGGGCACCCCGGTCGGCGTAGTCGAGCCCACAGACCTCGTACTCCTCACGCTGCCATCCGACGCCCACACCCAGATCGAGCCGGCCGCCGCTGAGCACGTCGATGGTCGCCACCGTCTTGGCCAGCACCGCGGGCCGGCGCAACGCGGCGATCAAGATGTTGGTCGAGAACCGGAGGTTGGACGTGACCGCGCAGAGGTGGGCGATGGTGGACAGCGGTTCGAGCCAATGCCCGTCGGGCCCGGTCGGTTGACGACCTCCCGCGGTGCCGCCGGCGGCCGGATCGCCGTAGGCCTCGAGGTTCTCACCGAACGCAACATGGTCGGACAGCGCCATCCTGTCCACCCCGGCCGCGTCGGCGGCCCGAACCCGGTCGACGAGATGCCCCCAACCACCGGGATCGGCGGCAGCGAACGTGATGAGCGTCATCGAGAGCATGGGAGCCGGCATGTGTTCCTCCAGTGCGAACAGGCTCAGACTACGCCGCCCTTCGCGACCTCGACCCGGTCCACCATGTCGTCGGCGCCGACG
>JAJRXC010000107.1 GCA_024276495.1 Actinomycetes bacterium
CGGAGCCGGCCCCGAACGCATCCGAGCCCGCCCCCCGTAGTACGACGACTCGTACCTCGGTATGGGACAAGAGGTCGGCGACGGCCGCCGGTACCGCCTCGTACATGTCGGCTGTCATCGCGTTCCGCCGCGTCGGATTGTAGATGGTGAGTGTGCCGAGCGAGCCCGACACCGCGACGCCAATTCCGGTCATCCCCGCAGCCTGCCAGAAAGCAGGCCTCCTGGGGCGGTTGTGCGACGGGTCCTGCTAGTGGGCGTGTCCCGCGAGCGCTTCCCCTTCGACCTCGCGGGCGAGAAGCCCGCCGATCGTCTCGGCCGGCGCAGGTCGGGTGAAGTAGTACCCCTGACCGAGTTGGCATCCGAGTGCCATCAGTCGTCGATGTTGTTCGGGTACCTCGATGCCCTCGGCGATCGTCTGGGCTCCCATGCCGTCGGCGATTGCGAGCACCGTCGACACGATCGTCGAGTCGTCCTGGGTTTCGAGACGGGCGACGAAGGTCTGGTCGATCTTGAGGATGTCGGCCGCGAACTCCTCGGCATAGCGCAATGTCGCGTAGCCCGTACCGAAGTCGTCGATGGCGACCCGGAGACCGGCCGCGCGAAGCGCGTCGATTCGGGCAACCACGAGTTCGAAATCATTGATGAGCGCAGATTCCGTGAGCTCCAGCACAACTGCGTCGCGGTCCATGCCGGCCTCGTCGACGATCTCGAGGACCTCATTGACGATTCCGTCGCGTTGCAGCTGGACAGGCGAGATGTTGACGCTCGCGTAGATGGCGTGACCAGCGCCACGCCAGGCCGCGACCTGAGCCACCGCCTTCTGGAGCACCGAGCGGCCGAGTGGCACGATCAGCCCGTTCCGTTCCGCGAGAGGGATGAACGCCCCCGGATTCACCATTCCCCTCACGGGATGGTTCCAGCGCACCAGTGCTTCCACTCCGGCGGTGCGCCCCGAGCCGAGGTCGAGAATCGGCTGGTAGTAGACCATCAGCTCGTCGTTTTCGATGGCTGCGGCGAGCGAGTTGGATATCTCGAACCGTTCCAGCGTCTGGTCGGCCATCTCCGCCTTGAACATTGCCCAGCGGCCCTTGCCCTGGGCCTTGGCCTCGTACATCGCGACGTCAGCCGCCCGGAGGAGATCCTCGGGGGTCTGAAGGCCGTCGTCGTCGATCGCGATTCCGACGCTCACGCTCAGTCGAACCTCTTGGCCCATGAGCTCGACCGGCCGGGACAGTTCGGCGACGATCCGGTCGGCCACGAGGGTGACGTCGGAGTCGCCGTAGATGTCGGTGAGAAGGACCGCGAACTCGTCACCGCCGAAGCGGGCGGCGCGGTCGTGGAGCCGGAGTCGGCCCAGGAGGCGGCTGGAGATCTCGACCAGCACGAGGTCGCCGGCCGCGTGGCCGAGCGAATCGTTGATGTTCTTGAAGTCGTCGAGGTCGATGAACAACGCGGCGACGCTACTGCCGGGTCGACGGCTCGGACCGAGGGCGTCGGCAAGTTGGTTGGTGAACTGCACGCGGCTTCCGAGCCCGGTGAGATCATCGTGGAGCACCTGATGACGTAGGTCTTCTTCGAGGCGCTTGCGGTCGGTGACGTCACGGATGTTGAGGACAAGGCCTTGCACCGAGGGGTCGCTGCGAAGGTCCGTCACGGTCACCTCGGCGGTCCTGCGTCCACCGTCGTGTCGTTCGAGCACCACTTCCAGGGTGCGGCTCCCTGGGGTCGTCGCCATCAGCGATCGCCGGACTTCGTCGACCTCGAGTTCCTGGTCATGGGGCAGCAACTCAAGGAAGTTCCTTCCCCTCAGCTGATCGGGTCGAGCATCGAGCAGACCCTCGGCGGCCGGGCTGACATAGGTGAAGACCCCTTCTTCGTCCAGCACCGCGATGACATCCGAGCTGTTCTGAACGAGACCCCGGAACCATTGTTCGCTGCGTTGGAGTCCCAACTTCGCGGCGCGTTCCTCGTTCACGTCCCGAGCGGTCACGACGACTCCGCCGACCTCGGGGTCATCGGAGAAGTCTCTGGTCGTGACGTCGAACCAGCGATAGACACCGGCGGAGGTGCGAAGGCGGCACTCGATCGCGACAGGCGTCTCATCCTGTTGCGATGGTTCGGTGATCAGAACTCGAAGAGCCGCCGACTCGTCGGGGTGAACCAGATCCACCGGATCGGTGTCGAGCATTGCGGTCGGGTCAACTCCGAGGACGCGGGTCGCATTGGGCGAGGCGAACTGCGTCTTGTAGTCGTCACCGATGACGAGAACGAGGTCGGCCGACTGTTCCACGAGCGCACTGAGTCGTTGTTCTGCCCTTCGGGCGAACCGCGCCTCGGCCAGCCGCAGCGAGGCGAGTGCCTGGGTGATCTGGGCCGACATCGTCTGCAATGCGAGGTTGTATGCCGTGTCGAGATCTCCAGGGATCTCCACGAGGATGTGCCCGAAATGGCCGTGGTCGCCCAGATCGAGGTGAACGAGATCCGGATCCAGGGGATCAACGGCCAGGCAATCAAACAGATTCGGCTCCGGCGAGTCCACGGGAATCGGCTGGATCGATGCGGAGTCCAGAGCGTCGAGTCGGACTACGAGATGCCGGGGCGCTCCCGTTCCGCCAACAATTGCGGCGTACTTCGCGGTCTCGCCGACAACGAGCCTGATCGTCTTCGACGCAGCAACCGCGACCTCTGTTCCCGTCGAGGCGTCGAGGAGTTCGCGGCCCGACTCCGACAACGCCGCGTCAAGCCCGGCGACGCGTTCCTTGGCCCGAAACAGAAGGGAGATCCGCGCCAGACTGAGCAGGGCGAGAACACCGGAGCCAACCACCAGCACCGGAAGGTCTGGATCAGTATTGCGGACGAGGGCTGCGAGGAGCGCGGCGGGCAACGTCAAGAGCGCTGCAGCCAGCATGACGATTCGACTCTTCGTGAGAATTGGCGACGAGTACTCCGGCGAGCGCGCGATTTCACCAGCTTCCGGATGTTGTATCGCGGCCGCGGCGAGAATGAACGCAACCGGTGAGGCGATGTATGCGAGCGTTAGCGCCCAATCCGATCCTGTCGTGTTCAGCAGGAACAGCAGATCATTCAGGAGGATCAGAATTGTCGCGCCGGCGATTAGCCTCCAGGCTGTGTTCCGAACGCCGGGCCCTACGGCCAACCGGGCGACGAATCCAATTAGGACTAGGTCAAGGAAGGTGTAGATGACGTTGCCCGTACGGCCCCAAACATCGATCGTCGAATCTCGGATGTAGTTTGAGAGAATTGCCGAGAACACCACGACGGCGGCCGCCGCAGCGACCAAGAGACCATCGAGCGCCGAGTCGATGTCACGCCCCCGCGACCGATGGTTCCAGAAGCTTCGTGCCGCGAGAATAATGAAGATGTACCCGACCATGCCTGGGGCCTCGGCAGGGCTCGGGAACGGACCCTCGACACCGACAATCAGCCCGTGCACGAGGCGCGTGGTCGCCGAGACCAGGGCGAGCGTTCCTCCCGCGAGGATTAGAAGCCATGGACCGCGGGCGATCGATTTATCGCGGCGCAGCCGCGAAGCATAGGTGGCGAGTAGATAGACGCCCGCCACGGCCCGCACGATGACGAGAGCGCCCTGGTCGACAAAGGCCGCCGCGACAACGCCGGTAAGTCCGACCGCGACTGTCGCTCTCCAAGCCTTTCCCATATGTCGTTGGGTCGGCCGCCGCTGTGGAAAACTGAGTCTTGCTCGTCTCTATCTCAGTGCTCGACTCCGGCGGAGGTCGATGACGTTGGAGCGATGCTCAGGCACTACGGCCCGAAGGTCGAGTGCGTAGTCGTTGAGAGCCTCGAACGGGATATCGCCGGAGAAGAATCGGAGGGCCTCAGGGTTGTTCGCGGACAGAACCTCAATCGTCCGCGGAATGTACATCGACACGGGTGTTGAAGGCGACCCCATGTAGTGACATGGGTCCCCGATGGTCTCGAACGGGAACTCGAACCAGCGGCGCATTATCCTGAGGAGTCGGTCGTCCATCACGGCAAGCATGTAGGCACGACCTTGAGCGATCGACTCCTGCCAGACAAGGCCGTACAACGCGGCGGAGATCGCCATGTTCTGCATACCGATTCTTGGTGTCGCTAGAGACGAGATCTCCACACACCGCAAGGGATCGAGGGTCCCGAAGACTTCCAGCGCCTCGGGGCGTGTCTCGCACTCTTGAAAGGCAGGGAAACCACGAACCGAGGGTCTGATGATTCGGCAGGTCCCGACGAGTTGATCACCGGCGGCGGTGTCGATCGCAGAGTAGTAGTCGCTAAACGGGATCCAGGGGTCAGCTATGAGCCCGTCTGAATCGAGATCGCTCTCCTCCACATAACCCGTTTCGAGATAGCAGTCCGCGTGCAGCCGACGGACAGCCAGCATCTCGGCAGCGCTCTCGACTGGCCGGACAACGAGCCCGGGCACGTTCGGGACTAGAGCCATAGGCCAGACAGACTACGGATGCGCCGAAAGACGCGTCAAGCCGCGTGCACACGCAATCGGTTCGTCCGAGCGCGCACCGTGGCAACAAGGGGCCTCCGGGGCCTCTACAGTGGGGCGATGGCCGCAGAGAAGCAGGTTGGCTGGTTAGGTCGAGCCTGGATCGCTGGCGTTTTTGGTTACGCCGTTCTGCGAGCGCTGATTGTGTGGCCGACGCTCGGCGAGTACGGCGTCAGCCCTTGGGTGTTTCTCGCGATCGACGTCGGGACCGCGTGGCCATACGCCTACGGGCAGGTGAGGGTGGTCAACGAGGCGCGGGTCGGCAACTGGGCCGGCATGCAGGTCTGGGCGTTGATCGCCGGCTTGTCGTTTGTCGCGCCCTACGCGTACATCGTCGGTGCCGGCTCGGGCGAGATGCCGCTCATCGCCTGGATCATCATCGGCGGGTTGGCCGCCGCGTTCGGCATCGCCTCCGTGGTTCGGATCCTGAAGCAGATCCGGCAGCCGGAACCCGAGATCGAGCCGGCGTAGCTCAGCGATCTGCGTCGGTGTCGCGGAACACGTCGGGCTCGATGTACATCGGTCTCGCGGTCGGGACGAGCGCGCGGACATTGGCTTCGACGGTGTCGATCGCGGCGCCGAGCTCAGCGACCGAATACGAGTGGTCGAACTCGATCTTCGCTCCGACAAGAAGCTCTTCGGGCCCGAGGTGAAGGGTTCGCAGATGGATCAGTCGGCGCACGCCCTCGGTGCCCTCGATCGCGGCGACGATGTCGTCGCGGGTGCGTTTGGTGGCGCCCTCGCCGATCAGGAGACTCTTCATCTCGATGGCCAGCACGATCGCGATGATGCCGAGGAGGACGCCGATCGACAAGGTGCCGATGCCGTCCCAGATCGGTGCGTCGAGCGTGACCGTCGCGGTCATCGCACCAAGGGCGAGCAGGAGACCGGCCAGTGCACCGAGGTCCTCGAGAAGAACGACCGGTAGCTCCGGGACTCGAGCTCGCCGGATGAACTGCGGCCATGAGGCGTCGCCCCGGGTGCGGTTGGACTCTCGGATCGCCGTGCGGAACGAGAAACCCTCGAGGACGATCGCGAACGCCAACACGCCGAAGGCCCAGGCCGGCGATTCGACCTCGTGAGGGTTTCGGATCTTCCCGATGCCCTCGTACACCGCGAACATCGAACCGAGACTGAAGAGGACCAAGGCGACGACAAAGGACCAGAAGTAACGTTCGCGGCCGAAGCCGAACGGGTGCTGAGGGGTGGCTTCACGTCGGGCCAGCCGACCGCCCAGGAGGAGGAGGGCCTGGTTCCCGGTGTCGGCGACCGAATGGATCGCCTCGGCCAGCATCGAAGATGAACCGGTGAAGGCAAACGCGACGAACTTGGCGATCGCCACGCCCAGGTTGGCGAACATCGCCGCGAAGATCGCCCGTGTTCCTCCGCCAGCTGACAATTCCCTCTCCTGTCGCACGGGTGTGTTCGCCGGTGAGGCTAATCCCGAGGACGTGCGAATCGCGGCCCGCCGTCGACGGTCTTGTACGACCGCGATCTCGAAATCCTCACGCCCGCTCGCATCGTGCCGACTCGAATGAGGTGACCGATACCCAAGCCCAACACGCCGAAGTCGGTACCGCTTGCGACTCTCGCTGGACAGGTGTCGGCCGAAGTTCAGCGACCGACTCGTATGCCGCAGGTGTCGAAGCCGCGACCGCGGCCAACGCCCGACCCGGCGCGGCCCTGTATGTCGTCTTCGCCGGGCACCGCCACGATCATGAATCGTTGGTTGCCGGCGTCGTCTCCGTTGCGGCCGCTCAGGCGTCCGTGATCGGCTGCACGACCGGTGGGGAGATCAGCGTCGGTGGGCCGAGCGACGACGGCGTCGTCGTAATGGCGATCGGCGGCGACGGCATCTCTGTCGCAACCCGCTGCGCCGACATCGTCGGTGGCGACCTCCGTACCGCCGGAGAGCAGGTCGCGGACTCGATCTGGGATGTCGAGGATCGTGGTCACACCGTGCTGCTCCTCCTCTCCGACGGGCTGGCGGGCGACCAACAAGAGGTCGTTCGCGGCGCGTACGGAACGGCCGGAGCGACGATCCCGCTCGTCGGTGGGTGCGCCGGAGATGGCATGGAGATGCGACAGACCACGCTGTTTCATGCCGACCGAGAAGGCAGCCGAATCGGTGGAGGCCAGGTCATCGGCGCGACGATCACGTCGGTCGCGGCACTCGGCGTCGGGGTCTACCACGGCTGGGCCCAGGTGGGTGACGCAGTGTTGGTGACGAAGGCCATCGGCAACGTCATCCACGAGATCGACGACGAGCCGGCGCTCGACCGCTACCTCCGGTTGCACGATGCGCCCGCCGACCTGGCCGACAACGCGGAGATGTTCACGACATTCGCGGCGACCCATCCGATCGGCATCTCGCGCCGGAGCACCGAAGAGGTCCGATTCATCTCGTCGGCCGACCCCGTGGCCCGGACGATCACCTCGATCGCCGGGGTTCCGCAGGGGGTCGTCGCGTACGCGATGCAAGGGACCGCGGGTTCGGTCCTCAACGCGACCGAGATCGCATGTGCAGAGGCCCTCGCCCAACTCTCGGGGCCACCGGTCGGTGTTCTCGCCTTCGACTGTGTCGCCCGAAGGGGAGTGATGGGGCTCGAGGGAACTGCCGATGAGGTCGCCCGAATCGAAGACAGCGTCGGGGCACCGATCGCCGGGTTCTACACCTACGGCGAGTTCGCCAGGGTGACCGGTGCGTCGGGCTTTCACAATCAGACGTTGGTCACACTCGCCATCGGCTGACGATCGTGACCGCGTCCTGGGCGTTGATCAGCCTCACCGAACTCATCGCCTCGCTGGCGGATCCCGATGGCGACATCGATCTCCTCACCGGAGTCGAACGGATGGCGGAGACCCTCGACGCGGAGGTCGCCGCGGTCTGCACACAAACCGATGTGGTGTTCTCGAAGGGATTCGGTCGCCGTGACTCGCCTGATGGCCAGCTGGTCGCGCTCGCCCGCTCCACCGAGCGGATCACGACGTTCGACCGGATCGGCCAGCTGCACGTCGTACGAACGAAGATCGACGGAACAGACGACGTGCTGGTCCTGGCCCGGACCGTCGACGAGTTCTCCGCCGACGAGGTCGCGTTCGTTCGGGCGGTCGGCCGAGTCATCGGTTTGTCGAACCGCATGCAGAACTCGTTGAACGCGGACCGGTCGGCCCGCCGGGACCTGCAGCGCCGGGTCGACGACAACCGGCGACTCCTCAGCCAGCTCAGAGAACGACAGGGCCTGCTCGACCGGCTCTTCCGCATCCAGCGCTCGATCTCCCATCGGGCCCCCACCCAAGATGTTCTCGACGCGGTCACGAACGGTGCGCTCGATCTGTTGGGCGTGGGGCGGGTGAGTCTTCGCCTTCGCGACAACGAGAAGCCCGACGAGTTGGTGACCGTGTCCTCGCGAGGTTACGAATCCGCCGAAGTCGAACGCATCCGCGTGACCCATGTCGACGACGGCATCGCCGGTCGCTGCATCCAGAACGAACAGCTGATGGTGGTCGGGCCGGGCCGCGGGGCCACCGACTCCGACGCGACCGCGGCGACCATGGCAGCGCCGGTTCACGTCAACGGCGAGGTGATCGGATGCCTCACCGTGTCGAGCAAGGTTCCGACCCGCGAGTTCAGCCCCCCGGAACAGGAGGCGCTCCTCGCGTTCGCCGAGCACGCCTCGCTCGCGTTGCAAGACGCGCGGGCGATCGAAGCCATGCAGAACGCGCTCGCCCGCGAACGCCACCGCGCCGAGCACGATCCGCTGACCGGCCTTACGAACCGGATCTCGATCCAGCGTTACCTGGAGACGCGGATCGCGGATGTCGACAAGGTCCCGATCACCGTTCTGTTCGTCGACCTCGATCGGTTCAAGCTGACCAACGACACCCTCGGGCACGCGTTCGGCGATCGTGTTCTCACCGTCGTCGCAGATCGCCTGAAGACGAGTGTGCGGGGCCACGATCTCGTCGGACGGCTCTCCGGCGACGAGTTCGTCGTCGTCTGCGAGGGAATCAGCGAAGTCGGTGCGAGCGAGCTCGCCGAGCGGATTCAGGAGGTGATCAGCCGACCGATGCAGAACCAGCACACGGATCACGTCATCGCCGCGTCGGTCGGGATCGCCGGGGCGCTCACGTCGGACTCGGCCGAGCAGCTCGTCGCCAACGCCGACCTCGCGATGTATCGGGCGAAACAGAACGGCCGGGCCCGAATCGAAGTCTTCGACCTGCAGTTCCGTAAATCCGTCGAGGAGCGCCTCGCGGTCAGCCGTGACCTTCGTCGGGCGTTGAACGAAGGCGAGCTGCTCGTCTACTTCCAACCGATCGTGAAGTTGCCGGCGCGCCGCGTGATCGGCTTCGAGGCGCTCGTGCGCTGGGCCCACCCGACCCGGGGCGTCGTGATGCCCGACAACTTCATCCCGTTGGCCGAGGAAACCGGCCTCGTCGCGGAACTCGATCGCCGTGTCCTGAACGAATCACTCCGAATCCTCGGAGCGTCGCCGGTTCGGCGACCGGTTGCGGTCAACCTCTCCGCTCGGACCTTCGGCGATCCGTCGCTGGTCGACTGGATCGAGGAACGCCTCGCGTTCCACGGCGTCGATGCCGGTGACCTCGTCGTCGAGGTCACCGAAACCGTGCTCATGGAGACAACCGGCGCGGCCGCCCGTCAGCTGAAGGCGATCCGGGCGCTGGGCGTGTCGGTGATGATCGACGACTTCGGCACCGGATATTCCTCTCTGGCCTACCTGCAGACCTTCGAAGTCGACGGCGTGAAGATCGATCGAAGCTTCACGGCGCTGATCGGCGACGACGCCCGGGCGTCGGCAATCGTCGCCGCGGTTCTCCACATGGCCGAGGCGTTGGATCTCGTCGTTGTCGTCGAAGGAGTGGAGACCGACGAGCAGGTCGCCCATGTGGTCGAGCTCCGCGATCGCTCGGCTTCGGTCGAGTTGCACGCCCAGGGGTTCCTCTTCGGTCGACCCGAGGAAGGAGCGACGCGACTCTCGGGCTTCCTCGAAGTCCCGTCGATGCCCGGGCAGGTACCCCTGTAGCGTCGATGTCGTGACCACCGTCTTCGCATCCCCCGACGAACTGCTGAGCTCGATCGGCCGCGACCTGGGGACCAGCGACTGGGTCACGATCGAACAGGACAGAATCGACCTGTTCGCCGACGCGACCGGCGACCACCAATGGATCCATGTCGACCCCGACGCCGCGGCCGAGGGCCCGTTCGGAGCCACGATCGCGCACGGCTACCTGACCCTGGCGCTCACCAACCAGTTCCTTCCCCAGATCATGCGGGTGGATGGCGTCTCGATGGGAATCAACTATGGAGCGAACAAGATCCGGTTTCCGCAGCCGGTCACAGTCGGGAGCCGAGTACGGGGATCCGCGGTCCTGAGCGAAGCAGAAGACATCGGCGCAGGCGTACAGGCCGTCGTAACCATTACGGTGGAGATCGAGGGCCAGGACAAGCCGGCCTGTGTCGTCGAATCGGTCAGTCGGTTTCTGCGATGAGTGCGAAGGGGAACTGATGACCAAACGCAAGCGTCGCAACGGTCCGGCCACGACCGTCGCACCGTCACTTCCCGCGGTCACCGCGGGCCTGCTGAGTCCGGTTCGTCGCGTTCCCAACGAGATCGAGCGGCCGCCCTACGCAGTGACCGGCGACCCCGGCCTCTCGGTCAGCTCCCTCACCCGAACCGACGATGAGATCGAAGCGATGCGTCGAACCGGTGCCGCGGCGGCCGAGATCCTGCTTCGGGCCGGCGACGTCGTCCGCCCCGGCGTGACCACCGACGAGATCGACCGGGTGGTCCACGACCTCTCGGTGAAGGCCGGCGGCTACCCGAGCCCGCTGAACTACCGCGGCTACCCCAAGTCGGTCTGCACGTCCGTCAACGAAGTCATCTGTCACGGAATCCCCGACTCTCGCCCGTTGGCCGACGGCGACATCGTCAACATCGATGTCACGCTCTACCGCGAGGGGGTGCACGGCGACACCTCGGCCACGTTTCTCGTCGGCGACGTCGACTCGGTGTCGGTGAACCTCGTCGAGGTCACCCTGGAATCTCTCGAGCTCGCGATCGCGGCCGTCGTCCCCGGAGGGCCGGTTCGCGACATCGGTCAAGCCATCGAACGGCACGCGGTGAAGAACCGCCTCGGCGTCGTCCGTGAGTTCATCGGACACGGCGTCGGCACCGAGTTCCACACCCGGCTGCAGATTCCCCACTACTACGACCGCCGCCTGACGACACCGCTCGAGATCGGCACGTCGTTCACGATCGAACCGATGCTCACCCTGGGCGACCCCGAGGCGGTCGTGTGGAACGACGGATGGACCGCGGTGACCGTCGACGGCACCCGCACCGCCCAGTTCGAACACACGCTGATCATGACCGAAGGTGGAGCCGAGAAGTTGACGGTCACCGCCGCCGGCGAATGCGCGCACGAACGGGTCCGGGCCGCGCTCGTTTGACCACCGACCGGCATTTTCGATCACACGGCGCGACAATTGCCTCCCCCCGCGCGTCGGGATGTGGACCACAACCTGATCAGGAGAATCCCCAATGGCAAAGATCGAGACGATCGAGGGCATCGGCCCGAAGAATCGGAAGCAGCTCGCCAAGGCCGGTGTCACGACCACGCAGGGGCTCTTGAAGGCCGGCGGCGCGAAGGCGGGCCGCAAACAGCTCGCCAAGGATTCGGGCTGCACCGAAAAAGAGCTCCTCGGGTGGGTCAACCGCGCCGATCTCATGCGGGTGCGGGGTGTCGGCGAGGAGTACAGCGACCTGCTCGAAGCCTCCGGGGTCGACACGGTGAAGGAGTTGCGCACGCGCAAGCCCGCCAACCTCCACGCCAAGATGCTCGATGTGAACACCGCCAAGAAGCGGCGACTGGTCCGCCGGCCCCCGTCGCTCTCAGAGGTCGAGCGTTGGGTCGCCCACGCGAAGGAGCTCAAGCCCGCGGTCAGTCACTGACCAGCGAGAACTCGAGCTTCCTCTCCTCGGGGACGGCGGCGTCGAGTCGCAGCGCGACTTCGGCTCCGAGGGTCAAGCCGTCGGCCGGCAGGCGGGCGACCACGGCGGGGTCGCGGAGCTGAACCCGGCCACGTCCCCGGTCGCGGTTCACGTCGGTGACGACGGCCGAGAACCGCTCGCCGACCCGGGGACGGAGCACCATCGCCTCCACATAGTCGACCATGGCCCGTTCGAGTGATCGGTCGCGTTGGCCGGCCGCACCCATCAGCTGGGGTAGTTCGTCGAGCGCCTCGACGGCCCACGCCGGCGGGGTCCGGTCGGCACAATGGGCGAGGATGATCTCGTTCGCGAACCGGTCGCACAGGCGACGGAGCGGCGCGGTCACATGGGAGTAGGTCGACGCGATCGCCGAGTGTCGCGGATCGGCCGGGAGGTCGTGGTCGCGAAACGCCACATAGCCCGCACCCCGCAGACCGCGGGCGGCCTGACTGAGGAGCGCGGCCCGGCTCGGCGAGTCGGGCCGGAGCTCGCGGACCCGATCGGCGTAGGAGACGTCGTCGGGCCACTCGACGCCGAGCGCACGCGCGGTGCGGCGAATGCGGGCGACCGTTCTCGGATCCGGTTCGGGAAGGGTGCGCAGGAGCCCGACACCGGCATCGATCATGATGCGACTCGCCGCGATCCCGGTCAGGAGCGAGATCTGGGCGTTCCATTCCTCGACCCTCAGGCTCTCGTCGTACTCCAGCTCGAAGCTGCCGTTGTCGTTCGGAACGACCTCCTGCGCGGGGAGGGCGAGGCTCACCGCGCCGCGTTCCCTCTCCAGGGCGAGGCGTCGCCGACCGATCGTCGCGAGGAGATCGAGAGACGGCTCGGCCTCACCGCGATCGATGAGCGTCTGAGCCCGGGCGTACGAGAGCTGGGCGGTGTTTCGCACGAGGGCGCGCTCCAAGTGGGCCTCGATGATCTCGCCCGACTCGTCGAGATCGATCGTCCACAGCAGCGCCTGACGTTCACCGCCGGCGAGGAGGCTTCCGGCGTCTTCGTTGATCGCCTCGGGATGCAGCGAGGTCCGGAGGTCGGGGCTGTAGAGGGTGAGGCCCCGGGCCCGGGCTTCGGCATCGATCACGCCACCCGGGGCGACGAGCGCAGCGACATCGGCGATGGCGTAGAAGACACGGTGGCCGGCACCGAGCGGTTCCGCGGCGAAGGCCTGGTCGAGATCCACGGACCCGACCGGATCGATCGCGACGAACGGGATGTGGCGGGCATCACGAACGTCGTTTGCCGATCCGCTCGGCGTGCGTGGGCCCGCCGTGCGGGCCTCCTCGGCGGCTTCGGTGACCTCCGCGGGGAAGGCGGCCGGCACGTCGAGCTCGAGACGGATTCGACGGAACCCCTCGAGCATCTCGGGTTCGGCAGGACAGCGGAGGATGTTGCACGGCACGGCGGCGACCCTAGTCGTGGCTCAGCTGAAGACGGCTCGTTCCGGTCGGGGCAGCTCGATCCAGATCTTGCCCGGGAGGATGGCGATCTCGTTCCCGGTGGTCGGGTTGCGGAAGTCGGTCTGGTCGGCGAGTGTCGCCCTGCTCCACGTCGCCTGCACGATGTTCCAGGCGGTGAGTATCCAGGCCCGCCCGTCGCCGGTCGTGACGGCCTCGGGCGAGGCACCGTCGGCGCTCGACGGGATGTAGTCGACGAACTGGACGACGACGGTCGTGGGTGACGTCGGGACCCCGGCGGTGTCGACAGTGGGCCTTCCATCCTGGGACCGGTCCCATCCGACGCCGTTCCACGAATACGAGACCTGCGTGCTGCCGTAGTCGATCGCCACCGAGTCGATGGCCGTGCTCCCCGACGGGAGATCCTGATCCGGTGTGCGGAACTGGAACAGCGGCGACGGTGTTCCCGCCCCCTCGAGGTCGCGTCCGGCCAGCCAGAGGTTGAACGTGTTGGTGAAGAGGTTGCTCGGCGCGCGGCGACCCCGGTCGCGGTAGTAGAGCTCGCTCAGCGCGTTGACGCCGACATCGATCAGTGTGCTGCTCGCCAGCTGGGCACGGGCGCCGCGGTTGCCGCCGGAGTTGGCGAACAGCGGCCCGTTGAACTGGGCGAGCAGGCCGAAATCGCCGGTTCGCATCGACCGCACCGGGCCGACGACGTCCGCCCCCTGGGAGTGGAACACCGCGGCGAGACGGGTGAGGCCACCCTCGACCTCTTCGACGAACACGATGTCGGCCTGGTTGATGCCGGCCTGAGGCCGGGCAGTCGGAACGTTGTCGATCTTCACCGCGAGGGCCGGTCGGGTCGGATCGTCGAACGTCGTGGTTCCGGTCAGCACCGCGCGGGCTTCGAGCGCACGAAGCTCGTCGATGCGTCGAAGGATCCGGGCCCGCTCGTCGGCGATCTCGGAGCGCCGGATCCCCGTCGCGACCCGTTCCTCCTCCGTGGCGGTCAGGGCGGCTTCGGCGTCGCCGACGCGAGCCTTGGCGTCATCGAGCACACTCGACAGCTCGACGAGCTTCCCGTCGATGACCTCCAGCCGATCCTCGGTGTCCTCGATGACCGATTCGTAGAGGGCACGACGGCGGCTGGGCTCGTCGTCACCTTCGAGGGTTCGGACCTCGTTGAGCATCTCGTTCTGGCGGGGATCGCCCTGCGTGAACCCGACGATCGCGATCTCGACCCTCGTCGAGGCCGGCTCCTGTCGGGTGAAGGCGGTCCACTCGATGTCGTCGGCGACGAGCTCGACTTCGATCCGGCGAACGTCGATCTCGTCCTCGAGATCGGAGATCTCCACGGCCAGCACCTCGAGCTGGGCGTCGAGCTCACCGAGTTGGAGCGTCAACTCGTCGCGTTGGCGTTCGAGCGAACCCAGCTCGCCGGGATCGGTCTGGGCGAGCGCGGGAACGGCTGCCGCGATCGCGCCGCTCATCGCGAAGGCGGCAAGGAGAAGTTGTTGGTGTCGACGCATCAGTTCTCGCGGCTGTTCACCGCCCCGCGCCACCACCGTATCGGCCATCGGCACCGTGAGGGGCGCGAGCGGCCGGCCATCGTGGCGGCCGGGTGGCCGTGTCGTCCATGGGGAGATCGTGGCAGGTACGGTCGGTCATGGCCACCAGCCCAGAGGTCGTCGAATTCACCAGGTCCGACTCCGGGCCGCTCGTCAGGCGCCTTCGGGAGATCGCCGCCCGGGGTGACGGCCGGGGGTGGGTCAACATCGGCCCGGCGCTCACCGACGCCGAGTACTCGATGCTGCCGCCCCGGACGGGTCTCGGCGCCTGGTTCTCCGGGCGAGGGCCGGTGGTTCCGATGGCCACGTGGACACCGGCGAGCGCCGGGGGTCGCCCCCGTCCCGGCCAGATCGGTGTCGCTCACGGCACGGGACCGAACGCGCTCGGCCGGTTGGAGGAGGAGGGTCTCGCGCTGCCGGTCTCGTGGATCAAGAGACAGGACCACGCCAAGCACGGCTTCGTCGCGGAACTGCCCGACGACATCGACTACTCGACCATGGTCGACTGGCTCGTGCGGGCGATGACCCGGCTGTCGGCGACGGTTCCGACCGGGGAGCACTGGATCGCCGAGATCCATCTCGCAGACTAGGAAGGCGGATCGTCGGCGTCGTCGGGCTGGGTCCACGCCCGATCGAACGAGATCCGGACACCGAGGTCGATGTCGTCGCCACCGTGACCGTCGTGACAGACCAGCTCGAGATCCTCCCCGTCGTCGTCGACGAAGATGGACGACGCCGACTGCCAGGCCTGGATCAGATCTCCGTCTTTCCACACATGCCAGATTCGAATCTCGCCCGCGTCGGTCGTGAGGAGCGTCGTCTCCTCCGGTGCGGTGTCGGCCCACAAGACGACCCGTTCCGCCTGCACATCGGCGACGGCCAGGGGATGATCGGCTTCGAGGACGAGCCCCTGGGGCCGGACGGTGCTCGCGGTGGTGCGGGTCACCGTGATGGTGGTCTCGGCTGCGGTGCCGACGACGACGAACCGGCGCTCGGTCACTCGTCGTCCGTGTCTCGCGCGAACGGGTCGACGGGTTCGTTCCCCCAGCTGGCTCGCCCGGTCGTCACGTCGACGGAAGCTCGTTCACGGCGCCCCGTGATCGGATTCGTGCGGCGCGGCGGTTTGCCGGCCCGGAGCCGTTCGAGGTTCTCGGCGTCCCACGACCCCGACGCTCCGTGGTTCTTCCACACGCGGCTTCGCACGGTCGCCGGAGCGGGTTCTTGCCCCTTGGCCGTCAGGGCCAGCGGATCGACACCGACGTTCCATCCGGTCGGCCGGACGATCTCGGACCGGGCCGGTTCGGCCGCGGCGGTGTCGTCACCCGGCTGGACATCGGGGTCGGTGCCGCCGGTCTCGCCCCCGAGGTCGGGTTCCTCGTCGGTCGCCTCGGTGCCGAGGGGCTCTTCTTCGACATTGGGAAGCGGGTCGCCGATGACGGCGGTGTGGTCGGGACCGGCGACCACCCGGGAGGACGCGTCCACGATGTCGCCGGCCGGCTCCACGACCACGAGGGCGTCGTCGACGCGTCGGGCACGATCCTCTTGCGCGCCGCTCCATGTGAGACGGAGGCTCGACGCGCCGTAGGCGTCGCGCAATGTGGCCCGGATCGCCGCGTCGTTCTCGAGCCGACGGCGTGCCCGTTCGGCTCGCCGCACCGCTCGGGATCGCGGCGGCCGCTCACCTTTGGGGCGAAAGCTCCCGCGGTTCGGGTTCCCGAGCCAGTCGAGCGCGATGAGGACCGCGACCAGGACCACCCAACCGACGATGAACGAGTAGACGACCCGGTCCGGCGACATCGCTCAGTTCGATCCCACGGCGATCACGGCATCGACGATGTGGCGCACGACGCTTCGCGAGTCGACCGATCGCAGCACCGTGACGTGGGAATCGTCGGGTTCGCCGCCTCGCTCGTCGACGACGGTCATGCCTCGAGTGTGCGTACCGGTGAGTTCGAGTGCAACCGGCCGCCGGGCCCCGCCGAACAACTCCGGGTGGGTGACCGCGAGAACCGCGCAGGCGTCGTGGATCGGGGCGCCGTCCCACCCCTTCATCTCCCGCGATCGTTCGACCGCGTAGTCGAGCAGGTCGGCGGCGAGCACCGAGGTCGGTGTGCCGGCGGCGCGAAGACGTCGGCACTCACGGGCGCCGAGCAACACCTGGTGCGTGACGTCGAGACCGACCATCGTCAGCGGCCCGCCGAGACGAAAGACGACATCGGCCGCCTCGGGATCGGCCCAGATGTTGAACTCGGCGGTGGCGGTGACATTCCCACCGACCGCCGCACCGCCCATGATGGTCAACCCTCCGAGTCGGTCCGGAAGCGACGGGTCGGCGTCGAGGGCCAGCGCGATGTTCGTGAGCGGGCCGATGGCCACGACACGGAGATCGTCGACGGAACGGGCGGTGTCGAGGATGAACGCGACGGCATCGTCGGAGGCGATCCCCCGCGTCGGCTCGGGAATGGTCACCGATCCCAGCCCGGTGGCGCCGTGGATGCGCGAGGCGTCGATCGGGTCGTTGACGAGGGGTCGGCTCGCGCCCCGATGCACCGGGATGTCGAGCCCGGCGAGCTCGGTCACCGCGAGCGCGTTGCGGGTGGTGTGATCGATCCCCACGTTGCCGTTGACGGTCGTGATCCCGACGAGATCGGCGACATGGGCGGCGGTCAGAAGCGCGATCGCGTCATCGACACCGGGGTCACAATCGATGAGCATCCGCACGGGGGACATAGCGGGCATCGTACGTCGATCGTGGCCGGGGCGGATTGTCAGCGCAGCAGACGATCGACCTCATCAGGGGTCGGTAGCGACGGCTGCGCACCGCGGCGAAGCGTGGTCGCCGCCCCCACGCGGACCGCCCAGCGGGTGGCATCGACGAGCGTCTCACCGCGAACGAGGCCGTCGGCGAGGGCGGCACAGAACGAGTCGCCGGCCGCGGTGGTGTCGACCGGCGCCACCGTCGGAGCGGGAACGTGGACGGCTTCGGCCGCAGTCACCACCATCGCACCGTCGGCGCCGAGGGTGACGACCACCGCCGAAACCGGGAGACTCCGGGCCAGCCGGGTCGCGATCTCGACATCGACATCGCCGTCGAACCCGGTGAGCAACGCGAGCTCGGTCTGGTTCGGGACGAGGACGTCGACCTCGTCGACGAGATCGTCGGGCAGCGCCGAGACCGGCGCCGGCGCCGGATTGAGGATGACGGTTCCGCCGGCGGCCCGGGCCGCCGCGCCGACCGCCTCGACCGGCACTTCGAGCTGGAGGAGCACCACGGCGGCTTCGGCGACCAGCGATCCCGCCGCGTCGATGTCGCCGGCGCCCAGACGGGCGTTCGCGCCCGGGGAGACGACGATCGCGTTGTCGCCGTCGGCCTGCACGGCGATCAAGGCGACTCCGTTGGGCGAACCCGAGGTCGTGACCAGCGCCGTCGTGTCGATTCCGTCGTGTTCCAGGGCCGCTCTCAGGATCGTGGCGCCGTCGTCATCTCCGACTCGGCCGACCATGGCGACACGACGTCCGAGACGGGCCGCGGCGACTGCCTGGTTCGCCCCCTTGCCACCGGGGATTCGGCGAAGATCCCCGCCGAGAACGGTCTCGCCGACGAGCGGCACATGGTCGACGTCGACGACCAGGTCGAGGTTGGCGCTGCCGACGATGGTGATCTCCGATGCGGTCATCGTTTCCTCATCCCTCGATGTTCCTCGGTGTTCCCCGATGTCGTCCATGATGTCCGAGCGGGCCGGCGGTCACGACAATGCCGTGACCAACGCGTGGGCCCGGTCGAGCATGGCATCCACCCGCTCGGCGATGGCCGACACGGATCGGGCCGGCGCCATGCCTGCGTGGCTGCCGCGGAGACGGCGAGCGTAGACGCCTTCCACCACACATGCCTGCTTCCACCACGAGAACGCCTCGTAGAACGGATAGTCGGAGAGGTCGAACCCGGTTCGGGCCCGATAGGTGTCGATCATCTCGGCCCGGCGGGGAAAGACGTCGACGACGGTCGGGGAGTCGGTCAGCCACGTGCACTCGTCGCCGGGGTCGGCCCAGTAGCCCATCGACCACGCGAAGTCGGCGATCGGATCGCCGGTGGTGGCGAGCTCCCAGTCGAGCACCGCGGCCATGGTCAGGTCGGCGCCGAGAACGACGTTGTCGAACCGATAGTCGCCGTGGGCGAGCGCGGGACGGGCGCGCTCGGGTGGCACCCGGGCCGAGAGAATCGAGTGGAGCTCGTGGATCAGCGGAACCGGTCGGGCGTCGGCCTGTTCGACCTGGCGCTTCCAGCGCTTCAGCTGCCGATGGACGTAGCCCTCGTGCCGGCCGAGGTCCGCGAGGCCGACGGCGGCGAGATCGAGGATGTGGAACGCGATCTGGGTGTCGAGAAGCGCATCGGTCGCTCGTCGGCCGGCCGCGGCATCGAACGCCTCGGCATCGGCCGGTGTTCGCAGGATCAGGCCGGCGACGAACTCCATCACATAGAACGGCGCGTCGGTGATCGACGTGTCGTCACAGCGGACGAGGCACGCCGGTACGGGAACGGCGGTCGTCGGGCCGAGGGCCGACAGGATCCGCCACTCGCGGTCGATGTCGTGGGCCGTCGCGAGACCCGTGCCCATCGGGGGGCGCCGCAGGGCGACCACACGGCCTGCGGCATCGACCACCCGGTAGGTGAGGATCGATCCTCCGGCGGTGATCAGCTCGAACTCGAACGGTGCGGTCGCGCCGGGTAGCTCGGCCGCGAGCCATGCGCTCACCGCGGTCGCGTCGAGCCCGCGGACCTGTGTATCGGCCATGAGGAGTCGGCGGAGGTCTAGCGGACGACGCCCTCTTCGAGCTCGTGCAGGCGCTTCACCGCTCCGACCAGGATCTTCTTCGCGAGCTTCGGGCTCTCGTCGAGCATCGAGCTGAACTCGCGACGGTTCAGTGCCTCCACCACCATGTCGGTGTCGGCGGTGACCGTGGCAGTTCGGGGGACCCCGGCGATCACGGCGAGCTCTCCGAAGAAGTCGCCGGGGCCGAAACGGGCGATCACCCGGCCGTTGCGACGCACGGTCGCCTCTCCCTCGGCGATGATCATGAACTCGCGGCCGGGCTGGCCCTGGACGGTGAGATCTCGACCCGCCTTCACCGTGATCGGCGTCATGAAAGATGCGATGCGCTTGAGCTCCTTCTTGCTGAGTTCCGAGAAGAGCTCGATATCGGCGAGTTGTTCGACGAGCGCCATGACTACCTCCGTGGGCCGATTGCCCGGTTTTCTGATCGTCTTCCTATCACCAACGCGACCCGCCGGTCAGAAAACCGCGACGGGGGCGACCGGCGAACCGGTACCGCCGACGAAGGGCTCGGGATTGGCACAGAGAAAGAACTCGTGACGGCCATGTTCGGCGCAGACGGTCGCGAGCTCCTCGAGGTTCCAGTTCTGGCCCTGGGTGAGCCCCATGTCGACGATCGTCAGGCAGTGCACGGCGAGGGCGTTGTCCCAATCGGGGCCGGGGAACACCTCGAAGATGTAGGTGTCGTTGGCGGCCGCCGCGATGTCGTGGCGCCGGAACCAGCGCACCGCGTCGAGTCCCGGTCCGGGGCTCTCGCCCGTCTCGTTCTCGCCGACGGTGTAGGCGCGGGCGCTGATGTCGAAGTACAGCTGCAGGCGGCCGGTGCGGATCAAGACGATGTCGCCGGCGCGGATCTCCACCCCGGCCCACGCCGCGGCCTCGTCGAGATCGTCGGCGGTGACCTCGTGACCGTCGGGCAGGCGGCGCAAGCCCTTGGCCCCGGGCAGGTCGAGCAGGACGCCGCGGCCCACAAGCGAACGCACGTGTTCGATCCCGAGCACCTCCGCGCCCCCACGAGCCGTGATCGTCGACGCCGACACACCGTTGTAGAGCAGGTGGTTGTAGCTGACATGGGAGAGGCCGTCCCAATGGGTCGCCGCCTGGAGACCCATCGTCACCATGTCGTCGGAGAAGTGGGGAACCATGGCGTCGCCGTCGGGGTCACCGAGGTCGGGGAAATCGATCGTGCCCATCACATGGATCGGGTTGATCCGCGTGGGGATCGACCCGATCTGGACTCCGTCGTGCGTCAGATCGATCGCGAGCGGCACCCGGTGGCCGGTCTCGATCGTCGCCGCGGCCGCGGCCACGACCTCATCGGTGAGCAGGTTCAGTGTCCCGATGCGGTCGTCGTCGCCCCAGCGCCCCCAATTCCGGACCTCGGCGGCGATCTCGTGGAACTCGGCGGTGAACGACATGGT
Organism: Actinomycetes bacterium; assembly: GCA_024276495.1. Classification (GTDB taxonomy): domain Bacteria; phylum Actinomycetota; class Acidimicrobiia; order Acidimicrobiales; family Aldehydirespiratoraceae; genus JAJRXC01. The sequence goes on from JAJRXC010000107.1 coordinate 20,754, forward strand.
CCGGATCGTAGGGCACCCCGGTTCGGGTCCGGAATCCGACTAGTACCCCTCGGACCGCTCGACGACGCCGAGGAGGGGTTCACCGGCCCGGAACCGGTGGTAGTTGGCCACGAACGCGTCGTTCATCGCGGTGCGCGAGCCCGGCGCCGCCCACGAGACGTGTGGAGAGAGCTTCACGTTCGGATGGGTGAACATCCAGTGGTCGTCGGGGAGCGGTTCGGGATCGACGGCATCGAGGGTTGCCCGGGCGACACAGCCGTCGTCGAGCGCGGCCCGCAGCGCCGCCTGGTCGATGAGCGCGCCCCTCGCGACGTTGACGATGTGGAGGCCCGGTTTGGCCCGGGCGAGCAGGTCGGCGTCGACCAGCTTCGTCGTCGCCGCGGTCGCCGGGGCGGCGAGCACGAGATGGTCGGCCTCGCCGATCACCTCGGCGAGACTGGTGGTGACCGCCATCCCCTCGACCGGGGAGGGCCGCGAACGGCGTCGCACGCCGATGACCCGCATGTCGAACGCGAGCGCCAGTCGAGCGATGCGGCTGCCGATGCCACCGACCCCGACGATGACCGCCGTGCGGCCGTGGAGCCCGGAGATTCGGGCCGAACCGAACCAGCCGTTCTCCGGGGGACGGTCGATCCACACCTCCGGGATCGCCTTCGCGAAGCTCGTCATGGCCGCGAGCGCGAACTCGGAGATCGGAATCGCGGTCGCGCCCCGGGCACAGGCGAGGACCTGGTCGTCGGCCAGGGCGTCGAGGGGGAACTTGTCGACGCCGACACCCATGACCTGGATCCAACGCACTCCCCGCCCGAGGAGCTCCGGCAGGTTCGGACCACCCACCGTGTGGGTGAAGACGACGTCGGCGTGCAGCCCGACCGGGACCTCGGCGTCGGGCGACAACGCCGTGATCCGGATGTCGGGGAGCGACGTGATGCGTTCGGGCAGCTCCATCCGGAGGTGGTTGATGACGTGAATCGTCCCCGTCCTTCTCATCACGGCCGGACCCTAGCGCTGTCGACGGCCCGGGAATCCGTACTACGGTCGTGCCCAGAACGAAATGAGCGGGATCTACATCTTCTTCCTCGCCGTCGGGGCGCCGTTGCTGCTCTGGATGACGTTTGCCGGTGACGCCGATGGGGGCGACGGCGGGTTCGAGATGGACGGCGACGGTCCATGGGGCACGATTCCGCTGTCGGCCATCGCCTTCTTCATGACCGCCTTCGGTGCGGTCGGTCTCGCCGGAAACCTCACGGGAGTCGGAGACGGCACCGCCTTTCTCTTCGCCGCGATCATGGCGGTCCTCGCCGCGGTGGGGAGCCGTTTCGCGTTTCGCTGGCTGTCGACGAGTTCGACATCGAGCGACGTCATGAGCGTCGAGCTCGAAGGTCAGATCGCCAAGGCGGCGCTGCCGATCAGCTCAGACCTGAAGGGGAAGATCATCGTCGAGGTCGCCGGGGCCCGCGCACAGATGACCGCGACCCCGGCCGACGGCTCGACCATAGAGATCGGCGACACGGTCGTCATCGTCAAGATCGAGAAAGGGGTGGCCGTGGTCGCCCCACTCGGCCCCGACCTGGCCCTCGAATGAGCACATGTCGACCCCGGCCCCACCCGAAGATTCGCGTCATCGACGCAGGAAGTAGGTAGTCATGGGATTCCTTGCCGCGATCGGACTGATCGCTGCGTTCCTCATCATCGCTCTGATCGCGATCGTCAGTTCACTGATCATCATCTGCCCGCCGAACCGGGTCGCGGTCATCTCGGGACGGACCCGAACCCTCTCCGACGGACGCACCGTCGGCTATCGCATCCTGAAGGGGGGGCGGACCATCCGGATTCCCCTCATCGAGAAGGTCTCGTGGATGGACCTCAACACGATTCCCCTCGAGGTCTCGGTCACCAACGCCTACTCGAAGGGCACCATCCCGCTCAATGTCCAGGGCATCGCCAACGTCAAGGTGAGCAGTGTCGAGGGAGTGCTCGAGAACGCGGCCGAGCGCTTCCTGAACGTCCCCAACGCCCACATCGGCCAGATCGCCAAGGAGACGTTGGAGGCGAACCTCCGCGGGGTGCTCGCCACGTTGTCCCCCGAGGAGGTCAACGAGGACCGTCTGCTCTTCTCCCAAAAGCTCATCGACGAAGCCGACGACGACATCAAGACGCTCGGGCTCCAGCTCGACGTGATGAAGATCCAGAACGTCACCGACGACAACCTCTATCTCGAATCGGTGGGCCGTCGGCTCACCGCCGAGGTCGTGAAGGAAGCGCGGGTCGCCGAAGCGAATCGCCAGTCCGAGTCGGAGCAGGCGGAGGCGCGGGCCCGCCAACTCGCCCAGATCGCTACGGTGCAGGCTGACAAGAACATCGTCGAGGAGCGAAACATGCTGCGGGTGCGCACCGCAGAGCTCGACGCCATCGCCCGGGCCAAGGAAGAGCAGGCATCCGTGGCCGGCGACATCGCCCGGGCGACCGCCGAGCAGGAGCTCGAGCAACAACGCATCGAGCTCGAACGGCGCCGACTCGAGGCCGACGTGGTCACCCCGGCGAAGGCCAATCTCGAGGCGAAGCAACTCACCGCCCAGGCCGAGGCCGCGAAGATCATCGAAGACGGCAAGGCCCAAGTCGAGGTCTTCCGACTACTCACCGACCAGTACCAGGCGGCCGGTGACGACGGTCAACGGATCTTCGTGCTGAACATGCTGCCCGAGCTCGTCGACAAGATCGTCTCGACCGTCAACAGCGTCAAGATCGATCGGGTGGCGGTCGTCGACTCCGGCAATGGTGCCGGTGGCGGCATCCCCGGATTCGTCGCCCAGCTCCCCGGGGCGGTCGTCAGCCTGACCGAACAGATCGAGGCGGCAACCGGCGTCGACATTCTCCAGAGCATGCGTGACACCGTCGTCGACCCGAACGACGATTCAGACTCGGAGCTTCCGCCACCCCCGCCGGCACCTCCCGCCGACTGAGGTGCCGCGGCGGCTCAGCGGGCGAGGCGGTCGAGAAGGGCGCGGTCGAGGATCTCGACGCGGCCCCGACCGACGAGGATCGCGCCGCGGGTCTCGGCCGTCTTGAGAGGACGGTTCGCGGTCTGGCGGCGCGTGCCGGCCATTGCCGCGATGTCCTCCTGGCGGATTCGTACGACCACGGGACGGGCACCGTTGTCGAACACGTCGCTGAGCCGAACCAGGACCCGGAGCACCCGCTTCTCGACGGGGACGAACAACACCTCCATCAGTTGATCGGTCGCATCCTGGAGCTTCGCCGCGAGGATCTCGAGAAGGAGCCGGTCGACGCTCGGATCGGCCCGCCGCATCTCGTCGAGGGTCACCTGGGTGAGCGACAGTGTCTCGGTTGGCTCGAGCGCCGTGACCCTCGCGGTGCGGCGGCCACTCCCGACGATCGCCAACTCACCGAGAATCTCTCCGGGGCCCCGCACGGAGAACGCCGCGACATCGCCGCGGGCGGTGGACACCTCGATCAGCACCCGCCCCTTGTCGATCACGTGGAAGGTGTCGCCGGTTTCCCCCTCGTGGAAGATCGGTTCGTCCTTCGCGTAGCGGCGGCGCATCATCCGTTGGCGCCACGCCGGTTCCGCATCACCGAGCACATCGAGAAATCCACCGTTCATCGAGGTCAGCGTAGTGCGGTCCGGCGCGATCGATTTCCTCGCGGGGGCGGAGTCCGCGACAATGCCCGCCCATGTCGCACACCGATTCGACGGCTCGGAGCCGAAGCGAAAAAGGAAAAGCGGCCCGTCGAACCCGGGTCATCGAGGTTGCGATGCTCATGGCCCACGAGGGTGGGTACGAGGCGGTGCAGATGCGGGCCGTCGCCGAACGAGCCGACGTGTCGCTCGGCACGATCTACCGCTACTTCAAAGGGAAGGACGATCTTCTCCTCGCCGGTCTCGTCGGCTGGGTCGGTCTGCTGCGACGCCGCATCGAGTCGGAGTCGGCGTCGGGCGAGACCGTTGCCGAGCGGCTTTCGGGGGTGTTGTCGGAAGCGGCCGGCGCCGCTGAGGGCGCCCCCGTGCTGATGGGTGCGCTGATCACCGCGCTCGGGACAACCGACCCTGCCGCGGCCGACTACAAGCTGGCGGTCGAGTCCGAGGTCCAGAAGTTGATGGTCGCGGCGATCGGCGACCAACCCGGAGTCGACGCCGCCGGCGTCGCCCGAGTCGTCGGCCACGTGTGGCTGTCCGCGATCAGTCGTTGGGTGGGCGGGCTGGCTCCCGCCGGCAGTGTGGAAGAAGAGCTCCTCCACGCGGTCCAGATGTTGGTCGGAAGCCGGGTCGCCAGTGACGCCTGAGACCCGACGACGGCGGCGGGTCGGCCGGCTCAGTTGGTGTCGAGGGCCTGATCGAACGCGGCCGGCTCTCTCGGCTTCGAGAACAAGAATCCGAGCGCCTGGTCGCAGTCGAGCTCGCGCAGCACCGCGAGTTGGTCCTCCGACTCGACGCCCTCGGCGATGACGATCAAGCCGAGGGCGTGGGCGAGATCGATGATCGCCGCGACGATGGTCGCGGCGGCGTGATCCGACGCGAGGCCCGACACGAACGATCGATCGATCTTCAACACGTCGAGCGGGAGGCGTTGCAGATACGCGAACTGCGACCAGCCCGTACCGAAGTCGTCGATCCCGAGGCTGATGCCGATCCGGCGGAGCTCGTCGAGCTGTTCGGTTGCGGCGTGGGCATCGTCCATGAGGGCCGACTCGGTGATCTCCAGACAGATCTCGTCGGTGGAGATTCCGGCGGCCTCGATCGTGCGTTCGACGAAGGGCACGAGGTCGGGATCGCCCAGCTGACGGGCCGAGAGGTTGACCCAGATCCGCACCGGTTCTTGTTCGGGGGTCCGGTAGACCCGCCACAAGGAGGCCTGCCGACAGGCCTCCTTGATGACCCAACGGCCGATCTCGACGATGATGCCGGTCTCCTCGGCCAACGGGATGAACTCGCCGGGTGGGACGAGGCGACCGTCGGGGCGTTGCCAGCGGACCAGGGCCTCGAAGCCGACGATGCGCCCGGAATCGAGGTCGAGCTCGGGTTGGTAGTGGAGCCGGAGCTCGTCGTTCTCGACGGCCCGGCGCAGCGCCTCCTCGGTGTCGATCCGCTCGAGGGCGAGGGACTGATCGATCTCGTCGTGGATCGCGAAGCGGCCGCGCCCCTCGTGTTTCGCTTCGTACATCGCGGTGTCGGCGTTGTCGATGATGCGGATCGGGTCTTCGGAGCCCATCGATGTCGCGATGCCGATCGAGGCACCGATCTCGATCTCGCGCCCCTCGAGAACGAATGGCATCGCGAAGGCGTCGAGGATCCGGCGCGCCACCGCGGTGGCGCCGCGGGCTCCGTCGGTGCCGGCACACAACATCACGAACTCGTCGCCACCGATGCGGGCAAGGGTGTCGCCGGGCCGCACGATCGCGGTCAACCGCTCGGCGACCTTGCTGAGGGCCGTGTCGCCGACATGGTGGCCGAGCGAGTCGTTGATGGTCTTGAACGCGTCGAGATCGATGAAGAGCACGCCGATCGGTTGGTTCGAACGCTCGCTGACCGCCAGCGCGTGGCTGAGTCGGTCGAGCAGGAGCGCCTTGTTCGGAAGGCCGGTCAGCTCGTCGTGGAACGCCTGCTTGATGAGGCTCTGTTCGGTCTCGCGCTGCTCGGTGATGTCGCGGCTCGACGACTGGAGCTGGCGGACGGTCCCGTCGGGGGCGAGGATCGGCGTGATCGCGGTCTCGAACCAGCGGTACGCCCCGTTGCGGTGGCGGAGCCGGTGCCGGAAACGGGTCGGCTCGGAGCCCCGCCGCCCGGCGTCGTGGATCGCCTGGACGAGGGCGTCTCGGGTGCCGGCATGAGCGAGGTCGACCGGGTGGGTCCCGATGAGGCTGTCGGCATCGATGTCGAGCAGGCGTCGCACGGAAGGGGAGACGTAGGTGAAGGTGCCGGCGGCGTCGTGGAGGCAGACGAGGTCGGAGGTGTGCTCGGCGACGGCCCGGAAGATGTCTTCGGCCGCGGCGAGCGCCTGGGTGGTCGCTTCGATCAGCGCGTCGGTCTCGCGGCTGTCGGCCAGGCTCCGCAGCTCGACGAGCAGTGCCGCCGTGGATCGCGTCTCGTCGGAGATCGGCGTGAGCGACACCCGCCCGGGGCGGGGCGCCGGCCCACCGAGGTCGATGGTGCGTTGCCCGGCGCGACCCTCCACGCCGGCTTCGATCAGCGGAGAGAGCGTGGCGGCGGGGTTGTCGGCATCCCACAGCGACGTCGACCACAGGGCGCGGCCGCGGAGGTGCCCGCGCTCGACGCCGAGGCGACCGACATGGTCGTTGACATCGAGGATGGTGCCGTCGAGATCAACGAGCAGGGCGGGGCCCGACAACTGGTCGAGGGCGGCACGGATGTCGACCACACGGGTGTGGTCGTCGAGATCGGGGTCGGTCAGCCGGGCCAGACGCGTGAGCACGTCGGCGCGGGATCGGTCGCCTGTCACGGTCGCGGTGTCGCGCTCGTGGGTCACAGCTTGCTCCTGCGTCGGTGGGTACTCCGGCCCGCCGCCAAGGTAGGCGCCGGGCTCATGGACCACGCGGATACTCGTGACGCGCGGTGTCCGAACCGACCACGCGCGGTGAGGACGCGGCTGGGTCGCGGCACGGCGGGCCGAGCCGGGTCGTTGCGCTTGCGGGTCGCCGGGGTCGGGTCGCTAGGGTCGCGCCGAGATCGACCGTGGGGGCAGCGTGCAGCATCCGAGGTCGGTGACGACACGTTGCACGATCACCACACGAACAGGGAGCGAGCGGCTGTGGCCGGATTCCTCGAAGGCAAGAACATCGCGATCACGGGCGCCGGCGCCGGTATCGGCAAGTCCATCGCGCTGGCCGCGGCGGCCGAGGGCGCCAACATCGTCGTCGCCGACTACGGCGTGTCGATGGACGGCCGCGACCCGTCGAGCGAGGTCGCCGACGCCGCCGTCACCGAGATCGAGGCGGCCGGTGGCGCCGCCGTCGCCGTCGCCGGTGACATCTCCCGATTCGATGTCGGTGAGGCGGTCGTCGCCGCGGCCGTCGACGCCTGGGGCAGCATCGACGGGGTCGTCTGCCCGGCCGGGGTGCTGCGCGAGCGCATGCTGTTCAACATGAGCGAGGAGGAGTGGGACCACGTCATCGCGGTGCACCTCAAGGGCCACTTCAACGTCTATCGCGCCGCCTTCGCCCGGATGCGCAAGCAGGAGACCGGTGGTTCGCTCGTCGGCTTCACCTCGGGGGCCTTCACCGCGTCGACGGCCCAGGCCAACTACTCGGCGGCGAAGGGCGGCATCGTGTCGTTGACCCGCAGTGCCGCGATGATCGCGGCGAGCCTCCGACTCCGCGGCGGCCCGGCGATCAACGCCAACTGCATCGCTCCGGTCGCCAGGACCCGGATGAGCGAGAACGTCCCGTTCGAGATCGAGACCGGCGAACCCGAGGACATCGCGCCGATGGCCATCTATCTCATGAGCGACGAGGGCCGCGAGATCAACGCCCAGATCTACACGGTCGTCGGACGGCGAATCTCGGTCTGGAACCAGCCCCGCGAGCTGCGCACGATGTGGGCGGGTGGCGATCGGTGGTCCCCCGAGGAGATCGCCGCGGCGTTGCCGGACACCGTCGGCCAGGAACCGAACCCGTTCATCACCGATCTCGAACGGCGCATGGCCGACATGGCGGAGAACGAGGGCTGAGATGGCATCGATACCCGAGGAGCCCGAGGGCCGGAACCTCCTCGCCGGAAAGCGGGTCGTCGTCACCGCGGCGGCCGGCACCGGGATCGGGTCGGCCGTCGCCAAGCGGGCCCTGGTCGAGGGGGCGTCGGTGTTGATCTCCGACATCCACGAGCGTCGACTCACCGAGACGGCCAACCGGCTGGCGCAGGAGAGCGGCCGGCGTCCGCTCACCCGACTCTGCGACGTCACGGTGGAGACCGATGTCCAGGGCCTGATCGACACCGCCGCCCACGAGCTGGGCGGCATCGACGTGATGATGAACAACGCCGGGCTCGGAGGGTCGGTGCGGCTCGTCGACATGACCGACGATCAGTGGCGCGCGGTCCTCGGCGTCACCCTCGACGGCACGATGCGCTGTACCCGCGCCGTGTTGCGCCACATGATCGACGCCGGGATCGAAGGGGCGATCGTCAACAACGCGTCGGTCGTCGGCTGGCGGGCCCAGGACGAACAGTGCCACTACGCCGCGGCGAAGGCCGGGGTGATGGCGCTGACCCGGTGCTCGGCGATCGAGGCGGCCGAACACGGGATTCGGGTCAACGCGGTCGCGCCGAGCATCGCCATGCACGCCTTTTTGGCAAAGGTCAGCGATGAGGACCTCCTCGATCAACTGTCGCGCCGAGAAGCGTTCGGTCGTGCGGCCGAGCCGTGGGAGGTGGCCAACGTGATGGTTTTCCTCGCCAGCGACCTCGCCAGCTACATGACGGGCGAAATCGTCGCGGTGAGCAGCCAACACCCGTGATCGGCGTCGCCGGGCGTCAAGAGGTCGCAACGAATCCGAAATCCGGATGAAGTTCTCGTGCCGATGACTTGCGTATGACGCGTCGCATGATCCACAGTGCTAAACCTTGTGGCGCGAGTCACATGCCCGGTCACGTCCCTGGAGGATAAATCGTGAGGTCCCGTTCGATGTCCCGATCGCTGGTCAAGCTCTTGGCCGCACTGTTCGCATTCTCGTTGATCGCCGCCGCGTGCGGAAGCGACAACGACGACGGTGACGGTGCGGTTTCCACCGAGGACACCGGAGGAGGCGAAGCTCCCGACGACACCGGTGGTGATTCCGGTGGCGACACCGGTGGCGGCGATGCCGCGGAGAGCGCGGCCGAGGACCTCGTCGAGGATCAGGTCGACACCGGGCCGGTGGCCGGTGGCACCCTGCGGATCGCGGTCGAGGCCGAGACCGACGGCCTGAACCCGACGGTCAACCGGTTCGCGGTGGCGGCGCTCAACATGGCGACGGCGGTCTTCGAGCCGCTCGCCGCCTGGGACGAGAACGGCGCACCGACCCCGTACCTCGCCTCGGGGTGGGAGTCGTCGGACGACGGCCTCACCTTCACCCTGTTCCTGCGCGAGGGCATCAAGTTTCACGACGGCACCGATTTCAACGCCGACGCCGTGATCCGGAACTTCCAGGGCCAGCTGGCCGACCCGCTGATCTCGCTCGCGGTGAACCCGGTGTTCAACACCGACAACCCCGTCGAGAAGATCGACGACTTGACGGTGCAGTTCAACCTGGCCCAGCCGAACAAGCAGTTCGCCGTCTTCCTGCCGTCCCAGCTCGGTCAGGTCGCCTCCCCGGCCTGGCTCGACGCCGCCGCTGACGATCCGGCCCTCAACCAGGAACCGGTCGGCACCGGCCCATTCCGCTTCGACAGCCGCACCGTCGACCAGGTGACCCGGTTCGTCCGCAACGACGACTGGTGGCAGGCCGAGCAGCTCGGCCGCGAGGTGTATCTCGACGCCGTCGAGTACTACCCGATCACCGACGGTGAGATCGCCGCCGGCCAGCTCGAAGCCGGCGCGGTCGATTCGATGGGTACCACCAACGCGTCCGCCATCGTCGCCCTGCGCGACCAGGACGTCAACCGGCTCGAGGACGACAGTGGCGAGGAATCCTTCGCCATGATCAACTCGACCGCGGTGCCCTTCGACGACATCCGGGTGCGCCAGGCGATCACCTTCGCGACGCCACGGGAGAACTGGTTGGAGTTCGCCGGTGCCGGTCTGTTGCGGCCTGCCGACGGCATGTTCACGCCGGAGTCGATCTGGTACGACCCGGCCGTCGTCCAAGAGAGCGACGATCCCGACCGGGCGGCGCCGCTGATCGCCGAGTACTGCGGGGAGAACCCCGACAACTGCACCGACGGCAAGGTCAACATCAATCTCCAGTACTCGGGCCCGTCGGTCCTCCAGGAGCAGATCGCCGACATCCTGATCGACGGGTGGAGCCCGTTCTTCAACGTCGAGCGTGAGGTGCTGCTCCAGGACGATCACATCACCGAGGTCGCCTTCGGTCAGTACCAGATCGTCACCTGGCGCCAGTTCGGGGCCGTCGATCCCGCCGGCGACCGCGTGTGGCTGGCCTGCGACTCGATCTCGGCGCTCTCGCTCAACTGGCCGCGACTGTGCGACCAGTCACGAGAGGACCTGCTCAACCAGGCCCGGGCCTCGGCCGACCTCGACGAGCGCATCGCCCTGTGGAAGCAGATCCAGGAGAAGATCCAGCAGGACTACACCTACATCTTCTTCGCCCACACCCTGTGGGTGAACGCCTTCGACAAGAAGGTCCAGAACCTGTGCGGTGCGGTCTCGCCCGATGATGTGGCCTTGAAGTGCACCATCAACGGACGGCACTGGGTCTCCCAGATGTGGCTCGCCAACTGAGCCCCGTTGCCGATCGATCCGAGATGTCCAGGACGTAGTTGACCCTGATGAAGGTTGTGCGATTCATAGGCACGAGAATCGGCCAGCTGTTGCTGGTGCTGTTCGCGGTGACCTTGCTCACCTTCGTCGGGGTCAACACCCTGGGTGACCCTCTGGTCAACATCCTGGGCCCCCTGGCCAAGGTCGACTGCAGCGCGGTCGAGGCCGGCGAGGCAGAGGATTTCTCTAGTCAGGGCGGCACCAGCGAAGGCGACTGTGCGATCGTCGCCGAACGCCGGGCCGAGTTCAACCTCGACGACAACGTGTTCGTCCGCTACGGAAAGTGGGTCGGCGACGCGGTCCAGGGCGACTTCGGCAGCTCGTTCTCCCAACAACGGCCGGTGAGCGACATCATCAAGGAGAAGCTGCCGGTCACGCTGCGCATGGCCGCCTTCGCCCTGGTTCTGTCGTTGCTCATCTCGGTACCGTGGGCGTTGCTCGCCGCGTTCGGGCCAACCGGGCCTTCGACCGTGGTTCGACGGTGATCTCCTTCGGCATGCTCGCGGTGCCGAACTTCGCGGTCGGGGTGATCCTGCTCTTCCTTTTCGCGGTGAAACTCCAGTGGCTTCCGTCGCGCTACGAACCGGGCACGACCTACAGCCAGTTCAAGTCGCTGTTCCTTCCCTCGCTCACCTTGGCCCTGCCGCTCGCGGCCACCTACCAACGACTGCTGCGCACCGACCTGATCGGCACCCTCCAAGAGGACTTCGTGCACATGGCCCGGGCGAAGGGCATGCCGCCCCGCCACATCATGACCCGCCACGCGCTTCGGCCGTCGATGTTCTCGATGATCACCGTGTTCGGCATCAACACCGGGGCATTGCTGGGTGGCACGCTCGTGATCGAGCAGATCTTCAGTGTGCCGGGCATCGGCTCGGAGGCCGTGAAGTCGATCGTGCGCGACGACTTCCCGACGGTGCTGGCGATCGTGTTGATCATCGTCACCGCGTTCGTCGTGATGAACATGCTGGTCGACCTCCTCTACACGTTCCTCGACCCGAGGGTCCGGTCATGACCGCGGACGCGCAGATACCGGAGATCGATCTCGTCGCGCTGGAGGAAGCTCCCGACGACGCCGTCAAGAAATCCCTCGGCATCGGATTCTGGATCTCCGTCGCCTGGCTGGTCCTGATCGTCGTGATATCGCTCCTCGCGCCGGTGCTCCCGCTGGCCGATCCCGAGAAGATCGGTTTGGGCAGCAAGTTCCAGTCGCCGGGCGGCGAGGGCTGGTTCGGGTTCGACTCCAACGGCCGAGACGTGTTCTCCCGGGTCATCTGGGGATCGCGGGTGTCGCTGACGGTCGGGTTCATCGCCGTCGTCGCCGGCCTGCTCATCGGTGGTCCGCTCGGGATGATGGCCGGCTACTTCCGGGGATGGGTCGACCGGGTCGTGTCCTTCGCGTTCCTGATCCTCTTGTCGTTCCCGGCGCTGATCCTCGCCCTGCTGATCGTCAACAGCGTCGAGACCCGGAGCCTGCGGGTCGTGGCGCTCACCCTGGGCGTGCTGGCCATCGCGCCGGTCGGACGTCTGGCGCGGGCCAACACCATCGTCTTCGCCGAACGCGAGTTCGTGCAGGCGGCACGGGTCGTCGGCGCGAAGAACACCCGGATCCTCACCCGCGAACTGCTCCCGAACGTCTTGATCCCGATGGGAGCCCTGGCCCTGCTGGGCGTCGCGATCCTGATCGTGGCCGAAGGCGGGCTGGCCTTCCTCGGCTTGTCGGTCGAGGAAGGGGCCACGTGGGGGAAGATGATTCTCGAGGGCTCCAGCCCGGGTGCGCTCAAAGATGGTCCGCATGTCGCCATGTTCCCCATCGGGATCATGTTCTTGACCGTTCTCGCCCTCAACTACGCGGGTGACAAGGTCCGGGAGTTCTTCGATGTGCGCGAGACGGCGTTCTAGGGAGTCCGATGTCTGAACCGCAGCTCTCCGTTCGCGACCTCACCGTGCGCTTCCCCACCACTCGGGGGGTCGTCCAGGCCCTCAACGGTGTCAACTTCGATCTCGAGAAGGGCCAGATGCTCGGCATCGTGGGCGAGTCGGGGTCGGGGAAGTCGGTGACGGCCAAGACGCTCATGAACCTCCTGCCCCGCACCGCCGAGATCGAGGGCGACGTCATCTTCGAGGGCAGAGACGTTCGCAAGCTCGCGGCCGACGGCACGCAACACTTCTGGGGCGTCGAGATGACGATGGTCTTCCAGGATCCCATGACGTCGCTGAACCCGGTCAAGAAGTGCGGCGAGCAGATCGCGGAGACCCTGCGGTACCACCTCGGCCGCACCAAGAAGGAGGCGATCGAGGAAGCGGTCGATCTCCTCGGCCAGGTCGGGCTGCCCGAACCCGCCAAGAGAGTCGATCAATACCCCCACGAGCTCTCGGGCGGCCTTCGGCAACGAGTGGTGATCGCCATGGCGCTGGCCTGTCAGCCGTCGCTGCTCATCGCCGACGAGCCGACGACCGCCGTCGACGTCACCGTGCAGCGCCACATCCTCAACCTCCTCGACCGGCTGCGCGAGGAGCGCGGCATGTCGATGATCCTGATCACCCACGATCTCGGTGTGGCCCGGGGGCGGTGTGACGACATCGCGGTGATGTACGCCGGCCGCATCGTCGAACGTTCGGCGACCGAAACCCTCTTCTCCGACTCGCGTCACCCCTACACCGACGCCCTGCTCCGGTCGATTCCCCGCATCGACCAACCCAGCCACACCCGGTTGGAGCCCATTCCCGGGCGACCGCCCGAACTGATCAACCCGCCCGTGCGGTGCGCGTACTCCCCGCGTTGTCGATTCGCCCAACCGGATTGCCTCTCCGCGATCCCCGACGTGCACGGCGTCAGGGGCATGCACGAGTTCGCGTGCTTCCATCCGGCCAACACCGACCGCGGCCGAGAGGCGCTCGCGGCGAACGTCGCGGCCGGAAAGACCGCCGCGGGTCTTCCGATCGCGGGCTACGCCGGAGGAGGCGGCTGATGGCCGGAACCGGACATGCACCCCTTCGCGACGATCCCAACGTCTTGTTGGCGGTCCGCGATCTCGAGGTGGAGTTCCCGGTCGGGCGCGGCGCCGTCGTTCACGCGGTGAGCGGGATCTCCTTCGATGTGGCCGAAGGGGAGACGCTCGGCATCGTCGGCGAGTCCGGCTGCGGCAAGTCGACCGTCGCGAAGTCGATCATCCGCCTCAACGAGATCAAGGCCGGCTCGGTCGACTATCAGGGTCATGACCTGGCCAAGCTCGAGGGCGAGCCGCTTCGCAAGGTCCGGCCCGACCTCCAGATGATCTTCCAGGACCCGATCTCGTCGCTGAACCCACGGCGAAAGATCCGCGACGTGATCTCCGAAGGGCTCGCGGTGTGGGGTGACGAGCACGGAACCTGGTCGCAGGACCGGATCGAGGAGCTCATGCTCGCGGTCGGGATCGACCCGAAGTTCGGCGACCGTCGGCCCCACCAGTTCTCGGGTGGCCAGTGCCAGCGCATCGGCATCGCCCGGGCGCTCGCCCTCGACCCGAAGGTCATGATCTGCGACGAGCCCGTCTCCGCCCTCGACGTGTCGGTCCAGGCCCAGGTCCTCAACCTGCTCGAAGACATGAAGCAGCGCTACGGCCTCACGCTGCTGTTCATCAGCCACGACCTGTCCGTGGTGAAGAACGTGTCGGACCGCATCATCGTGATGTATCTCGGAAAGGCGTGTGAGATCGGGGACGCCGACGAGCTTTACGAGAATCCGCGGCACCCGTACACGCGGGCCCTGCTCGCCTCGATTCCCGAGCCGGCCCCGACCGTCGACCCGAGCGATGGCGACATCGACGGGGAGCTGCCGTCGCCGATCAACCCGCCGAAGGGCTGCCGGTTCAACACCCGGTGTCAACACACCACCGACATCTGTTTCACCGACGAACCGAAGATGCAACGCGTCGGCGAGCTCGACCACTACTTCGCCTGCCATCACCCCGTCGAGATCTCGGTCGGCCTCTGACCCCCGTCGGTGTCAGGTGAGAGTCCAGACGGTCGCCGCGGCGGTGGCGCGAGCGTCGGTGATCGCCGGGGCGGCGCGCCCATCGGCTCGGAGCTTGAGGAGATGGGCCACAACGGACCGGGCCGCCGGTTTGTGGAGCTCCTCGCGTACGTCGGCGTAGAGCACGGCGACGATCTCGGTGGCCGAGCACGGCCCCTCACGGAGCTGCGTGAGGATCTGGGCCTCCCGGGCCAGGCGATGGTCGAACAGGGCCTGAACGTATGTCGTCGGGTCGTGGATCGGACCGCCGTGGGTCGGATACAGCACCTCGTCCTCGCGGTCGAGCAAGAGCCGGAGTGAACCGAGATATGCAGCGACGTCACCGTCGGGAGGCGGGATGATCGTGGTCGACCAGCCCATCACGTGATCGCCGGACAGCACCGCTCGTTCCTCTCGCAGCGCGAAGCAGAGATGATTCGAGATGTGACCGGGGGTGTGCAACGCGTCGACGCTCCAGCCGGGGCCGTCGACGGTGTCGCCGTGTCCGAGCCGGTGGTCGGGTGCGAAGTCGACGTCGGGACGGTGCCGCTCGGCCTCGTCGATCCCGGCGGTCGGATCGTCGCTCGTCTCGGAGTCGCCGGAGTCGTCGTCCTCACCGGTTGCCCCCGGAGGGTGGGGGCCGAAACCGAGCACCGTCGCGCCGGTCGCGTCGGCGAGCTCGGCGGCGGCAGGGGAGTGATCGCCGTGGGTGTGGGTGATCAGGATGTGGCGGACCTGCTCGCCGTCGAGCGCCCGCAACAGATTGTCGACATGGGACCGATCGCGAGGACCCGGGTCGACGACGGCGACGTCGCCGTGGCCGATCACGTAGGTGCCGGTGCCGTGGAACGTGTACTTCGACGGGTTCTCGCAGACGAGCCGCCGCAGCAGGGGCGACACGTCGACCATGCGGCCGTAGTCGGGTGAGAAGTCGGTGTCGAAGACGACCATCGCCAGAGGCTACTCAGGCGCCCTGGATGGTCTCACCGGAGCGCTCACGAAGCCCGATCGCGGCGACGATGAGCGCGATCCCCAACGCGTCGCGCGTCGACGGAACCTGATCGAGCAGGAGCACCCCCATCAATGTCGCGGTCGCCGGGAGCAGCGCCAACAACAGGGCGAATCGTTCACGGGGGAGCCAGCTCATGACGAGCTGGTCGAGGCTGTACGGAACAACGTTGGACAGCAGGCCGACGGACGCGCCCGCCGCCACCAGCCACCAGTTGTCCGTCACCGGACCGAATCCGCCGAGGCCGAACGGCGCGATCGCCAGCGCGCCGAAGAGCATTCCGAGCCCGAGCCCGTCGATGCCGCCCCCTCCCACCGCGACGCGTCGGCCGAGCACGATGTAGGCACCCCACAACGTGCCGGCGAGGAGCGCGAAGGCGATGCCGGTGAGCTCGGCGCCCGTCGCGAAGGTGCTCATCAACAACACGCCCGCCACGGCGAGGCCCAGGGCGCCGGCGTTGCGGCGGGTGCGCGCCCCGAGGGCAGCGACCGCGACCGGACCGATGAACTCGATCGCGACGCCCGCGCCGAGGTCGATTCGATCCGCCGCCAGGTAGAAGACCAGGTTCATCGATGCCGTCGCGACCCCGAACGCCGCGGCTTCGCCCACCTGGGCCGACGTCCACGAACGGGTCCAGGGACGCCGCCAGGCCAGCAGGATCACGGCCGCCGCGAGCACACGGGTGAGCGCGACCGCGCCCGGAGGCATCCGGTCGAAGAGGCTGACGGCGATCGAGGCGCCGAGATACAGCGAGACGGCCGAGGTGATGAAGTAGAGCTCCGGGGGAACGGCCGGCCTGGGCTCGGTGCCGGTCACCCGGGGGAGTCCGGCTGAGACGAGCGGGCCGCCCGCACCACCTTCGTCATGATGAAGCCCACACCGCCGGTCAGCACCGCGAGCGTGAGCAGCTGGGCGTAGCCGCCACGGTCGCCGGGGTTCTCCGGCTTCGGTCCGGCATCCGCGCAGCCGATGATGGTGCGACACCGGCCCGGGTCGTCGTGTTGGGTCGCCACGGTGATCTGGGCCGAGATCGTCGAGGCGGCGCGTCGTTCGCCGGGGCCGGCGGCGTCGGCGGGTCCCGAGGTGACGAGCAGCCCGACGAGGATCGTGACCGTCATCAACAGCGAGCGGCGGCCGGTCATGACCCCGCTGCCTCGGTGACGTCGCCGGTGGAGGCCCGCAGGTAGCCGGGGGCCTCGCCGCCGCCGTGGACGGGGATCGTGCAACCGCTGACCCAACGGGCCAGCGGCGACGCGCAGAACAACACCACGTCGGCGATCTCCTCGGGAACACCCATCCGGCCGAGGGCGAGGGTCCGCCCGACCGCGGCGATTCCCTCGGCGTCGCCGTAGAAGAGATGGGCTTCCTCGGTGACGATCATTCCGACCACCGGTGCGATGACGCGGATCTTCGGGCCCCACTCCTGGGCCAGCGTCTCGGTGAGGTTGATCAAGCCGGCCTTGGCCGCGCCATAGGCCGCGCCGGCGGGATTGGCCCGCGTCCCCGAGACTGACGCGATGTTGACGATCACTCCACCGTCGTCCTGGGTCTGCATCTGATCGTGCACGGCCTGGGCGAAGGTCATCGGGGCCAAGAGGTTCAACGCGACGATCTTCTCGTTGAACCGAGGAGAGACGGTGGCGCTCTCCGCCGGTGGCGCACCGCCGGCGTTGTTGACCAACACGTCGATCCGGCCGGTTCGTTCGATCGCGCGGGACACGACGCCGGCGATCTGGTCGGGTTCGCGCACGTCGCAGGCGACGAAGGTCGCGGTCCGGCCCGCGGTCTCCACCGGTTTTTCGGGTTCGTGCCGTGCGCAGATGACCACGTCGGCTCCCCGGTCGAGGAAACGTGTCGCGATGACCCGGCCGAGGCCCTTGGTTCCTCCGGTGACGATGACCGTGCGGCCGGTCATGTCGAGGGGATCGGTGCGCGGTTCGGCGTCGGACCCGGGTGCGGCATCGGCGGACATGAGCGAAACCCTACCCGCACGTGTTCGCACCACTCGCAGCGGTGGCGTACCGTCGGTGCGGTTTCTGACACACCGTCAGACAACCCCGTCTGATGGTGACTCGGCCACCGTGGTCGAGCAAGGAGAGGGTTCCCCAATTGCCGGACAAACGAATGACCGAGGACGAGGTCATCAGCGAGCTCGAGAGCGGGATGACGATCGGCATCGGTGGATGGGGTTCGCGGCGCAAGCCGATGTCGCTCGTCCGGGCGATCCTCCGCAGTGATCTCACCGACCTCCACATCGTCGCCTACGGCGGGCCCGACATCGGCATCCTCACCGCCGCCGGAAAATGCCGGAAGGTCACCTATGGTTTCGTCTCCCTCGACTCGATACCGCTCGAGCCCCACTTCCGGGCCGTTCGCCAGGCCGGCGCGGTGGACTTCACGGAGCTCGACGAGGGGGCCTTCTACCTCGGCCTCATGGCCGCAGCCCACCGGGTTCCCTTCTACCCGACGCGGGCCGGCCTCGCGACCGCCATGATGTCGGAGAACCCCGATCTCCGAACCGTGCGGTCGCCCTATGCCGACGGCGAGGAGCTCGTGGCGATCCCGGCGTTCGAGATGGACGTCGTGCTGATCCACATGAACCGGGCCGACGCCAAGGGCAACGGTCAGTTTCTCGGCCCCGACCTCTACTTCGACGACCTGTTCGCGATGGCCGGCACGCGCACGTTCATGTCGGCCGAGCGGATCGTCCCCACCGCGGCGTTCCTCGACGAGGGGTCGGTGCACACGCTGCGGGTACCGCGGATCCATGTCGACGGCGTGGTCGAGGCCCCGATGGGCGCCCACTTCACCGAGTGCCCGCCCGACTACGGACGCGACGAGGTGTTCCAGCGGGACTACGCGGCAACGGCGAAGGACCCCGACGCGTGGGCCCGGTTCCGTGCCGACTGGCTGGAGCTCGAATCACACGAGGCCTACACGACCAGGCTGAAGGAACGAGGTGCATGGTGAGCGCGGTCGACAACACCGAGGTCTCGCTCGACGAGATCTGCATCATCGCCCTCGCCGAGGCTTTCCGGGGTGACGGCGAGGTGCTGTGCAACCCGATGGGGCCCGTGCCGGTCATCGCCGGACGGCTGGCCCGGGCCACCTTCGAGCCGGACCTGATGCTCACCGACACGATCGCGTACGCCGTCGAGGGCAACCTCGCGCTCGGTGCCGATGCCGGCGACGCCGTGGTCGAGTCGTACATGCCGTTTCGTTCGATCTTCGATCAGGTGTGGTCCGGAACGCGCCATGTGGTGATGGGCGCCAGCCAGATCGACCGTCACGGCAACCAGAACTTCGCGGCCATCGGCGAGTACCGAAAGCCCAAGGCGCAGCTGCTGGGCATGCGGGGGGCGCCGGGGAACCTCATCAACCACGCCACCACCTACTGGGTACCGAACCAGGCCCGGGCGTTCTGCGAACGTGTCGATGTCGTGTCGGGTCCCGGCTACGACCGCATCGCCGAGCTCCCCGAGGCGAGCCGGGCCCAATTCGAGATCCGCCGCGTCGTGACCGACCTCGGTGCCTACGACTTCGAGATCGACGACGACACGAGCCGGCCGCCGACGATGCGCATCCGGTCCCTGCACCCGGGGATCACAGTGGCACAGGCCCAGGCGGCGTCGCCCTTCGAGCTGCGGGTCACCGGCGCGGTTCCAGAGAGCCGGCTGCCGACCGACGAGGAGCTGGACCTCATCCGCGAGGTGTTCGATCCCGACGGCGTACGCAAGGCCGAGTTCCGCTGATGGACCTCGAGCTCTCACCTCGCCACCTGGAGTTCCGCGACGAATGCCGGTCATGGCTCGCGGCGAACAAGCCCGCTCGACCATTGCGGTCGATGGACACCGCGGCCGGCTTCGAGGAGCATCGTGAATGGGAGCGCGTCCTGTTCGACGGGGGATGGTCGGTCCCGGGCTGGCCTGCGTCGTACGGCGGCCGCGACTGCGATCTCATCGAATGGCTCATCTATGAAGAGGAGTACTGGCTGTCGGGGGCACCCGGTCGGGTCAGCGCCAACGGGGTGAGCCTGCTGGCCCCCACCATCTTCAACTTCGGCACGCAGGCGCAGCAGGACCACTTCCTGCCGAAGATGGCCAGCGGCGAGCACATCTGGGCCCAGGGATGGTCCGAACCCGGGGCCGGGTCCGATCTCGCGGCGATCGCGACGAGGGCGATCCGCGACGGGGACCACTATGTGCTCAACGGCCAGAAGACCTGGTGCTCCCGGGGGGCGTTCGCCGACTGGATCTTCTGCATCGTCCGCACGGACCCGGAGGCGGAGCGACACGCCGGACTCACGTATCTCCTCGTGCCGGCCGACGCGCCCGGTCTCGAGCGGCGACCGATCGGGCGTCTCGACGGCGAACCCGGGTTCGCCGAGCTGTTCTTCGACGACTGTCGCGTTCGGGTCGACAACGTCCTCGGGGAGGAGGGTCAGGGCTGGGCCGTCGCGATGGCCGCGGCCGGCTCCGAGCGCGGCCTCAACCTGCGCAGTCCGGGTCGCTTCATGGCCGCGGCCGAACGGCTGACCGAGCTGGTCCGCACGCTGCGGGCCGAGCAACGAGAGATCGATCCCCGCCGGCGCGACGAGGTCACCGATGCCTGGATCCGGGCCCAGGCGTACCGCTGGCAGACATACGCCACCGCGGCCCGGCTCATGGACGGCGCCGAGCTCGGTTCGGAAGCGAGCCTCATGAAGGTCTTCTGGTCCGAGCTCGACCTCGAGCTCCACGCAACCGCGTTGCGACTGCTCGGCGATCGAGGAGAGCTCGCGGCCGGCGCCCCCGACGCGGTCGACGGGGGACGTTGGCTCGACGGCTACGTCTTCGCCCTGTCGGGCCCGATCTACGCCGGCACCAACGAGATCCAGCGCAACATCATCGCCGAGCGGGTGCTCGGTCTTCCCCGGAGGTAGGCGATGCGGTTCTCGTTCACCGAAGAACAGGACATGTTCCGCGACACCGTGCGTGACCTCCTGGCCGATGTCTGCCCGCCCGACGCGGTGAGGGCCGGCTGGGACAACGACGACGGCCGGGTGCCGGGCCTGTGGCCGGCGCTCGCCGAGATGGGCATGCTCTCGATCCTGGCCCCCGAGGAGGACGGCGGGCTGGGAATGGACGAGGTCGATCTCGTCCGTCTTCTCGAGGAGACGGGCTACGCCGGCGTGCCCGACCCGATCATGGAGCACGTGGCCGTCGCCGTACCGGCTCTGGCCGAGGCCGGCGCATCCGGTCATCTCGCCGCCGCGATCGCCGGAGAGACGACGTGCACGATCGCGTTGACCGGCGGAGGCGACTATGTGGTGGACGCCGAGGGTGCCGACCTCGTCGTCGTGGAAAGGGACGGCGGCCTGGTCGCCGCCACCGAGTACCGGGTGGAACCCCAAGCCTCCATCGACCGGTCGAGACGGCTGGGGAAGCTCGTCGCGGTCGATTCCGTCGATCCGCTGAGCGGCGCCGACCCGATTCTCGCCAACGACCGGGCCGCCCTCGGCACCGCGGCCCAGTGCATCGGCGTGGCTCGTCGTCTGCTCGACTCGACCGTCGACTACGTCAGCGAACGTCGCCAGTTCGGCAAACCCGTGGGCACCTACCAGGCCGTCAAGCATCACCTGGCCGACGTCCGCCTCGGGATCGAGTTCGCCGCACCTCTCGTTCATCGAGCGGCCTGGTCGGTCGCCCATCCGGAGTCACACGACGTCACCACGCGCGCCCGAGACGTGTCGATGGCGAAGGCCATGGCCGCCGACGCGGTCGACCGGGCCTGTCGAGCCGGGCTGCAGTGTCACGGTGCGATCGGTTACACCGACGAGTACGACCTTCAACTCTGGCTGAAGCGGGGTTGGGCCCTGGCTGCGGCCCACGGCGATGCCCCGTCGCATCGCGATCGGGTTGCTGACGCGCTGGGCATCTGAGCCCGGGCCGAACCCCACTCCTTTCGAGGCCGCGATGCGACATGAGCCCGCCGGCTGCCGCGGTGTGATAGCCCCAGGGGCATGCGCGGGAGGATCGTCGTCGTTGCGTTGGCTCTCGTGGCCGGCGCCTGCAGCCAGGACGACTCGTCGGATTCGCCGGTGCAAAGCGAGTCGATCGAGGAGCTCGCGCCGTCGACTCCGGCCCAACCGTCGTCCACCACGACCCTGCGACCGCCGGTTCCGACCGATCCGCCCCTGCCGCAGTTCCCCCGGATCGGTGAGCTGGAGATTCCCTGCCGGCCGGCGGACACGGCGGCCATCACCGACCGTCCGGGGGTGAGTGACGACGCGATCACCATCGGCGTCGGCACCGATCGGGGCGGCATCGCCGCGGTCGGGTCGGGTCGGGGGGCAGTCGAGATGGTCGAGGCGCTCGCGGATCTGTGCAACGCCCAGGGAGGGCTCCTCGGTCGAGATCTGCGGGTGATCGAGTACGACGCGGCGGCAGTCGAGGCCGGTGATCGGGTCGCCGAAGCCTGTGACGAGGTGGTGGCGCTGGTCGGCACCGTCTTCGTGCAGGAGATCGAGAGCACACTCACCGCGTTGTCCTGTGGGCTTCCCCTCTACCCGGCGGGTGCCAACCTGGTGCCGACCGACCCCTTCACGCTCCACGGACACCTGGCGGCCTTGTTCGCCGACCCGGCGTCGGCGGCGAGCGTCGTTCTGGTCGGGCCCGACACCGCTTCCGGCGCCGCCGACCGGGCGGCACGGCGCGCGGCCGTGGAGACCGGTGCGACGGTGTTGACCGTCGCCGGCGAGGTCGCCTATCCGGTCGATCGGCTTCCCGACTGGGCTCGGATCGTGGCCGATGCCCGTGCGTCCGGCGCCGGTCAGGTCCATCTCGTCGGCGGCTGCGACCAGGCGGTTCTTCCCTTCGCGGCGGCCGCGGTCGGGATCGGGTGGAACCCCATGATCGTCGCGACGGCGGCAGCCTACGACGAGGCGTGCCTGGCCGTCGCCGAGCCGTCGCGTCTGCTCGTCGAGGTACCGTTCCTTCCCTTCGAAGATGGTGACTCGGCGCCGGCGACCGCCGCGCACGCCGCGCTCCTCGACCGAGTGGGCGCGCCCCGGACCGGCATCGCGATCCTCGCCGCCTCTGCGTTCTGGCGGTGGGCCACTGCCGCTCCCGTCTGTCTCCCCGATCCCGAACGTGGCTGTTTCGCCGAGGTGCTCGCCGGCCAGACGGACTGGTCGGCCGGGGGGTTGCATCCGGGCATCGGCACCGACGGGACGACCGAGGGCTGTGCCGTCGTCTTGGGGGTCGAGGACGGCACGTTCGTACGCCGACTCCCTGGTGAGCCGGGAACCTACGACTGCAACCCCGAATGGAGCGTCACGTTGCCCTGAGATCAGAGGAGGAGCCGACTCAGGTCGGCGATCCGCTCCTGGGTGAGGCATCGGTTTCCAACCTCGACCGCGGCGAGCAGGAGGTCGAACGAGGCGTCGGCGCGGTCGGCGACGACGTCGACGAGATACTCGATCTCGAAGCCGGCGAGCAGCGGCGCCGCGCAGCGCGCCTCTGTCGTCGTCAGCCCGCCGAGCTCGAGGGCGACCCGCAGCGGGCGGGTGCAGTCGCCCGAGGTGTCGACGGGAACGACCTCGTCGGGATCGACGAAACGAAACAGGAACGTCGCCGCCTCGGCCCGCGAGACCGCACCTTCGGGAGTGAACGTCGTCTCCGACGTGCCGGTCGTGATGCCCTGCTCGGCCATCCACGCGATCGCGTCGCGCTGGTAGTCGCGATCGACGTCGGAGAACGGCAGTGGGGCCGACGGACGGGGCTGCCCGGCGTAGCGCCACACGAGCACCGCGAAGTCGCCGCGGGTGATCGACTGGTAGGGAGCGAACCGGTCGGGGGAGATGCCGGTCGTGAGACCGGCCCCGTAGAGCCAGCCGATCGGCGTCTGCTGGTAGGAGGCGGTGACATCGTCGAACGGATGGTCGGCCGCTTCGGGGTCGTTGCCGAGCGCGGCGTCGAGGCGGTAGAGGAATGCCGCCACCTGGCCCCGCGTGAGATCGAGGTCGGGACCGAAGCAGCCGGCTTCGATGCCGGTGGTGATGCCTTCCGAGACCAGCCATCCGACGGCATCGGTGTAGTAGCGGTCGTCCTCGACGTCGCCGAAACCAACCGCCTGACCGGCGAGGGCCGGTGTCGCGAGGGCGAGGGCCAATACGGCGGCGAGCGCCGGGAGAAGAACGCGGCGCGGGCGCGGTGTTCGTGGCATGTTGATGGTTTGTCCTTGGTCGAATGGTTGCGGTCGACGCCTCGGACCCGTGGCGCAAGACGTGCGATTCGGGGAAGCGACGACCCGTGGACACGAGTCGATGTGGTGGCCCCACGATACCCGTCGTTCGCCCGCTCGACCGATCGCGGTGACACAGGTCATGGCGGGTGACGGTGGTCACAATCGCGGCCGCGGCGCCCAGTGGAGGTCGCGGCGCCGTCTCGCGTACGCTCCGACGATGCCCGAATCGCTCCCGACCGAGCCGGTGATCCCCCGCTCGGT
Organism: Actinomycetes bacterium; assembly: GCA_024276495.1. Taxonomy (GTDB): domain Bacteria; phylum Actinomycetota; class Acidimicrobiia; order Acidimicrobiales; family Aldehydirespiratoraceae; genus JAJRXC01. The sequence goes on from JAJRXC010000107.1 coordinate 44,695, forward strand.
TCGACGGGTCGCCCTGGTGATGGCGATGGAGGTCGAGGCGGCTCCACTGCGGACCGCCCTCGACCCGACCGCCATCGATCTGCCGGGATGGGCCGCGGGGCTTCCGGCGCGACTCGCGGTCGCGCCGGCGACCGGACGTCGCCCCGAGGTCCTCCTCGCGGTCAATGGCGTGGATCCGGTGAGCGGTGTCGCCTGTGTCGGGACCACCGCCGCCGCCCTCACGACCCAGGTCGTCTTGAACCTCGACGATCGACCCAGGCCCGAGCTCGTCCTCAGCGTCGGCACCGCCGGGGGCTGGGTCCGAGCCGGGGCCCGGATCGGCGACACGTTCCTGGCCTGGCCGCATTTCTCGTGCCACGACCGCCGGATCCCGCTGCCGGGCTTCCAGGCGCTCGGCGACGGCGACCTTCCGGCCGCCGATCTTCGCTCCCACGCGGCGCCGCTCGGCTGCCGCCTGGGCATCGTGACGACCGGTGACAGCCTCGACGAGTCGCCCACCGACCGGGTCCGGATCCTCGAGAACGGCGGCGAGGTGAAGGAGATGGAAGCGGCCGCGGTGGCGTGGGTCTGTCATCTCCACGGGGTCCCGGTCGGTGCGGTGAAGTCCATCACCGACCTGGTCGACTCCCCGGTGGCCACCCCCGAGCAGTTCACCGACAACCTCGCGGCCGCGTCGGCGTCGCTGCGACGCACGACGATGGCGCTGCTCGAGCGGCTGAGCGGAGCAACGACGTGAGCGACGAGTCGCGCCCGGGCGACGACGAGCTCGTGGTCGCACGCCTCCGGGAGATCGGCCGCCAGGTCCACGCCGGTCAGGTCGATGCCGAATCCCGCACCCGCGCGCTCGGTCATCTCGACGAGGCGTTGCGGCTCCTGTCCGACGGCACACCGCGACGGCGGTGGCAGACCGTCGACGACCCGGCCCGAACCGAGACCCGGGCACGAGACCGGGGACTGTCGACCTTCTCGGGTGCGCTCAACGTCGTGGCTCCACCGATGAGCATCCGGGCCGGCGAACTTCCCGACGGCCGCCGCGCCCTCATCGGCCGGGTTCGCCTCGGTCGACTCCACGAGGGTCCGCCCCGGTCGGTACACGGTGGCGTCCTCGCCGGGCTCTTCGACGAGTTGCTGGGCGGGGGACAACGGCTCAACGGCGGCCCCCCGGGAATGACCGGTCGGCTCACGGTTCGGTACCGGCGCCCGACCCCGCTCGACGCCGACCTCGAGCTGCGGGTCTGGATTCACGACGAACGAACCCGTCGGGTGGTCGTACGGGGCGAGTGCGCGCTCGTCGACGAGGCCTCGGCACGTCGAGGGTCGCCACGGGGCAAGGACACGATCACCGCCCACGCCGAAGCGATCTTCATGCGGGTGGACTTCGCTCGACTCGACGACATGATGCGGGATCGGCCCGACGGGGAGACCCCCGCCACCGCACCACCTCCGGAGAGGCGCTGATGGACGACCGGTCCACGATGATCGAGGCTCCCCGTCCCGACGACGACCCCGACCGCCCGATGGTGGTCTTTCTCTGCACCGGAAACGCGGCCCGCTCCGTGATGGGATCCGCGCTGCTTCGGGTCCGATTGGGCGCCGAGCCACCGGTGTCGGTGTCGAGCGGCGGGACCCATGTCCTTCCCGGACAGGTGATGAGCGTTCGCACCCGCACCGCGCTCGAACGGCACCGGATCCGCGACCCGTTCCACCGCAGTCGTCAGCTCGTCCCGTCCGACATCGAACGAGCGTCGTTGATCGTGGCCATGGAGTCCGACCATCTCCGCTGGATGCGGCGAACCCATCCGATCGGCGCACCGATCACCGGCAGCCTGAAGCGGGTCGTCCGCGACCTCGCACCCCCGTGCGAAGGTTCGCTCGACGAGCGAGTCGCCGCGCTCGCGCTGGCGCAACAGACCTTCGAGGAGTGGGAGGAGATCGTCGACCCGGGTGGGGGGGAACAGCCGGATTTCGACGTCGCCGCCGACGAAATCGCGGCGCTCGTCGACCGCCTGTCCACCCGGTTGGGCTGACGGTGTCCGGTCATCGCCGGGAGGGTCTGCTTCTCGCGATCGCCGTCGGCGTCGTCGGCGTGACGTTCGGGGTGCTGGCCGACGCCGCCGGTCTGAGCCTCCCCCGGGTGATCGTCATGTCGGCGCTGGTGTTCACCGGCGCGTCGCAGTTCGCCGCCGTGTCGGTTGTCGATGCCGGTGGCTCGGGTCCCGCGGCGGTCGGCTCGGCGATGCTGCTCGCGGCCCGCAACGCCCTCTACGGACCCGTCGTTGCCCGGCTGCTTCCCCGCCGTCGGGCGTTCCGGGCGCTCGGTGCCCATCTGGTGATCGACGAGACCACCGCGATGGCGAGCGTGCAGGCCGACGACGACGCGGCAGCCGACGCGTTCTGGTGGACCGGGGTCTGGCTGTGGACGTTGTGGAACCTCGGATCGATCGGCGGCGCACGTCTGGGTGCGGCCATCGGTGACGCCCGGACGTGGGGCCTCGACGCGGCGTTTCCGGCCGCGTTCGTCGCGCTGTTGGCGCCTCACGTCCGCACCGCGCCGGGCCGTGTTGCGGCGATCCTGGGGGCCGGGTTGGCGATGGCGACCGTGCCCCTCGCCCCGGCTGGCGTGCCACTGCTCGTCGCTGCGCTCGCGGTCGGTCCCGCGGCGTGGTGGCATGTTCGTTCGGCGGCGACGCCATGACGTGGTGGGCGATCGGCGCCCTGGTCGTCGGCGCCTACGGGTGCACGCTCCTCGGCGTCTTCGTGTTGGCCCGGCTCGATGCGCGGGCCGAAGCGGCGACGACCGGTTGGGTGCGTCGTCTCCCGTTGATCGCGACATTGATCCCGGCCGCGCTGTTCGCCGCCCTGATCGCGGTGCAGACATTCGATGTCGACGGTTCACTTCGTCTCGACGCACGGGCGGCAGGCCTCGCCGTGAGCGCCGTTGCCGTGTGGCGCCGGGCCCCGTTCGCGGTGGTCGTAATCGGCGCGATGAGCGTCACCGCGGTGATTCGCTGGCAGACTTCCGGGTGATGTCCGAGAAGGTTCCCACGTCCGACGGGTCGGGTTCTCGCGCCGATGATCACCGCATCGTCATCTCCGGCGGCGCGTCGCTCGACGGAACGGTCCGGGTCGGCGGCGCGAAGAACAGCGCGCTGAAGCTGATGGCGGCAACCCTGCTGGCCGAAGGGACCTATCGACTCGCGAACGTGCCGCGCATCACCGACGTCACGCTGATGTCCGACCTCCTGCGGGCCACCGGCTGTCGGGTCGCGTGGGATGACCGCGCCGACGAGTCGACGCTCGTCGTCGACGTGCCGGCGGTCATCGAACCGGTTGCGCCCTACGAGATCGTCGAACAGTTCCGCGCGTCGATTGTCGTGCTCGGCCCGATGCTGGCCCGTTGCGGCGAAGCCCGGGTGGCGTTGCCCGGTGGCGACGACTTCGGCCCGAGACCCATCGACATGCACGTGCGGGGTCTCGCCGAGCTCGGCGCCGAGTTCGAGACCCGACACGGCTACATCCACGCGAGCGCGCCCAACCTCCTCGGGGCGACCGTGCTGCTCGAGTTCCCCAGCGTCGGGGCGACCGAGAATCTGCTCATGGCGGCGGTGAGAGCCAAGGGAGAGACCACGATCGACAACGCGGCCCGCGAGCCGGAGATCGCCGATCTCTGCGAGCTGCTCAGCAAGATGGGTGCGAACATCGAGGGATCGGGGTCCTCGGCACTGGTGATACAGGGAACCGAGGAGCTGCACCACGCCGATCACCGGGTGATCCCCGACCGGATCGAAGCCGCCACGTACCTCACCGCCCTCGGCATCACCGGTGGAGAGATCACCGTCGAGGGCGCCCGCCACGACCACATGTTCATGCTCTGTCAGAAGCTGGGGGAGATGGGGATGCGGATCTCCCCCGACAGCAGCGGGATCTGGGCGTTCGCCGGCCGCCGCCTGAGCTCGTCGGATTGCTCGACGCTGCCGTATCCGGGCCTCGCGACCGACTTCAAGCCGTTTCTCGTCGCCCTGCTGGCCACCGCCGACGGCGTCGGCATCGTCACCGAGAACATCTTCTCCGGCCGGTTCCACTATGTCGACGAGTTGCGCAGAATGGGAGCTGACATCCGAACCGACAGCCACCATGCCGTCGTCAGGGGCGTCGAACGACTCTCCGGCGCGCCCGTCAAGGCCCACGACATCCGCGCCGGGGCGGCGCTCGTCATCGCCGGACTCGGCGCCGAGGGGGAGACGGTGGTGGCCGAGGCCCACCATGTGGCCCGCGGCTACCACGATCTCGCCGGGAAGTTGACGGCACTGGGCGCCGACGTCCGCCTCGACTGACCGCCGACTCAGCTCGGTTCGTTGTCCACGTCGGCTCTCCCGGCGAGGTTCTCGATCACCCGATGCCGGGCGCGAACCAAGATGGCGGCGCCGACGATGATCGGCACGCTGACCATCACGAGCTCGCCCCAGCCACCCTCGGCGGCGAGTATTGCGACCGGTGTCATGGTCTCACCGTAGAGGGTGGGCCGGCATGACGGGAACACGGGACCGGGGTCGGCGTTGAGGCCGGTCGGTGCCACACTGGGACCGATGGAGCCGGGAGATCGTCGTGCGTGAGAAGGTCGAGAAGGTCATTGCCGCCATTCGTCCGGCGATTCAGGCCGACGAGGGCGACATCGAGCTGATCGATGTCGACGAACGAACCGGTCTCGTCACCGTTGAGCTCAAGGGTGCCTGCGTCACCTGTCCGGCCTCCACCCAGACCCTCAAAGCCGGCATCGAACGGATCATGAAGGACCGGGTCGAGGGTGTGACCGAAGTCGTCGAGATCAACGCCCTCGGGATGAGCGAGTCGCCCGTCAGCCTGTAGTCGCGGCTCGGGCCTGCGCGAGGCGGCACGCATTGGTGATCAAACCGAGATGCGAGTAGGCCTGCGGGTGGTTCCCCAGCCCCCGGCCGGTTCGGGGATCGACCTCCTCGGCGAGCAGACCGGTCGGTCCCGCGAGCTCGACGTACCGCTCGAACAGGGCCTCGGCTTCGTCGAGGTCACCGAGGAGGATCTTCGCGTCGATCAACCAGCTGGTCATGAGGTTGAATCCGCCTTCGGCCCCCGGCAGGCCGTCCTCGTGTCGGTAGCGATAGACGGTGTCGCCATCGCGAAGCCAGGTCTCGACGGCGGCGACGGTCGCCGCGAAGCGCGGGTCGTCGGGTTCGAGCAATCCGAAGAGGCCCACGGCGAGAACCGACGCGTCGAGGTCGGTGCCGTCGTAGGCCGTGATGAAGGACCCGATCTCCTCGTTCCACCCGTGGGCGAGCACGTCCGCTTCGATCTGATCCCGCAACACGAGCCACTCCGGCCGTTCCCGTCCGAACACGGTGTCGGCGATGTCGATCGCCCGATCGACGGTCACCCAGCACATCACCTTCGAATGCGTGTGGTGACGAGGAGCCGACCGGATCTCCCAGATCCCCTGGTCGGGTTCCTGCCAGCGTTGCTCGACGCCGCTCACGAGATCCTCCACCAGCCGCCAGTGACGAGACGACAGCGGAGCGCCGATCTCACCGAGCTGGTGGATGAGCTCGAGCACGGGGCCGAACACATCGAGCTGCACCTGGTGATCGGCCGCGTTGCCGACCCGGACGGGTCTCGAGCCGGCGTAGCCGGAGAGCTCCTCGATCGTGGCTTCGGGCGGAAGTGAGCGGCCGTCGACGGTGTAGAGCGGAGAGAGCCGTTCGGGACCGCACCCGGTGGTGTCGAGGACCCGGAGCAGCCAGTCGAGAAGGTCCATCGCCTCCTCGATCGATCCGAGGCGGACCAGCGCACCGGCGGAGAGCGACGCGTCACGGATCCAGCAGTACCGGTAGTCCCACTGGCGAACCCCGCCGATGAACTCGGGCAGACTGGTGGTCGCCGCAGCGAGGATCGCGCCCGACGGGCCGTACGACAGTGCCTTGAGGGTGAGGGCGGAACGCCGCACCATGTCGGTTTGCACCGGGGGGAGTTGGAGCCGGTCGGCCCAATCGCGCCAGAAGGCCGTCGTGTGTTCGCGGCGTCGGCTCTCCTCGGCTCGCTCGGGTCGCAGCGACGCGGTTCCACAGCGCAGCTCGAGGGTCACCGGACCGGCGCGCAAGTCGACCTCGGCGGTCGCCGTCTGGTGCATCCCGTGGTCGGTGACGGTCCACTCGACACCGGGAGCCCGCAGCACCACGAGGTCGGCCGCGTTGACCACCTCGAGGCCGCCGTCGCGGATCTGGAGTTGGGTGGGAAAGCGACCGAAATCGAGACGCGGCGCGAACTCGATGATCGCGGTGCCCCGACCCTCGATCACCCGGACGAGATCAGTGCGGCCCGCGAGGCGATCGGGTCGGCCGTCGGAGCAGTCGAGATAGTCGACGACCGCCATCGAATCCCAGCTCGTTCGCAGCACCAGCGAGTTGTCGACGTAGGTCTGGGTCGGCGGCGGGCCCGATGTGTCGGCCGGGCCCACCGAGAAGTAACCGGCGACCGGTCCGCCCAGCAACTCCGCGAAGATCGCCGACGAGTCGATCCGGGGAACGCAGAGCCAGGTGATGCGGGCATCGGGAGTGACGATCGCCGCGGTGCGTTGATCGGAGAGGATCGAATGATCCTCGATGGCGGTCAGCCCCGCGCCGGCGAGCCACTCGGCGCGCCGAACACACAATGCCGCGAGGAGAACGCCGACCTCGTCGGGTGACGCGATTCGGCACGGCGCGCAGGTCGGGCCGTCGCCGACCTTGATGCCGACGTCGGGCCCGGTGAGCGTCGCGAACGCATCCTCGTCGGTGACGTCGTCGCCGAGGAACAACACCGCGGTGGCCCCCACGTTGGCCCGCACCGTCGTCAGCGCCCGCCCCTTGTCGGTCGCGATCAGCAGGAGCTCGCACACCTTCTTGCCGTGGTGGGTCGACAGGTCACCGATCTCCGCCGACACCGCTTCGAGATCGGCGAGGACCGCGTCGACCGTCTCCGGATCGACGTTTCGGTAGTGCACGGCAACCGACGCCGGTTTCTTCTCGAGACTGAGGCCGGGGTGGCGGTCGACGAGGGGTTCGAGACCGGCGATGAGCCGGGCCCGTCGTTCGCGCAGCACCGGGTCGAGATCGAGGGCGAAGTCGATGTCGAACTCGGTGCCGTGGGATCCGACCAGATGGATCTCGACGGGGAGTCGGGACAGGGCGGCGAGATCCCGCAGCGAGCGGCCGCTGATCACCGCGACATGGGTCTGGGGAAGCGCGGCGAGGTTGCGGAGGGCGACGCTGGTCTCCCGAATGGGAAGCGCCTTCATCGGATCGCTGACGATCGGCGCGATCGTTCCGTCGTAGTCGCACGCCACCAAGAGGTTCGGTGTCTGGGCGAGTCGGTCGAGGCGATCCGTCAGTTCCGAGTTCTTCAGGAAGTCGGCGGGCACGAGCCCCGACGTTATCGCTGCGAACGTGGTGCCCCGCGTGACCATCGACGACAACGCCACGGCCCCGCGGGCGGTTGCGTGCCCGGTGGGCGATAGCTTCATCGGCGTGAGTGGCACGCCGGCCGGATCAGACGTCACCAGTTGCTATCGGCACCCCACCCATCGGGCAGGAGTGATCTGTCAACGTTGTGATCGCCCGATCTGTTCGGAGTGCATGCACCAGGCATCGGTCGGGTTCCACTGCCCCGAGTGCGTGAAGGGTGGGAAGCAGCAGGTCTTTCGGGGTCCGCCGGTCTTCGATCCCATCGCGACGAAGGTGCTCATCGGCATCAACCTGCTCGCCTACCTCCTGTCCACGGTCCAGGCGGGAACGCCGATGCGGATCAGTTTCGAGTCGCTTCGTGACGGGGGCCTGTTCGCGACGAGCATCGATCCGGCCGCGGCGAAGCTGATCGGTGTCACCCAGGGCGAGTGGTACCGGTTGGTCACCTCCGGCTTCCTGCACGACGGACCGCTCCACATCGGATTCAACATGTACGCCCTGTGGATCCTCGGCCCACAGCTCGAACGGGTGCTCGATCGTCCCCGTTTTGTCGCCCTGTACTTCGCGTCGATGTTGGGTGGCTCCGCCGGGGTGATGCTGCTCGACCCCGATGTGGCGACCGTCGGTGCGTCGGGCGCGGTGTTCGGTCTCTTCGGCGCCGTCGCGGTGATCCAGCGGGCGGCGGGCGCCAACATCTGGCGAAGCGGGATAGGCCAGATCCTGGCGATCAACCTCCTCATCACGTTCGCGGTGCCGAGCATCTCCATCGGTGGCCATCTCGGTGGTCTGATCGCCGGCGGGGTCATCGGGGCGGTCTACATCGGCCTCGTGCGGGCCCGCCAGAGCGTCTGGGTCGGCTTCGGCGCGGCAGTGGCCATCGGTGCCGCCCTGACGGTCGCCGCGGTGACACTCGCGTGGAACCCGTTGTTCTGAGCGTTCAGCGGCGGGCGAATCGCGCCGCGAGCTCTCGCAGATTGCGGCGCCACACCGCCCGAAGGATCGGCCGGCTGACCGCGGCGCCGATCCGACCGCCCATCCACCACGGAAACGTGAGGGTCTCGGTCCAGGTGAAAAGGGTGTGATCGGCGCCGACCGGCGTGAGCGTGAACCGGCCCTCGCCGCGGACGAGTCCTTCGTGGCGCACGCCGATCACCTGCTCGGCGACCCACTCGGTGATCTCCATTCGATCGGTGAGCCGGACCGGGCCGACCTTCGTCGCACAGTCGAAGGTGGTGCCGATCCCCTCCGTCGTCGCCGAGGTGAACGTGATCGCCGCTGCGTCGACCATCCACTCGACATGGGAGTCGATGCGGGCCACGTCGGCCCAGACGACGGCGGGAGACGCAGCGATCTCGACGTCGACCCGGATCACGACCACATCAGGCAGGGTAGGTTGCGGCGATGGACGATGAGCAGTTCGACCTCGAGTTCTTCTGGGACCCGGTGTGTCCCTTCGCGTGGGTGACCAGCCGCTGGGTTCAGATGGTCGCCGAGCAGCGCGACATGGCGGTCGACTGGCGGTTCATCGGCCTTCGGATCCTCAACGAGACGCGGGACTACGCCACCGAGTTCCCGCCCGGCTATCCCGAGTACCACACCCTCGGCCTGCGCGGTCTTCGGGTTGCCGCCGCGGTCCGAGCGGCGGAAGGGCGCGGCCCGATGGGGCCGCTCTACACCGCCCTCGGCGACGGCATCTGGAACCGGCTGCCCGACGGCACCGACGACCTGCTCTCGGGCTACGACGAGGTCGCGGCGACGCGGTCCGCGCTCCGCCGGTGCGGTCTGTCGGAGCGCTTCGTCGAGCACCTCCACGACGAGTCGCAGGACGACGTGATCAGGCTCGACACCGAGGATGGGCTGGCCCGCACCGGCAACGACGTGGGCACCCCGATCATCGCGATGGCCGACGGTGGGCCTGCCTTCTTCGGTCCGGTGATCTCCCGAGTACCGTCGCCGGAGGAGGCGGGCGAGCTCTGGGACGCGGTGATGGTGTTGGCGAAGTGGCCCGGGTTCTCGGAGATGAAGCGCACGGCTCGTGAGTGGCCCCAGATCCCGTTGTTGACCGGTCAGCCGACCTGACCGTTCCCCCCGATGCCGCGCCCGCGCGGCGCGTCGGCCGGGGCCGATCCGGTGAGCCGGTACACGCTGATGTGGTTCTCGGCCCCGTCGCTCCACGGCGTGCCCGACCAGTCGGCCAGACGGGCCTCGAGGCTGAAACCCGTGGCCGACGCCAGGGCGTCGAGTTGCTCGGGTGTGCGATAGCGGACCACCCATGGCCGCATCCTGATGCCGGCAGCCGAGATGTCGATGTGCTGGCCGCGGATCATCTGCGTTGCCGGGTCGTGCTGCGATGCGCTGAGCACGGCGCGGTCCGTGGTGATCGTGCGAACGGAGACGCCGCCGTCGGACAGACCCTCCGACGGGGGAACGAACCCCTCGATCACGAGGCGGCCGGCGGGGCGCAGCGCCCGGGCGACGTTGGCGAAGCAGCGGCGTTGCGCGTCGTCGTCGGTCAGGTTGAAGAAGGTGTTGAAGGCGGCGAACACGAGGGCGAAGTGATCGGCGGCGACGGGCGGCTCCGCCATGTCGGCCTCGATGAGAGTGACCGCCGATCCACCTTCCTTCGCCCGAAGTCGATCGAGCATCGCCGGCGACGCGTCGACACCGACGATGTCGACGCCGCCGGCGGCGAGAGGGATCGCCAGACGGCCGGTGCCCACCCCCAGCTCGAGGATCGGTCCGCCCGCCGCGAGCTCGATCACACCGGTCACCGTGGCCGCGACGTCGCTGACGTCGCCGTACCAGTCGTCGTACACGTCGGCGAAGTGCTCGCCGTAGCTCCCGGGGCCGTATCCGTCCATCGCCGTGCAGTCTGCCGTGGTGAGGGCCCCGCGTCTCTAGGCTGGAGGAATGGACCCGGAGATCTATCTCGACCACGCGGCGAGCACACCGGTGAGAGCGGTCGCCCGCGATGCGTGGCTGGAGGCGGTCGCCACCCATCACGCCAATCCGACCGGTGCGCACCGGGCCGCGCGCGCCGCACGGCGCGCCCTCGACGACGCCCGTGACGTCCTCGCCGAGGCGCTCGGTCGCCCACCGGCCGAGGTCGTCTTCACGAGTGGCGGATCCGAGGCCGACAATCTCGCGATCCGCGGGGTCCTGGCCGCCCGAGCTGGCGTGGCGGTGTGCTCCGCCGGCGAGCACCACGCCGTACTCGAGCCGGTCGAGCACGCCGGTGGGGTGACGGTCGGTCTCGACGACCGGGGCCGGGTCACGCCCGCGGCGCTCCGTGGCGTCCTCGCCTCCGTCCACAACGTGTCCCTCGTCTCGCTCATCGCGGTGAACAACGAGACGGGTGCGGTCAACGATCTGCCGGCGCTCGCCGAAGTCGTGCGGGCCGAGGCGCCCGGCGCCCTCATCCACACCGACGCGGTCCAGGCGGTCAGTTGGGTCGACCTCGCCGAGGCCACCGCCGACATCGATCTGGTCTCCATCACCGGGCACAAGCTCGGAGGTCCGACCGGCACCGGTGCGCTCTTCGTTCGTGAGAGCGTCGAGCTCGATGCCCAGATCCTCGGTGGTGGTCAGGAACGCGGCCGGCGGGCCGGCACACCCGATGTCGCCGGGGCGGTCGCGTGTGCCGCGGCGATCGAGGCGACGGTGGGCGGACGTGACGCCGAGGTGCTGCGGATCGCGGCTCTCCGGGATCGCCTGCTCGATGGTCTGCGGGCCGCCCTGGGGGACCGGGTCGTGCCGACCCTGCTCGGACGCGGCCACGACGACGAGGTCGCGGCCGGAATCCTCCATCTGTGTGTCGTCGGCGTCGACGCCGAAGCGCTGCTGTTTCTGCTCGATGCCGAAGGGGTACGGGCGTCGGCGGCGTCGTCGTGCAGCAGCGGCGCCCAGGATCCCTCACACGTTCTCGCCGCGATGGGAGTGGATCGTCGACTCGCCCGGGGTTCGCTGCGGTTGTCGCTCGGCCACACCAGCACCGACGCCGACGTGGACGGCGCGCTCGGGATCATTCCCGCGGCCGTCGAACGTCTCGCCGCCCGCGGCGGCGGCTGACGCGTCGGCCCGATCGGCGCGAACCGGCGTCACCAGCGCAGCAGAGAACTGGCCCAGGTGAACCCGGATCCGAAGGCGGCGATGCAAACGAGCATTCCCGGCTCGAGCCGGCCGGCCTTCAACGCCTCGTCGAGCCCGATCGGAATCGTGGCCGCCGTCGTGTTGCCGAATCGTTGGATGGTGTTGAACACCTTGTCGTCGTCGTCGATCCCGAGCTTCTTCGCCGCGAAGTAGTTGATCCGCATGTTGGCCTGATGAAAAATCCACAAGTCGACATCGGCCACGGCGAAATCGTTGGCTTCGAGGGCTTCGAGGGCCACCTCGGGCATCCGCGTCACCGCGTGTTTGAACACGGTCTTGCCGTTCATCTTGGGCCACTGGGCCCCCCGTTCGAGGAAGTCGTTGTCCCAGCGGTTGGGAGAGTACGTCGACGACGGACCCTCGATCCACAACTCCTTCGCGTAGTTGCCGTCGGCGTGGAGATGTGACGAGTAGATGTGGGCCTGGGTGGATGGGTCGTCGACATCGACCGCCTGCAGTACGGCCGCGCCCGCCCCGTCGCCGAACAGCACGCTGATGTCGCGGCCCTCCGTGGAGATGTCCATCGCCTTCGAGTGGATCTCGGCGCCGACCAACAGCACCGTGTCCGCCATGGCACCCCGCACGAACATGTCGGCCTGCGCCATCCCGTAGACGAAGCCGCTGCATTGCTGACGCACGTCGATCGCCGGGATCCCGGGGCAGCCCAACTTGGCCTGGAGAAAGCACGCCGTGCCCGGGAACTCGTGATCCGGGCTGAGGGTGGCGACGATCAACATGTCGATGTCGTCGATGGACAAGCCGGCCGCGTCGAGTGCCCGGTTGGCCGCCTCGAGACCGAGATCCGATGTCGTCGTGTCGTCCGGTTCGACCCAGTGGCGTTGCTCGATCCCCGAGCGGGTCCTGATCCACTCGTCGGAGGTGTCCATCCACTGGGTGAGATCGTCGTTGGTGACGATCCGGTCGGGAACGAAGGAGCCGACTCCGAGAACTCGAGTGCGTCGTGTCATGTCGGAGAACTTACGCTGGTCATGTGAGTTCCGACCGCATCGACCCAGCCGGGGTTACCTCGCCGGGCCCTGTCATGGTGATGATGTCGGGCGGTGTCGACTCCTCCGTTGCCGCCGCTCTGCTGGTGCGCAGCGGCCACGACGTCGTCGGCGTGACGATGAAGCTCTGGGGTGGGCCGAGCGACACGGGATGCTGCGCGGTCAGCGATGTCGACGATGCCCGGCGTGTCGCCGATCGTCTGGGGATCGACCATCACGTCTTCAACTTCGGCGACGACTTCGAGCGGGAGGTCGTGGAACCGTATGTGGCCGCCCACGCGAACGGGCGCACGCCCAACCCGTGCATCGAGTGCAACCGGCATCTCAAGTTCGACCGACTGCTCCGCCGGGCCGACGCGCTCGGGTTCGCCACCGTCGCGACCGGCCATCACGCCCGGATCGTCCCGACCGCTGCCGGTCTCCGGCTCGGCAGGGGCGCCGACCCGGCCAAGGACCAGTCGTACGTCCTGCACATGCTCGACGAGTCGGTGCTCGCCCGGTTGCTGCTGCCCCTGGGCCCGATGACCAAGGCCGAGGTGCGCCGCCTCGCGGCCGACCTGGGCCTGCGGACCGCCCACAAGCCCGAAAGTCAGGACGTCTGCTTCATCACCAACGAGCAGGGCCGGGCGACATTTCTCGGTCAGCGGATCCCGCTGCGGCCGGGCCGGGTCGTCGACTCGGCCGGTGTCGAGGTCGGATCGGTGCCATCCGTGGAGATGGTGACCATCGGACAGCGCAAGCGGCTCGGCCTCGCCGGCGGCACCGATCCCCGCTACGTCATCGATGTCGACACCGAATCGGCCGTCGTGACGGTCGGCGAACGTGCGGCCCTCGAGATCGACGCCACCCCGCTCGAGTCCTGGAAGTGGACCGGCGCGCCGGTTGCCGGGCCCGTGCGCGTGCAGTGTTCGGCCCACGGCCCCGTCGCCGAGGGTGTGGTCGAACACGACCGGGTCCGCTGGGCGGCCCCGCACCGACGAGTCGCGCCGGGCCAGAGCATCGTCGCCTACGCCGAGGATCCCGACGGGGGTCCGATCGTGGTCGGCGGGGGCGTCGTCCGGGGCGGTCCCGTCGACTGATCAGCCGACATCGGCTCGCTGCGCTCACGCGATGCGAATACCGCGCTCCTTCGCGACCTGCATCACGGCGGCCGGTCGACTCGGGGCGATCAGGATGGCGCGAACCTCGCGCTCGTGCGTGTCGCGGCCGACGATGGCGAGGACCTTCACCGGTTCGGCCAGCTTCAACTCGAGGGCGAGGCCGAGGGCGGAGCTCGTCATGTCGTCGGCCGTGGTGTCGGCGAGGGCGGGCGCGATGCCGACGATGCCCGGCGAGACGAACAGCACCGGATCCCGCATCACCGTGAGATCGTGGACGACCAGTCCGTTGGGCACGAAGACGAGGAACCGGTTGGTCAGCTGGTGCAGGGCCCGGAACGCGAGAAACGAAAGCGGCCAGCCGATGGCGACGAGCACGCCACCGAGTACCCACCGTTCGTCGGCGAGGAACGCGGGCCCGGCGACGAAGCCCCCGATCGCCACCGCCCAACTGGGAAAGAGCACGGCGAAGAGCACCGGGCCGGGAGGACGCAACACGAAACGCCGCTCGTCGCCATAGCTGACCCCATCGATGAAACGGTCGGCCAACGCCGGGGACAACAGGGCCATGGCCGCCGCGACGGCACTGACCAGGCCGAGCGCGATCGTCGCGTTGTCGTCGGTCTCGAAGGACGCCCAGGCCGCCGCCGGCACCGCGGCGAGACCGCCCACCCGGGCAATCGTCAACATGAGCGGGCGCGGGAGCGCCAGCGCGACCAGCACCACGAGCCACCACCCCCACAACGCCCAGGACGCGGCGGTTCGGAACAGCTCACGGGTGGGGTCGAGCGCCTCACCCAGCAGCGGACCGAGGCCGAAGGGCTGCGCGGCCCAGACTGCGAGGGCAACCCAGCCGGTCAGGCGCTCGGGCCGGCGACGGAGACGTTCGAGCATCACGGCCACGCTTCCACACCGCCCGGCGCCGTGCCCAGCCCGCGTTGGTAGGGTCACGCCGATGGCGCCGGACCCGACCTCGCACGACGACCCTGCGACTCGTGTCGCCGCGCTGCGGGCGCTGATCGATCGCCACGCCGCGGCCTACTACGAGCGGGACGCGCCGGAGATTCCCGACGCCGACTACGACCGTCTCCTGCGGGAGCTTCTCGAGCTCGAGACGGCGCACCCCGAGCTGGCGGCGCCCGACTCGCCGACGCGCCGCGTCGGCGGGCCGATGAACACCGCGTTCTCGCCGGTCGTTCACCAGGTACCGATGATGTCGTTGCACAACGCGTTCGACCTCGACGAGCTGACGGCGTGGAGCGAACGGGTCGAGCGGCGGCTCGAGGGGCAGCCGGTGCCGGCGTTCTCCGTCGAGCTCAAGTTCGACGGGCTGGCGATCTCCCTCCGCTATGAGAACGGCGTCCTCGTGCAGGGGGCGACCCGCGGCGACGGCATGGTCGGCGAGGACGTCACCCACAACGTGCGAACGATCGGCGACATCCCGGAATCGCTCCCCGCGGGGGCGCCGTCGGTCCTCGAGGTTCGCGGTGAGGTGTACATGCGGCTGTCGAGCTTCGCCGCGCTCAACGCACGCCAGGTCGCGCACGCCGACATCTCCGGACGCGAACCGAAGCTCTACGTCAACCCGCGAAACACCGCGGCCGGTTCGCTTCGTCAGATCGACGCGGCGATCACCGCCGACCGCGACCTGTCGTTCTTCTGCTACCAGCTGGGCATGGTCGAAGGTGGTCCCGAACTGACGACCCACACCGAGACGCTCGCCTGGCTCGAGTCGCTCGGCTTTCCGGTCAACGAGCACACCGTGACCCGGACCTCCATCGACGAGGTCGCCGCCCGAGTCCGTGAGCTCGACGACCGTCGCCACGAGTTCGACTACGAGTTCGACGGGGTGGTCGTGAAGGTCGACGACCTCCGGTTGCAGGCCGAGCTCGGTGCCGATGCCAAGGCGCCGCGGTGGGCGATCGCCTACAAGCTGCCGCCCGAGGAACGCACGACTCGTCTGCTCGACATCGAGGTCTCGATCGGTCCGTCGGGTCAGGCGACCCCCTTCGCGGTGCTCGAACCGGTCTTCGTCGGCGGGGTCACCGTCGCGACCGCGACGTTGCACAACCAGGACCAGGTCGCGGCGAAAGACGTTCGTCCGGGCGACATGGTGATCGTGCGCCGGGCGGGAGACGTCATCCCCGAGGTCGTCGGACCTGTCTTGTCGGAACGGCCGAAGGACTCGGTCCCGTGGGAGTTCCCGAAGGACTGCCCGGTGTGTGGCGAACCACTGGTCCGGCCCGAGGGCGTCGCCGCGACCCATTGTGTCAACTTCCACTGCGATCGCCAGATCCGGGGCCGGATCGAACACTTCGCCGGTCGCGCCGCGATGGACATCGAGTTCCTGGGCGAGAAGAACGTCGACCGCTTCGTGAGCGCCGGTCTTCTCGACGACGTGGCCGGTCTCTACTCGCTCGACTACGACGCGATCCTCGCCATGGAGGGGTTCCAGGAGAAGTCGGTCGACAATCTGCGCCGTGCGATCGAGGCGTCGAAGTCGAAACCCCTCGGCAACCTGTTGTTCGGCCTGCGCATACCCGAGATCGGTCAGGTCAACGCCCAGACCCTCGCGGCGTCGTTCGGCACCATGGATCGCATCATGGACGCGACGGTGGAGGAGATCGCCGCCGTCGACGGGTTCGGCACCGTGATCGCCGAGGCGGTTCACGACTGGTTCGCCCGCGACGCCGCCCGTGATCTCGTCTCCCGTCTCGCCGCGGCCGGACTCACCATGGAGGCGGCCCGGGTCGACGACTCGCAGGAACAGACGCTCGAAGGCAAGACCGTGGTCGTGAGCGGGACCCTTCGGGGTTTCACCCGCGACGGGGCCAAGGAGGCGATCGTCGCCCGGGGCGGGAAATCACCCGGCAGCGTGTCGAAGAAGACGACGGCGCTGGTCGTGGGGGCCGACCCGGGCGCGTCGAAGGTCGCCAAGGCCGAAGAAGCGGGAGTCCCCGTGATCGACGAAGCCGCGTTCGTCTCGTTGCTCGAAACCGGAGAACTACCCGAAGGATCGAAACCATGACCTACACCGCGGCCGTCAAGGAGTTCAGCGATGCCTGCAACAACGGCGAGAACCCGACCCGACCGGTGCTGATGAGTCGAGACGCAGTCGAGTTCGTCGCGACGATGGTCAACGACGAGCTCGACGAGCTGCGGGAGGCGACCGACACCGCGGAACAGGCCGACGCGCTCGTCGATGCGATCTACTACCTGTGCGACACCGCGGTGCGCCACGGCCTGAACCTCGACCGGGTGTTCGAGATCGTGCACGGGGCGAACATGCAAAAGGTCGTCGACGGCCGGGTGATTCGCCGCGACGACGGCAAGATCCTCAAGCCCGAGGGCTGGCAGGATCCGGGGCCGCTCCTCTCGGCGGAGATGGCCCGTCAGCGCAGGCTTGGCAGTTGGGTGAACGACGGGTGATCGAGGCGATCTGTTGGGACGTCGGCGGGGTGTTCTCGGGCCGGCCGATCGACGCGGTCGGGAGAGTCGCCGTCGATCATGGCCTCGACCCGGACGAGTTGTTCTCGGCGATCTTCGGGCCGTATCACCTCGACGGCGACCACGCCTGGCATCGACTCGAGCGTGGGGAGATCGCGCTCACCGACGCGTGGGGCACGATCGAGGCTGCGATCGCGGACTTCGGCATCGAGCTCTCCCTGGTCGACTTCTTTCGCCGGTTCGGCGACGACCCGGTGGACCGGTCGATCGTGATCGACACGGTGCGCAACCTCCACGAGCGGGGAATCGTGATGGCGATCATCACCAACAACGTCAGGGAGCTCTCCGGGCGGGAGGGGGGAGGCTGGCGTTCATTGGTCCCGATGGAGCTGATGAGCGTCGTCATCGATTCATGCGAGGTCGGTGTTCGCAAACCCGACCCCGACATCTATCTCCGTGCGCTCGACGCGCTCGGCACGACCGCGGACTCGGTGGCCTTTCTCGACGACATGACCCACAACGTCGACGCCGCCCGGGGGTTGGGCATGCACGGCGTCGTCGTCGACGCCGACCCGTCGGAGGCGATGGCGGAGCTCGTCGCCCTCGTGAACCGGCTCAGTTGACGGTGAACGCCCATTCGACGGTGTGCAGCTCACCCGGTCGTTGCAGGTTCTCGATCTCGATCTTCACACAGTTGTCGTCGGGGGCCAGGGCCGCGACCGGCTTGCCCTCGTCGGGTTGGTAGAAGTACTGCTGCAAACCGTCGGTCAGGGTGACGAAGTCGATGACCTCGACCGGGCGGGCACAGCGCGCATCCGGTGAGATCGAGAACGACTTCACGATGAACCCGGGCTCGAGATCGATGCCGACCCGTTGTTGTTGGAGCACCTCGCTCCCTCGCGTCGGGATGAGCGCCTCCACGCCGGGTGTCCGCAACGCCTGATCCGGCGGGTTCGTCCGCCCGATCACGCCCGCGGCCGCGATGAGCGCGACCCCGGCGAGGATCAGTCCGAAGAAGATCAGGCGTTGCTTGCGTCCCACGTCGTCGATCCTGTCAGATCAGCGGTGTCAACCTCGGGCCGGGCGGGTTCGGTGGTCCGAGGGTCGTGTCCCGTCTCGGCCGCGGGTTCGGAGAGCCACCGACCGTGGTCGAGTGGCTTGTACGTTGTGGGCGATGGCCATCCATGACTCCGACGCAGATGTCGGTCGCGTTCTCGGCGGCCGCTATCGCATCATCGCCCCGATCGGGGTCGGCGCGTCCGCCCGGGTCCATCTGGCCGACGACATCACCTTGCGGCGTCGGGTCGCGGTCAAGGTGCTCCACGAGGCGTTGGCGGCCGACGACGCGTTTCTCCGGCGCTTCCGGGCCGAAGCCCAGTCGGCGGCGTCGCTGAATCATCCCCACGTGCTCGGCGTCTACGACTGGGGCTACGACGACGTGCCCTTCCTCGTCAGCGAGTATCTCGCCGGTGGGAGTCTCCAGGCGATGCTCGATGCCGGGCATCGCCTGACGACCTCGCAGGGGTTGTTGGTGGGCCTCGAGACGGCCCGTGGTCTCGAGTACGCCCACGGTGAAGGTCTGGTGCATCGCGACATCAAGCCGGCGAACCTCCTCTTCGGGGACGCGGGTCGGCTTCGGATCGCCGACTTCGGGCTCGCTCGAGCCCTGGCCGAGGCCGGATGGACCGAGCCCGACGGGTCGATGGTGGGCACCGCCCGCTACGCCGCTCCCGAACAGGCGCGAGGCGAACGGGTCGGGCCGGCCGCCGATGTCTACGCCCTCGCCCTCGTCGTCAACGAGGCGGTGAGCGGAGAGCTGCCGTTCGCGGCCGACACCGCCATCGCGACGCTCATGGCCCGCGCCGAGACGCCACTCGAACCGCATCCTTCCCTCGGTCCGCTCGGGGCGACCGTGCGCCAGGCAGGAGCCCTGGAGCCCGACGACCGGCCGACGGCCGCCGAGTTCGTCCGCGGGTTCATGGAGGCCGCCGAGGACCTTCCCCGCCCCGAACCGTTCCCGCTCGTGGGCGCCCTCGTCGACGAGCCCGGCGGCGACCACACCCAGCTCGTCGCCACGCCGCGAACCGGCCCGGCCCCCACGCCCGGCCCGGCCGTGCCGCTCGAGGACGACGGCCCCACCCGCCGTTGGCCGTGGTTGGTCCTGGCCGTGCTCGCGCTCGCGGCGGCGGGGATCGGTGGGGTCCTCGCCTTCCAGAGCAGTCGCCCCGTCACCCACCCGGTGCCGGAGCTCGTCGGCGGCACCGTCGACGACGCCACCAACGCCGCCCGTGAGTTCGGCTGGATCCCCAACATCGCCGAGATTCGACAGGACGGCACCGTCGCCGGTCAGATCCTGTCCGTGGACCCGCCGGCGGGCACCGAGCTCGAGGAGGGGGAGATGTTGCGGGTCGTGGTCTCCAAGGGCGAGAGCCTCGTGACCGTTCCCGACCTGGTCGACCAGAGCCTCGACGAGGCGGAGGCGCGCCTCTTCGCCGTGGGCCTCTCGGTCGGCGACATCAGCCGGATGGAGAGCGAGACGGTCGAGGCCGGCAGAATCCTCGAGGTCCTGCTCGATCCCGGACAGACCCAGGTCGAACCGGGCACACCGGTAGATCTTCTCGTCTCGGAGGGCCCGATCCAGCGCCAGGTCCCCGCCGTTCCCGACTCTCTCGATCTCGCCGAGGCGCGGCAACTGCTCACCGATCGTCGGCTCGTCCCCGTCGAGACCGCCGCCAACTCCGACGAGGTTCCGGAGGGGTCCGTGATCGAGTTCTCGCCGAGCCCCGGTGCGTTCGTCGATGCCGACTCCGAGGTCACCATCGTCGTCTCCTCCGGGCCCGCTCCCCGGGTCGTGCCCAACACGGTGGGGCTCACGGTGGAGGAGGCGACCCTCGCACTCGAGGCCGAGGGGTTCGACGTCACGTTCACGATCGGGAGTCCGCTGCTTCCCGTGCTCGGAACCAACCCGCCGGCCGGGGAGACCCACCCCTACGGGTCCGAGGTCACCATCATCACCCGGGGTGCGTAGTGGTCATTCGGTGATCGCGTCGATCCGGGCCATCACCTCGCGAGCGAGCGACGTCGACTCCGACTCGGAAGCCGGCGGAGCCGCCAGGCCGGCGAGCCCCAGGATCTTCGACGAATCACCGGTCAGCTTCACCTGACCGCCGATGAGGATGCCGACGATCGCCTGCGGGTCGCGATCGACGAATATCTGGTGCGCGACGGAGTAGCGCATCTCGAGCGCGAAGTCGCTGTCGTCGAGATGGCCGACCTCCAACGTGAGCGTGCCACCGGTCGTGTCGATGTGTCCCTTGATGGTGTCGTCCCCGAAGGGCGCCTCGGTCACCGAGACGTTCGCCCGGATCGAGATGTCGGTGTCGCCGACGCGATCGCGGTACTCGTCGCGGATGGCCGCGACCGCGGCGATCCACTCGGGGCTGAGGAACGGATGACGACTCACCAGCGGCACCCTATAACCGGTCGCAGCGTCGCGCGATCCGCTGCGTATCCTCTGTGCTCATGTCCGAACGAATCTCCCGGGCCGACGTCGTGCACGTCGCCCGACTGGCCCGCCTCCGACTCGACGACGACGAGATCGATCTGTTCACCGGTCAACTCGGTGACATCCTCGCCCATGCCGCCGACATCGAAGCGCTCGATGTCGGTGACATTCCGCCGACATCGCATCCGCTGCCGTTGGTCAACGTGATGCGGGCCGACGTCGTGACCCCATCGGTCGATCGCGACGAGGTGCTGGCCCAGGCCCCGGCGCCCGAGGACGGCCGATTCCGGGTTCCGCCGGTCCTGGGGGAGGAGCCGTGACGGCCCGCGACATCGCGGCCGCGGTTCGGTCCGGAGACCGCAGCGCCGTGGCGGTCCTCGAAGAGCACCTCGATCGGATCGCGGCCCGCGACGAGGAGCTGCACGCGTTCAATCTGGTGACGGCCGACGCGGCGCGAGCCGAGGCGGAGGCGGTCGACGCCGCGGTCGCGGCCGGCGCCGACCCGGGGCCCCTCGCCGGCGTCCCCATCGCGTTGAAGGACAACATGTGCACCCGCGGGATCCCGACGACGTGCTCGTCGAAGATCCTCGAGGGCTGGTGTCCGCCGTACGACGCCACCGTCGTGCGTCGCCTCCGGGCCGCCGGCGCGATCGCGGTCGGCAAGACCAACCTCGACGAGTTCGCGATGGGCTCCTCCACCGAGAACTCGGCCAACGGCCCGACCCGCAACCCCCACGACACCTCCCGCGTGCCCGGTGGCTCCAGCGGCGGGACGGCAGCGTCGGTCGCGGCCGGGTTCACGCCGCTCGGAATCGGCAGCGACACCGGCGGCTCGATTCGTCAACCCGCCGCGTTCTGCGGCGTGGTCGGCATGAAACCGACGTACGGGGCGGTGAGCCGCTACGGCCTGATCGCCTTCGCGTCGTCTCTCGACCAGATCGGGCCGTTCGCACAGGACGTGGCCGACGCCGCAGCGCTGTTCGACGTGATCGCGGGCCACGACCCGCTCGACTCGACATCGATCGTCGACTTCGAACCGGTCGCGAGCGACGCCCTCGGTCGTGGAGTCGACGGTCTGCGCATCGGGGTCGTGCGCGAGCTCTCCGGCGGTGAAGGAACCGTCGAGGGCCTGTCGCCCGACGTCCTCGCCCGCACTCAGGAGGCCGTCGTCGCCCTGGAAGCCGCCGGGGCGACCATCGAGGACATCTCGGTACCTTCGGCCACGCTCGGGCTCAGTGCCTACTACCTGGTGGCCCCCGCCGAGGCGTCGAGCAACCTGGCCCGCTACGACGGGGTGCGCTACGGGTTGCGCGTCGATGCCCCGACAACGGGGGAGATGAACACGGCGAGTCGCACCGCCGGGTTCGGACCGGAGGTCAAGCGGCGCATCATGCTCGGGACCTACGCCCTCTCGGCCGGCTACTACGACGCGTTCTACGGCAAGGCGCTCAAGGTTCGCACGATGATGCTGCGCGACTTCGCCGCCGCCTACGAGAAGGTCGACGTGCTGATCACCCCGACCGCGCCGACCACGGCATTCCCACTCGGCGAGCGCACCGCCGACCCCATGACGATGTACGTCAACGACGTGTGCACGATCCCGTCGAACCTCACCGGCCATCCCGGGATCTCGGTGCCGTTCGGGGTCGGCGACGACGGTCTACCCGTCGGGGTGCAGGTGCTCGCCCCGGCCCTCGACGACGTCCTCACGTTTCAAGTGGCCGCGGTGCTCGAAGCCGCCGGAGGACCCCGATGACCGATTTCTCCGCGGCGGCCGCCACCGACGCCACACCCATCGAACCGACCCTGCCCGACGGGTGGGAGCTCGTCGTCGGCCTCGAGGTCCATGTCGAGCTCGACACCGCCTCGAAGCTGTTCTGCGGGTGCGCCAACCAGTTCGGTTCGGAACCCAACACCAACATCTGTCCGATCTGTCTGGGCCTCCCCGGATCGCTTCCGGTCATGAACGAGCGGGCGGTCGAGCTGGCGATGACCCTCGGTCGAGCCCTCGACTGCGACGTCCGCCGATCCGTCATGGCGAGGAAGAACTACTTCTACCCCGACATGCCGAAAGACTTCCAGACCACGCAATACGACCAGCCGACCAACTCCGACGGCCGACTCGTCCTCGGCGACGGGTTCGTGGTCGGGGTCGAACGGGCCCACATCGAGGAGGACACCGGCAAGTCGACCCACATCGGGGGCGGAGGACGCATCAGCGATGCCCAGTACTCGCTGGTCGACTACAACCGGGCCGGCGTGCCGCTGGTCGAGATCGTCAGCCGCCCCGACATGCGCACCATCGAGCACGCCAAGGCCTATGTCGAGGAGCTCCGGGAGATCCTCATCGCGACCGGTGTCTCCGACGCCCGCATGGAGGAGGGCTCGATGCGAGTCGACGCCAACGTGTCGGTTCGACCCCACGGCAGCGACGAGCTGCGGACCCGCTGCGAGATCAAGAACATCAACTCCGTCCGCTCGCTCGGACGGGCGATCGAGTATGAGGCCCGGCGCCACATCGACCTTTGGACCAGCGGCTCGGCACCCGATCAGGAGACCCGCCACTGGGACGAGGAGGGCGGGCGCACCCTGCCCGGCCGCAAGAAGGAAGACGCCGACGACTATCGGTACTTCCAGGAGCCCGATCTCGTTCCGCTCGACCCGGCGCCCGAGACCGTTGCCGCGATCGACGCGGCGATGCCGCCCCTGCCGTCGGCTCGGCGGGCCGCGCTCGCCGACGCGACCGGTGCCGACCCGGCCTCCGTCGCGTTGCTGGTCGGACGCGGCCAGGACGAGTTGGCCCTCGCCGCGATCGCCGCCGGGGCCGACGCCGACAAGGTCGTCGTGCGGCTCGTCAACGATCTCGCGGTCGACGACTGGTCGAAGGTCACCGCGACGGCGCTCGCCGAGTTGGTCGAGATGGAATCCTCCGGTGCCATCAGCGCGACCCAGGCGAAGCAGATCCTCGCCGACATGACCGAACGGGGCGGCGATCCTGCGATCCTCGCGGCGGCGCGCGGCTTCGAGGCGATGGACACCGACGAGCTGGAAACGCTGCTCGACGGGTTGATCGCCGACAACCCCGACGAGTGGGCACGGTTCACTTCCGGCGACGACGCGGATCACAAGAAGATGCAGGGGTTCTTCACCGGCCAGATCATGAAGGCCACGCGGGGTCAGGCCGACGGCAAGACCGTCGCCCGACTCCTCGCCCAGAGATCGACTTGACCGTCGCCACTCGGTGCGACCCGGCTCCGGGGCGGATGGTCAGCGACGGTCGGGGCCGGTGACCAGCCAGGCGGAACCGCGGAAGCGGGCGAGGAGCATCGTGGCCCGGGTCAGGATCCAGACGTGCAAGGTGACCCACAACCAGCCGATGCCCGCGTTCGTGGCGAGAACGAGAAGCCCTCCCGCGACCAGAACTCCGGCCGCGGCCCACATCGCCCACGCGAGGTAGCGGAGATCACCCGCCCCGATCAACACCCCGTCGAGCGCGAAGACGACCCCGGCGACGGGCTGGGCGACCGCGGCGAGAACCAGCAGGAACGAGGCGAGCCCGAGCACGGCTTCGTCCTCGGTGAAGATCGACGGGAGGAACGGCGATCCGGCCAGCACCACGATGCCGAGGACCGTGCCCGCGGCCACGCCCCATCGCGTCATGCGTCGTCCGAGCGCCCGCGCCCGGGCGACGTTGCCGGCGCCGAGCTCGCGGCCGATCATCGCCTGGGCCGCGATCGCGATCGAGTCGAGGGCGAGGGCCAGCAGGTTCCAGATCTCGAACGCGATCTGGTGGGCGGCGAGGTCGTCGTCCCCGATTCGGGCCGCGACCGCCAGTGAGACCGCGAGGCTCACCCGCAGCGCCGCGGTGCGCAGGAACAGATCGAACCCGGCGCCGGCGAGCTCGCGGATCAGGGCCGCGTCGGGCCGCAGCGCAACGTGATGCTCGGAGACCGCCGATCGGATCCACACCACGAAGACCCCCGCGGCGACCCACTGGGCGATGACGGTGGTGAGCGCCGACGCGCCGATTCCCTGGTCGAACCCGTAGATCAAGACGAGCTCCATCACGAGGTTCAACACCGCGGTGCCGAGGGCGACCCGTAGTGGACGGCCGGTGTCCTGAAGCCCGCGAAGGTATCCGACCCCGGCGAGGCCGATCAGCATCGCCGGCACGCCGAACAGGGAGATCCGGAAGTACACCTCGGCGTTTCGGGCGACCTCACCCCGGCCGCCCATCAGCGAGATGAGCGCCGGGCCGACGGCGAGGCCGACGAGGAGCAGGCCCAGCCCGACGAGCGCCGCGAGCCAAAGCGACTGCACGGCCTGGTGCGCGGCCCGACGGTTCTCGCCGGCGCCGAGAAGACGGGCGACGGCCGACGTCGTGCCGTAAGCGAGGAAGATGAAGACGGCGTGACCGATCAACAGGAGCGACGACGCGAGGGCGAGCCCACCGAGCTGGGGGGTGCCGAGCCGGCCGACGACCGCGGTGTCGGCGAGGATGTAGAGCGGTTCGGCGACCAGCGCTCCCAGCGCAGGCACGGCGAGGCGTAGAATCTCCCGGTCGTCGCCGGTCCACCGGAACCGACGACTCGGGGAGACCATGGGGTCGCAGGGTAGGCCGTCTGGGTCATGGCGGCATCTCGGCCACTAGCGTCAACCCGACCCGCCCACCGAAGAACGATCGCCGAGAAGTCCCTCTGCCGTGACCGACACGACCGAGCAGCAGTCCGCCCCCGACGCGGTTTCGGCGCGCCGACGGTTCCGCTACATCCCCGCGCTCGACGGGATGCGGGGGTTCTGGGTCGTTTTCGGTCCGCTGCTCTACCACGCCCGACCCGAGAGCGTGCCGGGCGGCCCCGACATCCTGCCCGGCGGGATTCTCGGCGTCGACATGTTCTTCGTTCTCTCCAGCTTCCTCATCACCGGGATCGCCCTCAACGAGATCGAGACGACCGGGCGGCTCGATCTCGTCGCCTACGCCGGTCGTCGGGTCCGGCGGCTCTTCCCGGCGTTGTTCACCCTGCTCGCGTTCCTCGCCGTCTACGCGGCGTTGAGCGATCCCGAGATCGTGCCCCGCTGGACCGGCGCGATGGTGTCGGCGCTGCTCTATGTCGCGAACTGGTACGAGATCGGCAGCGGAATCGACTACTTCGAGCAGTGGCAGAACCCGTCGCCGCTCAAGCACGTCTGGTCGTTCTCCATCGAGGAGCAGTTCTACCTGTTCGCGCCCTTGTTCATCATCGCCTGCCACCGCCTCTTCCCGAAGCGGTTCCGCACCGCGTTGCTGGTCGCGTCGATCGGTGGCGCGTTGCTCTCGGCGTGGTGGATGTCGCGGGTTCACATCGCGGGTGCCGGTGATCCCTCCCGGGCCTACTACGGCACCGACACCCGGGCCCAGGCGTTCTTCGTCGGGATCTCGATGGCCGTCATGGTCCGGATGTGGGGGCCGATCCGAAAGCCGATCAACGGCACGCTCACCGCCGTGCTCGCCTACCCGGCGACGATCTGGTTCTTCTGGGCGGTCACCAACGTGTCCGAGCGCGACGACTGGATGTTCGAACAGGGCGGGTTCCTGCTCGCCGCGGTGATGGCGGCGATCATCCTCCACGGTCTTTCCCAGCCCGCGCCGTGGAGTCCGCTGCACCGGATCTTCGAGTCGGCCGCGTTTCGCTACGTGGGCCGCATCTCCTACGGGCTCTATCTCTACCACTGGCCCGTGTACCTGCTGGTCACGCCGGAGCGAGCCGAACGGCTGACCACGATCGACAACCCGAGCGGCTACGTCCTGCTCTCCATCCATCTCACGATCACGTTCATCTTGGCTGCGGTGTCCTTCGAGATACTGGAGAAACCGTTCGCCAAACGGCGCTTTCCGCTCACCGGGATCACGCTCGATCTCCGCAACGGCACCCTCGCCGGTTCGTTCGCGATCATCGCGATCCTCGCCGGTTTGTTGTGGGCGAACAGTGATCGACCCAACGACGTCGAGCAGGTGCTGATCCCGGCCGCGGTCGTGCCGGACACCCTCGACGCGGCACCGGGAGTCGAGGTCGACTTCGGTCGGGAGGACATCGTCGGGGTTCCCCAGGACGCCGCGGTGCCCGTCGACGTCCTCGACGCGCCGACCGAGTCCGCCACCCGGATCCTCGTCGTCGGTGATTCGGTGTCGGCCCAGATCGGCTGGGCCCTCTACACCTGGGGTCAGGACAATCCCGGCGAGATCGTCGTCTTCAACGAGAGCCACCTCGGCTGCGGCGTCGTGCGCTACGGCGACAAGAGGGTCAACGAGACCGATGTCGGACCGGTCGGCGACGTCTGCTCCAACTGGAACGTGCCCGTCGCGCCGCAAGACGTCGCCGACACCGAGATCGTGTCGTGGCCCACCGCGATCGAACTGTTCCAGCCCGACATCGTTCTCGCCCACGTCTCGTCGTGGGACGTGGCCGACCGCATCGTCCCCGGCGTGGCCGAGGACTGGACCGCGATCGGCGACCCCGCGTTCGACGCCTACGTGCTCGACGAGTACACCGAGGCCAACCGGGTGCTCACGGCCTCCGGTGCCGACGTCTACTGGCTGATGTCGCCCTATCTGAACCGGTCGCTGCTCCCGGAGGACCACCAGGCCCGGGTCGACGGACTCAACGCGATCGTGGAGCAGGCGGTGGCGACGGTACGCGAGACATCCCCACCGGGGGGCTCGATCACACTCGTCGACTATCCGGGCTGGATCGGCCCGGTCGGCGAGAGCCGTGACGTGGAGCTACGAGATGACGGGGTGCACCTGACCGACCTCGGATTCGAGGAGGTCGCCCCCTGGTTGATCGGGGAGATGGGTCTGTCGTGACGGCCCCGGAGCGGCCGAAGTTCCGCTACATCCCGGCCTTCGACGGAATGAGAGGTTTTTGGGTCGTGGTCGGCCCGCTGCTGTACCACGGGCGTCCCCAGAGCATTCCCGGCGGCCCCGACATCGTCCCCGGTGGCATTCTCAGCCTCGACCTGTTCTTCGTTCTCTCCAGCTACCTGATCGTCAGCATCGCGCTCCGGGAGTGGGACGGCACCGGACGGATCGATCTCGTCGCCTACGCCGGGCGCAGGGTCCGAAGACTTTTCCCTGCCCTCTTCGTCGCCCTCGCCTTCTTGAGCATCTATCTCGCCGCGGTGAACGATCCGGAGATCATCGACCGCTGGACCGGTGCGATCGTGTCGGCCCTGACCTACAGCGCCAACTGGTTCGAGATCGTCTCCGGCTTCTCCTACTTCGAGCAGTTCGGCTCGGCGTCACCGTTGAAACACGTCTGGTCGTTCGCGATCGAAGAGCAGTTCTACGTGTTCGCCCCGCTGTTCCTGATCGCCGGGCTTCGGTGGGGCGGCCGGCGGGGCCGACAGATCCTCCTGGGGATCGCCGTCGCCGGGGCGCTCACGTCGGCCTGGTGGATGGCGCAGGTGCACGTGGTCGGGCAGGACCCGTCTCGGGCCTACTACGGCACCGACACACGGTCGCAGGCGCTCTTCGTGGGCATCGCGATGGCGTTGGCGGTGAACCTCTACGGCGAACCGAGAACGGGTCGGGGTCGACGGCTGGCCGCGCTGATCGCATACCCGGCCACCGCCTGGCATCTGTGGGCCGTGCTGACCGTGACCGAACGTGACGCGTGGCTTTTCGAAAACGGCGGGTTCCTGCTCGTCGCGGTCACGGCGGGCCTCGCCATGTTCGGTCTCTCGCAGGACGCGCCGTGGAGCCCGCTCCATCGCCTCTTCTCGTCATCGCCGTTTCGGTACGCAGGCCGGATCTCCTACGGGCTCTACCTCTACCACTGGCCGATCTATCTGCTGATCACGCCCGAACGGGCCGGCGGGCTTTTCGGTGTCGATCGGGTGACGGGCTGGTCGCTGCTCGCCTTCCACCTCACGATCACCGTGATCGTGGCCGCCGTGTCGTTCCACTTCATCGAGCAGCCGTTCGTGAAACGAACGTGGCCGTTCTCGTTCCGCACGCTGGTGCCGTCGACCGCCGCGTTCGCCGCGGCCACCGCGGTCGTCGTGATCCTCGGCGGGCTTCTCGTCGCCCAGACCCGGCGTCCGGCCGAGATCGTCGAGCGGGTGGTGTTCGTCGAGAGTGCCGCTGCGACCGAGGAGATCGATGGTCTCGGCGCGGCACCGGCCGAGTCCCGGCTGGGGGATGAACCCGTCGGGGGCGCGACCGGGGACGCGGCGCGAGCCACCACCGACGATCCCGTGCGCATCCTCACGGTCGGCGACTCGGTGATGGACCAGATCGGAGTGGCGCTGACCGACTGGACGATCGAGAACCCGTCCGCCGGCATCGTCGCCTTCAACGAGGCCCACATCGGCTGCGGCACCGTGCGCGAAGGCGACAAGCGGGTGCCGGAGGGCGACGAGGGTCCGGTCGGCGACATCTGCTCCGACTGGGGTGACCGTGTCGATCCCGGGATCGTCACGGAGTACAACGTCGTCTCGTGGCCGACCGTCGTCGACGTCTTCCGGCCCGACATCGTCATCACCCACGTCAGCCCATGGGATGTCACCGACCGGCGGATTCCCGGGATCAACGGAGGTGACTGGACCAACGTGGGCGAGCCGGAGTTCGACACCTACGCCCGAGCCGAGTTCCGCGAGGCCATCGACGTGCTCACCGCCGGCGGGGCCGAGCTCTACATCCTCGAAGGGGCGTCGCTCAATCGTGAGATCACGCCGCAGAACAGCCCGGAACGGATCGCGGCCCTCAACGAGCTCGTCGCCGACGTCGCCGCCGAGGCGGCCGAAGCGGGAGCTCCGGTGACGATGGTCGACTACCCGACCTGGATCGGTGCCGTGGGAAGCGATCAGGAGCTGGCCCGGCGCGACGACGGCGTGCACCTCTCCGACGCTGGCTTGCGTGATGTCGTGCCGTGGCTGCTCGACGACGTTCTCGCCCTCGACCGCTGACGGATCAACGATACCGGTGGGGTTCGGTCCAGGCCCCGGTTGCCGCGTCGAAGGCGCGAGCGGCGTCGGTCATCCACTCGATCCGGCCGTCGCGCGCCGCGGTCGACGACACCTCCAGGAGGTTGTCGGCGACCGGGAGACGGTACCGGTCCGGGACGGGATGGGGCGGCCGGGGGGCGATGGCCAGGCCGGGCAGACGGGCGACGGCCGCGTCGCGAGCGGCAACGTCGCCTCCGTACCAGGACGGGTCGTTGACCTGGGCCCACTTGTCGGCTCCCATCACCACGATGTCGTAGCCCTCGGCGATGTCGATGACGAGCTGGGCGTCGGTCACGACGAAGCCGAGTCCGTCGAAGTGCTCGATCGATTCGCGGATCACGGCGATGCGTTCCTCGAAGCGGGGACCAGGAGCCGAGTCCTTGCCGAGGGCCATGACCGACACGGCCAGGTCGATCCGTGTCAACCCGTGGGTGTCGCGAGCCGCGAGGGCGATCTCCAAGTGGGCCCGGGTCGGCGGGTTGAACGAGCCCGGATAGACGCCGATGCGAGTCATGTCGAGGAGCCAATCACGAATCCACGTTGTCATGGCGCCCGACAGTGGTCATACTCGTGCCCGTGAACGCGCGTCTCGTCTCCGCCCTCGTAGTAGGCCTCCGCTAGCGCACGTTCGCGACCAGTTTTCCTCCGGAACGTGCGCCACGACCTCCCCAAGGGAGGTCGTTTCGTGTTTTCGGCCCATACTTCCCTGTCCGTTTCGGACACCGACCCATGCACTGCGAGTACCCATGAGCGACAACCAGCAGATGTCCGGCGGCGAGGCGCTCGTCAAGAGCCTCGAGCACGAGGGCGTCGACGTGATGTTCGGCCTTCCCGGCGGGGCGATTCTTCCCGTGTACGACCCGATCATCGACAGCTCGATCCGCCACATCCTCGTGCGTCACGAACAGGGCGCCGGACACATGGCCGAAGGATACGCCCACGCGACGGGCCGGCCCGGCGTCTGCATGGTCACCTCGGGTCCGGCCGCCGCCAATGTGGTCACTCCGCTGCCCGACGCGTTCCTCGAATCGGTGCCGATGGTGTGCATCACGGGCCAGGTCCCGTACGCGGCGATCGGGACCGACGCCTTCCAGGAGTGCGACACGACCGGCATCACGATGGCGGTGACGAAACACAACTTCCTCGTCAGCGACGCGCAGGACATTCCCCGGATCATCCACGAGGCGTTCCACATCGCGACGACCGGCCGCCCCGGCCCGGTGCTCGTCGACATCCCCAAGGACATCGTCGATCCGGTCAATCCCCGCTCCGCGATGAGCTGGTACGAGGCGACCGACGCCGACATGGAGCTCCCCGGCTACCGGCCGGTGATGGAAGGCGATCGCGAGCTGATCCGCCGAGCCGCCGAGCTCATCCGGGATGCGGAACGTCCCGTTCTGTACGTCGGCGGTGGGGTGCTCAAGGCCCGGGCCGCTGATGCGCTCCGGGAGCTGGCGGAGATGGTGCAGATTCCCGTCGTCACCACCCTGATGGCCCGGGGCGCGTTCCCCGACAGTCACGAGCTCTGTCTCGGCATGCCGGGCATGCACGGCAACTACACCGCCGTCACCGCGATGCAGCAGTCCGATCTGTTGATCTCCCTCGGCGCCCGATTCGACGACCGGGTCACCGGCAAGCTCGACGGGTTCGCTCCCGACGCGAAGATCATCCATGTCGACATCGATCCGGCCGAGCTGGGCAAGGTGCGCCAGACACTCGTCGGCATCCAGGGTGATTGCCGCGTCGTGATCGAGGGCATCATCGCGGCGATGCGGGAGCTCGGCGGAGCCGACGCCCAGGTCGACCGCACCGCGTGGCGCTCGACGGTGTCGGGTTGGCAGGAGAGGTTCCCGCTCGTCTACGAGCAGTCGGCGCCCGGCGAGAAGCTGAAGCCGCAGTACGTGATCGAGGAGCTGCGGGACCACAATCCGAGCGACACGATCGTCGCGTCCGGCGTCGGCCAGCACCAGATGTACACGAGCCAGTGGTGGCGCTTCGATCACCCCTACACGTTCGTCAACTCCGGGGGGCTGGGGACGATGGGGTTCTCGATCCCCGCGGCGATCGGCGCCAAGGTCGGCATGCCCGACCGTCGGGTCTGGGCGGTCGACGGCGACGGCTGCTTCCAGATGACGGCCCAGGAGCTGGTCACCGCGTCGGTCGAGAACATCCCGATCAAGGTCGCGCTGCTCAACAACTCGTATCTCGGCATGGTGCGACAGTGGCAGGAGATGTTCTACGACGAGCGCTACAGCGAGGTTTATCTCCAGGACCGCATCCCCGACTATGTGAAGTGGGCCGAGGCGATGGGCTGTGAGGCGATCCGGGTCGAGTCACCCGAGGAGGTCGCCCCGGCGATCGACAAGGCGAACGAGATCAACGACCGTCCGGTCGTCGTGGAGTTCCGCACCGACGCCCGCGAGAACGTGTTCCCGATGGTGCCGTCGGGGAAGACGAACTCCGAACTGGTCGTCGACCCGAGTCAACAGGATCGTCTCTGATGAGCGCCGAACGGTTCCACACCATCGTCACCACGGTCGAGAACAAGCCGGGTGTGCTGGCCCGGGTGGCCGGCCTCTTCTCCCGTCGAGGATTCAACATCGAGTCGCTCGCAGTCGCACCGACCGATGACGAGCGGTTCAGCCGCATCACGTTCACCGTCGATGTCGAGTCGGCCCCCCTCGAACAGGTCGTTAATCAGCTCAACAAGCTGATCAATGTCGTCGACATCAAGGAGCTCGACCCGGCCGATTCGGTGTCCCGGGAGCTCATGCTCGTCACCGTCTCGGCTGATTCGTCGCGTCGTGGTGCGCTCATGGACCTGATCGACGACTGGCGGGCGTACGTCCTCAACGAGAACGACGAGCAGATCATGTTGTCCTTCTCGGCTCGACCCGCCCGACTCCTCGAGTTCGAAGAACAGCTGCGCCCGTTCGGGATCACCGAGCTGCAGCGCACCGGCCGCGTGGCGCTTCCGTCGCTCGGTCGCTAGTCCCCGACCGTCCAAGTTCAACATCCACCAACCAGACAGAGAAGAGAAGGTTCCGCCGTGGCGAACATCTACTACGAAAAAGACGTCGACCGTTCGGCGCTTGCCGATCGCCGGGTCGCCGTCCTCGGGTACGGATCCCAGGGTCATGCCCACGCCCTCAACATGAAGGAATCGGGCATCGATGTCCGGGTCGGGTTGCGGGAGGGCTCGTCGTCGGTGGCCAAGGCCCAAGCCGCGGGTCTGGCCGTGCGTTCGATCGCCGACGCGACCGCCGAAGCCGATGTCGTAATGATGCTCATGCCCGACACGGAGATGGCCGCCATCTACGAATCCGACGTGGCCCCGAACCTGTTCGAGGGCGACGCGCTGTTCTTCGCCCACGGGTTCAACATCCGTTTCGATCTGATCACGCCGGCGCCCGAGCTCGACGTCTGCATGGTCGCGCCGAAGGGGCCCGGCCATCTCGTTCGCCGTACCTACACCGAAGGTGGTGGGGTGCCGTGTCTCGTCGCGGTCGAACAGGACGCCACGGGTGGCGCGAAGGCGTTGGCGCTCGCCTACGCCGACGCCATCGGCGGGGCCCGGGCGGGAGTGATCGAGACGACCTTCACCGAGGAGACCGAGACGGATCTGTTCGGCGAGCAGGCGGTGCTGTGCGGAGGTACGACCCGCCTCGTCCAGGCCGGATTCGAGACGCTCATCGAGGCCGGCTATCAGCCGGAGGTCGCCTACTTCGAGTGTCTCCACGAGCTGAAGCTGATCGTCGACCTCATGTACGAAGAGGGAATCGCCGGCATGCGCTACTCGGTGTCCGACACCGCCGAGTGGGGCGACCTCACCTCTGGTCCGCGGGTGATCGACGACCGGGTGAAGGCCACCATGAAGACGCTCCTCACCGAGATCCAGGACGGCACCTTCGCCGCGAACTGGGTCGAGGAGAGTCGTTCGGGGCGCGAACGTTTCCACGCGCTCGAGAAGGCCGGACACGACCACCCCATCGAAACCGTCGGCAAGGAGCTCCGTTCGATGATGCCGTGGATCTCCGCCGGCAAGCAGTCCGTCGCCGAGACCTCCGGCGGCCAAGGCATGTAGCCACCCGCCTCCTCCCCGCCTCCGCCCCGCCCGCCTCCGCCCCGCCCGCTTTTCTGACGCGTTGATCGCGTAGAGCGCGACCAACGCGTCAGAAAAGCAGGGCTCCGGTGGGGGCCCGAGGTCGGCGGGAGAGGAGTCAGGGGAAGAGGTTGCGGGCGAGCCAGGAGAGCTGCATGAGCGCGGCGATCGAGACGGGGCCCACGAACGCGATCATCACCGCCCAGGTCATCCAGCGGATCCAGGGGGGACGATCGGCGAAACGACGTTGGTGGAACGCCGCGTCGAGGGCATCTCCTTCGGTGTCGGGCGGAAGGTCGTCGGTCAGCACACTGCGGGCGTGGTCGGCGATCTCGTCGCGCACGACGAGCTGGAAGACCCGCTCGGTGACGAGATGGGGGGCGATCGAGTGGGCGGGATCGCCGAGCACCGCCGATTCGAGCCCGGCCTCACCCAGACGGGCCTTGGCGAGGTCCGCGTCGAATCGGGTGCCGAACTCGGCGACGATCGATCTCCCGGGAAGCGGACGCATGTCACAGAGTCTTCCACTCCCCGCCACCGAAGCGCGCCGCGGTCCTTGGATAGGGTGCGACCACGGTGAAATCGGTCGAGGAGGGAACCATGGAGCTCACCATTGACGGGATCGACAACGGACAACCGGTGCCGGCACGCCACGCGTTCTGTGTGGGCGATGGAATGGGCGACAACATCAGTCCGGCGCTGCGATGGCGCGACATCCCCGACGGCACCCGATCGATCGCGGTCACCTGCACCGACCCGGACGTCCCCAGCGACCCCACCGACGTGAACCAACAGGGGCGCACGGTTCCCGACGATCTCCCCCGCATCACCTTCGCCCACTGGCTGCTCGTCGACCTGCCGGCCGAGACGACCGGCATCGACGAGGGCGCCGAGGGCTCGGGCATCGTGGCCAGAGGGAAGCCGGTCGAGGATGCGCCGGTCGGCGGCGTCCGCGGCGCCAACGACTTCACGTCGTGGTTCGCGGGCGACGAGGACATGGACGGAACCTACGGAGGTTACGACGGTCCCTGCCCCCCGTGGAACGACTCGATCATGCATCACTACACGTGGACGGTCCATGCCCTCGACGTGGCGACACTGGGGCTGGCTCCCGGCTTTCGGCTGGCCGACTTCGAGGCGGCCGCCGACGGTCACGTGTTGGCCACCGCGAGCGTGACCGCGCGCTACAGCCTCAACCCCGAGGTCGGCTGACCCGGTGGCCACGGCGATCGAGGTGCGCGGCCTCGTCAAGACCTACGGCGAATCCCGAGCGGTCGACGGCATCAGCTTCTCGGTCGAGGAGGGCGAGGTCTTCGCGATCCTCGGCCCCAACGGTGCCGGCAAATCGACGACGGTCGAGATCCTCGAGGGGCATCGCGACCCGACCGACGGCGAGGTCTCCGTGCTCGGCATCGACCCATCGCGCGGCGGCCGCTCCTTTCGCGACCGGATCGGGATCGTGTTGCAATCGGCCGGGATCGATCGTGAGCTGAGCGTGCGTGAGGTGCTCGACTTCTACGGGGCGGCCTATTCCTCTCGGCGACCGACCGACGAACTGATCGAGCTCGTCGAGCTCGGTGAGAAGGCCGACGACCGAGTGGGCACGTTGTCCGGTGGTCAACAACGGCGAGTCGACCTGGCGCTCGGGCTGGTCGGAGACCCGGAGTTGATCTTCCTCGACGAGCCGACGACCGGCTTCGATCCGGGTGCCCGTCGCCGCAGCTGGGATCTGATCACCAACCTCCGTTCGTTGGGTCGAACCATCGTCTTGACGACCCACTATCTCGACGAGGCCGAGCATCTCGCCGACCGTGTCGCGGTGCTCTCCGAAGGAAGAATCGTGGCCGAGGGATCGCCGGCCTCGCTCCGTTCGTCGTTCGGGAGCGGCACGACGATCAGCTTCGATCTCCCGGCGGTCGACGGCTCACTCTCCGATCTCCTCGATCCGTTGACCGGGGAGGTTCGGGGCCGGGATCGGCGAATCGAGATCCTGACCTCTTCGCCCACGAGCGATCTCGCCCACATCACGACGTGGGCCGTCGCCCACGATCTCGAGCTCGGATCGCTACAGGTCGCGTCGACCGACCTGGAAGACGTCTACCTCCAGCTCGTCGGCGGGGACACATGACCCGACGGTCCACCCCCGCCCTCGTGCTGCTCCACATCCGGGCCCAGAACCGTCTGTTCTGGCGGGTCCCGATCGGTGCGTTCTTCACCCTCGCGTTGCCCGTGATCATGTTGGTGCTGTTCGTCGCCCTGTTCGGCAACGAGCCCGAGGGCAGCGTCGTGGGCACCATCACCCCGGCCCAGTTCTACACGCCGGCCCTCGCCGTGTTCTCCGTCGGTTCCGCCACCTACACCAACATCGCGATCAACTTGTCCACCCGGCGAGAGGAGGGCATCCTCCGCCGGGTGAGGGGCACACCGCTTCCTCCCTGGGTCTACATGGCCGGCGCGGTCGGCTCGGCCGTCTGGATCGGCGTCATCGCCCTCGTCGTGATGGTGGGGCTCGGCGTGATCGCCTACGACGTGAACCTCGAGGTGGCCAAGCTCCCGGCGATGGCCCTCACGTTCGTGGTCGGCTCGATGTGTTTCGCGATGCTGGGCATCGCGTTGGCGGGAGTGGCCAAGTCGGCCTCGTCCGCCTCGGCGCTGGCCAACGCGACGATCCTCCCGATGGCGTTCATCTCGAACATCTTCATCAACCTCGGCACCAATCCCCCCGAGTGGCTCCAGGTGCTCGGTGACCTGCTGCCCCTGCGCCACTTCGGGCTCGCGTTCGCGGAGGCCATGAGCCCGTTCAGCGAGACGCCGGCGATCCTGTGGGATCGACTCGGCGTGCTCCTCTTGTGGACCGCGGTCGGTGCGCTGCTCGCCCGTTGGCGGTTCCGATGGGATCCCGTTCCCGGGGCGAACGGCCGGACGACTCGTCGCGGGCGGAGGACGACCGCCTGACAGCTGGCGAAGTCTGCGTCGAAGTGGGAATGTGCGCCTGCGCCAGAGGAGGCACGACGTGCTGAGCAAGTTCGACGACTATCCGATTCATCAGACACCGGATCCGATCGCCCATCCGGCCTCGAGTGACAAGGACGTGTACGAGCGCTACTGGTTCAACGGGTACAGCCGGTCCGGCGACATGTACCTCGGAATCGGCACCGCCCTGTATCCCCATCTCGGTCTGCACGACTGCGGCATCTCGATCGTGTACGAGGGGGTGCAGTACGCCTTCCACGCGTCGGCCCGGGCCTCGAAGGAGCCGAGTGATCTCCGCATCGGGCCATTCGATCTCGAGCTCACCGAACCGATGAAGGCGTGCCGGGTCACGCTCGAATCCAACGAGACCGACTTCGCGTGCGACCTGCGGTTCGAAGGTCGAACCGGATGCATCGAGGAGCCTCGTCATCACCTCGGCTCCGGTCTGCGCAAGATGATGGACACGACCCGATTCACCCAGCTCGGTCGCTGGAGCGGTTGGATCGAGTTCGGCGGGAAACGGCTCGATCTCGACCGCGACGACACGTGGGGCACCAAGGACCGATCATGGGGCCATCGTCCGCTGATCGGCGGCGACACGCGGGGGGCACCGCAACCACCGGCCATGAACGGGCTGTTCTTCTTGTGGGCGCCGCTGCACTTCGACGACCTGTGCCTGCACTACCAGCTCTTCGAGGACACACTTGGGCGGCCGCTGTTCAGCGTCGGCGCCAAGCTCCCCGTGTACGACTCGATCGCCGAGATTCCCGGAATCGAGGACGAGTCGGTCGAGCACATGCGCAACCTCGAGCACGACGTCACCTTCGCGTCGGGCAGTCGGATGATCACCGCGGCAACGATCGCCTTCACGTCGCTGACCGATGGTGAACGTCACGAGGTCGAGCTCGAACCGATCTTCACGTTTCGGATGAAGGGGATCGGCTACTCGCATCCGTTGTGGGTCCACGGGCGATGGCACGACGAGCTGGCGATGGAGAGTGAGCGCTGGTCACTCGATTCCGTCGATCCGACGGCCTACGAGAACCAGCACGTCCAGCATCTCGTGCGGGCTCGTTACGACGGACGGGTCGGCATCGGCGTGCTCGAACAGAACATTCTCGGTCCGCACAAGCCCTACGGCCTGGAGGGGGCGTTCGACGCGCCGACCCACGACTGACGACCCGGGCCGGGTGCGGGCTCAGCCGCCGGTCGTGGGGTACTGCTCGGCCGGCAACGTGGTGGTCGGAGTGACGGGATAGGTCGGGCCGGCTCGCAGGAACACCCCGATCGGCTCGGAGTCCTCGATCTGGGTGCCGGAGACCGCGTCGATGCTCTCGGCGCTGGGCCCGACGGTCGTGTCGACGACGATGGCGAAGACCTGGGCGACGCCCGGCCCGTCGAACAGGTCGATGACCGTCTGTGACCCGTCGGAGTGCTCGATGGTCAAGGCGACGATCTCGGGATCGACCCGGCCCCAGAGGTAGCCGAAGACCCGTTCTCCGTCGACGACGCCGATCGAAACGCTCATGGCATCGTCCATCTCGTCGATCCCGCCGTCGGGTCGCAGGCAGTCGGCCACGCCGTCGCCGAGGAGCTCGGCGATCGCCGGATCCGCGTTGGTGAGGTCGGCGTTGAAACACAGCTCGGTGGGCGTGCCCGTCAGCTCCCATGAGACGGTCGTGCCCGCGGCACTCGTCACCGAGCCCGTAGTGATGGTGCCGGTGGTGGATGGTGTCGCCGCCGTGGTCGGTGGTGTGGTGGTCGGCGTCGGCTGTGGGGGTGAGATGTCGTCGGTCGGCCCGGTCGTGGAGGTCGCCGTCTCCACGTCGACATCGACGTCGTCGACGGGCCCGGTCGATGTCGTGTCGTCGACGGGCCCGGTCGATGTCGTGTCGTCGACGGTCGGATAGTCGGACGCGGCGTCGTCGGATCCGGATCCGCAGGCCGCGACCACCAGTGTGAGGGCGATGCCGGCGAAGAGCTGTGTCGACCAGTGAGTTCTCACGACGACACCCTAGGCAGTCTCGTCGCCGGCCCGCGGTCGCGTCCGCCCGGCGGGCGTGACGAGATTAGGGTCGACGGGGTGAACCCCGCGCCGAACCCCGAACCATCCGAACGCGAGTCGCCCACACCGGCGGCCTACGACGAGTTCGGGCTTCTCCACGAGAACGCGGCCGAGTACGGGATCTCGTTCGACGCGGCCCCGGCCGTGCGCCGCGAGACGGTCTCGCTGGTCAACGGCTCGAAGCTGTCGGCCCTCGTGTGGGGTGAGGCCGATCCTGAGCTCGTCCTCATCCACGGCGGCGCGCAGAACGCCCACACATGGGACACGGTCGCGTTGGCGCTCGGCCGTCCGCTCGTGGCCGTCGATCTTCCCGGTCACGGCCACAGTGATCACCGCCCGGAGCACGACTACAATCCGACGTCGATGGCGGCCGATGTCGCCCAGGCTGTCGCCCGGTTGGCTCCGAACGCCGCGGCGGTCGTCGGGATGTCGCTCGGAGGCATGACCGCGATCTGTCTCGCGGCCGAACATCCCGACCTCGTTCGCCGCCTCGGCGTCGTCGACGTCACCCCGGGGACCGATCACGCGAAGGCCGAACCGATCATCACCTTCGTCGACGGCCCCGAGTACTTCGCCGATTTCGAGGAGGTCCTCGCTCGCACGATCGAGTTCAATCCGGGCCGGAGCGAACAGTCACTGCGTCGGGGGGTGCTCCACAACGCGTACGAGATGGACGACGGGCGCTGGACGTGGCGCTACGACCGGATGCGCGACTGGAAGGTCGGCGGTGGCGACGCGCCGTCGTTCGAGGACCTGTGGGACACGGTCGACCGGGTCCGGGTGCCGATCACGCTGTGGCAGGGCGGGGAATGGAGCGTCATCGGCGACGACGACGTCGAAGAGTGGATGCGGCGCCGGCCCGACACCATCCACATCGTGGTCGACGGCGCCGGCCACTCGATCCAAGGTGACCGGCCGATGGAGATGGCCGGGTTGATCGAGGACCTGCTCAGCCGTCCGGTCGAGTGATCCCGACCACCGCGTCGAGCAGCCCGGTGTAGGGCACGAGCAGCCGGCGACCGTCGGCGGTCTCGATCTCCGCCTTCACCCCGTGGAGCTCGACGATCGTGCCGGTGGCGATCTCCGTGTCGACCCGGTCGCCGACGTGGAGCACGCGGCGCAGGGCGCGGCTCGCCGCGACCTCAGAAGCGACGGGACCGGACCCCGAGTAGGCGACGAGGGCGACGGTGAGCGCGGTGCCGAAGAAGAGTGCGGCGGCGGCCAGGGTGAGGATCAGGGTGTCGATGCCGAGCTGTGCCGCCGCGATGAGCCCGCCCATGAACAAGATCCCGCCCTTCACGACCGGCGGCACCCGGCGGCGGATCGTGTCGGAGACGTGACCGAGCGATCGCTCGAGCGCGGCCACGACGAAGGTCGCGGCGATGTTCGCGACGATCACGACGATGGCCGCCGACAGCGCCTTGGGCACATAGTCGATGAAGTCGTTGGGGAGATCGTCGACCGCCTGCTCGTCGACGAATCCGAGTGCGGTGATCAGCCCGATGATCACCGCGCCGGCGAAGAAGACGCCGGCGATCGGGCCCGCGGCGTCGCGCAGGGCCTCGGCCCGGCGATCCTTCGACAGCAATCCGCGAACGATCCGGGCCAGGATGCTGCCGATCACGATGCCGGCCCCGGCGGCGATGGCCGCGGCGACCCATTCGTTCATGTCTCGTCCTCCGTCATGAGGTTCCGAACCGTATCGAGTGGAATGCCCATCAGCTCGAGGAGGATCACGAGATCCTCCCGGGTCCGCATCGACTCGGTCATGCGGGCGCCGAGGCGGGCGACGAGATCATCGGGGGCCCGAAGGGAAGCGGAGAGGGCGGCGGACAGTTCCGGGAGCGGGGCGGCGATGTCCTCGATGCGGTTGGCGCAACGGGCGCATCCGGCGACGTGCGCGTCGACGTCGTCGGGTCCGCCTTCCTCGAGCCAGAGGCGGAGGGTGCGTGCCGTCGGGTGGAACCACCTCATGGGCGCCACCCTTCCAACGACGCGGCGAGGAGCCGCCGGGATCGCAGCAGACGGGTCTTGACGGTGGGGAGCGGGACGTCGAGGACCGCGGAGACCTCGTCGTAGGACAGACCCTCGACCTCGCGGAGGACGACGATGGCGCGGCTGAGCTCGTCGAGCGCGCCGAGCGCCTCCTCGAACGCATCGATCGACGCCCTGGCCTCGACCGTCGATTCGACGGACCGATCCGCGGGGTGCGCCTGTTCGGGAAGATCCCTCGGATCGACATGGACGTCGCGCCGTTTGCGCAAGGCGGAGATCGCGGTGTTGTGGGTGATGCGAAGAAGCCAGTTCTTGAGCGGTGAGTCGCCTCGAAACGATGGCAAGGCCTGCCAGGCTTTCAACAGGGCGTCTTGGGCCACGTCTTCGGCGAGCTCGTGATCGCGGGTGACCGACAGGGCGACCCTATAGACGGCATCGGCATGGCGTCGGGTGAGCTCGGCGAGCGCCTCGGCGGGCGCCATCGCCATGATGTCGGCATCGGGTCGAGCGGTCGGCGATGTCGGCGTCGTGGACCGCGACCCGGGTCCCGGTCCGGGCCCCGGCCCGATCGACGCGGCCGGGTCGAGCGCTCCGGCCAGCACGAGCAGACCCTCCCACCAGGGGAGCGTGGGCGCAGCGCCGCCGTCATGGGAGTTCCGACGCACGAGACGACCGGTTGGTCGCGGTTCGACATCGGCGGGTCAGGTGGCGGGGTCCAGCAGCCGGAACGCCTCGGCCAACGGCACGCCGCAGATCCGACCGTGGCGACGGGCATCCCCGAAGGTGCGTCGACGAAAGGCGTGGGTCTCGGAGCCGTCCTCGTCGGCGGTGATCGCCATCGTCGACTCGAACTGGCTCTCGTGGGCGAGGAGGGCCCGAACCTTCGCCTCCAGGTGATCGATGGTGACTGCCTCGTGGAGGTCGGGTTCTTCGCATTCGAAGAGAAGAAGGTGATCGGGTCGATGATGGGGAACGTCGTGCTCGCGGTGGTAGTGCGGATCGCGAGCGGCGACCACCGCGTCGATCGTGAGGAATCCCGCGGCCCGGTGGTCGGGATGCATTCGCCAGCGCCGCCAGGGATCGTGGCCGAGGACGACGTCGGGCGTCAGTTCGCGGATGATCCGGGCGACCGCGCTGCGGCGCT
This sequence comes from Actinomycetes bacterium, assembly GCA_024276495.1. Classification (GTDB taxonomy): domain Bacteria; phylum Actinomycetota; class Acidimicrobiia; order Acidimicrobiales; family Aldehydirespiratoraceae; genus JAJRXC01. The sequence goes on from JAJRXC010000107.1 coordinate 86,633, forward strand.
CGACGCCGGTCGCCGTGATGTCGTGGTCGAGCTCACCGTCCTCGATGCCGAGGAAGCGGATCTCGCCGGTGACGCCGAGCCGGTCGGCCGCGGCCCGTTGCTCGTCTTGGCGACGCACGATCAGCGCGTCGGTGTCGGCGTCGGCATCCCATGTTCCCTTGCGGCCATCGGTGCACACGAGGAGGTGACACGTCGCGCCGGCCGCGCTCCACTTGGCCAGGGTGGCCCCGCACTCGAACTCGATGTCGTCGGGATGGGCACCGATCGCGAGGGCCGAGCTGGGAGTCGGAAGGTCGACACGCATGTCAGCGCGGCTCCGGGACGCCGGCGACGGCTCGCCAGTCGTCGGGCAGATCGCAGGGGTCGTCGACGTCCCACGCCAGCGAGTCGTCGTCGACGATGGTCAGCGGCAACCCGAGTCGGTGTGCTTCGGCGCAGTGGCGGGCGAAAGACCCGGCGCCGTAGGCGAACTCGAAGCCCGAATCGGTCGGCACACACATCACGTTCGATCCGTCGCGGCGGCGGTCGGGTGCGATGCACACCCCCGCACGGTCGAGCCCGGTCAAGTCGGCGGCCGCCGGCAGGTCGGCGTGGGCGACGATCACGCGGCCGAAGCCGAGATCGCTCGCGCGGTGCACCGCGGCCGCCACCGAAGGGTTCAACCCCCGGGCCCCGATCGTGAGCACCTCCACTCGTCGTGCCCTCGCCCACTCGATGACGCCGGTGTCGTCGGTGACGATCCGGGTCGGGAGATTCCCGGCCGCGTGCACCACCTGTTGCGCCATCCACATCGACAACCGACGGCGGTCGTCGGCGTCGAGCGCACCGGCGAGCCGGGATTTGGCGTCGGTGAACGACCGGATCGGGATCAAGACGACGGTGTCGGCGGATGGTGACTGCACGGCACGGGGAGTCTACGGGCCCGGAGATCGGTGCCAGGTCTAGGGTGGGCCGATGGACATGAACGTCGCGGTCGTCGGAGCCGGATCGTGGGGGACCACCGTCGCCCATCTGTGTGCGCACAACGTGCCCACCTTGTTGTACAGCCGCCGGGAAGATGTGGCCGAGGCGATCAACGAACGCCACGAGAACCCCCGCTATCTCGAGGGGTACCAGCTGCATCCCGACCTCCGGGCGTCGACGGATCTCGCCGCGGTCGTGGGCCAAGCCGATGTCCTGGTGATGGGGGTTCCGTCTGCGGGATTCCGGCAGACGCTCGTCGACATCCGTCCCGACCTCCGTCCCTGGGTTCCGGTCGTGTCGCTCTCGAAGGGGCTCGAGTTGGGAACCCGGAAACGGATGACGCAGATCGCCGAGGAGGAACTTCCCGGCCATCCCGTCGGCGTGTTGACCGGGCCGAACCTCGCGAAGGAGATCCTCGCGGGGAACGCTGCGGCGGCGGTGGTGGCGTTCACCGATCACACGATCGCCGAACGCCTGCAGGAGGTGTTCTCGTCGAGCCTTTTCCGTGTCTACATGAACACCGACGTGGTGGGCTGTGAGATCGCCGGGGCGCTCAAGAACGTGATCGCGCTCGCGGCCGGGATGGCCGACGGGCTCGAGACCGGCGACAACACGCGGGCCGCGGTGATGACCCGTGGACTCGCCGAGCTCACCCGCCTCGGCGTCGCGATGGGCGGCCGGCCGGAGACCTTCGCCGGTCTGGCCGGCATGGGGGATCTTCTCGCGACGTGCATCAGCCCGCAGAGTCGCAACCGGTACGTCGGCGAGCAACTTGGCCGAGGCCGGTCCCTCGATGAGATCATCGAGGAGATGAACCAGGTCGCCGAGGGCGTGAAATCCGCGAAGATCGTGCTGGAGCTCGCCGAGGAGTTCGGTGTCGAGATGCCGATCGCGTCGGAGATGCGAGCGGTCGTCACCGAGGGGCGCAGCGCCATGCGGGCCTATCGCGGCCTGGTGCAGCGGCCGGCCACCCACGAGAACGCGCCGGACTGATGAGACAGTGGTTGCAGGATCGACGTGATCGGTCCGGACGCCGCCTCACCCACGCGCTCGTCGGTTCGATCATCGGCGATCTCGACGGGCCGACCGCGGTCGTCGACGAGCACGGGCGAGTGGGCGCCGACGACGGAAGCTGGTGGCTCGAATGGGGTGTGGGCGCGGAGGATCGCTGGCGGGTCGCCCACGAGGAGGTGGCCGTCCGTCAGTCCCGTGTCGCCGATGCGCCCGTCTACGAGACGTGGATGCGGGTGCCGGGCGGCGACGTGATCCAACGGGTCGCCTCGGCCAACGACGGCCTCGGCAAGGTGTTGATCGTCGAGTTCGAGAACGCGTCGTCCGCCGCGGTCGCGATTGCCCTCGCCGGCCGGGTGACCGGGTCGGCATCGATTGGGGCCGACGCCGACGCCGTGACCCTCGACGGCGTCGAATGGATCCGGGGAGAACGACCGGCGGGCGGCACGGTGGTCGTCGACGGTGATCCGTGGCCGGCCGTCGTGGCCGGCCCGGACGCCACCCGGCTCCGACTCGGACCCGTCGACAACCCGGCCGGCGCGCTGATCCTGGGGCTTCCCCATCGTCAGGCCGTGACGTTCGTGGTCCTTCTCGAAGGCGAGTTCCCGACCCGTCCGGTCGGTTCCGACGAGGTGTCGGCGGGCTGGCGGTCGGTCACCGCGGACGCGCTCTCGATCGACGTGCCCGATTCGGATCTCGGTGAGGCCTGGAATCGCATCCTTCCCGACTTGATCGTCCAGGCGGGGTCGACCGACCCCCGGTTGGCGGCCGAGGCGGCACCGGCGCTCGACATCGCCGGTCTCGTCGGGGAAGCGGACCGGGCCCGGGCGACGGTCGTCGCGGCGGCCGAGGACGGCACCCTGCGAGGGTCCGATGCCGTCGCCGCGCTACGGGCGCTGGCGTCGCGTGATCTCCGGGCCGCCACCGCGTCGGGCCTCGAGGAGCTGGCCGGCCCGCTCGCTGTCGCAGCCGGCGCGTCACTCGATGCGACGACCCTCGACCATGTCGCTCGTGCGTTGGCGGCCGGCGGGTTCGTCGACGCGGCGGACGACGCCCGCCGGCTCGAAGCGGTGGCGGCAGGATCGTTCGTGGTGTCCTCGCCCCCTGCGGTGGCTGCCGAACGGGTGCTCGCGGTGGTGATCGGCGCCGACGTGAACGACACGATCGAACTGCTCCCCGATGTTCCGGTGGCCTGGCGTGGTCAGCCGATCGACGTCCGGGCCTGTGCGACCGCCAACGGACGGGTGTCGTTCAGTGTGCGGTGGCACGGTGACCGTCCGGCGTTGTTGTGGGAGCGACGGGGCGGTGCCGACTCGGTCGAGATGCGCTGCCGTGGGCTCGACCCGACGTGGCGCTCGACCGAACGCGAGGGTGAGGCACTGCTTGCCGCGCCGGCGTGATCGGCGGCTGAGCCAGGTCGACACGAGCGCGGGGACCAGCCGGTCCGGTCGGCAACGGAGCCGAGGACGGACGTCGTCGCACCGTCGTCGTCGACCCCGCGAGCTACCGTTGCGCCGATGACCGTCACCACTGCGCAGCTTCGCGGCTCGATCAAGGGCAAGGCACCGGGGCTTCGGCACGAGACCGAGCTCTGGCGGGGCGGAAGTGCGATCGTCACCGGAATCGACGAGGTGGGTCGGGGCTCGTGGGCCGGCCCGCTCACCCTTGCCGCGGTCGTCGTGCCGCGTGGCAAGCGGCTCTACAAGGTTCGCGATTCGAAGATGCTGACGGCCGGGGAACGAGAGGTCATGCACGACCGGATCCTCGAGTGGGCCGACCATGTCGCCGTCGCCCACGCGAGCCACGAGGAGTGTGATGCGCTCGGCATGTCGGCGGCCCAGAAGTTGGCCGCGCAACGGGTGCTGTCGCGTCTGGGCGTCGCGGTCGACCATGTGCTCGTCGATGGCAACTGGGACTTCGTGGAGTCCCATTCCACGACGTTGATCGTGAAGGGTGACACGGTCAGCTTGTCGATCGCCGCCGCGTCGATCGTCGCGAAGGTGACCCGCGACCGGTTGCTGCGCGAGTGGGACGCGCACCATCCCGGCTACGGGTTCGCCGCCAACAAGGGATATCCGTGTCCTCGCCACAAGGCCGCGTTGGCGGCCTACGGGCCGAGCGCCGTGCATCGGCGGCGATGGGCGTTCATGGACGATCTCCGTTGGACGGCGATTCCGAGGGTGGGGATCGGTGACGGCGGCGACGAGGCCGACGGCGCCCAGCTCGGGTTGTTCTGATCCGGGGCCGTAGCCTTCACCCGATGCGATCGAATCGGGTTCCGACGCTCACGCTCGTTGCCTGGACGTTGTTCGTCTGGGCGACCCGGGTCAACAACATCATCGGCGACGACGAGCTGGTCGGGAGCGAACGGGCGTGGCGGCTCGGCGTGGCCGTGCTCTTCGTGGTGTTCGCGCTCGTGCTGCTCGGCGCGCGTCGGTTCGCCCCCGACCGCGTCACGATGGTGCTCGCGCCGTTCGTCGTGTTCAGCGTGGGCTACTGGCTCGTGCGGGGAACGGGCATCATCCTCGATGATCACGAGCTCGGGTTCACGATCGTCCACACGATCCTCATGGCCGTCTCGATCGGGCTGGCGATGTGGGCCTGGACGCGCCGGGCCGGGTAACGTCTCGGTCGATATGGGACAGCCGGTCACCTTCCTCACCACCACCGCACCGAAGCCAGGGGTGCTGCGTTTCGAGCTGAATCGCAGCCTCACCGGGATGGGGCACGAGCGTTACCGTGCCGGTGACGAGATCCGGGGCAACCGCCCGCCCGACGTGCTGGCCCGTCGGATCTTCGCGGCCGGTGATGTCGAGGCGATCCACATGTACGGCTCGATGGTCACCGTCTATCTCGCGTCGAGCGACGCGGGCGACATGGAGACGGTGTTGCGGGAGCTCTACACGTACTACGTGCCGGGGGTCGAGATCCCCAGCGACGAGGAGCTCATCGCCCAGGTCGAGTGACGGCCCGTGCCCTCAGGCGGGGATGAGGAGCTCGGCGGCGCGATCGATGCGGCGGCGGACGTCGGCTCGGGTGCGGTTTCCCTGCTGGCAGCCCCGCAGACTCTCGGAGAGCACCGCGCTCATGATGTCGACGATGTCCGTGCGGGTGTCGGCCGGGAGCTCGTCGAGGGCGGCGCCGAACGCCGCGGTCTGGCGATCGCCGAACTCGGAGAAGAGGGCGGTGGCCTGCGGGTCGCGACTTGCCTGGAGCTGCATCAAGGCGTCGAACACCCGCGGCTCGTTCTCGAAGGCACGAGCGGCTCGTCCGTACACCGCCTTGACCCGTTCGACCGCGGTGGCGGTCCCGCTCTGGTCGACCCGTTCGGCGAAGCTCGACGACCATTCGAGCAGAGCGCAGGCCATCAGGTGATCCTTCGAGCTGAAGTACCGGTAGAGGGTGCCGAGGGCGACGCCGGCCCGCTCGGCCACGTCCTTGACCTGGATGTGGGCGTAGTCGACCTCGATCATCATCTTCACGGCCGCCTCGACGATTCGTTCCCGGCGTTCACGTTGGCCGGTGGGCAGGTCGCCGACCGCCGGGGTCTCGCGTGGGATGGAGGAGCGGGGTCGGGTCGAGTGTCGAGGCATGCAGTCCCTGGCGGCCGGATTGGATGAGATTGGAATCTAGTTCTAGACTAGCGGCATGACCGTGGCAACCAGCGAGCACTACACCCTCATCTCCGCCGACACGCACGCGGGTGCGAATCACGAGACCTATCGTGCGTTTCTCGATCCCGCCTACCACGACGACTTCGATGCGTGGCGGGCCAAGTACAAGAACCCGTGGAAGGACCTCCGCGACACCGACCTGCGGGTGCGGAGCTGGGACGACGACCGTCGCGACGCGGACCAACTCGCCGACGGCGTGGTCGGCGAGGTTCTCTACCCCAACACCGTCCCGCCATTCTACCCCGGGTTCGTGTTGTTCGCCGGGCCGCCGAAACCCGAGGACTACGCCCATCGACGGGCCGGCATCCACGCCCACAACCGCTGGATGGTCGACTTCTGCTCCCGCAAGCCGGCCCAGCGGGCCGGCGTCGGCCAGTTCTTCCTGAACGACATCGACGACGCCATCGCCGACGTGACCTGGATCAAGGAGAACGGTCTGCGCGGCGGAGTGCTGTTGCCGACCGTGGCCCCCGACGTCACCTGGGTCAAGCCGCTCTACGATCCCGTCTACGACCCGCTGTGGGCGACGCTGCAGGACCTCGACATCGTGATCAACCTCCACGGCGGGACGGGGTCACCCAACTACGGCAAGTACCCGGCCACCCCGTTGCTGCTCATCAGCGAGATCGGTTTCTACGGCATGCGGGCCTTCGTCCACATGCTCTTGTCGGGCGTGTTCGAACGGTTCCCGAGGCTCAAGTTCGCCATCACCGAGATGGGAGCCGCGGGAATGCCCGACCTGCTCCAGCGACTCGACACGGTGATCGCTAACGTCCGCAAGGGCGAGATCGGGGAGCTCAAGTACACGGCCGAGGATGGTCTTCCCCGGTCGGCCACCGAGTACTTCCATCAGAACGTGTGGATCGGGGCGAGCTTCCCCGGGCCGGCCGACGCGGCGTGTCGCGAGATCATGGCCCCCGATCGGTTCATGTGGGGCAGCGACTACCCCCACGACGAGGGAACGCCCCCGTTCACCCGTGAGACGCTGCGCCAGGTCTTCCACGACGTCGAGGAGGCCGAGATGCGGCGGATCCTCGGCGAGAACGCGGCGAAGCTCTACGACTTCGACCTCGCCGCCCTCGCCCCGCTGGCCGAGCAGTACGGTCCGACCGTGGCGGAGATCCACGAGCCGCTGGTCGAATTGCCCGAGAACCCCAACAGCGCGGTGCTCCGGGCCGCCGGTCTGGCCCAGATGGGCTGAGGTGCCGGCGCTGCCGCGGCCGTCGCGCGCCTCCGGTCGCGAGTGACCGGTGGCATTCGTCGAGGCGACCGTCGACCGTGTCCTCCCCCTGCTGCGGGGCCGACCGAATGGTCAGGGAGCGGCCCAGCGGCGGATCCAGGCGTGCATCGCGATTCCGGCGGCGACGCCGGCGTTGATGGAGCGGGTCGATCCGTACTGGGCGATGGAACACACCATCTCCGCCGCATCCCGGGCCTCGGGGGACAAGCCCGGCCCTTCCTGACCGAACAGGAGCACGCACCGTTGCGGGAGCTCGGTCGACTCGATCGCGACCGAACCGGGAAGGTTGTCGATGCCGATCACCGGGAGACGCGCCCCGGCCGCCCAGGCGACGAGGTCCGCGATCGTCTCGTGATGGTGCACGTGCTGGTAGACGTCGGTCATCATCGCGCCTCGCTTGTTCCACTTGCGGCGCCCGACGATGTGGACCTCGGCGGCGAGGAACGCGTTGGCCGTCCGCACCACGGTGCCGATGTTGCGATCGTGTTCCCAGTTCTCGACCGCGACATGGAAGCCATGGCGGCGACGATCGAGATCGGCGACGATCGCGTCGACGCGCCAGTAGCGGTAGCGGTCCACGACGTTGCGACGATCACCTTCGGCCAACAACACCGGATCGAACCGGTCGTCGGCGGGCCAGGGTTCGTCATGGGGCCCGACGCCGACCCGATCGTCGGCCCCATCGTCGATCCGGTCGTCGTTCACCGGCGGCGGCGAGGCGGGCGGGGGAGTCGACTGCGGCGGGCGTGGGCCGGGGTGAGCGGGTTGCGATCGGGGATCCGATGGCGATGATCGCTCCATCCGGCGCCGTTCCAGTACCGCAGCGTCCCCGGTTCCCCCGACGGATCGGCATACCAGCCGGCCGGCGCGTGGTCGGGATCGTCGTCGTTCTCGGCGACCTCGCCCATGTCGGGGAAGATCTCGGCGAGGTCGACGCTCGTCAGCGCCGACCCGGCGGTGACCGGGCGCGGTCCGGCCGGCGACATGGCCCCGTCCGGATGCCGGCGATCGTCCTGCATCGTGCGCAGCGACTCGGCGATGGCGGGGTCGGGACCCTCGTAGGGTGCCAGGCCCTCCATGTCGCGCAGGATGTTGATGCGCTCGCTCAGCGGCGGGTGGGTTCGGAACATGTCGTTGAACCTGCGACCTCGGGCGTTGGTCTCGGTGTCGTCGGGCGACTCGATCCACAGGTGAGAGGTGGCGTGGGAGGTCTTGGCGACGACGGTGATGTCGGCATCGAGCTTCTCGAGCGCGCGACGGAGCCCGCTCGGGTAGCGGGTGATCTCGACCGCGGTGGCATCGGCCAACGACTCGCGTGACCGGCTCACCGCGGCCCGCAACAGCGCGGCGGCCAGGGGCGCGAGCACGGCGACCACGACGAGCCCGACGAGAACGAGCGGGTTCCCCCCGCCGTTGCCGCTGTCGTTTCGGCGTCGGTGGGAGGCGCCACCACCGGTGAGCGCGCCCCAGTAGAGCATCCGCCAGAAGATGTCGGCGATGAGGGCGATGGCACCGGCCGTGGCCACCGCCACCGTCATGACCAGGATGTCGCCGTTGCGGATGTGGGCGATCTCGTGGGCGAGCACTCCCTCCAGCTCCGTCCGGTTCATCTTGTCCATCAGCCCCGTGGTGACCGCGACGGCCGCGTGCTCGGTGTCGCGCCCGGTCGCGAACGCGTTGGGCGACGGGTCGTGGACGACATAGACCCGCGGCGTCGGGATGCCCGTGGCGAGCGACACCTCGGCCACGAGATTGTGGAGTCGCGTGTACTCGGTCGGATCGGCGGGAACCGCGCGGGTGGAACGCAGCGCCAACGTGTCGCTCTTGAAGTACGACGAGAACGTGAGACCGAACGAAACCACCAGCCCGAAGATCACACCGACGACGCCGCCGCCCAACGCCAACGAGATCACCGACGCGACGATGCCGAGGAGCACGAAGAACGCGAACATCAGCAGCCAGGTCCGTCGCCGGTTGCTCGCGATGAGGTCGTAGAAATCGGGACGTTCGCCGGCCATGGCCGCAACCGTACCGGTGCACCCGCTGACGGCGGTGCCGCGCCCCGCCCGATCACACCCGCGCGGGGGTGGTCGGGATACGTTCGAGCGATGGATGTCGTCGTCGCTGTGCATGCCGCCGCCGCGCTGTTGTTGCTCGTCGCCGGCATCGCCAAGATCGTGCGTCCGGGACCGACCGCCGACCTCCTCGTCTCGCTCGGGCTGCCGGCCGACGAACGTCTCACGCGGGGGATCGGCGTGGTCGAGTCGGCGGTCGGGATCGTCGCGCTCGGCGTCGGTGGCCCGTGGCCGGCCGCGGCGACCGGCGGGTTCTACGTCGCGTTCGTCGTGGTCGTCGTGCGGGCAATCGGTGCGGGGGCGACGTCGTGTGGCTGCTTCGGTCGGGTCGACGCCCCGCCGTCGTGGATCCATGTGATCGGCAACCTGGTGCTCGCCGCGGTGTCGTTCGCCGCGATCGGTGGCGACACGGCGGTCGAGGTCATGGACGGTCAACCGGCGGGCGGGATCGGGTTCGTGCTGCTCGTGGGCGTGCTCGCCGGTCTCTGCCTGGTGGCCTTCACCGCGCTGCCCGAGGCGCTCGGTGCACGAAAGGGCGGCGCCACCCCGGTGGCGTTCCGAATCGACCCCCGCCACGACCCGGAGGACGCGTCGTGAGCCGCCGGGTCGTCGCCGCACTCAGCCGGGTCGTCGACCAGCGCGCGTCGCGGCGAGGGTTCCTGTCCCGCTCGGCGCTGGGTGCCACCGCGCTCGCCGTCGCGCCTGCGACGTTCGCGCTGCGGCCGACCACCGCGCTCGCCGCGATCTGTGCCTGCGCGGGATCCGAATGCGATTGCGACGCCCGCTGCTGCGACGGCTACACCGACTTCTGCTGTCAGATGACCGGTGAGAACCTCTGTCCGCCCAACACGTTGGTCGCCGGGTGGTGGAAGGCCGACGGCAGCGGGTTCTGCGATGTCGACGGCAGGCCGCGGCCCCGCTACTACCTCGACTGCAACCTGATCTGCGACGACGGCTGCGGCTGCGGCGGCGCCGGGGTCTGCGCGTCGGAGTGCACATCGGCTCGGTGTCGTTGTCTCGACGGGTGCGACTCGCGGGCCGTCGACTGCACCCGGTTCCGCTACGGACAGTGCAACCAGGATGTCGAATGTGTCGGACCGATCGCCTGCCGGATCGTGACCTGTGTCGTGCCGTGGCAGTGGGACCCGTCTTGCAAGGACGGCCCGAACCTGACCGACAACGGCACCCGCTTCCACGATCGACCCTGCCTCCACGACGGGTTCACCGACGTCGCCCCGTCGGCGTTCTACACCGAGGCGGTCGCGTGGGCGACGGAGGCCGGTGTGGCCACCGGCTACAGCAGCGACATCTTCGGCCCGGGCGAGTTGGCCCCACGATCGCACATGGCCACCTTCTTGTGGCGGTACCGGGGGAGTCCGCGGCCCCTGCGACCGGCGCCGTTCACCGACGTCCCCGCCGGCGCCTGGTTCGCCGACGCGGTGGCGTGGATGGCCGAGACCGGCCTCACCACCGGCACCGCGACCGGCCGGTTCTCGCCCGGCCAGTTCGTCACCCGGGGCGAGGCGGTGACGTTCCTCTGGCGCCTCGCCGGCTCGCCGGCACCGACGACGCACGCGATCCCGTTCGTCGACGTGCCCGACAACGCGTTCTACCGACGAGCGGTCGCGTGGGCGGTGGAGAACGGCATCACCACGGGCCTCAACGAATTCCTCTTCGGGGGAGGGTTCTGGATCGACCGGGCCCAGGTCGTGACGTTCCTGCACCGCTACGAACTGCGTTTCGGTGCCCTCGTCGAGGTGTCGTCATGATCGTTCTCGTCATCGGGTTGACGATCGCGGTCGCCGTTCTCACGGTCATCGTGTTCGGGCTGCTGCGGACCCATGCCGAGATCCTCCGAGCGTTGGATCGGGCCGGCGTCGCCCTCGACGACGGCGAGGGGACCGCCGGTGCGGCCGGCCCGGTTCCGGTCGCGAACCCCCGATCGCGCACCGACGCGGTCGACGTCACCGGGACGGTGCCCGGGGGTGGGCCGGTGAACGTCTCGGTCGGCGGCGACCGCCACACCCTCCTCGCCTTCTTGTCGTCGGGATGTCGGACGTGCCAGGCGTTCTGGACGGAGTTCGCGTCGTCGTCGCTCGAACTGCCCGGACACGACACCCGACTCGTGATCGTGGCCCAGGATCCGGCGCACGATTCCGAGAGCCGCCTGGCCGAGCTCGCGCCGCCCGGCGTGCGAATCGTGTGTTCCTCCGAGGCCTGGCACGCCTACGAGGTGCCGGGGTCACCCTATTTCGTCCTCGTCGACGGCACGACCGGCCGGGTGTCGGGTTCGGGTACGGCCACCAGCTGGTCGCAGGTCCACGGTCTGTTGCGCCGTGCCCTCGACGACAGTGCCCTCGACGGCTCGACCTCCGGCGGCCGCGTCGATGCCGCGCTCGCCGCGTCGGGCATCGGTCCCGACCACCCGAGCCTCTACCCCGAGTCGGCGGGTCCACCGGCACCGATCACCGACCCGGACGAGGAGCTCGAGTGAGCCCGCCGTTCGTGCTCGCGCTGGTCGTCGGCGTCGCGGCCGCCGTTCGGGCCGCCTGGTCGCCTTGAGGGACGTCGATGCTCACCAGCATCACTCCGCTCGGGGAGCGGGGACGGGGACAGCGATGGGCCACCACGTCGGCGTGGTTGATGGCCGGTCATCTCGTCGGCGGACTCGCCCTCGGTGCCGTGCTGGGAGGCGTCGGCGCCGTGGGCCGGCGGCTGGCCGCCCCGGTGGACGAGCCGATGTCCACTTCGATCATCGGGGTGGTGGTGATGCTGGCCGCGGGGTTCGATCTGGCGGGTCGGCGTCTTCCCGGCCGCCGGCAGGTCGATGAACGCTGGTTGACCACCTATCGCGGCTGGGTGTACGGCGGCGGGTTCGGTGTCCAGCTGGGGTTCGGTCTCGTCACCGTCGTCAACACCGCCCTGGTCATCGCGGTGCTGGTGGCCGGTGTGCTCCTCCCGTTCGGCGACGCCGTCGTGCTCGGGGTCGTCTACGGCGGCGTGCGGGGTCTCGGCGCCACGGCGACCGGATGGGTGCGATCCGTTGCCGATGTGCGTCGGCTCCATCGGTGGCTGGACCACTCGGAGCGGGCGGCCCGATGGATCGTGGCCGGCCTCGGTGCCGCGAGCGCGATCGTGGCGGTGGCGTTGGCATGAGGAGCGGCACCACGCTGGCGGCCAACGGGATCCGCGTCGCGGTCCGGCGCGGTTGGGAGGCCGAGTTCCGTGTTCTCGACCGTCGACCCGGTCAGCCGGAGCTGTCGGTCGTGCATCTCGCCAACTTCGGGCTGCCACCGGAGCGGGGTGACTACGGCTCCGGCGCGGTCGAGACGATGGACAGCGGCGGCATTCTCGTGATCCTCACGGAGTTCGGCGCGGGGTCGCGCGATGCCGCGCTCTTCTCCGGCGGCGGGGTTCCCACCGGGCTCGATGTCGGCGACTTCTCACCCGACTCGCTGCAACACCGCTTCCCGGGGCGCGCCGGCGTCCAACAGTTCTTCCGCGTCGCCGAGCGGGCCTTTGGGCTGCATGTCGTGTTGGGCTCGGCCCGCGCCGCGCCATTGCTGGTCCCCGAGGTGAACCGCACCCTGGCCGGGGTCTCGATCCGCTGATCGAAGGGATCGATCAGCGGGCCTGGCAGTTCGGGCACCAGGTGGTCGTGCGGGCATCGAGCTCGCGGCGCCGGAGGATGGTGGCGCATCGTTCGCAGGGTTCCCCGGCCCGTCCGTAGCAGTGGAGCTCGTGCTGGTTGGTGCCCGGTTCGCCGGATGAGTCGACATAGTCCCGAAGTGTGGTGCCGCCATGGTCGAGTCCCGACTGGAGGGCGAGGCGCACGGTGTCGACGAGGCGTTCGGCGCGGGCCCGCGACAGTCGGCGGGTCGCCGGGTTGATCCCCGCCATCCAGAGGGCCTCGTCGGCGTAGATGTTGCCGATGCCCGCCACCGCCCGCTGGGCGAGAAGGATCGTCTTGAGGTGGCGATCGCTCGACTTGACGAACGCGGCGAGGGCGGCACCGTTGAACTCGTCGTCGAAAGGCTCGGGCCCGAGCGCGGCCAGCGTCGGCAGTCCGGCGTGATCACCACGCTCGACCACGTGGATCCGGCCGAAGCGGCGAGCATCGTGGAACGTGAGGTGGTGCCGGTCGTCGAGGCGCCACCACGCCCGGAGGTGGGCATGGGCGAGGTCGGCGTGCCGCTCGACCGCGAGGCGGCCGGTCATGCCCAGGTGAATGATCAGCTCGCGAGGGGTCTCGGCATCGTCGACGAGATCGAAGAGGAGGTACTTGCCGCGGCGGCGGAGCCCGACGATCTCGTGCCCGATCGCGTCGAGCGCCGGGGTGAACTTGGCCGACCAGTGCGAACCGGCGTCGACGATCTCGCGACCGTGGAGCTGCGGTTCGAGTTGACGACGGATCGTCTCGACCTCGGGGAGCTCGGGCACGGTCGCACCCTAGACTCCGCTTCGCCGTGACCGAACCGTCTGCCTCCGATCCCGACGCCGGCCTCGACGAGCTGGTGGACGAGGTGCTCGCGCAGGTCCCGGAGATCCGCGGCCTCGACGGGCCCCGGGTCGAGGCGTGGGCGAGCGATGTGCTCGCGCTCGCGGCCGAGACCCTGACCGTCGACGACCCCGAGGCCGTGCTCGTCGCGGCCCTCGCCTCGGGCGGTGGCGACCCGGCCGCGACCGCTCTCGAGGCGCTCCGGCCGCTGGTCGACGACGTGACGATCCCGGATCGGACCGGCTCGGCGCCGGTCTGGGCCGACTCGATCGGCACGAGTGTGTGCGAGGGCGCGTGGCTGTTGGCGTCTCGGGGCGCGGCCTCGGCCGCGTTTCGGTTCGTCGACGCGGCCGACGTGCGCCATGTCGTGACCGTCGACTTGATCTCGGGTCCGCCCGAGCGGCTCGGCGAGGTCGTGATCGGACCCGGTGACCTCCTCGACGCGCTCGATGAGGACGACGCCGACGTGTCGGCGACAGACGTCTCCGCCGTCGAGCTCGCGGGTCGCGTCGCCGCCGCCCTCGCCTCGACGGATCGCCCCCGGGAGTCGGCGGTGGTGAACGGGCGGCTGCTCGTCGCCCGGCTCGCGTCGATCACCGGCGAGCTCCTGGCGCCGCCGGTGGCTGCCGCCGATCCCGTGCCGGAGGTTCCGGCTCGTGATCCCGACGACGACGCGTTCGCCCTGGAGATCCTCGACCGGGCGCTCCCTCGTCCCGACGCGCCGGTCGCATGGGACGAGCTCGCGGCCGCGGTCCGGGACCGGGCGGCCGACCACGATCGACTTGCGGCCTGGCTCGCGGCCGGCGGTGAGGGTTTGGACGGTGCCGACGACGCCCTCGCGTTGGCGCCGGTCGTCGCCGCGGTCGCCCCCGTCGACCTCGGCCCGCTCGATCCCTCCCGCCGCGATGCGGTCATGGCGCTCGAATGGGCCGACTGGCTCGGTGCCGTGATCGGACTGATCCGCGCCGGTGTGGGGACCCGGGTCGACGGCGAGACGCTGGTCGACCACGTCAATCGGTGTCCCGAGGTCTCCTCGACCATCCCGAAGAAGGATCGGGCCCGCATCGTCTGGGCCTTCGACGTCGTCAGCGAGTGTTGGGAGGAACTGGGCCTGACCGACGACGGTGCCCTCACCGCTCGGGGCCTCGTCGTCCTCCCGGCTGCCCTGCGGCGAGCCTGGGCCCCGGGGTGAGTCGCCGTCGTCTGCCGGACACGCCCCGACTAGGGCCCCGCCAGGCCGTAGGTTCTCGCGGATGAGGATCCTCGCCGGTGTGTTCGCCGCCACGTTGTTGATCTCCGCCTGCGGGTCGGAGAACCCGTCCGGGTCGTCGTCGGCCGCCTCGTCCACGGGCACCGTGCCCGCGGGTGCGACCGCGGGCACGCTCCCGGGAGGGGTCGACGCCGGCACGGTGACGATCGAGGGGATCGACATCGACTACGTGACGGTCGTCCCCGACGGCTTCGAGATCGGTGACACCGCACCGGTGCTGCTCGCGTTGCCTCCCGGAGGCCAGGACCTCGCCGTCACCCGTTCGCTGGTCGAGGACACCTACGCCACCGAGGCGCGACGCCGTGGGTGGGTGGTGGTGAGCCCCGCGGCCCCGGGCGGGCAGAAGTTCTTCGATGGTTCCGAGGCGCTGGTGCCCGGCTTGCTCGACTGGATCGACACGTGGGTGACGCCTGACGGTGGCAAGCCCCATGTCGCGGGGGTGAGCAATGGCGGCATCAGCTCGTTTCGGGTCGCGGGACAGAACCCCGACCGCTTCCGGTCGATCCTCGTCTTTCCCGGTTTTCCGCGCAGCGAAGAGGATCGGGCCGCGCTGCGCGCCCTCGTCGACGTGCCGGTGCGGATGTTCGCCGGCGAGAACGACACCGGTTGGGTCGGCCCGATGCAAGACGCCCTGACGACGCTCACCGATCTCGGTGCCGACGCCACGCTCGAGATCTTCCCGGGGGAGGGCCACATCATCGGCGCGTTGCGCGACGGAGTGCGGATCTTCGACGAGCTCGACGCGCTGCGGTAGCGCGCGGGCGTGCGCCGCCGGTGCCGCCGTCGCCACTACGGTCGACACCGCCGGATCGTGTCGTCTCACCGACTGACTACGCTGGCGAACATCCGTTCGAACGACCCCGGAGTCAACGTGCCCCGACAGCTCGAATTCGAGCCCAACTACGCCCGCGAAGTGATCGACGTCCCCGTCGCCGACGAGATGAGCGAGTCGTTCCTCGCCTACTCGCTCTCGGTCATCACCGCTCGGGCCATCCCCGACGTGCGCGACGGTCTCAAGCCCGTCCAGCGCCGCATCCTCTGGTCGATGCTCCAGATGGGCATTCGGCCCACCACGCCGTATCGCAAGTCGGCCCGCATCGTCGGCGACACCATGGGGCGTTACCACCCCCACGGCGATGCGGCGATCTACGACACCCTGACCCGCATGGGGCAGGACTTCTCGCGCATGGTCCCGTTCATCGATCCGCAGGGCAACTTCGGTTCGCTCGACGATCCTCCGGCTGCGGCGCGCTACACCGAGTGTCGTCTCGCCGAAGCCGCGATGGACATGGTCCGCGAGCTCGACGAGGAGACGGTCGATCTCCGTCCCACCTACGATGGCGAAGGCGAGGAGCCGGTCGTTCTCCCGGCCGGGTTGCCGAACATCATCGTCAACGGCACCAGCGGCATCGCCGTCGGCATGGCCACCAACATGGCGCCGCACAACCTGCGGGAGGTCGAGAAGGCCATCAAGTTGGTGATGACCCGACGACGACCGAAGCCGACCGTCGACGAGCTGATGGAGGTCCTGCCCGGCCCCGACTTCCCTTCGGGCGGCATCGTGGTCGACGACAGCCTGCGAGAGGCCTACGAGACCGGGCGGGGGTCGTTTCGGATCCGGGCCAGGGCCCACGTCGAACAGGTCACGAAGTCGCGGCAGGCGATCGTGGTCACCGAGCTGCCGTATCTCGTGGGGCCCGAGCGGGTCCTGGGCCGGGTCCAGGATCTCGCCAACTCCGGGAAGATCGTGGGTGTGGCCGGGATCACCGACCTCAGCGACATGAGCGGTCTACGCATCCAGATCGACGTGAAGCCGGCGGTCAACCCCCAGGCCGTGCTCCAGGAGCTCTACCGGCTCAGCCCGCTCGAGGAGACGTTCGGGATCAACAACGTCGTGCTGGTCGACGGTGTGCCGACGACCCTCGGCATCTACGACCTGTGCCGTCACTTCATCGATCATCGCCTCGAGGTCATCGTCCGCCGTACCGAACACCGGCTGGCGAAGGCACAGGACCGGCTCCACATCCTCGAGGGTCTGCTGATCGCGCTCGACGCGATCGACGAGGTCGTGGCGATCATCCGCAGCTCCCAGGATGTGCCCGAGGCCCGCGATCGGCTGGTGGCGCGCTTCGATCTCAGCGACATCCAGGCCGCCCACATCCTCGACATGCCGTTGCGGCGGCTCACCGCGTTGGCCACGCTCGACCTCGAGGAGGAGGCGGCCGGCCTGCGCGCCGACATCGCGGGCTACGAGCGGCTCCTCGGTTCGGAGACCCGGCGGCGCACCCTCGTGCTCAAGGAGCTGGCCGAGCTCGTCGAGAAGCACGGGGTCGAGCGGCGCGCCGAGATCATCTCGGCCGACGACATCCCGGTCTTCGAGAAGCCGTCGGAGACGACGGCCCCGCTCGACCCGGATTCCGACGAACCCTGCATCGTCACCGTCTCGACCACCGGCAACATCGGTCGCATGCCGACGGAGGGAGCCAAGCGAGCCTCGGCCGGGCGCCACGACCTGCTCGTGGCCCAAGTCGTCACCTCCACCGGCTCACCGGTCGCCGCGGTCACCTCCGAAGGACGGGTCTTCGTCGTGCGGGGTTCGGAGGTCCCGGAGGCATCGGGACGCACCCGGGGCGGGCCGGCCGCCCAACTGCTGGGTCTCAACAAGGGAGAACACGTGCTCGCCCTCGTGGCCGACGGCGAGGAGCCCCTCGTGCTGGTCACGGCGAGGGGGGTCGCCAAGCGGGTCGGTCGCGACGAGGTGATGGGCACGAAGAACGCCAAGACGGTGATCGGGTTGAAACCCGGGGATCGGGTCGTCGCCGCGTTCCGGGCGCCGGAGGGGGTCGACATGGCGATCGTCGCGTCCGATGGCCAGATCCTCCGTCTTCCGGTCGACGCGGTCAGCGTGCAGGGTCGGGGGGCCGGTGGTGTCGCTGGAATGAAGCTCAGGGGCGACGCCGTGGTGGTCGGCGCCGGCGTGCTCATCGGCGATGGCGCGGCGATTATCGTCACCGACGCGGCGGGGATGAAGGCCACTCCCTACGAGGAGCTCCCGGTCAAGGGGCGCGGAGGTCAGGGTGTGCGGCTGGCGAAGCTCGGCGCGGGGGAGTCGGTCACGCTCGCCTGGTTCGGGGCGATGCCGGCCGATCTGCTCGCCCAGATGGCCGCCGACGACGACCCGAGGAAGATCGATCCGAACCCGGTTCCCCTCGACCCCGAGCCGTCGGCCCGTGATCTCGTCCCGGTGCGGACCGAACGCCAGATCCTGGTGCTCGCGCCGGGGCGCTGGTAGCGGCGCTCAGGCCGGGACCGGGGCGCAATCGGCCAGCACGTCGAGGCAGGTGTCGATGTCGGCGTCGTCGATGACCAACGGGGGGCAGAACGCGATCGAGTCGACGATGCCCCGCACGATCACTCCCTTGGCGACCATCGCGTCACGCACCCCGACGGCGTCGGTGCCCCCACGGAGCCGGGCCGCCCACATGGCGCCGTGGCCGCGGTACGACTCGATCACTCCGTCGGCCTGGAGGGCCCGCAGGCCCGCCTGGAACCGTTCGCCGACGACGGTGGCCCGGGCGACGAGCCCCTCCCGTTCGATGATGTCGATGTTGGCGAGGGCCGCCGCGGTCGAGGCGGGGTGGCCGCTGTAGGTGTAGCCGTGCATGAACACGTAGTCGGGGTCGGCTTCGAGCACGTCGCAGACGCGGCGGCTGCAGATCACGCCGCCCATCGGGAGGTAGCCGCTGGTGACCCCCTTCGCGAAGGTGATGAGATCGGGGGTGACGCCGTAGGTCTGGCTCGCGAACCACTCCCCGGTGCGGCCGAATCCGGTGATGACCTCGTCGAAGATCAACAACGCCCCGTTGTCGTCGCAGAGGGTGCGAAGCCCCTCGAGGTACCCGTCGGTCGGCGGGTGGACGCCTCCGGCGCCCTGGATTGGTTCGCAGATCACCGCCGCGATGCGATCGCCGTGTTCGGTGAAGAGGCGGGCGGCCGACTCGATGTCGTCGCCGTCCATCTGCTCGAAGTGGGGGACGAGATCACCCCAGCCCTCACGATTCGCCGGGATGCCCTGGGCGGTCGTTCCCCCGAAGTTGACGCCGTGGTAGCCACGTTCGCGGCGGATGATCATCTGGCGTTCGGCCGAGTCCGAGAGTCGGGCGGTCACCCGGGCGATCTTCAACGCGGTGTCGACGGACTCCGACCCCGAACAGCACAGGAACACCCGCCCATCGGGATGCGGTGACAGGGACCGGATGCGGTCGGCGGCTGCTTCGGCGGGTCGGTTCGTCCAGGGCGCGAAGACGTTGTAGGCCGCGAGCGAACGCATCTGCTCGCCGATCGCGTCGATGATCTCGGTTCGTCCGTGACCGACCTGGCAGTACCACAGCGACGCGATCGCATCGATGTAGGACCTGCCGTCGGCGTCCCACAGTCGGCTTCCCTCGGCGCGAACGATCTCGGTGAACGTCTCGCGTGCGGGTGGGGCGAAGCAGTGCAGAAGGGCGGGAGTGGTCACGGTGGGTCCTTCACGGAGGGTCGGGCCGGATCGATGTGGTCAGGATTGTGCCAGACGATGAACGACGCCCAGTTGTCGACGGCGGGATCGCGAAGATAGTTCTCGAGCACTCCCGGTGCTTCGAAACCGCTTTCGAGCTGAAAGCTCAGGGTGCGGTCGTAGAGCTCGCCGGCGACGACCTTGGCGACATAGTCGGCCGCGGACATCTCGTGTTTGTGATCGGCGTAGCCCGGGATCACTCCGCCGGCGATGATGCCGCGCAGGTTCAGCTCGGCGCAGACCTGTTTGCGCAGGGCGTAGAGGCGGGCGCCGATGCCGCGTCGGCGGTGGCTCGGGAGAACCGCGATGTCGGTGCCGTAGTACCACTCGCCGTCGGGGTCGTCGCCGCTGCCGCCGTCGTGGGGGAGCAGCTCCTCGTAGGTGTGTTGGTGGTCGTCGAGATCGAACTTCACCCGAACTCCGCAACCCATCGCGACCGGTGTCGATCCGTCGAGCACGACG
The DNA here is from genome assembly GCA_024276495.1 of Actinomycetes bacterium. Classification (GTDB taxonomy): domain Bacteria; phylum Actinomycetota; class Acidimicrobiia; order Acidimicrobiales; family Aldehydirespiratoraceae; genus JAJRXC01. The sequence goes on from JAJRXC010000107.1 coordinate 106,384, forward strand.
AAGCTGCCGTCGGGGAAGTCCTCGGCCAGCTCGCGCAGCGTCGCCGCGTCGTACAGGTCGGCGGGGTCGACCGTGGGAAAGCACGCGAGCTCGATGGCGGCCAGCTCATCGGCCCATCGAGCTTCGAGGCGGACGTAGCGCAGCGTGTCTCCTGGTTCTTCCACCCGGCGATCGTATGATCTCTGATCAGATGACGCCCGAATACTCCGATCTGTCACTGTGGCTCGACACCCTTCCCGGCGGGCTCGAGCCCCGGGGCGCGCTCGACGGTGACACCGATGTCGATGTCGCGATCGTCGGCGGTGGCTTCACCGGGCTGTGGACGGCGTACTACCTGACCGAGCGCGATCCCGCCCTCCGGGTCGTCGTGATCGAGAGGGAGATCTGCGGGTTCGGCGCGTCGGGGCGCAACGGGGGTTGGGTCGTCGGTGAGCTTCCGGCCGGTGTCGACACCTATGCGGCGGGGGCGACCCACGATGCGGCGATGCGCCAGGCCCGCGAGCTGTTCGCCACCGTCGACGAGGTCGGCCGGGTCGCGGCCGCGGAGGGGATCGACTGTGGGTTCGCGAAGGGCGGGGTGATCCGGTGGGCCCGCAACGCCGCCCAGGCCGCGCGCCAGGTTCGCGAGATCGAACATGCCCGGACGGAAGGTTTCACCGAGGACGAGATTCGGCTGCTGCGCGCCGACGAGGCCCGCGCCTACGGCAACGCCAGCGATGTGCGCTCGGGAATCCACTTCGCCGCGTGCGCCGCCATCGACCCGGCCCGCCTCGTCCGGGGCCTGGCCGAGGTGGTCGAGCGTCGGGGGGTGCGCATCGTCGAACGAACCGCGGCCCTCGAGATCGAGCCCGGCCGGGTCCGGACCGCCCGGGGCACGGTTCGCGCCGACATCGTCATTCGGGCGACGGAGGCCTACACGCGAGATCTTCCCGGTGAGAAGCGCATCCTGGTGCCCATCTACTCGCTGATGATCGCGACCGAGCCGCTCGACCGGGCGACGCTCGACGAGATCGGTCTCGCCACCCGTCCGACGTTCGCCGACGACCGGTATCTCGTCGTCTACGGCCAGCGCACCGCCGACGACCGGATCGCGTTCGGAGGCCGGGGCGTGCCCTACGTCTACGGTTCGGGCATTCGCCCCGAGGTCGAGAAGGACCGTGCCGCCCACGACCTGATCCAACGCACACTCGTCGAGATCCTGCCGGCCCTGGCCGGAGTGGCGATCACCCATCGATGGGGTGGGGTGCTCGCGGCTCCCCGCAACTGGACGCCGTCGCTGTGGCTCGACCGGGCGACCGGCTACGGCAGCGCCGGCGGTTACGTCGGCGAAGGGGTCGCGGCGTCGAACCTGGCCGGTCGCACGATGGCCGACCTCGTCACCGGAACCGAGTCGGAGCTGGTGACCCTCCCGTGGGTCGGCATCCGTTCCCGCAAGTGGGAGCCGGAACCGGCCCGGTGGCTCGGCATCCGGGGCACCCGGGCGGTGATGGATCGCGCCGACGCCCACGAGTACTCCCACGAGAGCGAGTCGCGAGCCGGCCGGATCGCCTACGGACTGTTGCGCTGACGCTGCTCGGCGAGCAGACACAGCAGGTCGTGGCCGACGGTCGCCGCGGCCAGCGCGGTGATCTCCCCGTGGTCGTAGGCGGGGGCCACCTCGACAACGTCGAATCCGACGAGATCGAGCCCGGCGAGGCCCCGCAGGATCTCGAGGGCCTGGGCGGTCGACAGCCCGCCCGGCACCGGCGTGCCCGTCCCCGGCGCGAACGCCGGGTCGAGGCAGTCGATGTCGAAGGTCAGGTAGACCCGATGGGATCCGACGACCCGTTCGATCTCCTCGACGACCGCGGCCGGCCCGACCTCGTGGACCCATGGCGCGGTTCGCACCGTGAAGCCGTGGGTGTCGGGGTTGACCGTGCGGATGCCGATCTGGATCGAACGGGTCGGGTCGATCAGCCCCTCCCGCGAGGCCCGAAGCAACATCGAGCCGTGGTCGAGACGGTCGCCGTCGTCCGCCCAGGTGTCGCTGTGGGCGTCGAAGTGCACCAGTGACATCGGACCGTGGTGTCTGGCATGGGCCCGCAGCAGCGGGTAGGTGACGAAATGGTCGCCGCCGAACGTCAACATCTTGGTGTCGGTGGCGAGAATCGCGTCGGCGTGGGCCTCGATCACCGCGACCGCGTGGTGCTGGTACCCGAAGTCGAACTGGCAGTCGCCGTAGTCGACCACCTCCAACAGGTCGAACGGGTCGAAACCCCACGGAAACGCGTCGAGCTCGGCGACCATCGACGACGCGGCCCGGATCGCCCTGGGTCCGAGCCGCGCCCCCGGCCGGTTGCTGGTGGCCGAGTCGAACGGAATGCCCGACACGGCGACGTCGACCCCGTCGAGGTCGCGGCTGTAACGCCGGCGAAGAAAAGAGAGCGCGCCGCCGTAGACCATCTCCGGCCACTTCGGTTGGCCGGGACGGCCCCGGAAGGCGTAGTCGCCCTCCGGCGGTGTGTCGGTCATCGGCGGCGGGGGCCGACTCAGCTGCGCGCTTCGACGAACGCGTCGCTGTAGTTCGGTTCGAAGTCGCCCTGATCCTGGATCGATTCGAGCGAATCGATCCCACCGACGATCACCTCGGGGTCGACGAGGAAGTCACGAAGTTCCTCTTCGAGCCCGTCGAGCGCGGCCTGGTTCGGGGTCCCGTAGTAGTTCCAGTTGGAGAGCTCGGCGCCGTTGTCGCCGTCGAGCAGCCAGTTGATGAACGTGTGGGCGGTGCACGGGTTCGGGGCGTCGAACGGGATCGCCATGTTGTCGATCCATCGGGTGCCACCCTCCTCGGGCACGAAGTAGACGTATTGGGCAGGATCGTCGGTTTCGGTGAACTGGGTGAACATGTCGCCGGAGTAGCCGTGGCCGATCGCGGTGACCCCCGTGGTGAGGAGCTCGTCGGCCTGGTCCGTGTCGAACGCGGCCAACCGGTCCGCGGTCGCCGCGACGAGGTCCCGGGCTTCGTCGAGTTGGCTCTGGTCGGTGCTGTTGAGCGAGTAGCCGAGGTACTTGAGCGCGGCACCGAGGGTCTCGCGGGGGTCGTTGAGCAGGGAGATCCGCCCGGCGTACTGGTCGGCGATCGCCGGATCGAAGATCAGGCCCCACGATCGTGGGAAGTCGGTGCCGACCACCGCGGTGTCGACGCCGATTCCGGTGGTCCCCCACTGGTAGGGCACCGAGTAGTCGCCGGCCGGGTCGTAGATCAAGCCGCTGAACTCCGGCGACAGGTTGGAGAGGTTGGGGATCGCGTCCTTGTCGAGCTTCATCAGGTTGCCGGCCTCGATCATGATCGCGACCATGTAGTCGGACGGGACGATCAGGTCGTAGCCGGAGTTGCCGTTGGCGATGATGGGCTGCATGGCCTCGTTGGAGTCGAAGGTGTCCATCGTGACGGCCACGCCGAACTCTTCACCGAACGCGGCGAGTTGTTCCTCGTCGATGTACTCGGCCCAGTTGTAGATCTGGAGGTCGCCGTCGGTGCCGTTGACCTCGCAGGCCGCGGCGGCGGATCCACCGCTGTCGCTGTCGTTGCCGCACGCGGCCGCGAGCAGCGCGATGGCGAGGAGGCCGGCGAGATACCGGCCCGGTCGGGTGATGGTCATGGTGTTCCCCCAGTGGTCGTGGTGGTCGATTCGTTGCCGCGGAGCCCTTCGGTGAGGATGGACAACAGCACCAGCAGAACCGATGCCGTCAACATGATGACCGATGTGGCGTTGATGAGCGGGGTGACGCCCTTGCGAATGAGGCTGAAGACGAACACCGGCAGGGTGGTCGCGCCGGGTCCGGACGAGAACTGGGTGACGACGACGTCGTCGAGGGAGATGGTGACGGCGAGCAGGGCCCCGCCGGCGATGCCCGGCATGATCTGGGGAAGCGTGACGTGACGAAACGCCTGGGTCCGGCTCGCGTAGAGGTCCCGTGCGGCCTCCTCCATGCGCTGGTCCATGCCGGCGAGGCGGGCTCGGACCACCACGGAGACGAAGCTGATGTTGAACGCGATGTGGGCCAGGGTGATCGTCGCGATCCCTTTGGTGTAGCTGGTGCCGAAGATGTCGTTGACCAGCTCGATGGCATCACCGAAGAAGATGAGCATCATGATCCCCATGGTCACGTCGGGGATGATGATCGGCAGGTACAGCAAGGCGTCGAAGACCCGGCGGCCGCGGAAGCGGAAGCGTTCGAGGGCCAGCGCCGAGCTGGTGCCGAGGATCACCGAGACGATCGTGGACCACAGGGCGACCCACAGCGAGCGCCGCAGCGCATCCTGCAACGACTGCGATTCGCCGAACTCGCGGTACCAGTCGAGGGTGAACCCTCCCCAGCGACTCGGGTTGCGGTCGTTGCTGAACGAGAAGACGGTCAGCAACGCGATCGGCGCGTAGAAGAAGAGGAAAACGACGGCGACGTTCGCGCTGAGCACGACGCGGGTCAGGCCCCGGGGGCTCGCGGTGGTGGCGGTCACAGGTTGCGACCCCCGGCCCGGAAGTAGGCGAGCGTGCCCGCGAGCATCGCCGCCATGAGGACGACCGACAGGGTCGCGCCGAACGGGACGTTGCGGGCGGTGAGGAACTGGATGACGATGTAGGAGCCCAACAGCGTCGACTTGGCCCCGCCGAGGATCTCGGGGGTGACGTACGCACCGAGGCTCGGCACGAAGACCAGGATCGACCCGGCGATCACGCCGGGCATCGAGAGGGGCAACAGCACCCGGCGAAACGTCTGCCAGCCCGACGCGTAGAGGTCGCGGCTCGCCTCGACGAGCCGGAGGTCGATGCGTTCGAGCGACGCGTAGAGCGGCAGGATCATGAACGGCATGAATCCGTAGACCAGTCCGAGCACCACTGCTTGTTGGGTGAACAGGAGATCCTGGCTGCCCAGGCCGAGCGTCTCGGTGGTGGAGGACCAGGGCCCGTCGGGACCGAGGATGACCCGCCAGGCGTAGTTGCGGACCAGGAAGTTCGACCAGAACGGGATCATCACGAACACGAGCATCAGGTTGCGCACGCGGGGGCTGCGGGTCGCCATGAAGTAGGCGAACGGGTAGCTGAACACGAGACAGATCGCGGTGGTGAGAAAGGCGAGCCACAGAGACCGTCGCAGGATCTCCCGCACGACGGGCTCGCCGAGCTTCCGGTAGGAGTCCAGGTTCCAGTTGGCCAGTTCGGTTCCGCCCGGGGTGCGATCGGCGAACGAGTAGACGAAGACGATCAACACCGGGATCACGAAGAAGACGAGGAGGTAGACGTAGCCGGGGAGGGCGAGCAGGAATCCCCGACGGGCGTCGGCGTTCTCCGCGGCCGCTTCGAAGGCCGGTGTCGCCGCGGGCGGCTCCTCGACTCCGGGGTCGACGGGCCGCTCGTCGATCGCGGTCACTCAGTCACCGACCACCGCGAGGGCTCCGGCCGCCCAGGTGATGCTGACCGCCGCGCCGACCGTGAGATGGTCGAGATCGGCCCGGTTCTCCATGCGGACCTCGACGGTCATCCAGTCGAGCGCCACGGTGGAGACGAGGGCGTTGCCGAGGTAGGTGATGGCGGTCAACTCGCCGTCGAGGCAGGGAACGTCGACCGGGCTGTTGCCCCGCCGGTGCAGCGTCGCGCTCTCGGGACGAAGACTCACCGACACCGCCGTCCCCGGGGTCGCCCGCCGGGTCGGCGCTTCGACCCGGACGCCGTTGGCGAGACAGACGAGGTCGGTGGCCTCGACGGTTCCCTCGAGCAGGTTCGTCTGACCGATGAAGTCGGCGACGAACCGGTTGGCCGGGTGTTCGTAGATCTCGCGGGGGGTTCCGATCTGGAGCAGCCGTCCCTCGTTCATAACCCCGATCCGGTCGCTCATCGTGAGCGCCTCCTCCTGATCGTGGGTGACGAACACGAAGGTGATGCCCACCTCTCGCTGCAACACCTTCAGTTCGCGTTGCATCTCCTGGCGCAGCTTGAGATCGAGGGCGCCGAGGGGTTCGTCGAGCAGCAGCACCTTGGGGCTGTTGACGAGCGCCCGGGCGAGGGCCACCCGTTGTTGTTGGCCACCCGAGAGCTGGTCGGGCTTGCGCTGCTCCATGCCCTCGAGGTGGACCAGCCGGATGGCTTCGGCGACCCGATCACCGATCTCGGCCTTCGGGACCTTCTTCATCTTCAACCCGAACGCCACGTTCTGCACGACGCTCATGTGGGGAAAGAGGGCGTAGTTCTGGAAGACGGTGTTGACCGGCCGTTTGTTGGGCGGAAGGGTGCCGACCTCTTCGCCGAAGATCCGAAGACTTCCCTGGGTGGGGAAGTCGAGCCCGGCGATCATGCGCAGGGTCGTGGTCTTGCCGCAGCCCGACGGCCCGAGCAGGGCGAAGAACTCGCCATCGGCGATCTCGAGATCGATCGCGTCGACCGCGGTGACATCACCGAACCGCTTCGTGATCCCGCCGAGCGAGACCGCGGCCTCGGTGTCGGTCATGCGGCCGCCGTCGCGAAGTCGACGGCCTGGTAGTCGTTGTCGGCCGGTGGACCCCAACACGCCCAGAACTCGCGGGTCCGGGGTCGCATGATCGCCGCGCCGCTGGACTCGATGTGCGCCGGCGCGGTGGAGACCTGACAGATGTCGCCGCCGGTGAGGGCGATCAGGTCGTCGATGGTGATGTCGTCGCGGCTCAGCGCGCGGGTCGCGGTGTCGAGCCGACGGTGCGAGCTCGTCTGGAGCGCCGGCGGGCGTTTTCCCTGCACCGCGTCCGTCTCGGGCGTCGTCGTGTGGTTTGTGTGGGAGAGGGCGTCGGCGCCCAGCGTGGCGACGGGGCGAGCGGTCGGCATCGCCTCGATGTTGTAGCCGTCGCCGTGGGCGTCGAAGGTCATGAAGTTGTGGCCGCCGGCCAGGTCGGCCGCCAAAATGACGTCGCGGGCTGCCGCGGCCGATTCCTGATGCAGCGCCTCGCGCACCACCGACGGCCAGGTGACCCCGATGCCACCGTCGGTCGCGGTCAGGTTGTTGATGCCGACACAGACTCCGAGCTCGTTCATGCCGATCTGTCCGAGGCACCCCGTGGTGGTGAAGACGAGCGAGGCCGGCGCGTCGTCGGGTCGGGTTCGCAACAAGACGACATGGTCGGTGGCGGAGTCGTGCATGTCCCATGTCTGTCCGAAGAAGCCGGCGCCGGCCGCCCGCTGGTCGGGGACGATGAACGCCGTGCAGTCGTCCTCGACGACCGACGGTGGGTGGGGGCCGCCGAGGCTGGCGCGCACGGTGTCGACGAAGTCGGTGAACCCTCCGACGACGATCGCTTCGGCCGCGGTGATGCCGGCGGCGTCGGCCATGGCCAGCATCTCCTCGTGGAGCGCGGGGGAGAACGCCTCGTGGGCGGGGAGGCAGCCGGCGGCGAGATCGAGGACCGTGGCACGGTCGACGGGCCCACCGCTCCAGGTGCCGGCCATGACGAGACGAACCCGCTCGTCGGTGTAGGCGCGGATCTCGTCGGCGTGGGCTCGTCCGTGGGTCCGACCCATCGCCGAGGGTGAGCCGGCGACATCGAGCAGTCGTATCGGTGGACGCTTCAACGATCCCCTCCTCAACGGGACGTCACATTGAAACACGCCCGTCGGCTTCGCTCCACCCCTCGCGATGGTCGGGCTCGACCCGGTTCGGTTCAGGCGAGCTGCGGGAGGGCATCGAGGATCTGCTGCCGCTCGCTCTCACCGAACCCGTAGAAGAGCGCGGTGCCCGCGTTGAGGTCGGCGGACATCAGCACCATCTCACTGTTGATGCGGGTCCCGAAGGACTGCCAGGTGGTGAACGTGGGATCCCACAGCATGGTGAGGCTCTCCACCCCGATGTCGCCGAGGAACTCCTGAGCGTCGGTGAAGCTGTTCTGGGCACCGAGGCCGATGACCTGGACCTTGTCACCCTGATCCCGAGCGAACTGCTCGAGGTCCGGCGCCACGCGCCGACACGTCGGTCAAAATGGGGCCCAGAACCAGATGAGCACCGGCCGGTCGCCGTCGACGGTGTCGGCCAGGGTGGCGATCTCGCCGGAGCGGACATCGAGCACCTCGATGAGCCGGACGTCGTCGCTCGATGCCAGTCTCGGTGTGTTGGCGGCCGCGGCCGCGGCCGCGTCGCTCGCGCTGGTGTCGCCGGCGGAGGACGCGGGGGCGGCCGCCGCGGTGCCGGGGTCGTCACCGTTGGACCCGCATGCCGACGCGACGAGCGCCAACGCGGCGAACAGGGCGACGATGGTCGCTTTGGGCAGATTGCGCATCGGTGAAGCACTGTAGCGAACAGCAGCGGGCAACGGGTGTCGCCCGTCGCTGGAATCCCGTCGCGGTGCGGGTCCGGCGATCACGAGAAGGGGGTGCCGCGGGCGGCGACGTCGGCGGCGCTACCTTCGGATCTCGCCGTCACCCATCGTTGGTAAGGTGACCCGAACAATCGTTCGCCATCAGATCTCTCGGAGTTCCCTTCCTGTGGCTGCCAAGAAATCCACCGCATACGACGCCGATGCCATCCAGACCCTGGAAGGCCTCGAGGCGGTCCGCAAACGGCCGGGCATGTACATCGGTGGCACGGGCTCCGAGGGTCTCATGCATCTCGTCTGGGAGCTCATCGACAACGCAGTCGACGAGGCCGCGGCCGGCCATGCCGACAAGATCGAGGTCACGTTGCATCGTGATCGTTCGGTCGAGGTGAGCGACAACGGCCGTGGCATCCCGATCGATCTCCACTCCAAGCGCAAGGTGTCGGCGCTCGAGGTGGTCTTCACCGAGCTGCACGCAGGCGGCAAGTTCGGGGGCGGTGCCTATTCCTCGTCGGGTGGGCTCCACGGCGTCGGCGCGTCGGTCGTCAACGCGTTGGCGGCGAAGCTCGTCGCCGAGGTGGATCGCGACGGGGCCACCCATGTGCTCGGATTCTGCGAGCGGGTCGCCGGCCAGTTCACCGGCTCGAAGTTCACCGCCGGGCACCGGCTGGAGAAGGTGAAGCGGATCTCGAAGAACAAGACCGGCACCCGGGTCCGGTTCTGGCCCGACTTCGAGATCTTCGACCCCAACGCCGCCATCGATGTCGACGAGATCTGCGAGCGGGCCACCCAGGCCTGCTTCCTCGTGCCCGGCATGAAGGTGTCGGTGGTCGACAAACGTGCCGGTGGGCGCAAGGAGCCGTTCGTCTTCGTCTCCCGCGGCGGGTTGGCCGACCTCGTCGACCACCTTTCGATCGGTGAGAACGTCAGCGCGGTGATCACCTGCAACGGCATCGACCACTTCACCGAGAAGGTGCCGGTCCACGGGAAGATGACCGACGTCGAACGGGAGTGCACGGTCGATGTCGCCCTCCGCTGGGTGAAGGGTTACGACACCGAGATCGTGTCGTTCGTCAACACGATCCCCACGAGCCAGGGGGGCACCCACCGTGCCGGCTTCGACAAGGCCCTGACCAGCGTGGTCAACCGGGTGTTGCTCAAGGACAACCGCAAGCTGGCGAAGCTGGCGAAGCAGGAGAAGCACAAGGCGACGAAGGAAGACATCCACGAGGGTCTCGTCGCCGCGATCAAGGTCACGTTTCCCGAACCCCAGTTCCGCGGGCAGACCAAACAGGAGCTCGGCACCCCGCCGGTCGAGGCCATCGTGCGACGGGTCGTCTACGAACAGCTCAAGGAGTGGTTCGAACCCGGTGGCGGGCCCCGCACCCATGTCAAGGCGATCGCCGACAAGCTGGCCGCCGCGGTGCAGAACCGGGTCGAGTCCAAGACGCTTCTGGAGAACAAACGCAAAGCGGCGAGCCTCGGATCGACCGGCATGCCGGAGAAGCTCGCCGACTGTCGGATCCACGGGCCCGACGCGGAGCTGATCCTCGTCGAGGGGGATTCCGCCGCCGGTCCTGCCAAGCGGGGCCGCGATTCGGAGACCATGGCGATCCTCCCGCTGCGGGGCAAGGTCGTCAACGCGGCCAAGGCCAGCCAGAAGGCGGTGCTCGACAACGCCGAGGCGCAGGCGTTGTTCACCGCGATGGGCGCGGGGGCCGGCAAGGAGTTCAACATCGACGATGCCCGCTACGGCCGCATCGTCATCCTCTGCGATGCCGATGTCGACGGCAGCCACATCCGCTGCCTCCTTCTCACCTTGATCCACCGGTACATGGAGCCGATGCTCGAGGCCGGCCGGGTGTTCGCCGCCCAGCCCCCACTGTTCACCACCAAGATCGGCGACGAGGTGTACCGGGCCTACTCCGACGAGGAGAAGGAGCGCATCACCGACGAGTTGTGCAAGGGCAACCGTCGGCGCGAGAACGTCAAGTGGCAGCGCTTCAAGGGCCTCGGCGAGATGAACGTCGACGAGTTGCGGTATTGCGCGCTCGACCCGACCACCCGCACCCTGCGTCGACTCACGATGGACGACGGAAAGGAGGCCCGCGACGCGGCCCGCATGTTCGATGTGTTGATGGGCAACGACGTGAGCCTGCGCCGGGATTTCCTCGTGAAGAACTCCGCCCTCGTCGACGCCACCACCCTCGACATCTGATCGTCTCGCTCCGCGACCCCGATCAGCGGCGACCGATCCGGGCGCGGAGCCGGTTGACACCGAGGCGGACCCTGGCGCCGGTCGATGTGTCGCCGGGCCGGAATCCGAGCTGCCTCGTTACGACGGCGGTGTCGAAGACCTCGTCCACCCGCACGACGTGGCCGTTCTCGACCCGAACGAAGCAGGCCACATCGATGTCGAGCACGCGGCCGTTGGGCTCGTGGCCCGCCCACGGGGCGCCGGTGAACGTGCCGGAGAGTCGGTAGCGCACGGTTGCCTCGTCGCCTCGACCGGCGGGCGGCTCGGCGTCGACGGTGAGGTCCGGAAACGACGCGAAGAGATCGGTGAGGTGGCGGTCGAGGTGTTCGGGCACGGTCAGCTCACCGAAGAGCGGGTGGTGCCAGACGCCGTGTCGATGCCACGTCGCCAACATGGCGTCGATGTCGCCGTCGTCGAGCGCGGCGACGACCCGCGCGGTCGCGACGATTCCCGATTCGGCCCGGGCGTCGGGGTCCTCCAGCCCGCTGCGGATCCGCCAGGCACGCTCGGCGAGCTCGGCGTCGAGCTCGGCACCGACGATGACGGCGAGGGCCGAGAGCTGGAACCACAACAACAACACGATGATCGTCGCCAGCGGGCCGTAGGTCTCCCCGTAGCTGCCGAGGTTGGCGGTGTAGAAGCTGAACAGGGCGGACAGCACGACGAAGAGGATGGTGGCGACGAGCCCGCCGGCGGTGAACAGTCGGGGCGACAGCGGCTTGTCGTTGCCGTCGTGGTCCGGTCCGAGGCGGTAGAGCATCGAGAGCGACGACGCCATCACCAGTCCGAGCGCCGGATACCGCCCGAGGTTGAGCGCGAGTCGGGCGGCGTCGCCGAGACCCCACCGGGTGAGGATCGCGGGAAGGGCCGCGGTGAGGAACATGACGACGCCGAGAACCAGGATCGAGCCGATCATGAGGCCGAGCGCCGTGCCGCGCAGCTTCCACGGCGTCCGGGTCTCCTCGATCTCGTAGGCCACGTTGAGCGACTTGAGGAGGTTGGCGACCGCCCCAGACGCGCTGAAGATGGCGATCAGGAGGCTGAGCCCGACGCTGAAGCCGAGCACACCCGAGCTACCGGCCGCGATGTCGGTCATCTGCTCGACCAGGAACTCCCGGGTGGAGTCGGGGGCCCGGGCCAGCGCGTCGGTCAGTTGCCGGGTCACGTCGTTCGGGTCGGCGACGAGCCCGTAGACACCGATCACCGCGGTGAGGGCCGGGATCAACGCGAGGAAGGCGAAGAAGGCGATCGCCGCCGCGAAGATCGGTGCGTTGTGGCGGGTGACACGATTCTTGAGGGTCCGCACGATGTCGATCGTTTCCGTCACGCTTCGTAGCGTACGACGCGGCTGTCACAGGCGTGCGGTAGAACTACAACCGTGGAACTCGATCCTGATGCCATCGGTCTGGCCGACCCCGTCGACCCCGCGTCGCTCGATCTCGAAGGGGGAGTGCGAGAAGTCGGTGTGCCCACGCCACCGCCCCGCCTGTCGCCATCGGGCGCCGGCACCTTCGAGCAGTGTCCGCGCCGCTGGCGTCATCGCTATGTCGACCGCCTGCCCGACCCGCCCGGCGAAGCCGCGCTGGCCGGGAGCTTCGCCCACCGGGTGCTCGAGTTGTTGATGCAACGCGAGCCGGCCGCGCGCACCCGGGACGCAGCCCGGATGATCGCCCGCCAGGAATGGCCCGAGACCGAGGCCACCGCCGACTACGCCGCGTTGGCGTACGGCGAGCACGAGGGTCGGAAGTTCCGGTGGAAGGCGTGGCAGGCCATCGAAGGGCTCTGGAAGCTCGAGGATCCGGCTGATGTCGAGGTCGAGGCCACCGAACGAGACATCGAAGCGGAGCTCGCCGGTGTGCCGTTTCGGGGCATCGTCGATCGTCTGGAGCGTGAGGGCGACGGGCTCGTGGTGACCGACTACAAATCGGGTCGGGCGCCGTCACCGCGGTATCGACGGGGTCGGCTCGATCAGGTCCTGCTCTACGCTGCCGCGGTCGAGGTCGACACGGGGGAGATGCCGGTTCGGGCTCGTCTGCTGTACCTCGGCCAGCGTCCGGTGGGGATCGATGTGACCCGCAAGGAGCTCGATGTGGTCACCGAGAAGCTCGCCGCCACCTGGACCGACATCAACACCGCGTGTGCGTCCGACGAGTTCGAACCCCGCACCGGTCCCCTGTGCGGCTGGTGTCCCTACATCGATCGCTGTCCGGAAGGTGCTGCCGCGGTCGAGAAACGAGACCGGGCGAAAGCAAAGTCCGACGAGGCGATGATGCCGGCCGCCGGCTGAGCGCGGTGGCGCTACGCCTGCTCGGCGGAGGCGGGCCGCGAGCGGCGACGCCGCTTCCACAGTTGACGGAGGCCGAGCAGGGTGACGATGGCGCCGCCGACGGCGACGAGACCGGTGTTGATGAGCACGGTGTCGGACGGCGGATCCGCTGGTGCCGGGGTCACCGACGGGGTCGGCGGTGGATCGTCGACCACCGGGGATCTGGGGGAGGTGGCGGTCGGCACGCCGAGCAGCGCGTCGACCGGGGCGGGATCATCGGCCACCGGCCGGGGTCGCCGACGATTGGCCTGCGGGTCATACCCCATGGGCCACCTCCATCGGCAGAACGAGATCGAAAAGACGGTCGAACTCGGCGGCTGCCTCCTGGGCGCCGGGTCGACTCCCGAGCGCATGGATCGGGAGCGAACCGGCGGAGGCTTCGGGCACGGCCGCGCGTAGATGAACCGCCGGCAGCACGATGTCGCCGTGGTCGGCGCGGAGCTGTTCATCCCAGTAGCGGGCATCGCGGGTACGGCCCAGCCGATTCACCGCGACACCGGCGACGGTGAGGGGTTGGGAACGACGGGCCGCAATTCGTTCGACCGTGCGCAGGATCTGGCCCACCCCGTCGGAAGCCCAGGCGCCGGGTTCGGTGACGATCAGGGCCCGGTCCGCGGCAAAGAGCCCGTTGACGGTCAACAGCCCGAGCGACGGTGGACAGTCGATGATGACCACGTCGTGTCGAACGCCGGACAGGGCCACCGCGAGCCGGTCGTTGGCCCCGATCGGGTCGGTGAGGAGCTGCGGTTCGCGTGCGGCCAGCGCGGCTGTGGCGGGGACGACCGATGGCGGTCGGCCGCCGTCGGTCGGCCAGCCGGAGGTGACCCGGAGACCGGCGATCGAGCCGGGCCGCTCTTCGGCCAACGCCTGGTCGACACTGAACGGCGGATCCCACACGCCGAGCCCGGTGGTGGCGTTTCCCTGGGGATCGAGGTCGATGACGAGGGCATCGAGGCCGCGGGACCAGGCGGTTGCGGCCAAGCCGAGCGCCACCGTCGTCTTGCCGACCCCACCTTTTTGATTGACCACCGCGAGGACTGCCACCCCGACAACGTAGCGAACGATTCCCACTCCCGGCCATGCGCGCCCGTGCCCGGGTGGTGCTCAGCTCGCGATCAGCCCGGCGATCGGCGTCGGTCGGTTCGGGACGACCTCGTCGGCCGGAATTCCCAACCAGCTCTCGGCCAGCGTCGCGTGATAGTCCTCGAGCATCGTGGTTGCGACGAGGTTGCCGTCGCCGTCGAGCCGTTCGAGCCGGGGTGTGTCGCCGAGCAGCCCGGGAGTCACCGGGCCGCAGAGCAGCATCGGTGCCGCGGTGCCGTGGTCGGTGCCGCTGCCGTTTTGTTCGGGTCGGCGGCCGAACTCGCTGGTGGTCGCGATCAGGACCCGATCGGCGATGCCGCGTGCGCTCAGGTCGTCCTGAAGGGCGGCGACGGCGGCGCCGAGCTCGCCCATGAGTCGATCGTGTTGGCCGCGTTGCTCCTCGTGGGTGTCGAATCCCCCGAACGGGACATGAACGACCCGCACGCCGACATCGCCGGCGAGCAATCCGCCGGCGAGGCGAAGCTGCCGGCCGAGGTCCGTTTCGGGGAAGCCACGATCGGTCTCGTCGTCGACCGAACGGAGCAGGGCGGCGAAGGAGAGGGCGTCGTCGAGCCCCCGTCGTGCGGCGGTCATTCGGGTCGACTCGCCCGGCCGGCGGGCGCCGAGTGAGCGGAGCCCGCGACGCAGATTGTCGTACCAGGGATCGTCGTCCTCGGTCAGGAACCAGGCCGCGTACGGGTCGGGGAGGCCGATCGTCGTCGCGTCGGCGGCCCGCAGCGCCGGGGTGGCTCCGGCGCCGACCGACACGCCGGCCACCGCGACGTCCGCGGCGATCGTGTCGCAGATCCGGCCGAGGAACCACGTCGCGCCGCGGTCCCGGCCGGTGCCGTCACCGGACCACCACCGTCGTTCCATCTCGAAATGCGACCCGTCGGGATCTCGCGTTCCCACCCCCTGGAGCACGGCGAGTCCGCGATCTCGCAGCGGGGCCAGACCGGCGTGGAGCCGGGTGCCGGCCTCGAAGTCGACCCCGGCGGCATCGTCGGAGAGGAGCCCCGGCCGCAGGTCACGGAGTCGGCCGGCCTCGGGGATGACCGTGGCCAGGCCGTCGTTGCCACCGTTGAGCTCGATCACGAGCAGTTGGCGTCGTTCGACGGTGGCGGCCGCGGTGAGGGAACGAGCCGGCATCGACGACGTGAGCGGGCGGGCCTGCGGAGGCCACGTGGTGCGCTCGGTGCCCCGCGGGTTCGTGAGCCGTACGAGGCCGTAGCCCGACGCGGCCGCGACCCCGCCGATGCCGAGCAGGCCGAGGACCTGGCGTCGGCTCGGTCCGGTCGAAGCCCGGGACGAATCGGCGTCGGGGGCCGAGTGGATGGACGGGTGATCCTCGGGCTGGTCAGGCAAGGGAGAACTCCGGTGAGGTGAGGGCGAGAACGAAGAGCAGCTCGAGGCCGTGGTCGTACTCGGACTGTCGTCGGATGGCGTCGTCGAGGACCGAGCGGGTCGTCGACGACACGTCCCACAGGCCGCAACGGGCGAGGACCGTGTCGACGTCGGGTTCGACGTCCAAGTCGATCCGTTCCTGCCATCCGAGTTCGAGCAACCGGTTGACCCGGTCGAGGATCTGGCTCCCATCGACCCACCGGTCGTCGTCGGGCCAGCCCGCGACGTTCGGCGGGTGGAACGGGAGCTGTCCCGCGGCGGAAAGCGACCACATGTCGATCTCGATGTCGCCCACGCCGAGCGCCGCCAACGCGGCGATCAGCCATTCGATCGGCTGTCGGGGTCGGGTGCGGCGGCCGGCGGCGAAGGCAGGGCTTCTCACGATCGCGTCGATGAGAGGGACGATCTCCAGGTCCGCCTCGCGAAAGACGGCGGCGAGAGACTCGAGTTGGGCGGGGTCCGGGTCGAGCCCGACCAGGTGGCGGTGCAGCCGGCTGGTGACATGGCGGGCACAGGCGGGGTGGGCGGTGATGGTGGCGACGACCGAGTCCACGTCGTGGCGGGCCCGGACGCCGAGGAAACGGACGGGACGGTCGTAGTGGTCGTCCTCCTCGAAGTAGACCTCGCTGGTGTCCCAGTCGACCCAGTAGCCCGAGAGGGCCCGCGCCCCTGCCTTCACGTCGTCCTCGGTGTAGTTGCCGACGCCGAGGGTGAACAGTTCCATGAGCTCGCGGGCGAGGTTCTCGTTGGGATGTTCACCGGTCGAGCCGGCGCCGTCGAGATACACGAGCATCGCGGCGTCGGTGAGCATCGCCCGGGTGAAGTCGCGGAAGTTGCCGAGCGCGAAGCGACGGACGAGCTGGTGTTGGCGCCACATCATGTCGCCGGTGACCTGGTCGAGGTTCGTCGTGAAGTGGCCGTGCCAGAACCAGACCATTCGTTCGTGGATGCCGGCGCGGGGATCGCGGAGTCGATCGAGCCACCAGCCGACCAGCGCGTCGTCGTCGCCGGCCACGTTCGGCGGCGTCACGTCGATCGACTGGTCACCGCGGTCTTCGAGGATCTCGGTGATCAGGTCATCGAGGTCGCGGCCCATCAGGCGTTCGACGGCGCCGGGAACCGGACCGAACGTGGTGCGGCGGAGGAGGTGGGCAACCGTTTCGTGGTCCATGACCCGACCGTACGAATCGGCGCGTGGGGTGAAGATGAAGCCGATCTTCACGTGCCCTTCATGAAACTCGGGCCACACTGGTTCGATGCGGCTTCTCCTGGTCGAAGACGACCTCTCGTTGTCGACGATCGTCGAGCGCGGACTTCGTGAGGATGGCTACGCGGTCGACACGGCGAACACGGTGCTCGATGCCCGTCACGAGTTGGAGGTCAACGACTACGACCTGGTGATCCTCGACCTTGGTCTTCCCGATGGCAGCGGTCTCGAGCTGTGCCGGGAGATCCGGTAGGCCGGCCGGCATCTGCCGGTCCTGATGCTCACCGCCCGCGACGGGCTGTCGGACAAGGTCGCGGGTCTCGATGCGGGGGCCGATGACTATCTGACGAAGCCGTTCGACTATCCGGAGTTGACCGCCCGCATTCGTGCGCTTCTGCGCCGTCCTCCCGATGCGCACCGTCCAGTGCTCGAGGTCGGTGACGTCCGGCTCGATCCGGCGTCTCGGGTGGTGTGGCGGGGGGCCATCACCGTGCCGCTCACCGCGAGGGAGTTCGCCCTTCTGGAGTTCCTGCTCCGTCATCCCGGTGAGGTCGTCACCCGCGAGCAACTGCTCGAGCACGTCTGGGACAGCAACTACGACGGCCTCTCCAACGTGGTCGACGTCCACATCGCGAACCTGCGCCGGAAGTTGGGGAGCCCCGATGGCCCCGATCCGCTCGTCACCGTGCGAGGGGCCGGCTATCGGATCGGACCCGAGCCGTCGTGAACCTCCATCGCACCCGCCTCCATCTCACCCTGATCTACGGGGTCCTGTCGGCCCTCGCCGTCGTCGCGATCAGCTGGTACGCGGTCCGCACCGCGACCGCCGGCATCTACGACTCGGCCGAGCGCGAAGCCGAGCGGGTGGTGCAGGAGCTCGGGTTGCATGCGTTCGACCCGGCGGCCGAGGATGCCCCGGCCAACACTTGGCGGGTGAACCTGGCGGAGGAGTGGGACTACCCACTCGGTGAGGTCTGGCTCGAACCGCCTCTCTACACGATCGCGGAGGAGTCGTACGGATCGCCGGATTTCGGCCGATTCGAGTACGCCGACGTCACCTATCTGTCCTACGCGGTGCCGCTCGACGTGAACGGGGACGACGTGTTGGTGACCGCGCTCGACCTCACCGAGTTCGACAATGACGCGTCCTCGACCCGTCTACGGATCTGGCTGGCCGCGGCCGGTTCGATCGCGGCCGCGTCGCTCGCCGGGTACTGGGTGGCCGGCCGTTCGCTGCGGCCGGCGCGCGCCGCCCAACAACAGCAGCGCGACTTCATCGCCGACGCGGCCCACGAGTTGCGTACTCCTCTGGCCGTGATCCAGGCGTCGGCCAGCCACACGTTGTCGCGCCCCCGAGACGGTGACGCGTATCGGCGATCGCTGGAGGAGATCCGTACGGCGGCGGAACGAGCGGGAATCGGGGTGGCCGAGCTGCTCGAGCTGGCGAGGCTCGAGGCGGGTCAGGCGAACCCGCGGTTGGCGCCGCTCCGTCTCGACTTGTTGACCGAGGAGGTCGCTGCCGCGATCCGTTCCGACGACACCCTCGTCGAGGCGACGCCGGGAGAGGCCCTGGTCGTCGACGCCGACTACGGTTTGTTGCGTCAGGTCGTCGAGACTCTCACCCGCAACGCGGCCGCGCGGGCGTCTCACGTGTGGTTGACCACGGCGCCCCACGACGACGGTGTCGTCTTGGACATCGTCGACGACGGTCCGGGTTTCGATCCGGAGATCCTGCCTCACGTGTTCGACCGGTTCCGGCGGGGTGACGCCGGAGGTTCGAGCGGTCTGGGTCTCGCGATCGCCCGCCGAATCGTCGAGTCGCACAAGGGTCGAATCGAGGTGACGAATCGTCGCGAGGGCGGGGCGCTCGTGCGGGTCGTGTTGCCGAGACATCGCGGCTAGTCGGCCGCGGCGGCCGGGGTCAGGCGGCAAGTGAGCGGGTGGCGACCCGCACGATGTCGTCGAGGGCGTCGACCAGCTCGGGATTCTCGGTGAAGAGTCGGTCGACCGCCGGTCCGCTCCACGGGCGGCAGAGCTCGTGGGGGTCGAGACCGGCCCGTGTCCACGCGGTGGCGATTCGACGGATCGCGCCGTCGACGGTCGGGTCGGCTGCGGTCACCGATTGGTTCGCCATCCGGTCGAGATCCCAGTCGCCGTCGTCGATCAGCGGGCCCCGCACGAGGTTCAGCCGGTACCGGAGCGCTTCGGCGGTGATCCTCGTGTGGTTCACTTCGGGTTCCCCTCCTGCCCGAGTCGTACCTGCGAACGGCATCCCTGTGGATAACTTTCGATGGAGCATACGAAATCACGCGCGGTCGGAGGTGGATCCCCCGCCGATCGCGCGAACAGTGACGTTCGTCATGCCGTGCGTGAGGGCGGCGGGCAACAGGTCGGACGACACGGGGTGGGCCGTGGGGCCAGGTCGCTCAGGGCGACGCGGGGACCCCCGCACAGACGTTCCTCGATCAGTTCCCGCCACATCGTGACGAAGCGGGGGTCGGGTCGGGTGCCGGGGCTGATGGCCCGGGAGATCCGAAGGCCGAGCGACGCGGCGGTCGACGCCGCCTCGTGGTCGAGGTCCCACACGACCTCCATGTGATCGGACACGAACCCGATCGGCGCGATCAACGCGGTGTCGTTGCCGGCGGCGGCCAGAGCCCGAAGGTGGTCGTTTACATCGGGCTCCAGCCACGGGACCTCCCGAGGCCCGGAACGACTCTGCCAGACCAGGTCCCAGGGCGAAGCGGGAGAGGCCTCGGCCACGAGCGCCGCGGTGGCCCGGAGCTGTTCTTCGTACTCGCAGGTGGCCGCCATCGCGACCGGGATGGAATGCGCGGTGAACACGATCGGCGGGCACGGATCGCCGAGCCCACGACGGGCCTCGGCCAGCGCGTCACGGAACGGTTCGACGAAACCGGGATGGTCGAAGTACGGACGGATCTTCTCGATCGACGGTGCGCGGTCGCCGACTCCCGCGCATGCCGCGTCGATGTCGTCGAGATACTGCCGGCACGCCGAATAGGAGCTGTAGGCGGAGGTGACGATCGCGAGCGCCGACCGGATGCCGTCGTCGGCCATCCGGGCGATCGTGTCGGTGAGGTACGGTCGCCAGTTCCGGTTTCCCCAGTAGACCGGCAACTCGTGACCGTGCGCGGCCAGCTCGGTGCCAAGGGCGGCTTGGAGCCGGCGGCACTGGGCATTGATCGGGCTGATCCCTCCGAGCCGGGCATAGTTCGCGGCGACCTGCTCGAGCCGGGCAGGAGGAATCCCGCGGCCCCGCGTGACATTGGCGAGGAACGGCAAGACGTCGTCGGGCCCCTCGGGGCCCCCGAAGGACACGATCAGCACCGCGTCGAAGTCCGTCACGAACTCCGAGGGTAGCCAGCGCGCGGCTTTCCTTCGGCCGGGGTTCGTGGATAGGGTCCCCGGGGTCCACCGGGTGGAGTCGGTCTGACGACCGCGCCGACGCGCACGCGTGCTCCGACGATGGTCAATCGCGATGCGTTCCTTCCCGTCTTCCGCTTTCCGCCGCCGCCGAACCGGTGTGGTGCTCGGAACGGTCGCGCTCGGGCTGCTCGCCACGTGGGGATCGTTCGCCGCCGCCGACGAGATCGAGGATCTGCGCGGCGGAATCCCCACCGGCGAGGAGATCCGCGAGGAGATCGCCCGATTGTCCTCGGATCGTGACGATCTTCTGACCGCGCTCAACACGGCCGAAAGCGACCTGACGGCCACCCTCGATGCCCGGGACCGACTCGACGACGAGCAGCGGAGGCTGGCCGCCGAGATCGAGGCGGCGACCGACCTGCTCCGATCGGTGGCCGTTCGGGCCTTCATCACGGGAGGGTCCGTCAGCGATCTCGAACTGTTGTTGAGTGTGCGTGACGCGTCGGACCTGAGCTGGCGCCGTGATCTCCTGCGGAACCACGCCGGGTCATCCGAGATCGCGCTGAGTCGACTGCGTGATCTTCGGGCCCGCGCGTCCGACGAGGTCCGCGAGAGCATCGAGCAGGCGGCTCGCCTTCGCGCGGAGATCGAGCGCCTCGAGGCCGACATCGGTGCGATCGAGGAGAAGATGAACGACGCGCGGGCGATCGAACCGCTGGCGGACGCCTGGGATCGGGCCGCGATCGCGATCGTCGAGGGCAGCTACGGCATCGCGCCGGCCGAGAAGTGGGCGAAGCTCCGATTCTGCGAGTCGACCGACAACTATCAGGCGGTCAACTCGAGCGGAAAGTACCGCGGCGCGTACCAGTTCGACGTCGCGACCTGGCAGACCGTGGGAGGCACCGGCGACCCCGCCGCGGCGCCGCCCGCCGAGCAGGACGCCCGGGCCCGGGAGCTCTATGCCCGGCGGGGAAGCGCCCCCTGGCCCGAGTGCGGGTTCTATCTGGAGTGACGGGTCGCGGTTCGCTGCGTCTCAGCCGCCGAGGAGGCGACGGGCGGCGCCGGCGAGACGGCCCGGTTGTGGTGGCTCCCAGTCATCGGGAACCAGGTGGGGAGCGGTGGACGCGAGCACCTGCATCACGTCGTCGGCCGAGGGGTTGACGAGGCCGACGTCGCCGATCACGACGGTGGGGACCGTCTCGTTGCCCCGGGCCCACTTGCGGACCTCCGCGGCGTGATCGGGATCGTCCCAGATGTTGTGCTTGTGCAACACGACACCCGCTCGGGACAGGGTCCGATCGAGGCGCATGCAAAAGCCGCATCCGGGTCGCCAGTAGAAGTCGACACCGTCGATGTTCTCGTCGCTCATGGGTCCTCGTTCAGGAGATGGGTCCAGCCACAAGAACCGGGCCGGGGACGGTTTTCTTCCCGGTCAACCATCGGCGACGTGGAATCGGCCCATGTCGGCGTCGAGCGTGGCCATCACGTGATCGATCGTCGCCTGGCGAACGTTCACCCGGGTCTCGGCG
Source organism: Actinomycetes bacterium (assembly GCA_024276495.1). Lineage (GTDB taxonomy): Bacteria > Actinomycetota > Acidimicrobiia > Acidimicrobiales > Aldehydirespiratoraceae > JAJRXC01. Next base: position 127,891 of record JAJRXC010000107.1, read on the forward strand.
AAGGCCGACGCGTCGAGGGCGTCGGCGTGAAGCCGGGCCGCTTCGAGGACGGTCGACTCGAGCTCGGCCGAAGGAACGATCCGGTCGAGATAGCCCACTGCCCGTGCCTCTTCGGGCCCGTAAAGGGTCCCGAGCAGGGTTGCCGCCATGAGGTCGCGTGGGGAGAGCCGGGCGCGGGCGAGCTCGGTGCCGAAGACGGGGAGCGGCATGCCGATCGTCGTCTCGGGAAGGCCGATCTTGCCGGGAGTGTCGCTTCCGATCCGCACGTCGCACGACAGCAGCACGAGGGCGCCGGCGGCGAGGGCATGGCCATCGGAACCGGCCAGGACCGGCCTCGGGAAGCCGTAGAGCCGCATGCACAGCTCGGCCCCTTTCCGCACCATCGCCTGGGCGGCAGCGGGTCCGTCCTTCATCACCGCGAGGTCGAAGCCGGCGCTGAACTTTCCCGGTCGCCCGAAGACCACGACGGCTTTGGCTTCGATGGCCCGGTCGAGGGCGTCGTTGATCCCGTCGAGGGCGGCATGGCCGAGCGCGTTCGCCTTCCCGTCGTCGATGCGAATGATCGCGATGTCGTCGGTGACGTCGAGGCTGACCGGAGTGCTCATGCGTCGACGGTATCGGCCTCGCCCGCGTGCCGCGAAGGTCGGCCGGGGCGGGGATCCCATGTGTCGGGGACCGATTCGGCCGCGAGACCGAGGGCAAGCCGGTACGCCTCGACCCAGGCGCCGTAGCCGAGATCGGACGGGTGGAAGCGATCTCCGGCCCATCCTCGCCGGCTCATGATCAGATGAGGGGTGATGTCGGCGACCGGAAGGCCGCGGCGGGCGGCGCCGCGACGGATCGAGCGGTTGACCCAACGGCCCGGCGGGTTGATCGACGGTGTGGGCAGCGTCGAGACGATCGTTCCCGCCGGCACCGCACCGATCAGTTCGTCGATCCGGGCGGCCACCACGGGAGGGTGCGGATTGCGCATCACGTCGTTGCTGCCGACCCCGCAGGTGACCAGGGCGGGCGGTCGGCCGAGCTTGTCCAGCAGTGGCACTTGGCGGTACCGAACCTGACGGCTGCGGGCCCCGCTGCGGCTGAGGTTGAGGATCGCGTGGGGGCGCCCTTCCGCGACGAGCGCACCGGCGATGCGGGCGACCCAACTCCGGGAGATGTCGGTCGCCCCGACACCCTGGGCGATCGAATCGCCGAGCACGACCCACAGCGGCAGGTCGCCGGCGAGGGCGGCTGCTCCGATCTCGCGCCATTGGTGCTCGCGGGGGTTCACCTGCTCGGCGACGGCCCTGGTCCCCGCGCTCACCCGGCTGATCGTTCGGGTGAACGGCCGCGGCTCCCACGGCGCCCGTTCGTGCAGCGCACGGATCACGGGATGGTGATCGGTCGTACGGGCTTTAGTCTGCGCCACGTGATCCTCGTCGATGTCGAACGTGTGAGCATGAGCCGCCCGAATCGACCGCTCTTCACGGACGTGTCGGTGACGGTGTCGGCCGGCGACCGGCTCGGGGTGGTCGGGATGAACGGTACCGGCAAGTCGACGCTGCTCTCGATCATTGCCGGTACCCGTGTTCCCGAGGGCGGCACGATTCGGCGCGGCAGGGGTGTCACGGTCGCCGCGCTCGATCAGGTGACGAGACTGCCCGAGGGCACGGTGCGTGACGCCGTCGGGGCCGGGTGGCGGGGGGAAGCGGTGCTCGACCGGCTCGGAGTCGGTGACCTTCTGGATCGCTCGACGACCGAGCTCTCCGGCGGGCAGGAGAAGCGGGTGGCCCTCGCCCAGGCGCTGGTGTCCGACGCCGACCTGTTGGTGTTGGACGAGCCGACGAACCATCTCGATGTCGACGCGATCGAATGGTTGGAGAGCGAGCTCGCGTCGTTCAGGGGCGGCCTCGTGCTCGTGACCCACGACCGTGTGGTGCTCGATCGTCTGACGACCCGAATCCTGGAGCTCGACCGTGGCGCATCGTATGTGCACGACGGCGGCTACGCCGGCTATCTCGAGGGTCGGGCCGCTCGTGAGGAGCTGGCCGCGGCCAAAGAGTCGACCCGTCGAAATCTCGCTCGGCGGGAGCTCGCCTGGCTGCGGACCGGCGCGAAGGCCCGTACCCGAAAAAGTCGGTCACGGATTCAACGGGCCAACGAGTTGATCGCCGGCGGCCCGCAGGCCGCGGCTCGCGACGGCGACCTCGATCTGGCCGCGCTGCACGAGGGAACGCCCCGTCTCGGCGACCAGGTCGTGGAGCTCCACGACGTCAGCATCGGATTCGACGGGTTCGCACCCCTCGTCGAAGGGCTCGACCTCCTCCTCGATCGTCGCGAACGACTCGGGATCGTCGGTGCCAACGGAAGTGGGAAGTCGACGTTGCTCGACGTGATGGCGGGTCGCCGCGAGCCGACGGCGGGGCGGATGGTCGTCGGCCCGACGGTGTCGGTCGGGCTCCACGACCAGCGCGGCCGTGATCTGCCACCGACCGCTCGGGTCCGTGATCTGATCGCCGGCGACGGGGAGCCCGACTGGTGGGATCTGGCGCTCCTCGAGCGGTTCTGGTTCGACACCGACACGCAACGCGCCCCGATCGAGTTGCTGTCGGGCGGGGAGCGGCGCCGGATCCAGCTGGTGCTGACCCTCGCCGAGAAGCCCAACGTGCTCCTCCTCGACGAACCCACCAACGATCTGGACCTCGACACGCTGCGGGCCCTCGAGGACTTTCTCGATTCCTGGCCCGGCGCGGTCGTGGTCGTCAGCCACGACCGGGCGTTTCTCGACCGAACCGTCGACGATGTGTTGGTCATCGACGGCGGCCGGGCCCGTCGCTGGCCGGGCGGCTACGAGCAATGGCTGGAGGATCGACGGACGACGGCGATCAAAGGATCGGTGGCGACCTCGCCGGCATCGGCGCCGCCGACGCGGACCTCGCGGGAGACCACGGGCCGTTCGCACAGCACGATCCGCCACGAGCTCAAGTCGGTCGAGAGACGCATGGCCGCGCTGCATGCCCGCCGCGAGGCGCTCGACGCCGAGTTGGCCGAGGCCGGCCGCGACCATCAGCGGCTGCGGGAGGTCGGCGAGGCGATCGGCGCGTGCGACGTGGAGATCGCCGAGGTCGAAGAGGTGTGGCTCGAATTGTCAGAGGAGCTCGAGAACCGATGACCGTCGCTGCGTCGGTACGCTGGGGCCATGACTGAAACCGCGACCACCGAGGCGGAACCGGGCTCTGATGAGGTGCTGCTCGTCACCGACGCCGCGCGGGCCACCGTGTTCGAGATCCGGGCCAAGGAGGACGACGGCGACACTCTGGGCCTGCGGGTCGAGGTCACCGGAGCCTCCGGCGTCGACTACACCTACGATCTCTCGCTCGAACCGATCGACGAGGCGGCCGACGACGACCACATCCGCGAAGACCACGGCCTCACGATCATCGTTCCGGCCAACAGCGTGGCGGCGCTGACCGGCGCCACCCTCGACCTTCCGTCGATCGCGGGCCAGGGCGGTCTCGTCATTCGCAACCCGAACCGGCCGAACCCGTTGGGTGATCTCGGCCAGCTCGAGCTGAGCGGCGACACCGCCAACAAGGTCACCATCCTGCTCGCCGAGCGCATCAACCCCGCGCTCGCGTCCCATGGTGGTTTCGCCGAGCTCGTCGGCGTCGAGGACGACAAGGTGTTCGTGACCATGGGCGGCGGTTGCCAAGGCTGCGCCTTGAGCGCCGCCACGCTGCGCGAGGGCATCACCAAGGCGATCCTCGAGGCGATCCCGGAGATCTCCGAGGTGATTGACACCACCGATCACGATCTCGGTGAGAACCCGTACTACAGCTGACCTCGAATCCGCCGGGCCCGACCGGTTCGGTCGTCGCAGGCCGGTGTCCGAATCGAGTGCGGCGTAGGTGGTGCTCGGCGGGTGGGGAGACCCCGATTGGTGTATCTATCGGGATGAGGATGGCCGGGAGCTCGGAAAGATGCTGCTGGCCGGTCCGATCCCCGACTGATGGCCGCGTTCCGTCGAGAAGTTTGCGACCGAGCCGTCGCCGGCGCGCACCATGCGGGGCGTGCAGACGGTCATCTCCGGACGGGCTGGTCGTGGAGGCCGACGCCGAGCCTGACCATCGTCCCGTTCGGCCGGCGCGTCGCCGCGGCCCTTCTGGGTGAGCACATGGACCACGACCGAGCCGTCGAGCTAGGCCGCGTTCGGCGGCTCACAGCCCTGTTCAGTCGACGGGGTCGATCACGTCTCCGTCGTGCACGATGCCGTCGAGGTGCGCGGGCGTTTCGACATCGGGCATCGTGAACGGGTCGCCGGCCCCGCTGATGTCATCGAGGTCGGGCATCGTGAAGTCGGATTGGTACTCGTCGGTGCCCTCGGGGTTGACCTCGCTCCCGAGGGTCGCATCCACCTTCATGTCGAGGTAGTCCTGTTGGTAGTCGGCGCGTTGAACCAGCGGGTCCTCTCCGTCGACAGGTCCTCTGTGACCTGCTCGGGCTTGTCGTCTTGCGTCGTGGTCTCGTCGGTCTTGGCCGCACCCCGGACGACGAACGTCCGTCCGTGCCTGTTGATGTCCACGGTCTCGTCCGGCCCCAGATTCTGTTTGGCGGCGGCGATGTCGTCGGCGAGCTTGGTGACTTCTTCGGCGGTGAGCTCGGGCATTCCGGACTGAGACGGCGTGTCAGGGGTGCTCGGTCCGGTGTCGGTGCCCGCGGAGCTGCCCGATCCGGTACCGGCTGATCCTTCACCGGCGGACTCTTGGCTGCCGTCGCCATCGACACCATCGGCGTCGGAGGCCGCCGCCGCCTTCCCGTGTTCGATCGTCCCGCTGACCTGCCCGATCCCGTCGTCCACCTGGTTGAACTGTCGGTTCTGTTCGATGTTGCCACCGGCGGCGAGCCCGGCAGCAAGATCACGCACCGCGCCCACGGGATCGTCGAAGAAACCCCCGGCCGACGACTCGTCGAGGGTGGAGCCGCTTGGCCGGCCGCTGTCGAGATTGTCGAGGAGGTCGTTCGCCGGGTTGAACGTGCCGTCGGGATTCAGCTCCAACCCCGGCTCGTCGAGCCCGATCGGGTCGTTGCCCGTCGGGTCGATGCCCAGGTCGTCGCCCTCGCCGAGTCCACCGACATCTGGACGAGAGCGAAGATCGCCGCTCACATCGTCGAGCTGCGCGGGGTCGGTACCGATCCGCGACCGGTCATCGGCCATCGTTGCCGGATCGAGGTCCGCGACGGGTTCGGCCGGTGCATCTCGCAGGGATGGTTCGTCGAGCAGCGCGGGATCGTTCAGGTCGGTCGGTGTTCGGGTGGAAGGCTCGGCGACCTCGGGTTCGGGGTGCTCGGCTCTTCCGCTCGACCCGGTTCTCGTCGGGTCGGGAACGAGCTGGTTGTCGTTGCGCCATGGCACTTCCTCTCCTCACTGGTTTCGCCGATACCAGTGGCGAAAAACGTAGTGGTCGACTGCCATCTTGTCCACGGCCCACTGATCAACTCGGGCTGAGGGCCGGCTGGGAGACCGGCCGGGGTTCAGTCGAGAAGTTCGCGCACGCTGGTCGCGATGCCGTCGGCATCGAGGCCGAAGCCGGCGTGGATGTCGTCGGGATGGCCGTGGGGGACGTACTCGGTGGGCACACCGAGCACACGGATGCGACACGCCGCGTCGCGGTTGCCGAGGGCATCACGGACCGCGGCGCCGGCTCCCCCGATGCGCAGGCCGTCCTCGACGGTCACGACCCGGTCGTGGGCCGCGAGATCGTCGATCATCGCGGGATCGAGCGGGATGACGACGCGGGGGTCGTAGACGGTGGCATCGATGCCGTCAGCGGCGAGTCGTTCGGCCGCCGCGACGACCGCGGGGAGCATCTGTCCGAAGCCGAGGAGGGCGACGGTGCCGTCGCCGGTGCGCACCTTGCGGGACTGCAGACCGGCGCCGACCTGGTCGTGGGGGACGTGGGTGGCCTTCCCCCGGGACCAGCGGATGGCGACGGGGCCGTCGGTGAGGCCCATCGCGTCCTCCATCATCTGCTGGAGCTCCTGGTAGCTGGAGGGAGCGAAAACGGTCATCCCCGGAACCTTGGTCAACAAGACGAGATCGAGGATGCCGTGGTGCGAGGCGCCGTCGGGGCCGGTGATGCCGGCCCGGTCGAGACAGAAGATGACGGGCTGGCCGTGGAGGCCGACGTCGAGGTTGACCTGGTCGAAGGCGCGGGTGAGAAAGGTCGCGTAGACCGCGATCAACGGCCGCAGACCACCCATCGCCATGCCCGCCGCGGCGGTGACCGCGTGTTGTTCGGCGATGCCGACGTCGATGCAACGGTCGGGGAACCGTTCGCGAAACGGGAGGAGTCCGGTCGAGTCCGGCATGGCCGCGGTGATCGCGACGAGCTCCGGATGCTGGTCGCCGAGCTTGACCATCGTCTCGGAGAAGGCGGCGGTGTAGGAGCCGTCCTTGACCGATCCGGTGTCGTGCATGTTCTTGACGTCGTCCTGCTCGGCCGGCGCGTAACCGCGGCCCTTCTGGGTGAGCACATGGACCACGACCGGGCCGTCGAACTCGGCCGCGTTCTCGAGCGCCTCCTCGACCGACGCGATGTCGTGGCCGTCGAACGGACCCATGTAGCGGATGCCGAGGTTCTCGAAGAACGCGGGGGGCTCCCACATCTCGCGGATCGCGGCCTTCGACATCTTCACGCCGCGACTGATCTGTTCGCCGACCCACGGGATCCGTTCGGCGATCTCCTCGATCTTGGCCTGGCGTCGCATGTAGGTCGGGTTGCTGCGAATCTTGACCAGGCTCTCGCTGAGCCGCGAGACCGTGGGCGCGTAGGAGCGGCCGTTGTCGTTGAGCACGATCACCACGTCGCGGCCGCTGTGGCCGAGATTGTTGAGCCCCTCGAACGCCATTCCACCGGTGAGGGCCCCGTCGCCGATGACCGCCACGACTCGTCGACGCTTGTCGTTGGCGTGAAACGCGGTCGCCAGGCCATGGGCGTAGGACAGCACGGTCGACGCGTGGCTGTTCTCGATCCAGTCGTGGACGGATTCGGCCCGCGACGGGTAGCCCGACAGGCCGCCGCCCTCGCGCAGCGTGCGGAACCGGGCGACCCGCCCGGTGAGCATCTTGTGGACGTAGGTCTGATGGCCGGTGTCCCACAGGATCGCGTCGTGGGGTGAGCGGAACACCCGATGCAGGGCGATCGTCAGCTCGACCGCGCCGAGGTTGGATCCGAGATGGCCGCCGTGCTCGTCGACCGCGTCGATGATCTCGTGGCGGATCTGCTCACACAGATCATCGAGCTCGGGGTAGCTCCGACCCTGCAGGTCGTCGGGTCCGTTGATGGCATCGAGCAACATGGGGCCTCACAGACTCACGACGGCATCGCCGACCCGGGGCGGGTCGGACATTCACCCGGGTTCGAGCGTAGCTTCGGTCTTGTTCGGATGATGGAAGTGACCGGGAAGAAGTCGGGACAACGGACGAGCGACGAGGAGGCCGACCCCCAACGCCGCGATGCCGCCGACGGCGTCGATCCAGAAGTGGTTGGCGGTCACGATGATCGCGAACAACGTGATGACCGGGTAAACCGCGATCGTCCGCTTCGCCCAACGGTTGCGAAGCACCGGGTAGAGGCCCACCGCGCACCAGGTCGCCCAGGCGATGTGCAGGCTCGGCATCGCCGCGTACTGGTTCGAGATCGACGCCACGGTCCCCGATTCGAACGACCACAGGCCGCCCGGGTCGACGAGAGTGTCGACGAACCCGAGATCGGCCCGACACGCCCCGTAGATCGTGTCGGGGAAACAGGCCGCCAGCAGCCGCGGCGGCATCAACGGGAAGAACGCGAATCCGATCAGGGCGGTCGCGGTGGTGGCCGCGAGGGTGGAACGCATGAACATGTAGCGCTGGGGGAAGCGGCGGAACAGATACACCATCGCGAAGATCGTCACCGCGAAGTGGAACGTGCCGTAGAAGACGTTCCAAAAGACGATGAACGCGTCGAGCTCGAGGAACTGTTGTTGGATCCACTCCTCGCGGTAGAGCCCGATGGCCTGCTCGAAGTCGATGACCCTCGTCGCGTTGTCGAAGGCCCGGACGAGGATGTCGCCGCCCAGGGCCGAACCGAACTGGTTTCGGATGGCGGAGTAGATCGCGTAGAAGACGAGCGTGATCAGGACCTCGACCCACCAGCGCAGGCCTCGTCGGTGCTCGGTGAGCACCGGTGCCGGCGTGGGCGGTGGGGAAGTCATCGTCTGCGCGGTCATCGTCAGCCGGCCACCCGCTGAAGGAACCGGTCGCGGTCGACCAGCACACGAACAAGATGGCCTCGGGCAATGATCGCACGAGAATCGCCGGCTTCGACCGCGAAGGTGAGTCGGCGGCCGTCGACCGCTTCGAGGACGGCAGAGATCGTGACCTCGTCCCCGACCGGCGTCGATTGCAGATGGTCGAGTCGGATCTCGGTGCCGACCGTGGTTTCGCCGGTCTTCAGGGCGTCGTCGAGCGCGGCGACACACGCCTCTTCCGCCCAGGCCACCAGGCGCGGCGACGCGAGGACGGGTACGTCGCCGGATCCGAGGGCGCCAGCAGTGTCGAACTCGGTGACCTCACGCTCGATACGGGCGCGCAACCCGGCTTCGACGGACATCGAGATACCCTAGCGAACCCTCGGCCCTGGAGGTTTCCGTGATCGACCGTGACCTGATCAACCGCACCCTGGGCGCCGCGTTGCGCACCGGTGGCGAGTTCGCCGAGGTGTTCGTGGAGGACAAGCGCTCGTCGTCGGCGGTTCTCGACGACGGCCGGGTCGAGGAGCTGACCAGCGGTCGCAATCGTGGCGCCGGGATCCGGGTCGTCGTGGGTGACACCACCGGCTTCGCCCACACTGCGGACCTCTCCGCCGCGGGTCTCGCCGGCGCCGCCGAGGCCGCGGCGGCGGCGGCTCGCGGTGGCGGTGGCGGGGTCCGGGAGGTCTCGGTCGATCGGGTCGACGGTTCTCGTCCGATGCCGGTTCGCATCCCGCCCGAGGATGTCGCGAAGGCCACCAAGGTCGATCTCCTCACGATGGCCGACGCGGCCGCTCGGGGGGAGGGATCCGCGATCAGCCAGGTGACCGCCCGGTACGGCGACAGTCGGCGCCGCATCCTGGTCGCCAACAGCGACGGCCTGCTCGCCGAGGACGACCAGGTCCGCACCATGTTCTCGGTCTCGTGCGTGGCGACTGGCGACACCGGTTTGCAGACCGGTCGGGAGTCGACGGGCCGCACCATCGGCTTCGAGCTCTTCGACGAGGCCGACGTCGAGGACATGGCCCGCCGGGCTGCCGGTCGGGCGCTCACCAAGCTCGGAGCCCGTCCCGCCCCGTCCGGCGCGATGCCGGTGGTGGTCGGACCCGGAGGCGGTGGCGTGCTGTTCCACGAGGCGTGCGGACATGGTCTCGAGGCCGATCTCGTCGCCAAGTCGGCCAGCGTCTTCGCCGGCCGGGTCGGTGAGCAGGTGGCCACTGCGCTGGTGACCCTCATCGACGACGGCACGATGGCCGGCGAATGGGGCCATTTCGCCATCGACGACGAGGGCCGACCGGCCGGCCACAACGTGTTGATCCGCGACGGGATCCTCACCGACTACATGTGGGACCACCTCCGGGCCCGCAAGGAGGGCCGTCGGAGCTCCGGCAACGGCCGTCGGCAGAGCTACCAGCACCTCCCGATGGTGCGCATGACCAACACGTTCATCTCCAACGGGAGCGACGATCCCGCCGACATCGTCGCCGGCACCGAGCGGGGCGTCTATGTCGCGCAACTCGGCGGCGGCCAGGTCAACACCGCCACCGGCGACTTCGTTTTCGGCATGACCGAGGCGTATCTCATCGAACACGGCGAGATCACCGAGCCGATCCGGGAGGGCAATCTCATCGGCAACGGTCCCGATGTGCTCACCCGCATCGACGCGGTGGGCAACGACTTCGCGATGGGGTCCCCGGGCACCTGTGGCAAGGACGGCCAGGGCGTCCCGGTCGGCGACGGCACCCCGACCCTTCGAGTGACCAGCCTCACCGTCGGCGGCACCGCGGCGTAGGCCGTTCCTTTCCGGGAGATGACATGAGTGAGCTGATCGACATCGCCAGCCGGGTCGCCGGGTGGGCCGACGAGGGGGAACAGGTCGAGGCCTTCGTCGTGCACGAGCACGAGACCGAGATCCGGGCTTACGAGGGAGAGGTGGAGTCGCTGACGTCCGCCGAGAGCCAGGGCATCGGTGTGCGGGTCGTGGCTGCGGGCCGCCAAGGCTACGCCTACGCCGGAACGCTCGAGGATTCGGCGTTGCGTGAGACCCTCGACGAAGCCCGTGACAACGCCGCGTTCGCCCAGGCCGACGAGTTCAACGGAGTGGCCGAGCCCGACGGCGTCGCCACGGCCGACCTCGATCTGTTCGATCCGGCGATGGTCTCGTTCTCGACCGACGACAAGGTCGCGCTCGCGATCGAGCTCGAGCGGGCGACGCGGGCCGCGGACCCACGTATCTCGGGGATCGAATCGGCGGAGTACGTCGACACCCTTTTCGAATCCGCCGTCGCCACCTCCACCGGCATCGCTTCGTCGACTCGGGAGACCGGCTGCTACCTGTCGGCCTACGCCCTCGCCGAAGGCGACGACGAGACCCAGACGGGATTCGGGTTCTCCCTCGGCCGTGGTCCCGGCGCGCTCGACCCGACCGAGGCGGCGTCCGACGCGGCCGAACGGGCGACTCGGCTGCTCGGCGCGACCAAGCCCGCCACGAGCCGGCTCACCGTCGTCCTCGATCCCTGGGTGACGGCTCAGATGCTCGGCATCATCGGCCACACACTGACCGGCGACGCGGTCCAGCGTGGGCGATCCCTGTTCGCCGAACGGCTGGGAGAGCAGGTCACCGTCGCCGATCTGACCCTCGTCGACGACGCCACCGACCCGGCGGCGTTCACCGCGTCGATGGTCGACGGCGAGGGTCTGGCCACCCGTCGCACCGCCCTGATCGAAGACGGCACGTTGACGGGGTTCCTGCACAACTCCTACTCGGCCCGCCGTGGGGCGACGACATCCACCGGCTCTGCGGTTCGTCCCGGCTTCAAGGGCGCGCCGGGGGTGGGAGCCCAGGCGCTGAGCCTGCGGCCCGGCTCATCGACCCAGGCAGAACTGATCGCGGGCATCGACGACGGCCTTCTCGTCCAGGAGGTCTCCGGTCTGCACTCCGGCGTCAACCCCGTCTCGGGTGACTTCTCCACCGGCGCCGAGGGCCTGCTCATCCGAGGGGGTGAGCTCGCCGAACCGGTCAGGGAGATCACCATCGCGTCCACGATCCAGCGGCTGCTCCTCGACATCGTGGGCATCGGTTCGGACCTCCAGTGGCTGCCGATGAGCGCGGCCGGCGTGTCGCTCGTCGTCACCGACGTCACGATGTCGGGCGCCTGAGCCTTGGGCGATCTTCCCGAGCTCGCCCGGGCGATTCTGGCCGGTGCCACCGACGCAGAGTCCGTCGAAGTCTGTGTGGGCCGCGCCGTGGAGACCACGGTGCGGGTCCACGGTGGGGTGGTCGTCGAGTCGCTGACCACCGCCGAGTCCCACGGCGTCGGTGTTCGGGTGGTCGTCGGTGGGCGCGAGGGTGTCGCCCACGCCGGTAGCTTCGACGCCGACGTGGTCGACGGGCTCGTGGCCGAGGCGCGGGACAACGCCGTCTTCGCCGAACCCGATGAACGGGTCGGGATCGCGGCGCCCGACGGTGTCGCGGTGGTGCCGGTGGATCGATCCGACGATTCCGTCGCGGCGACCTCGATCGACGACAAGATCGCGCTGGCCCGCGACCTCGAAGCCGCGGCCCTCGCCGCCGATCCGCGGGTGCGGGGTGTGCGAACCGCCATCTACGGCGACACGCGGAGCGAGACCGCCATCGTCAACACGCTCGGCATCGCCGCGTCGACAACCGCGACCGTTGCCTCGTTGTCGACCAGCGTGCTGGTCGACGACATCGACGGGGGCACCCGCACGGGCGGAGCCGTCGACGCCGCCCGTGGCCCCGCGGGCCTCGACGTGGCGAAGGTCGCGGACCTCGCGGTCGGTCGGGGCCTGCAGCTTCTCGGCGCGGGACCGCCGGCGACGGGGCGCCCGCTCGTCGTGCTCGAGCCGCGTTTCGCGGCGACCGTGCTCTCCATCATCGCCGGCATGCTGTCGGGTGAGCGGGTCGTCAAGGGGCGAACGCCGTTTGCCGATCGGGTCGGCGAAGAGGTGGCCGCCGGGTTGCTGACGATGTTCGACGACCCCACCGACGCGGATTCGCTCACGGCCGCGGCCACCGACGGAGAGGGGCTCGCCTGTCGGCCCGTGCCACTGATCACCGACGGGATCCTGCGGGGCTTCCTCCACGACAGCCGCAGTGGACGTGGGCTCGGCGTCGCGTCGACAGGATCGGCGCTGCGCTCGGTCAGAGGGGGCCCGACTCCCGGCCACCGATCGCTTCACGTGGCGCCACGGTCGGGTGATCTCGACGCCTTCGTGGGCGACATCGACGACGGCCTGCTCGTCGCGTCGCTCCAGGGTCTGCATTCGGGGGTCAATGCGGTGAGCGGCGACCTCTCGGTCGGCGTCGAGGGTGTGATGATCCGCAACGGCGAACTGGCCGAACCGATCAGGGAGGGCACCCTCGCCGGTGCGATCCCGCGGATGGTGCACGACATCGTGTCGGTCGGGGCCGATCTCGAACGACAACCGGGCGGTGCCATCGTGCCGTCGCTCGTGATCGACGGTCTGACCCTCGGCGGCGGTGGCTGAGCCCCGTCGTCGGGTGCCATAGGCTCACCGCGCTGATTCCCCTGCCGACCGGAGATGGTCATGGACATCCTTCACGCCATCGTGCTCGGCATCGTGCAGGGCCTCTCGGAGTTTCTTCCGATCTCGTCGAGCGGGCATCTCGAACTGACCCGCTGGATCTTCGGATGGGACGCGCTCCCCGCCGACCTCGAGACCGCCTTCGACGTCGCCGTCCACATGGGCACTCTCACGGGCGCGATCGCCTACCTCCGCCGTGACGTGGCGAAGTACACGGCGGCCGGGCTCCGACCGCTGCGGCGGGAACCGCTCGGCACCGATGGCCGAATCGCCTGGTTTCTCGTCGCCTCGGCGGTGCCGGCCGGGGTCATCGGCGTGCTCTTGAAGGACCAGATCTCCGACCTCGACAGCATCGCGTTGATCGCAGTGATGTTGATCGTCTTCGGCATCCTGCTGGGGGTCGCCGACCGGCTTCCCCAGCGCCGTTCCCTCGACGAGTTCACCCTTCGCGACGCGCTGCTCATGGGTTTCGGTCAGGCGCTGGCGCTGCAACCCGGTGTCTCCCGTTCGGGAGCGACCCTCACCGTCACCCGCATGCTCGGCTTTCAGCGCGACGCCGCAGCCCGGCTCGTGTTCTTGATGAGCTTGCCCGTCATCGGCGGTGCCGGTGTCGTCTCGCTGGTCGACGCGAGCATTCCGGGCGACTTCGTCGCCCCGTTCGTGTGGGCGGTGGCGGCGTCGATGCTCACCGGTTGGGTCGCGGTGTGGGGGACGCTCAAGATGGTGCAGACCCGCACCTTCACCCCGTTCGTGATCTATCGCGTCGTACTCGGCCTCGCCGTCCTCGCGATACTGGCGACCGACTGGCGTTGAGCCCGATCGGCGCGGCTCATCCGACGACCACGGGGACGACGTCGCCCGTCGTGAACGCACCGATGACGGCGGGGAGGTCGGCGGTCGCGATCGCGACGGTCGGCAGGTCGTCGTCGATCGAGACGACCTCGGCGCGGGCCGCGACCCGTTCGCCGTCGAGGCGCGCGTAGAGGTCGACCACGTCCCCGACACGCAGATGGGGCGCCGGGGACTGCAGCCGGACGCCGCCGTGGTCGGCGGGGAGGAGCGCCACGAGGGTGCCGTCCGTGCCGTCGGTGAGTCGACCGATCCGGATGATCTCCCCCGCGGCGACCGCGTCGCGGAGTCGCCGACCGACCGGGTTCTCGGTCACCGGATCGCGGGGGAGCGCGGCCGACGGGAGTCGGGCCGGTCTCACATCGTCCGGCGTGATCTCGACGCCGGCATCGAGATCGGCGACCGCGACCCAGACCTCGTCGACCGGTCGCCACGCTCGTTCCGCCGCGTCGGCCGCGCCGATCGCGGCGTCGAGCCGAGCGCCGAGGAGGAGTGCGACGGCGAGCACGAGCAGGAGTCGGGGCCAGCGATGGCGGCGAAGGGCGGCACGGACCGCGAAGGGATCGAGGTGTCGGCGGACATCGGGTCGCGAAAAGTCGGACATGGGGCTTCCCTGGGGTCGGATGGTGCGGGGAAGCGCGGGGGAAGTCGGGTCGGGCGGTGAGGCGTCAGTCGGACGACGGGGAACGGCTCGCCGCGGAGTCGCTCTTGGTCGCCGAGGAGTCGGTCTTCGAGGAGCTCCCGTCGGAACCCCCCGAGGACTCCGAGGCCGCCGACGAGTCCGACGACCGACTGGCCTTTCCGGCGCCATGGTCGTTCTTGTAGAAGCCGTCGCCCTTGAAGGAGATCCCGACCTTGCTGAACACCTTCTTCACCGGCGCGCCGCATTCGGTCGACTCGCCCTCGTGAACCTGTGGACAGACGGTGAGGGCGTCGTCGGAGAACGACTGCCACATCTCGAACATCTCCCCGGTTCGTCCGCATCGATAGTCATAGGTCGGCACGGTTGTGCAGGATACCGGTGTGACATTTGCGCGGCACCATACGATGGACAGGTGCTCATGGTCGTGCTCGTGGTCGTCGCCTATGTGATCGGCATGTTCCCGACCGCGCAGATCGTGGGCCGTCGACTCGGGCTCGATCCGACCCAGCAGGGATCGGGCAACCCGGGTGCGTCCAACGTGTACCGCCTCGGTGGGCGTCGAGCCGGCGTGATCGTCGGTGTGGTCGACATGTTGAAGGGAGCGGTTCCCGTCGGGATCACGTTGTTGATCGCCGACCGTCCCGAGGCCCACGCGGTGTGGGTCGCGGCCGTCGTCGGCCACGTCTGGCCCGCGACCCGCGGCCTTCGCGGTGGAAAGGGTGTCGCAACCGCCGGCGGGGGCGGTCTGGTCATCAACCCTCTGGTCGGGTTGGCGTGCGCCGGGCTGTTCCTCGTCACGGTCAAAGCGGCGCGGATCGCCGCGCTCGGCTCGCTCGGCATCGCGTTCGCGTTTCCGGTGATCGCGGCCCTCACCGGCGAACCCGGGTGGGAAGTGGCGGTTTCCGCGGGCGTCGCCGCGATTCTCGTCGTCCGCCACCAGTCGAACATTCGCACGTTGCTGAGGAGCTGAGGGTGCCGGGCCGCGCGCCTCGCCGGCCGGCGCTCAAATGTCGCGATCTTCGACCGATCAACCCTGTGTCGGTGCCGGTACATCCCGTATCGTGGCCACCGGGTGGGAATTGGATGGTCAGCGGATGAGCAAACGAGTTCGAACCGCGGTGATTCCGGCCGCCGGCCTGGGTACCCGCTTTCTGCCCGCGACGAAGTCGCAGCCCAAGGAGATGTTGACCGTCGTCGACCGGCCCGCGATCCAATGGGTCGTCGAGGAGGCCGTCGCCGCCGGCATCGACGACGTCTTGATCATCACCAGCCCCACCAAGAAGGGGGTCGAGGACCATTTCGACCGCATGGCCGAGCTGGAGACGCTGCTCGAGGCGAAGGGCAAGGCCGACATGTTGGCGAAGGTCCGCCGGATCACCGAGATGGCGACCTTCCACTTCACCCGGCAGGGTGCACCGCTCGGCCTCGGCCACGCGGTGTCGATGGCGGCGCGTCATGTTCGCGACGAGCCCTTCGCCGTGCTGCTCCCCGACGAGTTGCTGCCCGACGGTGGCGTGACGTTGCGGCGGATGATCGACGAGTGCGAGCGGACCGGATCGTCGGTCATCTCGCTGTTCGAGGTCGACGGCCCCGAGATCTCCAACTACGGATGTGCGGGCTTCTCGCGTCGCGACGGCGACCTGGTCGAGATCGACGCCATCGTCGAGAAGCCGGCCTACGAGGACGCCCCGTCGAACCTGAAGGTCACCGGCCGCTACGTCTTCACGCCGGCGATCTTCGAGAAGCTCGAGGTCACCCAACCCGGGAAGGGTGGTGAGATCCAGCTCACGGACGCGATGGAGATGCTGATCGGTGAGCCGGGCCTGCGCGGTCTCGTGATCAAGGACGCCGGTTACGACGCCGGCCAGAAACTCGACTGGTTGCGGGCCAACGTCGAGCTGTCGCTCGACGACCCGGTGGTCGGCGCCGAAGTGGCGACCATGATCCGCGAGATCATGAGATCTCGCGGCATCGACTGAGCGATCGGGGTCGCCGCGGTCGTTTCCTCGCGTGCGGTCTGGCACGCTGAGGCCATGATCTCTCACGACGAAGCCCGCGTTCACGTTCTCGACCGGGTCGCGCCCGCCTCCCCGGCGACCATCTCGTTGGGCGACGCGGCGGGGCTCGTGCTCGCGGGTGATGTGGTGGCGACCGAGACGGTCCCACCGTTCGACAACACTGCGATGGACGGGTTCGCGGTCATCGCCGCGGACACCGCCGCCGCGCCGGTCACCCTCGAGGTCCTCGGCACGGTCGCCGCCGGCGCCGCCGCCGACACCCGGATCGGCCCGGGACAGTGCATGCGCATCATGACGGGCGCGCCGATGCCGCCCGGCGCCGACGCGGTGGTCATGGTCGAACGCACCCGCTACGACGAACCGGCGGCAACGGTCGAGATCGAGATCACCGTCCCTCCGGGGAATCACGTGCGGGGGGCCGGGGAGGACGTCCGTCCCGGCGACGTGCTGTACACCGCGGGGACCGTGTTGTCGGCCGGTCACCTCGGAGTGCTCGCCAGCGTCGGCGTCGGCGCGGTCGAGGCCCATCCACGGCCGGTCGTCGGTGTGCTGTCCACCGGCGACGAGCTCGTCGACGACGGGCGCCCGCTGCGTCCCGGCGAGATTCGCGACTCCAACCGACGCACCCTGTTGACCATGCTCGGCGAGTCGGGGTTCGACGCGGTCGATCTCGGCATCGCCCGAGACGACGAGACCGAGATCGAGAAGGCGTTTCTCGACGGGGCCCGGCGATGCGACGCCGTGCTGTCCTCCGGCGGCGTGTCGATGGGCGCGTTCGACTACGTCAAGGTGGTGCTCGACCGAATCGGCGACATGCGGTGGATGCAGATCGCCATCAAACCGGCGAAACCGTTCGCGTTCGGGTTGATCGGCGACACCCCGATATTCGGGCTTCCCGGGAACCCGGTGTCGTCGATGGTCAGCTACGAGCTGTTCGCCCGCCCCGCCCTGCGCAAGATGGCCGGCCGGGCGACGCTGCACCGACCGATCCGAGTCGCGCGGACCGAGGATCCACTCGGACGTCACGACGACGGCAAGACCCATTTCCTGCGGGTCGAGGGCGAGGCGGACCGCCACGGCCGGTGGCACATCCGCAGAGCCGGCGGGCAGGGATCGCATCAACTCACCGCCATGGCCCGGGCGACGGCCCTCGCGATCGTTCCCCCGGGCGTCGAGTACGGCGCCGGCGACGAGGTCGAGATCATCCCGTTGGGTACGGTGGACGGATGACCGTGCCACTGATCGACGGATTCGACCGGATCCATCGCGACCTGCGGATATCGGTCACCGACCGCTGCAACTTCCGCTGCGCCTACTGCATGCCCGAAGAGGGGATGCAGTGGCAGGAGCGGGAGAAGCTGCTGACGTTCGAGGAGATCGAACGTGTCGCCCGGCTGATGGTCGAACGCTACGGCATCACCAGCATCCGACTGACCGGCGGGGAGCCGACGGTGCGGGCCCACCTTCCGGTGCTGGTCGGGAAGCTGGCCGCGCTCGGCGTCGACCTGGCGATGACGACCAACGGGGTCACGTTGCCCACGCTGGCCGCCGATCTGAAGATGGCCGGTCTGGCCCGGGTCAACATCTCGCTCGATTCGCTCCAGGCCCCACGTTTCCGGGAGTTGACCCGCCGCGACGATCTCGAACGGGTCCTCGATGGCATCGAGGCGGCGAAGACGGCCGGGTTCGATCCGGTGAAGATCAACGTCGTCGTCATGAAGGGGATCAACGATGACGAGATCGTCGACTTCGCCCACTTCGGTCGTGACCGCGATGTCGTCGTGCGGTTCATCGAGTTCATGCCGCTCGACGCCGACGAGATGTGGAACAACGATCGGGTCATGACCCAGGCCGAGATCCTCGCGGCGCTCGACGACGAGTTCGATCTCGAACCGGTCGCTCGCACCTCGGCCCCGGCGACCCGCTGGCGCCACCGCGACGGTCGCGGTGAGGTCGGCATCGTCGCCAGCGTCAGCGACTCGTTCTGTCACACCTGCGACCGGGTCCGGATCACCGCCGACGGGCAGTTCCGGAGCTGCCTGTTCGCCACCGAGGAGACCGATGTGCGGGCCCTGCTGCGCGATGGATCCTCCGACGACGTGGTGGCCGCGGCGCTCGAACGCACCGTGGCCGCGAAATGGGAAGGTCACCGGATCAACCAGGTCCACTTCATTCGCCCCCGCCGATCCATGTCCGAGATCGGCGGTTGACCCGCGGGCGTCTCTTCTCGTTGTCGTAGACTTCGGAGATGTCGGATCACGGATTCACCCACCTCGACCCGCTCGGTCGGGCCCGGATGGTCGACGTCACCCCGAAAGAAGCGACGCATCGGCGGGCGATCGCCCGGGGCCGGGTCTCGATGTCGGCGGACACGGCGTCCGCGGTGGCCCAGGGTGCGATCAAGAAGGGCGATGTGCTGGCGGTCGCCCGCGTGGCGGGAATCCAGGCCGCGAAACGGACCTCCGATCTCGTCCCGTTGTGCCATCCGCTGCTGGTCGGTGCCGTGACGGTCAACTTCGAGATACTCGACGCGAGCATCGAGATCGAGGCCCAGGTCGAGACGGTCGACCGAACCGGCGTCGAGATGGAGGCGCTGATGGCCTGCAGCGTCGCCGCGCTCACGATCTACGACATGTGCAAGTCGAAGGACCGGGCGATGGTGATCGGGGAGATCGCGCTGTGGGAGAAGACCGGTGGGCGCAGCGGGCACTACCGGCGCGAGGGATGAGCGGGCGAGTGTGACATTCGCCGCCGGTGATTGCCCTCGTGTTGCATTCGTAGTAGAACCGTAACTTGGAGTACGGGCCCCCTTTCGAGGAGGCCTCGTTTTCGGTGCACCGCCGCACCGCACCCTGGAGGAGACCTCAGCCGATGAAGGAGTCGATCGTTCTCCTGGTTCTTGGCGCTTGTTGGGCCGGCTATCTGGGCTGGTACTGGCGTGAGAACCGGCGAACCGTGCATCATCGATCCAATGGCATCCGTGCCTTCTCGAGCAGCCTCGGCTCGCTCGGTGGATCGACCACTCGTTCCCTGTCCGGTGCATCGATGGCCGTGTCGCTCGCTCCCCGCAGCGCCCGCGACGCCGCCCGTCGCCGCCGTGAGGTGCTGATCGTCTTGTCGATCGCCGCCGTGCTCACCCTCTTCGCCGCCATGGGAATCGGTGGCGTCGCGGTGATCGTCAACGTGATGGTCGACCTCGCGCTGGTCGCCTACCTCTTCGCGCTGGTGCAGCGTCGCAACGACGAAGCGGAGCGTGAGATCAAGGTCCACATGCTCTATCCCGAGCGGGTCCGCGAGCTCGAACGTGCCCCCGCCCGCGCCGTCAACGGCTGAGTTGATCGTCGGTACGATCCGCTACCATGGCGGGCCCAGCGGGGGTGTAGCTCAGTTGGTAGAGCGCCTCGGTCGCATCGAGGAGGCCAGGAGTTCAATTCTCCTCACCTCCACCCCGTGACGAACCCACGAGACGTCCCGATCAATCGGTCGGGACGTCTCGTCGTTTTCGAGGCCGACTCGAGCGGCGCGAACGGATCAGCGGGGTGCCGGACGGAAATCGCCGCGTCCGGTGATGCACACGGGATCCCCGGCGGCTCGCGTGTAGGGGAGGGGCAGCGTGCACGGGAAGCTGAAGTCGAGGGTCTGGATCACATCGGCCGACTGGGTCTTCCCCGGCCGGATCGAGGCCGGGGCCAGCGCGTTGTTGTCGATCGGGCCGAGGTGAGCGAGGGCGGTTTGGATGTCGGCGACCGTCGGATTCTCGCCGGCGTCGTAGATGGCCCGAGCGGCGATGCGCACGATGCTGCAGACGCTGCCGACCATCCCATACGCCGAGTCGCCCTCGTCGGTCCAGTCGTGGCCGGCCCCGGACGGGCTGTTGGCCGAGTAGACCTCGTTGCACGCGACGGCGAACGGGTTCGGTTCGTAACCGGGATCTCGATACTCGCCGGTCGTGCGGAAGTCGATGATGATCGCGCCGTCGTAGAGCTCACCGGCGGCGACGTTGTTGGCGATCTGCCCGGAGACGAGCTCGGAGGTCTGTGAGTTGAAGTCGGTGGCGTAGAACTGCACGTCGCCGGGCTCGTAGCCCTGATTGACCATCTCGGCGATGTAGCCGGGGGCGGTGAGGATGTTCATGACGTTGAAGAACACGTCGACCTCGGCCTCCACCATGTTGGTCACCGACTGGGGAACACCGCCGGTGCAGATCGTTCCGCCCTGGCAGTCGATCACGTCGAACACCGGATCGAAACCGGCATCGCGAAGCACGTCGACCAGGCCCTCCTCGACGGCTTCGGCCTGGCCCGGGGTGTTGGGCGCGGCGACCCCGAGCGACTTGCCGTCCAGCGCGCCGGACGCGATGAGGTCCTCGGCCATGAAACGCAGGCTCTCCTCGAGCGTCATCGACAACGAGATCAGCCGGTCCTCACCCCGGGCCATGAACTCCTCGGTCTGGCCCTGGGTCGAGATGAACGCCGTCTCCTCCTCCTCGACGATGCACAGGTTGGCCGAACCCTGGAATCCGGAGCTGTTCATCACGATCACCGAGTTGAAGTCCGCGGTCATCGCGAGGCAGGCCGCGTTGCGGCTCGCCTCGACATCGGCACCGAGCAGATCGGCTTCGGCGTAGCCGAGGTCGAGCATGCGGCCCCGGATGCCACCGCACTCGGTGTTGATGTAGTCGACGAAGACCTCGAACATCTCCTTGGGGTCTCCGACCGGGATGCCGAAGCCGAGGCTCACCGCGTCTTCCAGCCGGCTGCGGATGTGGCCGATCGCGACCGTGTCGGCGGTGATCCCCGCATCGGTCGCCACCCGATCCGGTGCGGGTTCGTTGAACAGGCACACCGCGTCGACCTGCTGGAACGGATGATCGCCGCGGTCGTATGTCTGTTGGAACTCGGTGAAGATCCCGCCGCGGGGATCGTCGTAGATGTTGGGGCCGCCATCGGCGTCCCCGTCGTCCTCGGTGCCGTCGTCGGCAGCGGTCGTACCCTCCGCCGGGGCGGCGTCGTCGCCGCCCGCGTCGTCGCGGTCGTCCGCCTCGGTCACCGTGTCGTCACCGACTTCGGCGTCGTTGCCGACCTCGCCGCTGCATGCGGTGGCGACGAAAGCGAAGGCGAGCATGATGGCGAGCCATCGGAGCTTGAGGTCGAGCATGGATCCATCTCCGGGTCTGTGCCGTCCGTGGCCACGAGACGGTGGCAGAATTGTCCCTTCCCGCCAGGCGTGACACAAGTCACGATCTCGTGACGATGCGCCGGGTCGCTGGCGAGCCGCGGTGTCGAGCGCCACAATGTCCCCTCGGCAGGGTCTCCTCGGGACGGCGACCTGGGGGGACCATGACGACTGAGGAGGACGACGGCATCGAAGCGGGTGCGGCCGCGTCGCTCGCCGCCGCGGTCCTCGACGAGGAGGCCCGACGGCGAGACGTGCAGGCGGAACGGGATCAGGCCGTCGTCTTGCCCGACGACCTGCTGCCCGGCGTGGGTGGCACGCCCATGACGCTGAAGCAGGCGATGGCGGCCGGAGGCAGGACGACCGTCGTCATGTTGTTCTTGTTGAACCTCATCGACGAGCTCCCCCGCACCCTGCGGGTGCTCGCCCCCGACATCCAGAACACGCTCGGCATATCCGACACCGTGCTGCTCGGGGTGCTCGGCTTCGGTGGCGTCGCGCTGGTCCTCGGGGCGGTGCCCATGGCGGCGCTGGCCGATCGGGTCACCCGCGTCGCGATCATTCCCGCGATGTCGCTGTTTTGGGCGGCGACCACCTTCTTGTCGGCGCTGGTCGTCAACCCGTTCCAGTTGTTCTGGACCAACGCCGGAACCGGGCTCGGGCAGGCCTATCGGATTCCCGTGTCGAACTCGTTGATCACCGACACCTACCCGATCCAGGCCCGTTCGCGGATCTTCGCGTTCGAAGGGATCGGCCGACCGGTCGGGCAGCTCATCGGTCCGTTGCTGGTCGGCGGCATCGCGACCTGGGTCGGCGGTGACGAAGGATGGCGCTGGGCCTTCGTGGCGGTGTCCATCCCGCCGGTGATCGTGGGTCTCGCCGCCCTGCGCATGAAGGAGCCGCCGAGGGGCCGGTTCGAGCAGGAGGAGCTGCTCGACGAGGGAGCGCTCGAGGTCGAGGAGCTCGAACCGTCGATGAGCACCGCCCTGGCCCGGCTCCGGAAGATCCGCACGTTCTACTTCCTGGCGACCGGGGTCGGAGTGCTCGGCTTCGCGCTCATCGCCATCCCCGCCCAGTTCAACCTGCTGCTCGAGGACAAGTACGCCCTCGACGCCCTCGACCGCGGAATCGTCGAGTCGCTGATGTGGGTCGCGTCGCTCGTGACGATCCCGGTGGCCGGCCGGATCTTCGACCGCAAGTTCCGCGAAGATCCGGAGGTCATGGTCAGGTTCACGGGGGCGCTCATCATGTCGGCCGGAGGGATCTACCTGATCGCCCTGCCGATGAAGCCACTCTGGTTGTTGATCACGTTGCTCGCGATCTCCCAAGCCCTCATCTCCGCCTCGTTCGTCGCGGCGCCGACGATAATCGCCGCCGTCTCCCCGTATCGGATCCGAGCCCAGGCCTTCGCGCTGCTTCCCGTGTTCATCTTCTTGATGGGTGGCTTCTTCGGCGGACTCATCAGCGGCCAACTGTCGGACGCCTACAACAACCGCACCGCGATGTTGATCATCGCGCCGCCCGCCGCATTGGCGGGTGGTTGGCTGATCCGCCGGGGCGCCCACCACATCCGGCGCGACATCTCCCTCGCGGTCGAGGAGCTCCTCGAGGAGCAGCAGGAGACCCGCAAGATCGTCGACGCGCCCGAGGAGGTTCCCGCGCTGCAGGTGCGCAACCTCGATTTCAGCTATGGACCCGTCCAGGTTCTCTTCGATGTCGAGATCGAGGTGGCCAAGGGCGAGGTCGTCGCGTTGCTGGGCACGAACGGCGCCGGAAAGTCGACCCTGCTCCGGGCGATCTCCGGCCTCGGCATACCAGACCGAGGAGTCGTCCGGCTCAACGGCCGGACCATCACCTACGCCGAAGCCGAGACCCGCTTTAGGGTCGGAATCGTGCAGTTGCGGGGAGGGGCGGGGATCTTTCCCGACCTCACCATCGGTGAGAACCTCCGGGCCGCCCTGCTCGGCAGTCGAATCGAGCCGGCAGAGGCCGACCGTCGGGTCGCGACCGCGATCGAGATGTTCCCCGCTCTCGACGGGCGACTCGGCGAAGCGGCCGGTGACCTCTCGGGTGGCCAGCAGCAGATGCTGGCGTTGGCGATGGCGCTCATGCACGAACCAGAGGTGTTGTTGATCGATGAGCTGAGCCTCGGTCTGGCTCCCGTCGTCGTCCAGGAGTTGCTGCGGGTGGTCGAGAACCTCAAGGCCAGGGGTCAGACGATGGTGATCGTCGAGCAATCGCTCAACGTCGCGCTGGCGTTCGCCGACCGGGCGATCTTCATGGAGAAGGGCGTCGTGCGGTTCGAGGGCCCGGCCCGGGAGCTGGCCGAACGTGACGACCTGGCTCGAGCCGTCTTCCTCGGCGGTGAGGGCGGATGATCGAGATTCTCGGCATCGATGTCGGCCAACAGATGGTCGTCATCGGATTGATCACCGGCCTGACCTACGCCGCGCTCGCGGCCGGATTCGTCCTCGTGTATCGGTCGACGGGCGTGCTCAACTTCGCCCACGGCGAGATGGGGGTCTTCGGCCTCGCGATCTTCGTGATGATGATCGTCAACTACGACCTCAACTGGTGGCTCGCGTTCGCGCTCGCCGTGATGGGGACGGCCCTGATCGGCATGGTCGTCGAACTGATCGTTGTTCGCCGTCTTTTCACGTCGCCCCGCCTCGTCGTGCTGATCGCGACGATTGGCGTCGGTCAGATCCTGACCCTCGCCCGGGTCTCGTGGATTCCCGACATCAACGCCGGCGGCAACATCCCGACCGCGTTCGAGCTCACCTGGACCCCCACCGACGACATCCGGCTGCAGGCCCGCGAGCTGACGGTCATCTTGGTCGTACCCGCCCTCGTCGCCCTACTCGGCCTTTTCATGACCCGGACCCGTTTCGGCCTGGCCGTACGCGCCTCGGCCGACAACCCCGACACCGCTCGGGTCTTCGGGACGTCACCCCGGCGGGTGTCGACCATCGTGTGGACGATCGCCGGCGCGTTCGCGGCGGCGACCGCGATCCTCACCGCGCCGCTGCAGGGCATCCAGGCCGCCACGGTCGACGACACGGGCAATCTCCTCGTGGAGCAACTGCTCCTGAAGGTCCTCGTGGTGTCCCTGCTCGCCCGCATGCGGTCGCTTCCGGGTGTGGTGTGGGCCGGACTCGGGGTCGGACTGGTCGAGAACATCGTGCGCCAGAACGTCGACTCGACGAATCAGTCGATCGTCAACGTGTGGTTCTTCGTGACCGTTCTCGTGGTCGTGTTGTGGTTCGTGCGCAGCGGCCGCCAGGACGGCTGGTCGTTGTCGCCGACGGTGCGCCCCGTACCCGAACGACTTCGCCGGATCTGGTGGGTTCGCAACCTCAACGGGTTCGGATTCCTGCTCCTCTTCGGTTTCCTCGCGATCATCCCGCTCTTCGTCACCACCTCCGCGGGGATCCTCGCGTGGACCAACATCTTGTTGTTCGCGATGGTCGCCCTGTCGCTCACGATCCTCACCGGCTGGGCCGGCCAGCTCTCCCTCGGCCAGTTCGCGTTCGTCGGGCTCGGTGCGCTGAGCACGCTCGCGCTCACCCGCGGCCACGACCTTCCGGTTCCCTTCGACCTGTTCGACGCCAGTGTGCAGTTGCCGTGGGGCGTCGCGGTCGTCCTGGCCACCACGGTCGGCGTGGCCGCCGCGTTGCTGATCGGGCTTCCGGCCCTGCGGGTCCGAGGGCTCTTCCTCGCCGTCACCACGCTGGCGTTCGCGGTCGCCGCCGGCACGTGGATGTTCACCCAGGACGTCTTCACCGGTGGGACCAGCGCCCCCCGCCCGGCTCGGGCCCCGTCGTTTCTCGGCATGGACTTCGCCGAGTCGCGGCGCAGTCTCTACCTCCTCTGTCTCGTCGTCTTGATGGCGATGTCGTGGATCGCCGCGAAGATCCGGGCGTCGGGGATCGGACGCACCCTCATCGCGGTGCGCGACAACGAGGACATGGCGGCTGCGTCGACCGTCTCACCGGCCCGGGCGAAGTTGTCGGCGTTTGCCGTCGCCGGCGGGATCAGCGCCCTGGCCGGATCCCTGTTCGTGGTCGTCCAACCCTCCCTGTCGCCGGGTATCCAGTTCGCGCCGGCCGAGTCGATCCGGGTGATGGTCATCGCGATCATCGGCGGGTTGGGATCGGTGGCCGGGCCCGTTCTCGGCTCGCTGTGGGTTCTCGGGATCCGCGAGGTCACCCCCGACGGACTGCGCGACCTGCAGCAGTTGTT
Source organism: Actinomycetes bacterium (assembly GCA_024276495.1). GTDB lineage: Bacteria > Actinomycetota > Acidimicrobiia > Acidimicrobiales > Aldehydirespiratoraceae > JAJRXC01. The sequence continues at coordinate 153,658 of JAJRXC010000107.1, forward strand.
CACCTCCAACATCGGTCTGTTGGTCTTGTTGATGTACTTCCCCGGCGGACTGCTCCAGATCGTCTACAACGTGCGCAACGCCCTCCTTGACGAGGCCGAACGCCGCTACCGGACCGATGACGACTCGGCGGCCGGTACCGACACGGCCGCCGCGGTCCCGGCGCGGGTCCGGGCTCCCGCAACGGCGACCGAGACCGGCCCGGCGTTGGCGGTACGGGACCTCACCGTGCGATTCGGGGGCAACGTGGCCGTCTCCGACGTCGAGTTCGACGTGCACCCCGGCGAGCTGGTCGGCCTGATCGGCACCAACGGAGCCGGCAAGTCGACGCTGCTCAACGCAGTCAGCGGCTTCGTCCCGTCGCAGGGGTCGGTCCGTGTGCTCGGCGTCGACGTGTCCGATCGGAGCGCAGCGGCCCGCCACCGCATCGGCCTCGGGCGCGGCTTCCAGGCCGCCCGCCTCTATCCCGACCTCACCGTTCGCGAATCGCTGATGGTCGCGTTGGAAGCCCGCAGTCGGTCGCGACTGGTTCCGTCGATGCTCGGGGTGCCGCCGTCTCCCGGAGACGAGCGCACCAAGCGGGCCGAGGCCAACGAGATCGTCGACTATCTCGGACTCGGACGCTACGCCGACCAGCTCATCGGCGCGCTGTCGACCGGAACCCGGCGGATCGTCGAGCTCGGCAGCCTGCTCGCCGTCGATGCCCGGATCCTGCTCCTCGACGAGCCCACCGGTGGCGTCGCGCAACGAGAGACCGAGGCCTTCGGTCCGCTCATCAAACAGATCCAGGCCGAGCTCGGTGCCTCGGTCGTCGTCATCGAACACGACATGCCGCTGGTCATGAGCATCAGCGACCGGGTGTACTGCCTCGAGTCAGGTCAGGTCATCGCCCACGGAACCCCCGACCAGGTCCGCAACGACCCGCTGGTGATCGCGAGCTATCTCGGAACCGACGAACGGGCCATCCAGCGGTCCGGCACCGCCGACTGAATCCGACGGAATTCGTCAATCTCGGACGGATTCGGTCGACAGGAGCCCCACGGGATCATGAGGCCACGCGCCTCGGGGAGAGTTGTCGTGACGAGCGGTACAGAGAGCGACAAGGGGCTACGGCCCCCGAAGTCGACCGAGGACCTCGGTGTTCCCTACGCCCTCGTCTCCGATCTCGTCCTCCGCCGATGCCTGCTCGAGGGGAGAACGAACGTCACCGGACTCTCACAGGCCCTCGCGATGACCGCGGGACTGGTCGACAAGATCGTGCAGGAGCTCAGGGAGAAGAAGGAGATCGAGGTTCTCGGGATGGTCGGGCGTGACTACACGCTTGCCCTCACCAGCCTGGGCCAAAAGCACGCCACCGACCGGATGGCGCAGTCCCGCTATGCCGGTGCCTGCCCGGTCTCGCTGGATCTCTACCGGGAGGTCGTCGCGAAGCAGCGACTCGCGGTCTACGTCAACCGGGAGATACTGAAGACCGCGTTCTCCGATCTCGTGATCTCCGACGAGCTGTTCGACGAGCTCGGACCGGCGCTCAACGCGAACGGCGCGATGTTCCTCTACGGTCCGCCCGGCACCGGCAAGACGTCGATTGCCGAACGGGTCGTGCGGATCAGCCCAGATCTGGTGCTCGTCCCCCGGGCCGTCGAGGTCGACGGCCAGATCATCAGCGTCTTCGACTCGACGGTTCACATTCCGGCCGATTCCCAACCCGACGACCTCGATCCTCGTTGGGTCCTGTGTCACCGGCCCCGGGTCGTCGTCGGTGGCGAGCTCACCGCCTCGATGCTCGACCTGAGCTTCGATCGCACGAGCGGTGTCTATCTCGCTCCGCTCCAGATGAAGGCCAACAACGGAGTCATGATCATCGACGACTTCGGCCGCCAGGTGCTGACCCCCGATCAGCTCCTCAATCGGTGGATCGTGCCGCTCGACCGTCGCGTCGACTACCTGTCGCTCAACTACGGCGTCAACTTCGAAGTGCCCTTCGACGTGAAGGTCGTTCTCTCGACGAACCTCGATCCCAGCGATCTGGGTGACGAGGCGTTCTTCCGGCGGATTCAGACCAAGATCTACGTCGGGGCGATCTCCGAGGATGCCTTCGACTGGATCCTCGCCCGGGTCGCCCACGCGATGGGGGTCGGATGTGACGGCGAGTCGGCGGCCTACCTGCGCATGCTGTGCATTCGCGAGGGTGGCGATCTGCGCCCGTACCTACCGGCCGATGTCTGCAAGCTGGTCAAGGCGCTCGCGCTCTACGAAGGTGTCGCGCCGGTGCTCGATCGTCATTCGATCGACCGGGTGCTGAGCCTCTACTACACCAACGGCGTCAGCGCGCCGGGGGCGGATGAGGCGATGAACGGCCCGGGCCCCGTCGATGCCGTGCCCGTGGTCGGTGAACAGTCGACCCAGGTCAGCACCTTCTGACGCACCCACGGCGCCGGGTGTCCGCGCCGGCGCTCGACGCGCCGGTCTCGGCGGTCGTGTCGGGGGGCTCAGACGTCGCTCACCCGGTGGCGGGCGTCCTCGGCGCTGACCACCGGCGGTTCGCTCGACCAGGGGAAGTTGATCCACTGGTCGGTCCGCTTCCACACGTAGTCGCATTTGACCAGGGAATGGGACTTCTCGTAGAGAACCGCGGTGCGGACCTCGCCGACTCGTTCCAGACAGAAGTCGTTGACCATCTTGAGGGTGTGGCCGGTGTCGGCGACGTCGTCGACGATCAGGACCGTGGCGTCGTCCATGTCGACGAAGTCGACGTAGGGCGGGAGCATCACCGGCACCGGGAGACGTTCGTCGACCCCGGTGTAGTACTCGCAGTTCATCACGTAGATGTTCTTGACCGAGAGGGCGTAGCCCAACGACCCGGCGACGAAGAGCCCACCCCGGGCGATCGACAGGATCATCTCCGGGCGGTAGCCGGCGTCGCCGACGAGGGTGGCCAGGTCACGTACGGCCGTGCCGTAGGTGGACCAGTCGAGGATCTCACGCTCTTCGCTCATCGTCGCAACCTAGCCGCACCTGGCCGTCCTCCACCCCCCGCCCCCGCCCCCCGCCCTCGGCCCCGCCTCCCTGCTTTTCTGACGCGTTGATCGCGAATAGCGCGACGAACGCGTCAGAAAAGCAGGGGAGGGGGAGGGGGGAAAGGCCTAGACGTCGCGGACGTTGACGCGGATGGCGTGCCAGCCTTCGGCGCCGTCGGGAGCGACGTCCTTCGGGCCGATCGGCTGGAGCTGTCCGTCGCCGTCGACGGCGCGAACCCGAAGGACGTGTTGTCCGGGGGTCGCGTCCCAATCGGTACGCCACTGGACCCAGGTCTCATCGCTGCCCGGTGCGGCGATCTCACACGACACCCAGTTGTCGCTCTCATCGACCGAGAGCTGAACGTCGCTGATACCTCGTGGTGGTGACCAGGCGATCCCCGCGACCGCGATGCGGCCGGGGTCGACATTGTCGTTGTGGCCCGGGACGTCGATGCGCGACATCGTCTTCATCGGCCCTTCCTTGGCCCAGCCCCGAGGGATCCAGTAGCCGTCGACCGCATCCCAGGTGGTGAGGTGGATCTCTTCGATCCACTTCACCGCGGAGACGTACCCGTAGAGTCCGGCCACGACGAGGCGGGCAGGGAAGCCGTGGACGATCGGGAGGGGTTCGCCGTTCATCGCCACGACGAGCAGGGCCGTCCGGCCGTCGTCGAGGAGGTTCGTGGGAAAGCCGGCGGTCCAGTCGTCGACGGAGCGTCCGACGAGCTGCTCGGCCCCTTCCTGCACACCGGCCCGCTCGAGCAGCGTGGTCAACGGGACCCCGGTCCATCTGGCCGTCCCCACCAGGTCGGCGCCGATGTCGTTCGACACACACGACAAGGTGACGAGGTGCTCTTCGAGGTCCATCGCGAGGATCTCGTCGAAGGTCAACGTGTAGGGGTTGTCGACCATGCCGGTGAAGCTCAGCGACCAGGTGTCGGGGTCGACCTGGGGAACGCGGATGGCGGTGTCGATCCGGTAGAAGGTGTCGTTGGGGGTGACGAAGCTCGCGAGACCGGGGATCTCGTCGAACGAGCCGGGCGTGATCGGCGCGGCCAGCGGAGCGGTGGTCGGCGGTCCGCTGGTCGGGGACACCAGATCGCTGAAGTCGAGCTCGCCCCGCGCCACCTCGGCGACGCTCTCACCGTCGATCTTGCCGGCCAGCCCGAATCCGGTGACCGCGACGGCTCCGGCGCCGGCCGACCAGCCGAGGAAGGCCCGACGGGTCGCCCGCTTGTCGCGGGGATCTTCCATGACCGTCGCGAACCGGGTCGGCCGGTGCATCCGGGCGAGCAGGAACAGCAGCGTCGCGATGCCGAGCGCAGCGGCCACGAGCGCCCAGATCCAGCTGGCGACGGCGGGCGACTGTGGGTTGCGGGCGGTGGTGAACCCGCCGAGAAGGCCGAAGGCGGCGAGCCCGACGATGCCGATCCGGTTGGAGATCCGGGCGGACAAGTCGCCGAGGACGGCGCCGAGGAGCAGCGCGACGATCGTGATGCCGGGAAGCAACCAGGCCTTGCCGTTGCTCCCGAAGTTCTCGATGTTGGCCCGGACGAGATCGCCGGGCGTGACATCGACGATCCACTCACCCACCCCGAGGACCAGGCCCGGAATGGTGTCGGAGAAGGCCGCGACCAGCTCACCGAAGACGAGGGCGACCGCCGCCGCGACGAGACCGGCCAGGGCCCCGAACCAGCGGGGATGGTCCGCCGCGGTGGCGCCGTCGTCGGCGGGAGTCGTCGGGTCGGATGTTTCTGCGTGGTTCATTTTGTTGCTCCGTGGACACTCAACGATGCCGTGCGGGGGATCGGTTGGGCGCGATGGTCGGCGACCTCGCCGCACGTCGGAAACGTCGGCGTGGGCGGTTTGGTTCCCGATCCCTCCGAATTTCGCGAGACTGCGTGTCATCAGCACCTCGACACTCGACCCGTGGGGTCTTCGCCGACACCCGATCGCCGCCGACTCGCAGGTTGGTCGGATCGGCCGTGTGGTCCGCGTCGACCGGGGCGAGTGCGACGTGATGACGGCAGACGGCCGGCTTCGAGTGCTCTCGGATTCGCAGCGGGCCCAGGACGACATCGCCCCGGTGACGGGCGACTGGGTCGAGGTCGCCGACGAGGACGGACTCGGTGTCGTCATCACCCGGGTGTTCGACCGGATCACGAGCGTCAGCCGTCGAGACCCCGCGGAACGGGACCTGGAGCAGGTTCTCGCGGCGAACGCCGATGTCGTCGCGGTCGTGCACGGGCTGGATCGGTCGCTGCCGCCGGGCCGGCTCGAGCGGCTGCTGGTGCTCGCCCACAAGAGTGGCGCCGTGCCGCTGATCGTGTTGACCAAGGCCGACGACGTGCACGATCCCGAAACCGAGGCGATCGTGCGCTCCGTCGCGTGCGACATCCCGGTCGTCGTCACGAGCATCGTCGACGGCCGCGGCCTCGGCGAGCTGCAGGATCACCTCGGCCCGGGTCGCACGTTGGCGCTGATCGGTGCGAGTGGGGTCGGGAAGTCCGCGCTGGTCAACGCCCTCGTCGGTGAGGACCTGCTCGACGTGGGTGAGGTTCGGGCTTCCGACGCGAAGGGACGTCACACCACAACGGCTCGCGAGCTCGTGTTGTTGCCCGGCGACAAGGGGCTTCTCCTCGACACCCCCGGGATCCGGGCCATCGGCCTGTGGGAAGCGGAGTGGGCGCTCGAACTGGTCTTCGGTGACCTGGAGGAGCTGGCCTCCCGATGTCGGTTCGGCGACTGCGCCCACGACGCCGAACCGGGTTGTGCGATCGTTTCGGCTGTCGACGGCGGTCTCGTCGACGGGCGTCGTGTCGAGCGCTACCGGGCGCTGGCCCGCGAACTCGCGGCGCAGCGAGAACGTGAGGAGGAACGGGAGCGTCGAGAGAAAAAGGCCGGCCCCGGTCGGCGGGGTCGGGGCCGGGGTGGAAACCGTCGGCGTTGATCCGCTCGACGCCTCATCCCTCCCGAGCGGCGAGCGCGCGCCGGTCGATCTTGTCGCTCGAGTTGCGGGGAAGTTCCTCGACGATCCGGATCGCTTCGGGCAACTTGTACGACGCGAGCGCGGCGGCGCCGAACGTCCGCAGCTCGTCGAGTGACGGCGGCGTCCGGCCCGCGGTGGCGACCACGACCGCCACGCCGATCTCACCCATGACCTCGTCGGGCCGGGGAACCAGCGCGATCTCCGCGACGGCCGGATGAGCGATCAGCACCGACTCGACCTCCATGGGGTAGACGTTGTAGCCCCCGCGGATGAACATCTCCTTGAGCCGACCGGCCAGCCGATAGCAGCCCCGCTCGTCGACCCGGGCGAGGTCGCCGGTCCGCAGCCAGCCGTCGACGAGCGTCTCGGCCGTCCCTTCCGGGTCGTTCCAGTAGCCCGACATCACGCAGTCGGAACGGAGCCAGAGTTCGCCGATGGTGCCGGCGGCGACCGGTTCGCCGTCGGCATCCCGGATCGACGCGTCGACGCCGGGACGCGGCCGGCCGATGGTGTGCAGGGCCTCCTCGTCGTCGGCGTCGAGCGCGGTGCCGAGGCCGATGCCGCCGCTCTCCGTCGACGAGTAGCGGATCGAGTAGCCGGCGCGGAACTTCTCACGACACTCGTGAACGAGGGCCGGCGGTGATGCGGCGCCACCGGCGACCACGGCCTTTACCGCGGAGAAGTCGAGCTCGTCGATGAGCCGGTGGCGCACCATGAGGGCGAGCTGGGGGGCGACCCCGGTGACCGCCGGCATTCGGTGGTCGGCGATCAGCCGGAGGACCGGCCCCGCCGACCAACGGTCGAGCAGATGGGTGGTCCGTCCACTGGCGAGGAGCCATGGGAGCTTCGTCATGAAGCCGACGTGGGCGAAATGGGTCGGTGAGATTCCGTGGCCGCTGCCCCCCCAGGCGCCGCCGGTGTCGAGCTCGGCGATCGCCTCGAGTTGTCGGCCGGTGTAGAAGGCGCCCTTGGGCATGCCGGTCGACCCGCTTGTGAAGCAGATGCACACCGGCCGGTCGCGATCCGCGGTCGGCGTCGACCGGGGCGCCGTACCGCCGGTCCGGAACGCCTCGGCCACGGTGTCGGCACTGGTGCCGGGGCGCATCGACTCGACCGGGGTTCGGCGACCCTGCGTCGTGTCGGACAGGTCCTCGGCGACGATGATCAGCGCCGGGTCGACGACATCGAGGCAGGCCCCGATCTCGCGCGTCCGCAGCTTCGGGTTGAGGCCTGCGGTCACGGCCCCGAGGCGGGCAAGGGCGAGGTAGAGCACCACATAGTCGACGGTCGACCACATGACGAGGGCGACGGCGTCGCCCTCACCGATCCCGCGGGTTCGGAGCCCGGCTGCGGCCTCGTCGACGGCCCGGTCCAACTCCGCATAGGTGATGCCCCATCCGGCTTCGGTGAGATAGGCGTGTCGGTCGGCGAAGTCGGTGGCCGCACGGCGGCAGATGTCGGTGAGCACCCAGGGATCGTAGGGTGAGCGCAGTCGCCGGGATCAACCGGCCCTAAGCAAAGGGGAACTGATGTCGGACGGACCATGGATGGGCGACGTGGTGTCGCTGGTCGAGGCGTTTCGAACCGGGGAACGTCATCCGCGGGAAGAGGCCGAGGCGACGCTCGCTGCGGTGGCCGCCGACGACCTGAACGCGGTCTGCCACATCGACGGCGACGCGGCCCTCGCCGCCGCCGACCATGCCGACGTGTCCCTTCCCTTCGGCGGTGTGCCGTTGGCCGTGAAAGAACTGCTCCAAGTCGGCGGCTGGCCCGACACGGAAGCGTCGCTCGCCTTCGCCGACCGGGTCGCGGCGGCCGACTCGGTCTCCGTCGAGCGACTGAAGGCCGCCGGCGCGATCCCGACCGTGCAGACCACATCGAGCGAGTTCGGTGGTGTCAACCAGACCACGACCAAGCTCCACGGCGTCACCCGCAACCCGTGGGGTCCCGACCGGACGCCGGGAGGGTCGTCGGGTGGGTCGGCGGCGGGCGTCGCCGGGGGCCTGTTCGCGCTCGCGACGGCGAGCGACGGGGGCGGCTCCATTCGGATCCCGGCCGGGTTCTGTGGGCTCGTCGGTCTCAAGTCCACGTTCGGTCGCGTCCCCCGCGGGCCGGTGCTGGGGAACCTCACCTCGGTCGAGGGGTGCGTGAGCCGCAGCGTGCGCGACTCGGCCCGGTTCCTCGATGTCGCCAACGGTGCCGATCGGCGTGACCCGATGAGCCTTCCACGGGTGGAGGGATTCGAGGCCGACTTGGGCGCGGGCATCGAGGATCTCGCCGGTCTCCGGGTCGCGATCGTCGTCGACCTCGGCTGTGCCGTCGTCGCCCCGGAGACCGAGGAGCTCGTCCTCGCCGCCGCGCAGGAGCTGGTCGCGGCGATGGGGGCGACCCGTGTCGACATCGATCTGCGGTTGCCCAACATCATGGGGGCGTGGGGTTTGACCGGTTCGATCGGGTTGCGCCGCGAGCTGGGCGATCGGTGGCCGGATTGCGCGCCGCTCCTGACCGGGGTGATGCGGGCCGGTCAGGAGCGGGCGGAGGCGCAGGTGGATCTCGCGGCGATGGTGATGGCCGACACCCGCCGGATCGAGCTCAACGTCGCGATGGCCGACATGTTCGCCGCGGCCGACATCGTGATGGCCGCCACCAACCCGTCGACGGCGTTCGATGCCGAAGGACGTCTGCCGAGCGTGTTCGGTGGTCGCGAGTCGACGCCGGCGAACAATGGTGCGCTCACCGCCCCCTCGAACATCTACGGCAATCCGGCGATCTCGCTGCCGGCCGGCAACGCGAGCGACGGACTTCCCGTGGGACTTCAGGTTCTCGCGCCGCACCACCACGAGCAGCAGCTGCTCGACATCGGTCTGGTGTGGGAACGAACCCGTCCGTGGGCGCTGACCGCCCGGTGAGACGGTACCGGGCCGCCTCGTCAGTCTTCGATGAAGGTGTTCTCGGCGTCGCCGCGCAGCACGGCCTTGAGGATCTTGCCGCTCGCGTTGCGGGGAAGTGGGTCGGTGCGGATCTCCCAGTGGGTCGGCACCTTGAAGGCGGCCAGGGTCTCGCTCCCCCAGCGGCTCAGCGCGTCCGGGTCGGGTGAGGCGCCCGGGTTGGCGACGACGACGGCCTTCACCTCCTGACCGAGCTCGCGGTGGTCCACGCCGATCACCGCGACCTCTCGGACGTCGGGATGCTCGTCGAGACGGTTCTCGATCTCGGTCGGGTAGATGTTCTCTCCACCCCGGATGATCAGGTCGTTGCGACGGCTGGCCAGGAACAACATGCCGTCACGCATGTGACCGAAGTCGCCGGTCCGGAGCCAGCGTCCCGGTCGGATCGTTTCTTCGGTGGCCTCCGGATCGTCCCAATAGCCCGGGATGACCATCGGTCCCCTGATGCAGACGTTGCCGATCTCGCCATCGGGCAGCGGTTGATCGTCGTCGTCGAATATCGCGACGTCGGCGGTGGGAATCGGGTAGCCGACCGTGTCGGGGTGGGCGGCGAGGATGTCGTCGGAGGCGTGGGTGGCCAGGCCGGAACACTCGGTGAGCCCGTACCCGACGCCGACCGCATGCTTCGCCTGGGGGATGGCGACCCGACAGGCCCGGAGCAGTTCTGGCGACCACACCGAACCTCCGCCGCCGATCGACTGCACGCTCGATGTGTCGTACCGGTCGAAGTGGGGGTGTTCGATGATCCGCCACATCTGGGTGGTCACCCCGCTCCATGCGGTGATGCGGTGCTGCTCGGTGAGTCGAAGGACCTTCTCGGGGTCGAAGCGGCCGGTCGTCCAGAGGTGTCCCTGCCCGGACGCGATCGCGGTGATCGCGGCCGCGTGAAGACCCGAGATGTGAAACAGCGGGCTCGCGGCCAGGCGCAGGGGCGGGTCCTGGGGCCCGTCGTCGTCGGAGGGCCATCGGATCATGTCGCGGGCGCCGAGCATGAACGCGCACGACGTGTAGGCGATGAAGTTGCGGTGGGTGTTGATCGCACCCTTCGCCCGTCCGGTGGTGCCCGACGTGAAGAGGATCGCGGCGGGGTCGTCTTCCGCGATCGGCGTGTCGGGGAGCGCCGCGGCGGCGCCGTAGTCGAGGAGATCGGCGAAGTCGTCCTCCACGACGATGACCGGCATGCGGGGAGCGCGGTCGAGGCGTTCGAGCCGTCGACGGTCGGCGATGAGGACCCTCGGGGTGGTGAGCTCGAGACCGTGGCGGATCTCATCGGCCGTCCACCAGCCGTTGAGGGCAACGGCGACGGCGCCGAGCGAGGTGATCGCCCAGAAGGCCTGGATCCATTCCGGGGAGTTGGCCCCCAGGATCGCCACGCGGTCGCCGGAGGCGACACCGTGGAAGTCGCGGAGCGCAGCGGCGACGGCGGCGGCGTCGCGGATGTTCTCCTCGAACGTCGCGGCCCGGCCGTCGTCGAACAGGTAGTAGCGCGCCGACCCGCCACCGTGGTTCGCCGAGGCCGACAGCATCTCGCGCAGGTTGGCCATCCGGTTCTTGACGACCGTCATCTCCTCGCCGAGGACCGTCTCCGTCGTGGTCTCGAAGAAGCCACCCTCGCCCGTCAGGAAGGCATGGGCTTCGGGGACGGTCATGGTCGGGCCGCTCGTGCTCATGGGCCGAATCTACCCGACGCCCGAATCTGATGGATCGTCAGATTGTCGCTACGCTCCGGCCCCATGGACGTGTTGCTCGACCCTTCGCTCGAGGAGTTCCGAGACGAGGTCCGCACATGGCTCGAGGCCCACGTCGTCGGGGAGTTCTCGAGATGGCGGGGCAAGGGGCTCACCGGTCAGGAGGACGTTCCGGTGGAGGTCCAGCTCGACTGGGAGCGCGAGCTCGCCGGGGGCGGCTGGCTCGGCATCGACTTCCCCGAGTCGATCGGGGGTCGCGGTTGCTCTCTCGCCGAACAGGTCGTCTTCTTCAAGACCTATGTCGAGGCCCGGGCCCCCGGTCGACTTCCCAATGTCGGGGTCACCCTCCTCGGGCCGACGCTGATGGCGTTCGGAGACGACGAACAGCAACGCCGGTTCGTTCCCCGCATCCTGTCCGGCGAGGAGATGTGGTGCCAGGGGTACTCCGAGCCGGACGCCGGCTCAGACCTCGCCAACGTCAAGACCCGCGCCGTACTGGTCGACGGACGGTGGATCGTGAACGGCCAGAAGGTCTGGACCTCTCTGGCCCAATACGCCCAGTGGGCCTTTGTCGTCGCCCGCACCGAGGTCGGGTCGGTCCGCCATGCCGGCCTCAGCTATCTGTTGGTGCCGATGGACCAGCCCGGCGTCGAGATACGACCGATCGTGCAGATCACCGGCGGCAGCGAGTTCAACGAGACCTTCTTCAGCGACGCGACGACCGAGGAATCGATGGTCGTCGGCGGTGTCGGCAACGGCTGGTCGGTCGCGATGGGCACGCTCGCGTTCGAGCGGGGCGCGTCGACGCTCGGTCAGCAGGTGTCCTTTCGTCAGGAGTTCGACGACATGATCGCGATCGCAAAGGCGAACGGCGGTTGGGACGACACCGTGCTGCGCCAGGAGCTCATGGAGAGCTACATACGGCTCGAGATCCTCCGCTACAACCAACTCCGCATGCTCACCGCGTTGACCAGCGACGGTGTGCCCGGTCCAGAGATGTCGATCGGCAAGCTGTTCTGGGCCGGTTGGCACCGACAGATGGGCGAGCTCCTCATGCGGGTCAAGGGCACCGCCTCGATGGTCGCCGACGACGACGCCCACACGGGTCATGAGATCTCCGGTCCCGGCGCGCATCGGTCCTATCCCATCGACAAGGAGCAGCGAACCTTTCTCTACAGCCGCGCCCACACGATCTACGGCGGATCGAATCAGATCCAGCGAAACGTGATCGGCGAGCGGGTGCTCGGGTTGCCCCGCGAACCGCGCTGATCGACTCGCGCTCGGTAGCATCGGCGGCATGGGCAGACTCTCCAACACGCTCGATCTCGCCAAGGTCTCATGGGCGGTGCTCAAGAAGGACCGTGAGCTGCTGGTGATCCCGGTGCTCTCGTTCGTCTCCGCGATCGTGGTCCTCGCGGTGCTGCTGATCCCCGCGGTCGCGCTGATCGACACGTCGGGAACCGGTGAAGACGGCAGCGGCGGGCCCGCGCTGGCCATCATCGGCCTCATCGCGGCCCTGTCGTTGAGCATCATCAGCGTCTTCTTCAACGGGGCGCTCGTCGCCGGCGCCCACGAGCGACTCACCGGTGGTGATCCGACCGTCAGCTCGGCGATGCGTCGGGCGATGTCGCGCATCGGCGGCCTGCTGCCGTGGGCGTTGCTCACCGGGTCGGTGGGCCTGGTTCTCCAGGCGTTGCGCGAGCGGGCCGGTCTGCTCGGGCGATTCGTGATCGGTCTGGTCGGAATGGCGTGGGAGGTCGCGACGTTCCTGGTCGTCCCCGCCATCATCATCGACGAGCACGGTGCGGTGGATGGGCTGAAACGTTCGGGCTCGTTGCTGCGGGAAACCTGGGGGGAGAACATCGCGGCCCGGGTCGGCTTCGGTCTCCTCGGGTTTCTCGCGATCATCCCGGCGGTCGTCGTCGTGGCCATCATGGGTTCGTTGGGCGGCGTCGCCCTCGCCGTCGGCATCGTCATCGCCGTGGCCTACATCGCCCTCGTGGTCGTCGTGCTGACGGCGCTCAACGCGATCTTCCAGACCGCGCTCTATCTCTACGCGACGAGCGGCACGGTGCCCGCCGGATTCGAGAACTCGAACTTGCGCAACAGCTTCTCTCGCCGCTAGTCGAGCCTCGACGCGGCGTCGGAGAACGATGTCGACGTGGTCTCTCCCAACGCGGTGACGGCGGTGATCACGACCATGGCGATGAGCGTCAGGAGCAGGGCGTACTCGATGAGGCTGGCGCCGCGATCTTCGTCCGGTTCTGAGAACCGGGACATGATCCACGGGTGGAGCAAGATGAAGGCAGACATGTGGACTCTCTCGCCGGATTGTTGGACTCATCCTCTGAATCGGCAGCTCGGGCCCCTGCGTTGATGGGTCGTTGGGCCCAGGTCGTCACTGGCTTTCGTCACACGAGCTCGTCGACCAGGCCCCAGCGGTGAGCGGTGACGGCGTCGATCTCACGGTCGGTGAGAAGCCACTCGAGTGTTCGTTGACGGCCGATCCGGGCCGGGATGCTCACCGTTCCTCCGGCTCCGGGCAACAATCCCATCCGGGTCTCGGGGAGTCGGAACCGACTGTCGTCGGCCGCGCTCACGTGGCCGCCGCACGCGAGGAGCTCGGCTCCGGCGCCTACGCACGGCCCGTGGACGACCGCCGTCGTCCGGTCGGCCAGCGCGAGGAGCCAGGGCGCGACGTTGGCGCTCGAGCGGATCAGATGGGCGCGCACCGGGTCGGTGACGGTGCCGAACTCGCCAGGATCCCCTCCCGCGCAGAACGCGGGGCCCGCCCCGGTGAGCCGGATCGGACGTTCGCCGTCGTGGTGAAGCGCACGGAGGCACTCGACGAGCTCGTCGCGCATCCGGGCGTCGAGCAGGTTTCGCAGGCGGGGCCGGTCGAGGGTGATCACCGCGGTGCCGTTGTCGTCGTGGACCTTGACCCGCGGCTGATCGTCGTTTCGGACCCGTCGGCCCCTGGTCGCCAGCCACGTGTGGAACTCCGGTCCGGCCTGCAGGGTCGCGTACGCGAGCGACTCGACGAGAAGACCGGCGTCCGGTGTGCGGGTCGTGTGGCCACGGAGAACCTGGGCGGCGAGGACAGCCGCCCGCGGCGCCGCGTCGATCCCCGCACAGATCTCGGTGGGGTCAGTCGTCGCGATGTCCCAACCGGCAGCGGCGTGGGGACCCCGACCGATGGCGATGATCGGGAGCCGGGTCAGCGCGACCGCCAGATCATCCCCGGGGTCGTCGTCGAGCTCCACGATCAAGGCGGCGACCCCGACGGCCGCACCGAGTCGACGATCCAGGTCGGGAGCGGCGATCGCGGCCCGGGCCTCGTCCCCGGACCATCGCTCGATCTCCATGTTCAGTCGGACGGATCGTCGCCGAGGTGGGCGTGGTTCTCTCGCAACACGCGACGCAGGAGCTTCCCGGTGTCGTTGTAGGGGAGCTCGTCGACGAACACGACATGGGCCGGCACCCGGCTCGATCGCAGTCGGTCGTGAACGAGGTCCCGGAGCTCGGCTTCGTCACAGGTGCCGGGCCTGGCGACGACGACGGCAACGATTCGTTCTCCCCACTCGGAATCGGGTACGCCGATCGCTGCGGCGTCCCTGACGGCGGGGTGGGTCAGGAGCACGTCTTCGATCTCTCCGGGGGAGAGGTTCTCGCCCCCGCGGATGATCACGTCGTCGTTGCGGCCCTGGACGAACAAGTAGCCGGCCTCGTCGACGAACCCGCCGTCGCGGGTCGCGAACCACCCCTCGTCGTCGAGCAGCGAACCCTTTTCGAGATACTCGCCGGACACCTGTTCGCCGCGCACACAGATCTCGCCGACCGCGCCGACGGGGAGCTCGTGGCCGTGGTCGTCTCGAATCGAGACCTCGACGCCGGGAAGGGTCCGGCCCACCGAGGCGAGCCGGCGCTTCTCGTCGGGGTCTTCGCTGTACTGGGCGATCCGGTGGTCGTCGGGGCCGAGTAGCGAGATGGTCGAGCTGGTCTCGGTCAGGCCGTAGGCGTTGACGAACGAGGTGATCGGGAACAGCTCGAGCGCTCGTTCGATCACGGGGAGCGGCATCTTGCCGCCGCCGTAGGAGAGGGCCCGGACACCGAGGAGGGGCTCACCGCCCCGGGCGTCGAGTGCCTCGACGATCCGTGCGAGCATCGTGGGGACGACCATCGCGTGGGTGACGCCCTCGCGCTCGACGAGGTCGATCCAGTCGTCGGCGTCGAACTTCGGCAACTGCACGATTCGACGCCCTGCGTAGATCGACGAGAGCATGGCCGACACGCCTGCGACGTGATACGGCGGAACGCTGACGATGGTCGCCTCGTCCTCGTCGGCTCCCATGAACTCGACGGAGCCGAGGATGTAGGACACCAGGTGGCGGTGGCGCAGCACCGCCGACTTGGGGGCGCCGGTGGTGCCGCTCGTGTAGAGCAGCACGGCGATCTCCTCGGGATCCATCGACCAGTCGCCCGGCTCGACCGCGTTCGCGTCGCCGGCCCGATCGGTGATGAAGTGGTCACGGGTGACGGCGGTCAACCCTTCGACTCCCCGGAGCCGGGCGGTGCCGGCCTCGTCGCCGATCGCGATGCCCGGCGCGCTTCGTTCGGCCAGTGTTCGGAGGTCGTCGTCGGGTAGACGATAGTTGAGCGGGACGTACGGCATGCCGGCCCACGCCGCGCCGAACAGGGCGACGGGAACGGCGGGGCTCGACTCGTCGCAGAGCACCACCCGCTCGCCGGGAACGGCCCGGAACCGGGCCGCGGCCTCACCGGCCTGATCGAAGAGCTGCCGATAGGTCAAGCCTTCGTCTCTGGAGCCGACGGCGATTCGCTCGCCGAGACCGTCGGCGGCCATCTCCAGCAGCATCATCACGTTCATGACGGGCGGGCCATCCTCGTCCGTCTCAGTCGGACGCAGGGAGTGTCTTGGCCTGGGCCACGGTCATCGGCGTGCCGCCGAGGGCAAGGGAACCGTCGCCGGCCTTCGTGGCCAGCACCTCGATGGTGTCGTCGGCGTCGGAGTAGCGCTTTCCGAGCAGGGTGCCGTCGGCAGCACCTTCGGCCGGTTCGCCGCTCCGCTCGCCGGTCCCGGCCGCGACCATCGGCGCGCCACCACAGGTGAGATCGGCGTCGCCGGTGCCCTTCACCACGATGATCTCGGTGGTGCAGACGGTGCTCTGGAATCGAGCGCCGGGCTTCAGTTCGACCATGTCGTTCGCTCCTCGACGGGATATCGGCTGGGTCCCCAGTGTGGCCCGACGGGGAACCGAACTGCCAACCGGTCGCCGCCCGGACACGGCGCGATAGCGTCGTCTCGGTGAAGGGCAGCGTGGCGGATCTCGCCAGGTGGGCGGCCAGCGGCGCGATGGCGCTCACCGGCCCGGCGGGTGGTCCGCCGTCCGCCGTTCCTGCCGTGCTCGCGGCGTCGATGGTGGCGGCGGCCGACGATGTGGCCACCCAGACGAGTCGTTGGGGTCGTCGGGTCGTCGTCGACGGCCCGGCGCTGCTCGGTGAGCGGGCGGCGATCACCTCGATGACCCGCCGCGGCGACGTGTCGGTCGGAGGGTCGGCCCGGTTCGTCGCTGCGGCCGACGGCTGGGTCGTGGTGAACCTTCCCCGCCCGGAGGACGTCGCGTCGCTTCCGGCCCTGATCGGCGAGACCGTCCCCGCGGACGACTGGCCGCGCATCCGCGCCGCGTTGGGTGCGATGTCCGTCGTGGCGATCGTCGAACGGGCGACGTTGTTGGGGATGGCCGTCACCGGCCTCGGAGACGGCCCGGCGCCCGCGTTTCCGGCCCGGGAGCTCTCCCGCGGCGGCGCTCGGACCCGAGCGGCGGCACCGCTCGTTGTCGACCTGTCGTCGTTGTGGGCCGGTCCCTTGGCGACCTCGCTGCTCTTCGCCGCGGGCGCCCGAGTCGTCAAGGTCGAGGGCCGGGGGAGGCCCGACGGCGCCCGGCGGGGCGCGTCGGCGTTCTTCGATCTTCTCAACCACGGGAAGGAGTGTGTGCAGGTCGATCTCGCGAGCCGAGATGATCGCCGGTTCCTCAATCGTCTGCTGCGGGCCGCGGATCTCGTCGTCGAGGCCTCGAGGCCCCGGGTGATGGATGCGGCGGGGATCAGCCCGGAGGCGTTGGCTCGGCAGGGCACGAGTTGGTTGTCGATCACTGCCCACGGGCGGACCGGCCCGGCCGCGCAGCGGGTCGGGTTCGGTGACGACGCCGCGGTCGCCGGCGGCTTGTACCTTCGTGGTGCCCGCGGCGGTCCGATGATGTTCGTGGCCGACGCGGTGGCCGATCCGATCGCCGGCCTCGCGGCCGCCGCGGTCGGCGCGGAGTTGTTGGCCGGCGATCGCGCCGCGGTGATGGAGGTGCCGTTGACTCATGCGTCGGCGTGGGCCGCGTCGGATTCGGTCGTCGACGGTTTCGCGATGGGGTCCGTGGTTGGTCGTGGCGAGGGTTGGGAGGTCGTGATCGGGGAGGAGCGCGTCGCGGTCGCGTCGCCACGTCATCGCGCCATCCCCGTTCGCGCGTTCGCGGCGGGAAGCCACGATGTGGCGTTGCGACGGGAGTTCGGGCCGGACTCTCGGCGCGGTGGTGGCCGCCGGTAGGGTCCCGATCGATGGACGAGGCCCGCAGTGAGCTCATCGACGCCCCACGAGCGGCGGACGGGCGCGTGCCGGGGCGGCGGGGTCGGGCCACGCGGCAGCGACTTCTCGAAGAGACTCGCGAGTTGTTGGCCGAGGTCGCGTACCGCGATCTGAAGGTGGTCGACATCAGTCGCCAGGCCGGGACCTCACCGGCGACGTTCTACCAGTACTTCCCCGATGTGGAGGCGGCGGTTCTGAGCCTCACCGAGTCGATGGTCGAGGAGGGAAGTGAGGCCCTGCGGGCGCTGGTCGTCGAGCCGGACTGGGAGGCCCCCGACGCGGCCCGGGCGCTCGCCGACGGATTCCTCGCGTTCTTCGAACGGCATCAGGCGATGTTGCGCGTCGTCGATCTCGCCACGAGTGAGGGCGACGAGCGCTTCCGCCGGCTTCGGATCCGATTGCTCAACGGGGTGTTTCTCGCCCTGCGGGATCTCGTGGAGGGGGCCCGGGTCGAAGGTCGGCTGGCCGAGGGGGTCGACCCCGGTGCGGCCGCGGGCGTGTTGACGACGATGCTGGCGCACGTGAGCGCCCACCAACCCGGTTACGAGCCGTGGGGGGTCGAGCGGGACGCCTTGGCGCAGACCATGGCCGCCCTGATCGACTGGACGGTTCGCGGTCACCAAGAGTGATTGATCTCACTACTCTCGGTGTTGACAGGTGGGTATTCTGCACTAGATTGCCCCCGTGGCGACGGGAGTGGAGATCATCGAGACCAGGGCGCTTCCCCGGCGCCGCGTCGACGTGCGCGCCGTGCTGGGCGATCCCCGCTGGCGGCTCTTCGTCGGCCTCGTCGTCTTGAACCTGATCGACCTCGTCACCACCTCGATGGTGCTCACCCGAGGCGGCACCGAACGCAACCCGTTCGTGCAACCGTTCGTCGACGACATCTGGCAGGTCGGTGTGCTGAAAGGGCTCGTGCTGGTCCTCATCGCCGTCTTGCTGGGCCGATGTCGCCAGTCGCGGATCGCCGAGGTCGCGCTGGCCGCCACGACCGGGTGGTACCTGGCCGTGGTGAGTTGGAACGTCGCCGTTCTCACCATCGTCTGACCGAGCCGTTAGTGTCCGCCCGATGAGCGACGGACACGACTGGAGCGACACGCTCGACGACTTCGCCGCACGGCGAACGGCCGCCCACGCCATGGGTGGGCCGGAGAAGCTCCAGGCCCGCCGCGACGGCGGACGCCTCGATGCCCGTACCCGCATCGCCGCCCTGCTCGACCCCGGATCGTTCGCGGAGATCGGCACGCTGGCGGGAGGCGGGGCCCCCGCCGACGCGCTGGTCGCGGGGGTCGGCGCCATCGACGGACGTCCCGTCGCGGTCGGTGTCGAGGACTTCACCACGATGGGCGGGTCGATCGGCCCGGCCGCGAGCCGCAAACGCTGGCGGATCGCCGACATCGCCCGCCGTGAACGAATCCCGCTGGTCATGTTGCTCGAGGGGGCCGGACATCGACCACCGATGCCCGGAGATCCCGGTGGGGGCGGTCCCGGCGACCTCCAGGCCCAGGGGCGTCTCTCCGGTCTCGTGCCGATGGTGTGCGGTGTGATGGGACCGTCGGCCGGACACGGCGCGATCACCGCCCCGCTGTGCGACTGGGCCACGATGACCGCCGATGCCGCGATCTTCACCGCCGGTCCACCGGTGGTGCGGGCGTCGCTCGGCGAAGAGGTCTCGAAAGGAGATCTCGGAGGGCCGACCGTCGCGGTGGCCAGTGGGGTGATCCACAACGTCGCCGCCGACGATGCGTCGCTCCTCGCCGACATCCGCACGTACCTCTCCTACTTCGGCTCATCGGCGTGGGAACGGCCACCGTGGGTCGACACCGGTGACCTCGGCCGGCGTCGCCTCGACGACCTGCTCGAGATCGTGCCCCGCGACGGGAACCGGGCCTACGACATGCGCGAGGCGGTGAGCCGCGTGGTCGACGGCGGGGGCTTCTTCCAGATCCAGCCCGACTTCGGTCCCTCCGTCATCTGTGCCCTCGCCCGCATCGGCGGCGACGCCGTGGGTGTGATCGCCAACCAACCGGCGGTGATCGCCGGGTCGCTCGACGTCGACGCGGCCCACAAGGCCGCCCATTTCATCCAGGTCTGCGACAGCTTCCATCTCCCGCTCGTGTTCATGACCGACAACCCCGGAGTGATGGCCGGCACCGCATCGGAACGGGCCGGGATCCTGCGCGCCGGCGCCCGCATGTTCACCGCCCAGACCCGGTCGACGACCGTCAAGATCCAGGTCACCATGCGCAAGGCCTACGGCTTCGGATCGTGTGTGATGGCGATGAACAGCTACGACGACCAGACGATGTCCTACGCGTTCCCCGGTGCGACCATGGGCGCGATGGGCGCGCAAGGAGCCGGCAACGCGGTCGGCGCCGACGCCGACACCCGCGCCCAGCTGCGCCGAGCCGAGCTCGAGTCCAGCTATCGGAGCGCGTCGGGGCTCGGATTCGACGAGCTCATCGATCCGCGGGAGCTCCGCAACGCGGTGCTCGACGGGCTGGAGCTGAGCGCCCGCCGTCGGGCCGGCGTGGCCGAGCCGGTGGCACGAACCGGCATCACACCCTGACGCGACCTAGGCACCCGCCCAGGTCGGCGGGATCCGTTGCGCCCACGGCGCCGCCGCTTCCAGTTGCGACGCCAGCCGGATGAGCAGTGCTTCGTCGCCGTACGGGCCGACGAACTGCACGCCGACCGGCAGGCCGTCGCTCGTCTGATGCAGCGGCAACGAGACGGCGGGCTGGCCGCTCATGTTGAACTGGGCGGTGAACAACAGGATCTCGACCAGCCGTTCACTCCCCAGCTCTGGATCACTCAACCAGCCGATCTTCGGCGGCGGGATCGCGAGCGTGGGAGTGACGAGGATGTCGAACCCGTCGTCGGCCCACCACGACGCCATCCGGCGCTGCCAGGCGTGGGTCCACTGCACCGCGCCGAGATAGTCCCGGCCCGAGATCGTCGACCCGATCTCGTTGAAGAGCCAGTTGGACGGCTCGACATCGTCGGCCGTCAGGGGTCGACCGATGGCGTCGGCCCACATGGCGAAGTCGGCGGCCGCCGAAACGGCGAGAATCGAGACGAAATGGTCGCTGAACTCTGCCTCCCGAAGCGCGCCCGGCTGGGCCACCTCGACCCGGTGACCCAGGCCCTCCAACAAGGTGCCGGCCGCCTCCACCGCGCGCCCGCACTCGGCGTGGGTGGTGCCATCGGGGACCGTCGGCGCGAGCCCGACCCGAAGCGATCCGGGATCCGTGCCCACCTCGGCCGCGAAGGGACGGGACGGCGGCGCCGCGAAGTAGGGGTCACCCGGCTCCGGCCCGGCGATGCCGTCGAGAATCGCCGCGCTGTCCCGCACCGACCTCGTGACCACACCGTCGATGGTCGCACCGGCCCACCCCTCACCGATGTCGGGACCTTGCGAGACCCGCCCGCGGGTGGGCTTGAGGCCGACGAGCCCGCACTCGCTCGCGGGGATGCGGATCGAACCGCCGCCGTCGTTGGCGTGGGCCACGGGAACCAGCCCGGCTGCCACCGCGGCGGCAGAACCACCGCTCGAGCCACCGGTCGAGTGCTCGAGGTTCCACGGGTTGCGGGTCGGACCGTAGGCCACCGGCTCGGTGGTGACCGTGGAACCGAACTCGGGGGTGTTGGTTCGGCCCAGCGCGATCAAACCGAGCGAGCGGAACCGTCGATAGAGAAACGAGTCGTGGGGCGCGGTGTAGCCGGCGTCCTTCAACCCCCTGCAGCCCTGATGGTGCGGTTCTCCGGCGATGGTGCAGCCGAGATCCTTGACCAGGAACGGCACCCCGCGAAAGGGCCCGTCCACGGGGTCCGCGGCTTCGGCGCGGGCCGCGTCGAAGCGGGGATGGATGACCGCGTTGATCGCCGGATCGGTCGCCTCGATCCGAGCGATGGCGTCGTCGACGAGCTCGGCGGGGGACGCCTTACCGTCGCGAACCAGCGCGGCCATCGAAGTTGCGTCGGGAACGGACATCGGATCACCAATCAGTCGGGCGGGTACGGATCCTGGCCAGGCCAGGTCAGGAGAGCGCGTCGATCACGTGGTCGAGACATCTCGTGAGCGCTTCGGTGTCGCTGGGCTCGATCGCCGGGAACATCCCGATCCGCAACTGGTTGCGGCCGAGCTTGCGATAGCCGTTCGTGTCGACGATGCCGTTGGCCCGGAGCACGTCGCAGATCGTGTCGGCGCTGATCGCCTCGTCGAAGTCGATGGTGGCGACCACCAGGCTGCGTTGGGACTCGATCTGCACGAAGGGCGACGCGACCTCGCTTCGTTCGGCCCAGCCGTAGAGGATCTCCGCCGATCTCGCCGAACGGCCGGCCGACCACGACAGGCCGCCGTTGTCGTTGAACCAGCCGACGGTCTTCGCGGCCAGGAAGACCGTGGCCAGTGCCGGGGTGTTGTAGGTCTGGTCCTTGCGGGAGTTGTCGAGGGCGATCTTCAGGTCGAGCGACGGGGGGATCCAGCGGTCGGACGCGGCGATGCGCTCGATCCGTTCGATCGCCGCGGGGGAGACCATCGCGATCCAGAGGCCACCGTCGGCCGCCAGCGCCTTTTGCGGCGCGAAGTAGTAGACGTCGGCGGCGGTGGGATCGAAGTGGAGGCCGCCCGCCGCCGACGTGGCGTCGATCACCATCAAGGCGTCGGGATCGTCGACCCGGACGGGGTCGAACATCACGCCGGTGGAGGTCTCGTTGTGGGGATAGCAGTAGACGTCGACACCGTCGACGGCGGCCAACGGGGGATGGGTGCCGGGATCGGACTCGAGGATGGAGGGTGTGTCGAGGTGGGGGGCGGCGGCGACCCCGGCCGCGAACTTGCCGCCGAACTCGCCGAAGCTGAGGTGATGGCTGCGCCGCTCGATCAGGCCGAAGGTGGCACAGTCCCAGAACCCGGTCGAGCCACCGTTGCCGAGGATGATCTCGTAGCCGTCGGGGGACCGGAGCAGTTCGGCGATGCCGTTGCGGAGCTCGGCGACCATGAGCCGCACGGTCAGTTGTCGATGGGACGTGCCGAGATAGTCGGTCGCGTGGTCGGCCAGTGATCGCACGATCTCCGGCCGGACCTTGGTGGGGCCGCTGCCGAAGCGGCCGTCGGCGGGTAGAAGGTCGGAGGGAATGGTGATGTCGGGTGTGCGCACGCCCGCCATGGTGGCAGCTATTCCGGGAAACCGTCGCGCTTTCATCGCCGAATTTTCGTAGCCTCCGCATCATGAGTTCCGAACGCATCTCCCGTCGGGTCGGCGCCATCGCGCCCTCCGCCACACTGGCCGTCTCCAACAAGGCGAAGGCGTTGCGGGCGGCGGGGGAGAACGTCATCGGCTTCGGCGCCGGCGAGCCCGATTTCGCGACCCCCGGTCACATCGTCGACGCGGCGGTGGCGGCATGCCGCGACCCGCAGAACCACAAGTACTCACCGGTCGGCGGCCTCGCGGCCCTGAAGGAGGCCATCGCCGCGAAGACCGCCCGCGACAGCGGACTCGAGTGCGCGGCCGCCGACGTCCTCGTCACCAATGGCGGGAAGCACGCCGTCTACAACACGTTCGAGGCCCTGCTGAACCCGGGCGACGAGGTGATCCTTCCGGCTCCCTACTGGACCACCTACCCGGAGCCGATCGCTCTGGCCGGCGGTGTCACGGTCCCGGTCCTCACCACCGCGGACAATGGGTTCCGGGCGACGCTGGCGCGCCTCGAGGAGGCCCGCACGGCCAAAACGAAAGCGTTGGTGTTCGTCTCGCCCTCCAACCCGACCGGTGCGGTCTATCCGAGAGAGGAGATCGAGGCGATCGGCCGGTGGGCGGTCGAACACGACATCTGGGTGATCACCGACGAGATCTACGAACATCTCGTCTACGGCGACAACGTGCACCATTCGCTGCCGGTGGTGGTGCCCGACATCCGCGATCGGTGCGTCGTGCTCAACGGAGTGGCCAAGACCTACGCGATGACCGGTTGGCGGGTCGGCTGGATGATCGGCCCGGCCGACGTGATCAAGGCGGCCCAGAACCTCCAGTCCCACTCCACGAGCAATGTGTGCAACGTCGCCCAGATGGCTGCCCTCGCTGCGGTCTCCGGCCCGCTCGATGCCGTGGTGGAGATGCGGGCGGCGTTCGATCGTCGCCGCCGGACCATGTATCGGTTGTTGCGCGACATCGACGGTGTCGTGTGCCCCGAACCCCAGGGCGCGTTCTACGCCTATCCCGATCTCTCCGGGGTGCTCGGCCGTGACCTCGGCGGCGTCACCCCGACGACCACACTGGAGTTGGCCGATCTGCTGTTGGAGAAGGCCAAGGTCGCGATCGTGCCCGGCGAAGCGTTCGGAGTCGCCGGCGGGGCCCGGTTGTCCTTCGCGCTCGGTGACGACGACCTGGCCGAGGGCGTCGGACGAATCGCCGAGTTCCTGGGCTGAGCCGGGTGACGAACCGTGAACCGACCGTCACCCCCTACGGCGCCTGGTCTTCGCCGATCACCGCGAGGTCGCTGGTCGAGGGCGCGGTGGGCATCTCCGAGGTCCGTGTCGACCCCGAGGATCCCGACCTGATCTGGTGGTCGGAGTCGCGGCCCGAAGAAGGGGGACGGACCGCGATCATGCACGCCCGACTCGACGAGGCGGCCGCCGTCCCGGGTCCGCCGGTCGAGATCACACCCCCGGACGCGAACGTTCGCACCCTGGTCCACGAGTACGGCGGTGGTTCATGGTGGCCCCACGCCGGCACCCTCTACTACGTCGACTTCTCCGACCAACGACTTCGGCGCCTCGATCCCGACGGCACGATCACCGAGCTCACCCCCGAGCCCGAAACCCCGCGGGCCTTGCGCTACGCCGATGGTCGCCTGACTCCCGACGCGGCGTGGATCGTCTGTGTTCGCGAACGTCACGGCACCGGCGACGAACCGGCCAACGAGCTGGTGGCCATCGCCACCGATGGATCGTCGACCGTCGAGGTCCTGTGGGCGGAGGCCGACTTCGTCATGGCCCCCCGACTTGCGCTCGACGGCGCCCGGATCGCCTGGATCTCGTGGGACCATCCGAACATGCCGTGGGACGCCACCCGGCTCCACATCCACGAGTTCGCCGACGGTCGGATCGGCGACGAGATCGTCACGCTCGGGACCGACGACGAGATCAGCTTCTGCGAGCCCGAGTTCGGGATCCACGGTCTGCGAGTCTGCAGCGACCACGAGGGCTGGTGGAATCTCTACGACGTCGACCATCCCTGCGGCACGCTGCTGCCGGTGGTGAGTGGCGAGTTCGACATCGCCACTCCGCCGTGGGTGTTCGGCATGCAGCGATGGGGTGCGCCGGCGACGACCGCCTTCGGACCCGAGCACGTCATCGCGGTCGCCGGGCTGGCCACCGGCGACGAGCTGATCGTCGACGGTCGCACGATCGCCACGGCCGACTCCTCGATCGTGTCCGTCTCCCATGTCCGGCCGGGCGCCGATGGCGACCACCGCACCGGACCGGGCATCGCCTACGCCGGCGCCGGATACGACCACGAGACCGAGGTCGTGTCGGTCCGCATCTCCGAGGGAGGTGGGCTGAGCCGGACGGTCGTTCGACCTTCCCGCGAGCCGGGCTTCGATCGCGGGCTGCTGATCTCGCCGGAATGGATCTCGTTCCCGACGGGGGCCGACGGCGAGGCGACCGCCCACGGGCTGTACTACGCCCCGACCAATCCGGACCATGTCGGCCCTCCCGACGAGGCGCCACCCTTGCTGGTGCTGGCCCACGGCGGACCGACCGCGCAGGCCCGCCGCCAGATCCAGGCCGGCATCCTGTACTGGACGTCTCGTGGGATCGCAGTCGTCGACGTCGACTATCGCGGTTCGACCGGTTACGGCCGGGACTACCGCCGGGCGCTCACGGGCCGCTGGGGGCTCGCCGATGTCGAGGACTGTGTCGGCGCCGCCCGCTATCTTGCCGAACGTGGCGACGTCGACGGAGACCGGCTGATGATCCGTGGCGGCAGTGCCGGTGGTTTCACCGTGCTCGCCGCCCTCGCCTTCCACGACGGGTTCGCGGTCGGGGCGAGCCGCTACGGCGTCGCCGACCTCGAGGCCCTCGCCACCGACACGCACAAGTTCGAGTCGCGCTATCTCGACTCGCTGATCGGCCCCTATCCCGAGGCGAGAGACGTCTATGTCGCCCGCTCGCCGATCCATCACGTCGACCGCATCGACGTGCCGATGATCGTGTTGCAAGGCGACGAGGACGCGATCGTTCCCCCCAACCAGTCCGAGATGATCGTCGATGCGTTGGAGGCGAAGGGCATCCCTGTCGCCTACCTCCTCTTCGAAGGTGAGCAACACGGGTTCCGGCGGGCCGACAACATCGTTCGGGCTCTCGAATCCGAACTGGCCTTCTTCGGTCGGGTGCTCGGGTTCACCCCGGCCGATCCGCTTCCCGCGGTCGAGATTCGCTGAGGCATGACCGGCGGGTCGATCGGCCGGCCGTACAATCACCGGATGAGACGGCGCGTTGTGCTCGCTTCCGTCGTTGCCGCGGCCGTGCTCGTCGCGACGGTCGTGGGCTCGACTGTTCCGCCCGCGTCGGCCCTCGACACGACGACACTGGCGATTCTGGTCACCGACGCCCGAGGTGGGCCGCTCGCGGCGGCTTCCGTGGCCGTCGACGGGCGCACGGCAGTCACCGACCGGTTGGGTCGGGCGTCGATTCGTGGCGTCCGGCCCGGTCCGGTTCGGGTCGAACACCGCCGGTTCGTCGCTCGCACCGTGCAATGGGGCGGCACCGGTGATCGGCTCCGCGTCGCGCTCGGCTCGGAGGTTCTGCGGGCGCTGCACGTGAACGGCAGTCTCCCCGGCACCGCCCGATGGCGGGCCCTGCTCGACCTCGCGGACCGCACCGCGCTCAACGCGGTGATGCTCGACATGAAAGACGAGTCGGGCCGTGTGTTCCCCGCGTGGACGGGGAGCTCACCGGCTCCCGACGGCGACGGGCGTTGGGACCTGACGACGGTCGCCGACGAGGTCCGCGAACGGGGTCTCGCCCTGATCGTCCGCGTCGTCGCGTTCCAGGATCCCCGGTTCGCGGCGGTGGCCCCCGAGACGGCGATCCGGGACCGTGCCACCGGTGGTCCGTTCACCCGTCGGGGCCAGGTGTTCCTCGATCCGAGCGATGCCGTTGCCCGCCGCTATGTGCGCGAGCTCGTGGTGGCGGCCTGCGCGGCCGGGGTCGACGAGGTGCAACTCGACTACATCCGATTCCCCGACGGCATCTCGCCGAATCTGCAGTTCGACGACGCCGACCCGAGAAACGCAGCCTCGCGGGTGGAGACCATCACGAGTTTCATCGAGGAGTTGCGGGCCGGCACCGGTGACTGTGTGCTCGCCGCGGATGTGTTCGGGTTCGTCACCTCGATCGACGGCGATGGTGGGATCGGGCAGGACTTCGACGCGATGGCCGACGTCGTCGATGTCGTGTCACCGATGGTCTACCCCGATCACTGGAGTCCCGGGTGGTTCGGGTTCGCGTCGCCGGAGGCGAATCCCGCCGGCGTGGTGACGGCGTCGATGACCAACGCGATCGAACGAGGCGGCGACCGGGCGACGATGCGGCCGTGGCTCCAGGACTTCGGAAGCTACGGACCGGCTGAGGTCCGCGCCCAGATCGACGCCGCGGACGCCCTCGGCCTCGGGTGGATGCTGTGGAACGCCCGCAGCGAGTTCCAGGAGTCGGCCATTCCGACCGATGCCGAGGTTCGAACCCCCGCGGAACCGCCGGCGCCCGTCGAAGAGCTCCTTCCGGTCTCGGGATTCTGGGACGTCGCCAACTCGTCGACTTTTCGCGCCGACATCACGTGGCTCGGCGCGCACGACATCACCCGAGGCTGCAATCCGCCGTGGCGAGACGACTTCTGCCCCCGCCGCGGCGTCACCCGGGCCGAAGCAGCCGCGTTCTTGGTGCGGGCCCTCGATCTGGCGCCGTCCGACATCGATCGTTTCGCCGACGACGACGGATCGATCCACGAGGCCGACATCAACGCCCTGGCCGCGGCCGGCATCACCCGGGGCTGCGCCGCCGACGCGTTCTGTCCCGGGCAGGTCCTGACGAGAGCCCAGATGGCGTCGTTGCTGGCCCGAGCGCTCGACCTTCCGCGAGTGCAGGCCGACACCTTTCGCGACGACGACGACTCGACGCATCGGTTCGACATCGAACGCATCGCCGCGGTCGGGATCACCAACGGATGCGCCGTCGACCGGTTCTGCCCCCGCGACCCCGTGACCCGCGAGCAGATGGCCGCCTTCTTGCATCGCGCCCTCACCTGAGCGTCGGGGCGCCGCTCCTCGTGACCGATGACCCGACAATCGAGTTGGCGGACTGTCCCGCCGCCGCGAGGATGACGGGCATGTCTCGCATTCTCGTGACCGAAACCATCGCCGATGCCGGCCTCGAGCGGCTGCGGGCGGCGGGCCACGAGGTGGACCAACGCCTCGGCCTGTCACCGGCCGAGCTCCTCGATGCCATCGGTGGGGCGTCGGGTCTGATCGTGCGTTCGGCAACCCAGGTGACCGCGGAGCTCTTGGCGCGCGCCGACCGGCTCGTCGTGGTGGGTCGGGCCGGCATCGGCCTCGACAACGTCGACGTGGAGGCAGCGACCCGGGCCGGGGTGATGGTGTGCAACGCCCCGGAATCGAATTCGCTCTCCGCGGCCGAACACACGATGGCGCTCCTGTTGGCCCAGGCCCGCAACGTTCCCCAGGCCCACGCGGCGCTGGTCGCGGGACGATGGGAACGCGCGAAGTGGGAAGGTGTGGAGCTGGCCGACAAGACGCTCGGCATCGTCGGTCTCGGCCGGATCGGGTCGCTGGTCGCCCAGCGGGCCGCCGCCTTCGGGATGCGGATCATCGCCCACGATCCGTTCGTCTCGCCCGAGGCCGCGAAGCGGATCAATGTCGATCTCGTCGACCTCGACACCCTCGTGGCCACCGCCGACTTCTTGACCCTCCACCTGGCCAAGACACCCGAGACCGTCGGTTTGATCGGGAAGGAGCTGTTGGCGAAGGCGAAGCCGTCGTTGCGGATCGTCAACGTCGCCCGGGGCGGGATCGTCGACGAGGCGGCCCTGGCCGAGGCCGCCCGGGAAGGGCGGATCGGCGGTGCCGCGGTCGACGTGTTCGACATGGAGCCGACCACCGAGTCGCCCCTGTTCGATGTCCCGAGCATCGTCGTGACGCCCCACCTCGGCGCCAGCACCCGCGAGGCCCAGGACAAGGCCGGGGTGACGGTCGCCGAACAGGTCGTGTTGGCGCTGGCCGGCGAGTTCGTGCCGTTCGCGGTCAATGTCGACGCGGCGGAGGTCTCCGAGACGTTGCGGCCGTTCGTGCCCCTCGCCGAGCACCTGGGCGCGATCTTCTCCGGGCTGGTCGACGCGGTTCCGGCGGTGGTGGATGTCGAACTGCGCGGGAGCATCGCCAAAGACGACACCCGGGTCGCGGTTCTCGCCGCGGTCAAGGGGCTGCTGTCCGCCCAGACCGATGTGCCGGTGAGCTATGTGAACGCGCTCGATCTCGCGGCGGAGCGAGGGATCGAGGTTCGCACGATCACCGCGCCGGCCCAGGACCACGTCAACATCATTCGGATCTCCGGAGGTGGCCACTCGGTGGCCGGGCGGCTGTCGGGTCTCGACGAGAGCCACCGGATCTCCGAGCTCGACGCCCACGCGCTCGACATCCACCCGAGTGTCAACATGGTCGTCATCCGAAACCTCGACATGCCGGGAATGGTCGGTGTGGTGGGGGCGATGCTCGGCGACGCCGGCATCAACATCTCCAACATGCACATCGGTGAGAGCGGCGATGGTGTCGAGGCGCTCATGGTCGTCGCCACGTCCGGTCCGGTCTCCCCGGCAGTTCAGGACGCGTTGCGGGCCCACGAACACGTGCGTTTCGTACGGGCGATCACCATCACCTGAGCCTGCTCGGTACCCTCGGACGGAATGGAGCGGCGCGAGGCACTCATCACCGGCGTGGTTCTCGCCGCCACGAGCGCGCTGATCGCGATGATCGTGGCGACCGGCACCGGGCCGAGCGCCGACCTGACCGGGTGGTTCTCGCCGACGGTCACCGCGGCTGCGCCGGGCACGGTGGACCGCCCCGACGCCCCCGACGTCGACGATCCCGACGGGAGCGACACGCTCGACGCGTTCGTCGACGACGCGATCGCGTTCGTCGAGGCCACCCGCGGTCAGCAGTACCTGACCGACCCGGTCGTCGTCGCGCTCGACGACGACGACTTCGTCGAGCGGGTCGACGCGGATCTCCTCGAGGAGTTCGCGTCGAGCCCCCACGACGTCGAGATGCTCAACGCCGTCTACCGGGCCACCGGGATGATCGCCGCCGACGATGACGTCGACGACGTCTACCGGGCGTTCGGTGCGGCCGGAATCCTCGGGTTCTACGATCCGGAGAGCGACGAGTTGGTGGTGCGGCAGGTCGAAGAGCTCTCCTTGCTGACGAAGTCGACGATCGTGCACGAGCTGACCCACGCGTTCGACGATCAGCGTTTCGATCTCGACCGACCGGAGTACGAGGATCGAACCGACGAGATCCCATGGACGTTCCGGGCCGTGGCCGAGGGAAGTGCCTCATGGGTCGAAGGGGAGTGGCGGGACCGGCTCGACCCGGCTGATCGCCGTTCGCTGTCAGAACAGGAGCTCGACTTCGCCGATCCGTCGGTCTTGTTGAACTTCGAGCTGTCCTTTCTGCTCTACGAGCTGTCGCCTTACGAGTACGGCGAACCCTTCGTCCAACATCTCGTCGACCGAGGTGGAACCGCGGCCCTCGACGGTGTTCTGACCGACCCTCCGGCCACCAGCGAACAGGTGATGGAGCCGCCCCGCTTCGATGCCGGTGAACCCGCCCTCGATCTCGCCTCGCCTCCGGCCGATGCCGAGCCGCTCTACGAGGGTTCGGGCGGCAACGCGCTCATCGCCGCGCTCTTCGTCGGCAACGGAGTGTTCCGCCCGGTCGAGTGGGGCGGAGATCAGATGTCGGTCTGGGTCGACGGTTCCCGGAGCTGCCTGCGCTGGGACATCCGAGCCGAGACCGCGGCCGGCCTGACGGACCTACGGGCCGGGTTCGAGGAGTGGGCGAATCGGGTTGGGTCCGCCTCGGTGACCGCTCTCGACGATGTGACGATCCGCGTGGATCGCTGCGCCTGAGCCGGCACCGGGCGATGTCAGCGTTTGGCCCGTCGGAAGCCGTCGGCTTCGGCGTCGGCCTCGGTGGCGTAGCAGCGTTCCGGAGTGGTGCGTTCGTAGGAGAGACCCCCGGGCACGTGAAAGATCCCGGAGTCGGCGTTGCCCTTGATCGGATGGCTTGCCGGGCAGGCGCCGTCGACGGGGGCGACCCAGCTCCGGGTCGGTTCGGGGGTCGACCTGAATTGCACCGGACCCGTGCGGGGTTCGGTCGCCGGTGTGTCGGCCAGCGGCAACCACTTGGCCTGACCGGTGACCGGCGGCGGCGCGGCGCCGCGCACCTTCCGGATGACACCGATCGCGATACCGCCGACGGCGACGATCTTCAGCACACGGACGAGTCGGGTGAACAAAGCCGACATGGGGCTCCTCGGTCAGGGGGGCGACCCCACAAACGGTACCCGACGTGACCGCCGACTGTTCCGTCACAGGTTCACGGCGTCGAGTCGTTCGAGGGTGGAGAGATCGTTGACCTGCAGCCGGGCCGGGTTCTGGCCGCCGAGCCAACCCCAAGGGGAGCTCACCGTCCAGAGCTCCCCGTCGGGGAGCACGAGGGAACGGCTGATCTGCGGCATGCCGTTGCCGATCGGGTAGCACAGCACCAGGGTGTCGTCGGCCTCGAACCCGATCCGGCCGGCTTCGTCGTCGATCCACGGTTCGACGAAGCAGTCGAAGCCGGTCGCGGCGCGGGTCTCGCCCGGTCCGCAATCGAGCACGAGGGCGTACTCCTCGGCGACCATGTACTCGAACTCGCTCTGGAACTCGTTGCTGTTCGCCGAGGGGAGATCGTCCTCGGTGACGACCGAGCAGTCGGTTTGTCCGATGGTCGACGACTCGTCGGAATGGTCGATGCGGCCGACCTCGGTGATCGAGTCGTTCTCGACCCGCAACACGACGGCGCCGGCCCATTGCTCGCCGTTCTCCCAGGTCTGCATCGGCACGACCGCGAGCCGCTCGGGTGCCCACCACAAGAACGCGTGGGTGTCCCAGCCGATGTTGTTCCACGAGTCGGGGCCGATCCACGTGGCGACCTCGCGCGGGTTGTCGAGATCGTTCACGTCGAACAGTGACACCTTCGAACCGGTGACCTGGCCGGTCTGCTCGTCGGCGTCGGAGCCGACTCCGAGCACGAGCCCGTCGCCGATCGGGTGGAGGTAGCTGGAGAAGCCGGCGATCTTGAGCTCGCCCCGCACGACGGGGTTTCGCGGGTCACGCAGGTCGACCGTGTAGAGCGGGTCGACTTGGCGGAAGGTGACGACATAGCCGACGTCGCCTTGGAACCGGACCGACTGCACGGCTTCTCCGTTGCCCATGTCGCCGACCGAGCCGATCTCGACGAGCGCTCCGTCGATCTCCTGCAGCACTCGCAGGAACGACTCGGACGACTGGTCCCAGGTGTCGCCGGTGGTGGTCACCACCCGGAGGTAGCCGTCGAACTCGCTGAACGAGAAGCGGTCGCGGATCGTTCCGGCGACCGAGCCACTGGCGGTGTACGCCGCGCTGGTGTCGGAACCGATGTCGAAGCGGTGAATCGACGTCGTGATGTTCTGCTGGAGCTCATCGGGGCCGGTGCCGGGATCGAGCTCGTCGAAGAGCGCACGGTCGAGCCAGGTGGTGGTCGCGACGTACACCGAGTCGGGGGAGGCGTACACGACGTCGCCGGGAGCGAGCACCGCGGTTGTCATGCCCGGGTCGATGTCGCCGTCGACGTCGACGGTGAGCACCGAGAGCACGCCGAATCCGGCGAAGGCGGTGGGGGCGTGGACCTGTTCGCACGGCACGAGCAGGCCTTCGGCGGTGACCGAGCCGTTGGCGTCGATGGTGGAGTAGGCCGGCAGCCAGTCCTCGAGGGTGGAGTCCAGCAGGGCCTCACGGTTGCTCTTCTCGGCCCGGTCCTCGCCGCGCTCACCTTGGGGATAGACGAACGGGAAGTTGTACTGCGGGTTGGAGCGCACGATGATCCGGGCGATGCCATCGACCGCTCGGGCGCTCACGTAGTCGCCTTCGGCGGCCAGGGTCTCGATGATGCGGGGCGTGGCGCCGTCGACCGAGATCCGCGTGATCGTGGTGGTCGAGCCGCTGAAGCCGCCGGGGGCGATCACGGAGCTCTCGATCGCGACGCCACCGACGGCGGGGAGGTCGACATCGCCGTCGAACACGATGTCGTCGCTGCCGTACCAACCCTGGTTGACAAGCAACACGTCGTCGCCGTCGATGAACAGCTCGGCCCGGTCGCCCTGCGGAACCGCCACCGAACCCACGACGGAGCGGGATGCGGCATCGACGATGACGAGCTCGCCGTTGGCGACGATGAAGATGCGTTCGCCGTCGGTCTTCACGACGTCGGCTTCGTCGACGCCGGACTCCTGCACGTTGGTGCCGGAGAAGTCGACGCCCTCGGTCAACGCCGACGTGGCGTCGTCGGCCCCGCCCTGGGCGATCGATGCCTGTGGCGCGGCCGCGGTGTCGACATCGGCGTCGTCGGCCGAGAAGCTCTCCTCGGCGATCGCGTCGACCGGCCAGGGGCCGCCGCCGTACCAGCCGTCGTCGAAGCCCCACGGGCCGACCCGTTCGGCCCCCTCGGTGCGGAGGTGGTCGAGCAGGGCGCTGCAGGTGTCGAATCCCGACAGTGAGCTGGTCAGCACGACCTCGTTGCCGCCGATGTCGATCACGACGTCGCCGCCGGCCCGGGAGCGGTCGTCGTTGCCGGGCGTCGTGTCGCTCGGTGACGGGTCGGCGCTGCAGGCGCCGGCGATGACGGCGACGAGGGTCAGCCCGCTGAGGAGCTTTCGGGATCGGGGAATGCGCATTGTGAGTCTCCGGTGAACGCAGGGGATCGGATCATCGGATATGACGCACGCGACCGGGGTGCGGTTCCCGGCCGGTGACGGTTTTCTCGTTGGTCAGCGGGGGCCGGTGGCCGGGAGCCACGGCCTGCGGTGTGTCTCGTAGTCGTCGATGTCCGCGGTGAGGCGCAAGGTGAGGCCGATGTCGTCGAGTCCTTCGAGGAACCGCTCTTGGGTCGACGCGTCGAGGGGAAACGTCGTCTCGAGCCCGGCGGCGGGGGCTTCGACGGTCAGTTGGGCGACATCGATCGTGATCTCGAGATCGGGGTCCTGGCGAACCGCGGTCATCAGCGCCGCGTTGAAGTCCGCGTCGACGGTGACGGGAACGAGCCCGTTCTTCGTGCAGTTGTTGCGGAAGATGTCGGCGAAGCGGGGAGAGATCACGGCATCGAATCCGTACTGCTGGATGGCCCACACGGCGTGCTCGCGGGACGACCCGGTGCCGAAGTTGAGTCCGCCGATCAAGATGTTGGCTCCGGCGTACTGCTCCTGGTTGAGAACGAAGTCCCGGTCGTCGCGCCACTCCGAGAAGAGGCCCTTCTCGAAGCCGGTGCGTTCGACCCGTTTGAGCCAGTCGGACGGGATGATCTGGTCGGTGTCGACGTCGGTCCGGTCCAGCGGGACCGCGGTGCCGGTGACGATGTGTACAGCTTTCATGGTGGGTGCTCTCAATCCAGGTCGGCCGGGGTGGCGAAGGTCCCGGCGATGGCGGTGGCGGCGGCGACGGCGGGGGACACGAGGTGGGTGCGTCCGCCGCGGCCCTGGCGGCCTTCGAAGTTCCGGTTCGAGGTGCTGGCGGCCCGTTCGCCGGGTTGCAGCTTGTCGGGGTTCATGGCGAGACACATCGAGCAACCGGGTTCGCGCCAGTCGAAGCCCGCGGCGCGGAAGATCTCGGGCAGCCCTTCGGCTTCGGCCTGGGCTTTGACCTGGGCGGATCCGGGGACGACGAGGGTGCGCATGCCGTCTTTGACGTGACGACCTTCGGCGACGGCGGCGGCGGCTCGGAGATCCTCGATTCGGCTGTTCGTGCACGAACCGATGAAGACCGTGTCGACGGCGACGTCACGCATCGGCGTGTTCGCGGTCAACCCCATGTACTCGAGGGCCCGGGCCGCGGTGTCACGCAGGCCCGGATCGTCGAAGGAGTCGGGGGACGGGATGACGTCGTGCAGCGGCATCACCTGGGCGGGATTCGTACCCCACGACACGTGGGCGGGGATGTCGGCACCGTCGAGGACCACTTCTTCGTCGAACTCGGCCCCCGGGTCGGTCGGCAGCGTGAGCCAGTCCGCGACGGCGCCATCCCAGTCGGCTCCGGTCGGGCTGTGTTCACGACCTTCGAGATAGGCGAAGGTGGTCTCGTCGGGTGCGATGAGGCCTGCCTTCGCGCCTCCTTCGATCGACATGTTGCAGACGGTCATGCGGCCCTCCATGGAGAGGTTCCGGATCACGTCGCCGCGGTACTCGATGATCTTGCCGATCCCTCCACCGGTTCCGATCCGGCCGATGATGGCGAGGATCACGTCCTTGGCCGACGAGCCCTCGGGGAGCTCGCCGTCGACGGTGATCGCCATCGTGCCCGGTTTCGACTGGGGCAGGGTCTGCGTGGCGAGCACGTGTTCGACCTCGCTGGTTCCGATGCCGAACGCGATCGAACCGAAGGCGCCGTGGGTGGCGGTGTGCGAGTCGCCGCACACGATCGTCATCCCCGGCTGGGTGAGCCCTTGTTCCGGTCCGATCACGTGCACGACCCCTTGTTTCGGGTGGCCCATCGGGTAGTTGGTCACGCCGAACTCGGCGGCGTTGGCTCTCAGCGTCTCGATCTGTTTGCGGCTCACCTCGTCGGCGATCGGCTGATCGATGTTCTCGGTGGGGACGTTGTGGTCCTCGGTCGCCACGGTGAGGTCGGGGCGGCGCACCCGTCGACCGCTGATCCGAAGTCCGTCGAAGGCCTGGGGGGAGGTCACCTCGTGGATGAGGTGGAGGTCGATGTAGAGCAGGTCGGATGCACCCTCGATCCCCGCGGTCACCAGGTGGCGGTCCCAGATCTTCTCGCTGAGCGTTTTCGGCGCCATGTTCGTTGTCGTCGCTTTCTCTGTCCGGGGGAGCGGGCGGGCGGCTCTGGAAATCTCACATGTTGAGATGTATGTTCTGAAGTGTGGAACCCACGATAAGCGGTGTCGGCGTGATCGACAAGGCCATCGGCGTGCTGGCCGCGGTCGAGGCCGGCCCCCGGTCCCTGGCCGACCTGGTCGAGACGACCGGTCTCACCCGGGCGACCGCCCACCGGTTGGCGGCTGCGCTCGAGATTCACGGCCTGCTCCGTCGTGACCGCGAGGGCCGCTTCATGCTCGGGCCCCGGGCTCTCACCCTGGGACAGGCCGCGGCGCGGGGTTGGCCGATCGCCGAGGCCGGCGCGGCCGCCCTGGCCGGATTGCGCGACGCCACCGGCGAGTCCGCCCAGCTCTATGTGCGCGACGGAAACCGGCGGGTGTGTGTGGCCTCGCTCTAGTCGCCCCATGGCCTGCGCACGATCGTCGCCACCGGCGCGCTGCTCCCGCTCGAGCGGGGTTCGGGGGGTCGCGTCCTCAACGGCGAGATCGGTCCCGACGGCTGGGTCGTCTCCGTCGAGGAACGCGAGGCGGGGGTGGCGTCCGTCAGCGCCCCGGTGGCCGACTCCGAGGGCAACATCGTCGCGGCCGTCAGCGTGAGTGGCCCCATCGAACGGCTCTCTCGGACCCCGGGACCGGACCTCGGCCCGGCCGTGGTGCTCGCGGCGGGCGAGATCGCGGCCGCGGCCGGTCTCGCCTGAGCGACCACGATGCCGAAGCGGGCGCGAGTCGCTCGTTCCCGCGGAGCTCCGGGGCCACTAGCTTCACGGCGGTGGAACGACCCGAGAATCCCGATCGGCACACCGACGACGAACCCGAGCTCGGTCCGGGCTCGATGCTGTTCCTACGGGCCCTCTCGGTTCTCGTCGTCGTCATCGTCGTCTACTTCATCGTCGACGCGATCTCGGGCTGAACGGGTTCACTCGTCGAGCCCGGAGAGCTCCCGTTCTCCGGTGAGCGCGCCCTTGACGACCTTGCCGGCCGCGTTGCGCGGAAGCGGCTCGGCCCGGATGTCCCACCGGGTCGGCACCTTGAAGCCCGCGAGGGTGGTCGCCGCCCATGAGCGCAGCTCGTCGGGATCGAGCGTGGCCCCCGGCGACGCGACGACCGTGGCACCGACTGCCTGCCCGGTTCGGGAATCGTCGAGTCCGTAGACCGCGCACTCCGCGACACCGGGATGCGCGTCGAGGCGGTACTCGATCTCGACCGGATAGACGTTCTCGCCGTTGACGAGGATCATGTCGCGGGCCCGGCTGTCGATGTACAACACGCCGTCGTCGAGCCGGCCGATGTCGCCCGTGTCGAGCCAGAAGTCGTCGTCGATCGCCTCGGCCGTCGCGGCGTCGTTGTTCCAGTAGCCGAGCATGGTGTACGCCGATCGCACACAGATCCGACCGTCGACACCGGCATCGACCCGGCGACCGAGCTCGTCGCGGATCTCCACCTGCATCGTCGGGAGCACATGGCCGGTCGCGGTGGGGTTGGCCTCGTAGTCGGCGCCGCCGTGGGAGGCGATCACCCCGACCGACTCGGAGGATCCGTAGCCGATGGCGACGTTGGCCGTCGCGTTGGGAAACGTCTCGCGCACGCGCCGCTGCAGATCGGGGCTTGCCGGCGCACCTCCGAAGCCGACGTTCGTGAGAGAGGAGAGGTCGTAGTCGCCGAGTCGGTCGTGTTCGACGACCCGGGGCCCCATCGCCCCGATGAGCGTCCAGGCGGTGATGCGCTCCTTCTCGATGAGGGCGAAGCACTCCTCGGGATCGAATCGACCCTCCCGGAAGACGAGGGTGCCGCCGACCGACATGTTGATGAGGGTTGAGCCCGACAATCCCGACACGTGGAACAGCGGCGAGGTCATCAGCACGCGGGGTTCGACCCTCGGCCGTTCGGGCGCCGGCCGCCCCGCGGCCTCGTTGCGGGCCGAGGCGATCATGAACTTGAGCGCGCCGTTGAGCATCTGCACATCGACGAACCCGATGAGCCCGCGGTGGCTCACGACGGCACCTTTCGCCCGGCCGGTGGTGCCGCTGGTGAAGAAGATGGAGCAGGGGTCGTCCTCGTCGAGCGGAACATCGGGAAGCCGATGCCGGCCCGCGTCGCGCTGGAGCCGGTCGCGGTCGGCGATCATGTCGACGTTCGGTGGCGTCGATCCGCCGGGCACTCGCTCGAGGCGTTTGGCATCGCCGAGGATGAGTCGGGGTGTGGTGAGCTCGGTCGCGTGGCGGATCTCGTCGGCGGTCCACCAGCCGTTGTAGAGACACACCACCGCACCGAGCGAGACGAGTGCGAAGTAGGCGATCACCCAGTCCGGCGAGTTGGCGGCGAGGATCGCGGCCCGGTCGCCCTTGGTGATCTCGTGATCTTCGGTCAGCGCCGCGGCGTGCGCGGCCACGAGATCGACGAACTCGGAATGGGTGATCCGGCGTTCGTCGAGCACGAGGAACTCGGCGTCGCCGTGGGCCGCCGACCCGGCCACCATCTCCCGAAGGGATCGCCTCCGGTTGACCAGCACCGGCACGCGGTGGCCCCGGACGTCGGCTTCCTCGACCGGAAAGATCCCGTCCGGGGCGGTCAACCGGTCGATGAGCGCCCGTCGCTCCTCGTCGAATGCGGGCACGGTGCGTTCCACCTCGATGTCAGCCGTCTCGGTCGAGAACGTGAGCGCTCGGGACCGAAGTGGCGATGGTGTGACGGACGAGGTCGATGAAGCCGGGAACGAAGTCGGACGGTCGCGTCACGCATCCGTCGTGATCGATCGGCGCGAAACGGAGCTCGGCTTCGGGAAGCAGCGCGGCCAGCCGGTGCTGGCGATCGGGAGAGACGATCGTGTCGTGTTCGGTGATGAAGATCCCCACCGGCACGTCGACCGTGGACAGCCAGGAGCGGCTGTCGAAGTCGACGATCGCTCCACCGGCCTCCAACATCATCGGGACGGACCCCGAGCGGACCTCGGAGACGAACCAGGGCGGGCGCTCGTTGGGGTTGCTGCCGCCGGCCGTCATCACCCGCGTGAACATGTCGACCTGGCGACGCCGAGGCAGCAGACGGCTGGCCCGGCCGATCCGTCGGGCACCCCGCATGACCACCCGTTCGTTGCGGCGAATCCACGACCGGGCGAAGGTCGCGCACAGGACGAGCCCGGAGACCCGTTCGGGGTGACGTCGCCACACGAGTTGGGCGATCGGTCCCCCCATCGAGTAGCCCGCGACGACGAAGCGATCGATTCCGAGCACGTCGGCCAAGGCGACGGCGTCGTCGGCCGCGTCTTCGAGCCGGAACGGTCGAAGGCTGCGAATTCCTCGACCGTGACCGCGATGGTCGAGGCTGACGACACGCGAGAACTCGGCCAACGGGTCGTAGACCCGGAACCAGTTGAGCGCGGCGGTGACCGTCCAGCCGTGGAGCAACATGACGACGGGGGCGTCCGGCTGCGGGCCCGCGACCTCTCGGACGAAGGTGGTTCCGCGGCCGGGGAGCCCGACCGCGCGCCCGGGGGGCAGCGAGGGCCGGCCGATGTGTGGTGCGGCCGGCTCGAACCCGAGCGGGTGGGTCGACTCCGGCACTATTCGATCTCGACCACGTTCACCTTGAGCGTCGCACCGGTCGGGGCTTCGTATTCGACGCTGTCGCCGACGGCGGCGCCGAGAAGGGCGGCGCCCATCGGTGACCCGGGCGAGACGACGTGGACATCGTCTCGCTGCTCCTCGATCGATCCCACGAGGTACCGCTCCACCTCGTCGTCGCCCTCGAACACGATCGACACGATCGCGCCGTGTCCGACGACATCTCCGCCCGTCGCGGAATCGACGATCTCGGCATCGAGGAGCACGCGGGCGAGATGCATGATCCGCCCCTCCATCTTGCCCTGTTCCTCCTTGGCGGCGTGATAGTCGCCGTTCTCGGAGAGATCGCCGAGCTCGCGGGCGACTTCGATCTTGCGGGCGATCTCGATCCGGCCTCGGGTGGTCAGGTCGTCGTGCTCGGCTTTGAGACGGTCGTAGGCCGCCTGCGAGAGCTGGTGTGCGTCAGCCATCCGTGAAATCTACCGCCGTCGGCGGGATCCCGGAACTCGACGCGATCTCCCAGCTCTCGACAACGCGGCGTGGCTCGCGTTCGCCCAACCAGTATTGGCCGTCGAAGCGGACGAATCCCTCAAGGGCGAATGGATCGAAGAGGTCGATCGTCCACCGAGCGCTGATCTCGGCCATGACGCGGTTGTAGGCACCACGGGTGAAGAACTCTTCGTCGACGGTCGATGAGGCTTCAACGGTGAGTCGGGAGCCGGCTCGATTCGTGATGTTCCACACCAACTGGCCGCGCCATTGGCTGATGCCGAGATCGTCGATCGGCAGCGATGTCACCGCTTCGGTGGGCGACTCGGAGAAGATGAACGATCGGGGGTCGAGGATGGGCAGTCCGTTGACCGGAAGTCGGTTCAGGACGGTCCGGGTTTCGAGGCGAGGGGTCATTGGCGTCCCATCGGTCGCCACGCGGATGTCGAATCGTGGCCAGATCTCTTGTTCGGTCTGGGCGGTCAGCTCGCTGGTGCCGGAGAATGTCAGGCTTCCGTCGTCGTTGACCTGGACGTCGCCGGTGAGCTCGACGACGAAGGATCCATTGTCGGCTCCGCCGAAGGTCGAGCGGTGTTCCACCCGCAGGCGGTGGGGCCGAGGATCACGTAGCGAGTAGACGGCGGGTCCGTCGATCCGGATGAGGCGTTCGACTGTTCGGATCTCGCCGAGGACGCGTCCCGACGACGTGTCGATCGTGATGATGCCCGATCGGGAGGCGCCGAGAGTCTCCGCCGACTCGTGATCGCCGCCCTCGGCGCGGCTGCCGAGGACCACTCGCAACGTGACGAGCGGACCTTCCGACGCCAGAAGCTCGTAGGCCACAGGGGTGTTCGAGACGCCGTCGCCGTCCGCGGCGATCGTCCAGATCGCGCCGATTCCGACTGCCTCTTCGGGAAAAGGAACGAGGACCGACGCCAGCGCGTCGGCGATGTCGAATGCGATCTGGAGATCGGTTGCTGGCGGCGACGCGAGCACCGTGACGGCGCCGACGGGGGAGAGTTCCAGTGCCATCGATTCCGCGGGATCGGACCGGCTGCTCGTCTCTCCGCCGGCGTCGGTGACCGTGATTCGAGCGATGTCGAGCTCGAGCCGAATTCCGTCGCCGGCCGGCCGTGCCGTGCCGGCGATCTGCACCTCCCGGGTGGTTTCGTCGCCGGACCCTGCGGCTGCGCCGTTCGGCGTGTCCCGAATCACGAAGTCGACATCGGACGCCACCGTGGCGGCGTATCGGAGTGGCGTACGGATGTCGGCGCCGGCATCGACGAGGGTCACGTCGAGCCGAGACGAACGACGCACCGTGGTCCAGGGCTGGTCGTCGATCGATGTCGTCGTCGTCGCCGAGGTCGTTGGTGTCGTTGCCGTCGTGGTTGGCGAGGGCGGCGGCGCGAGGGCGTCGTCGGGCGCGCATCCTGTCGCCAGGACGAGCAAGACCAGAAGGCCTCGGCCGGTACATCGCACGGTCCCATCCTCGCATCTGATTGAGGTCCGGGCCGATGCCCCGATAGAGTGCGATCCATGATCACCATGTCGATCACCGAGATGTCGATCATCGAGATTTCGTAGCGCACGTCGAGTCGACGTGCGCTTCTGACCGTCCACTTCGGTGGGCGGTTTTTCATTTCCCGTTCGAGCAGCAAGCGAGCAACAGACATGACACACAGAGTCGGCGTCGTCGGTGGCGACGGAATCGGTCCCGAGGTGATCGCCGAGGGGTTGAAGGTCATCGCCGCGGCCGGAGTCGAGCTGGAGACGACCGACTACGACCTGGGCGGCGCCCGGTACCTGCGCGACGGGGTCGTCCTGCCCGACGAGGTCGTCGACGAATGGCGCACGCTCGACGCGCTGTATCTCGGCGCGGTCGGCACCCCCGACGTCCCCCCCGGCCTCATCGAACGGGGACTCCTGCTCAAGATGCGGTTCGACCTCGATCTCTACATCAACCAGCGCCCTTTCGTGGGTTCTTCCCACGAGTTCGTCGTCATTCGGGAGAACACCGAGGGGACCTACGCGGGCGAGGGCGGTTTTCTTCGCAAGAACACGCCGCAGGAGATCGCGACCCAGGGTTCGGTCAACACCCGGCACGGGGTCGAGCGCTGCGTTCGGTACGCATTCGAGCTCGCCATGACGAGACGCCGGCACCTGACGTTGGTCCACAAGACGAACGTGCTCACCTTTGCCGGTGATCTCTGGGAACGGGCGTTCCACGAGGTTGCCGAGGAGT
Source organism: Actinomycetes bacterium (assembly GCA_024276495.1). GTDB lineage: Bacteria > Actinomycetota > Acidimicrobiia > Acidimicrobiales > Aldehydirespiratoraceae > JAJRXC01. Next base: position 195,445 of record JAJRXC010000107.1, read on the forward strand.
ACCCCGAGGTCGACACCGCGTACAACCATGTCGACGCCGCGTGCATCTACTTCGTCGACGACCCTCAGCGCTACGACGTGATCGTCACCGACAACCTGTTCGGTGACATCCTGACCGATCTCGGTGGCGCGGTGAGCGGCGGTATCGGGTTCGCGAGCTCCGCCAACCTGCACCCCGGACAGGTGTCGATGTTCGAACCGGTCCACGGCTCCGCACCCGACATCGTCGGAACCGGCAGGGCCAACCCCACCGCTGCCGTATTGTCGGGAGCACTCATGCTCGATCATCTCGGCGAGTCCGAGGCGGCCGACCGCATCCGCGCGGCCTGTGCCAACCCGGACTCGCTCCCCGGTTCGACCTCGGAGATCGGCGACCTGATCGCCGGTCGCCTGTAGGGCGGAACCGGCCGCAAACTCTCAGAAAGAAGCGAGACACACATGCCGATCACACCGACGCCCCACATCTGGATGAACGGCGAGATGGTGCCGTGGGAGGACGCGAAGATCCATGTGCTCACCCACACGCTGCACTACGGCACCGGTGTGTTCGAGGGCATCCGGGCCTACGAGACCGACGATGGTCCGGCCATCTTCCGTCTGACCGACCACATCGAGCGGCTCCACAACTCCGCGAAGATCCTCGACATGCCGATGCCCTACTCGGTCGGCGAGATCGTCGAGGCCTGCAAGCAGGTGGTGGCCGACAGCGGGCTCGACGCCTGCTACCTGCGGCCGATCGCCTACTACGGCTATGGCGAGATGGGGCTGGCGACCTCGGAGTGCACGACCGACGTCTCGATCGCGGCCTGGCCGTGGGGTGCCTATCTCGGCGACGACGCGGTCACGAAAGGCGTGCGGCTCAAGATCTCTTCGTGGACCCGTCACGATCACAACATCATGCCGCCCGCGTCGAAGACGACCGGCAACTACGCCAACTCGACGCTGGCGAAGATGGAAGCGATCCGGGCCGGTTACGACGAGGCGATCATGCTCAACAGCGCGGGCCTGGTCAGCGAGTGCTCCGGGGAGAACGTCTTCGTCGGCATGGGCGACAGACTCGTCACCCCACCGACGTCGTCGGGGGCGTTGCCGGGGATCACCCAGCACACGGTCATGGCGATCGCCGCCGACCTCGGCTACGAGGTCGTGGTCGGCGACATGGCCCGCAGCGATCTCTACACCGCCGACGAGATGTTCGTCGTCGGGACGGCGGCGGAGGTGAGTGCGGTCAACTCCGTCGACGACCGCGACATCGAGTGCCCGGGGCCACGCACCAAAGCCATCGCCGATGCCTACGCCGACGTCGTCCGGGGGAGAAACCCGAAGTACCGCTCGTGGAACGAGTTGGCCCGATGAGCGCGTCCGGCGAGGCCGACGAGGTCACCATCGACCGCTCGGCAGCCCACGACCCGTCATGGCCGGCATCCGTCGAGATCTACGACACGACACTGCGCGACGGTTCGCAGTTGGAAGGCATCTCGCTGACGGTCGACGACAAGTTGCGGATCGCCGAGCAACTCGACCGACTCGGTGTCGGCTACATCGAGGGCGGATGGCCGGGCGCCAACCCGAAAGATGACGAGTTCTTCCGTCGGGCCAAGACCGAGCTGAAGTTGACCACCAGCGAGTTCGTCGCCTTCGGGTCGACCCGCCGCCCGAAGGGCAAGGTCGACGCCGATCAGACGCTCGCGAACCTCGTGGCCGCGGAGACCGGCGTCGTCTGCATCGTCGGAAAGTGTTGGGACTACCACGTCACCGAGGCGCTCAAGACCACGCTCGACGAGGGCGTCGCGATGGTGACCGATTCCGTCGAGTACCTCGTCGCCCAGGGCAAGCGGGTATTCTTCGACGCGGAACACTTCTTCGACGGCTACAAGCGCAATCCCGAGTTCTCGCTTCGGGTGCTCGAGAGCGCGGCGATGGCCGGTGCCGAAGCGGTCGTGCTCTGCGACACCAACGGGGGATCGCTTCCCCCCGATGTCGAGTCGGCCGTTCGGACCGTGGTCGCCCATGTCGACTGCGCGGTGGGGATCCATCTCCACAACGACACCGGTTGTGGGGTGGCCAACGCCCTCGCCGCGGTTCGGGCCGGCGCCACCCAGGTGCAGGGCACGATAAACGGCTACGGCGAACGGGTCGGCAACTGCGATCTCGTGCCGATCATGGCCAATCTCGAGCTCAAGATGGGGATCCGCTGCCTGCCCGCGGGCCGTCTCGAACAACTTACCGCGGTGGCCCACCATGTCGCCGAGTTGGTCAACTTCACGCCCGACCCCCAGCAGCCCTACGTGGGCGCCACCGCGTTCGCCCACAAGGCCGGCCTGCACACGAGCGCGCTGAGTCGTCGTTCCGACGCCTACGAACACGTCGCTCCCGAGCTGGTGGGGAACGGCACCCGGGTGCTCGTTTCGGAGATGGCCGGTCGGTCCACGCTCGAGATGAAGGCCCACGACCTCGGCCTCGAGCTCGACGGCAAGGTCCTCGGCGACATCATCGACACGCTCAAGAAGCTCGAGCACGAGGGGTACCACTTCGAGGCGGCCGACGCGTCGCTTGAGCTCCTCATGCGCGGCGCCGCCGGGTGGGATCAGCCCTACTTCAGGTTGGAGTCGTTCTCGGTGGACATGGCCCATCGGTCCGGAACGGGGGCCCGCTTGTGGAACGACGTGGCGGTCGACGTCGACACGCAAGCGACGGTGAAGCTGTGGATCGGCGATGACCGCAAGATCGCGGTGGGGGAGGGCAACGGCCCGGTCAACGCCCTCGACGCCGCGGTTCGGGCGGCGCTCAACGGCCGGTATCCAGCGCTCGATCGAGTCAGCCTCATCGACTTCAAGGTTCGGGTGCTCAACACCGAGCAGGGCACCGGCGCGGTCACCCGGGTCCTGCTCGACTCGACCGACGGGAAGCGCACCTGGTCGACGATCGGCGTCTCGGAGAACATCATCGAGGCGGCGTGGCAGGCCCTCGTCGATTCTTTGGTGTTCGGGCTCCTCCACACGAGCTGAGTCGTCGTTGTCGAGCTTCACCTTGCTCGATGGTGGGATGGGCAAACTGCTCCACGCCCGCGGCGCGCCGTTTCGCCAACCGGAGTGGTCGGCGAAGGCGCTCATGGAGGCCCCCGACCAGGTTGCGGCCGCCCACTCGGAGTTCGTCGACGCCGGAGCCGACGTGATCACGACGAGCAACTATGCCGTCGTCCCTTACCATCTGGGCGTCGATCGATTCGACGAACGCGTCGAGGAGCTCGTCGATCTCGCCGGTCGGCTCGCTCGTGGCGCCGCCGATGCCGTCGCTCGTCCGGTGCGGGTTGCCGGGTCGTTGCCGCCGCTGTTCGGCAGCTATGAACCCGACGACTTCGACGCCGGGGCCGCTCCGGCCATGCTGCGTCGGATCGTCGATGCGTTGGCGCCCCATGTCGACGTGTTCCTGGCCGAGACCCAGTCGATCATCGCCGAGGCGCGCGCAAGTGCGTCGGCCGCGTCGACCCATGCGAAGCCACTGTGGCTCGGTTTCACGATCGCGGACGACTCGTCATCGGGCCGGGCCTGTCTGCGATCGGGCGAATCGGTCGCCGAGGCGGCCGCGGTGGCGATCGAGGTCGGGGCCGAGGCGATGCTCTTCAACTGTTCGAGGCCCGAGGCCATGGCGGCGGCGGTGGTGGAGGCGCGAGCGACACTTCCTTCATCGATCGCGGTGGGAGTCTACGCGAACGCCTTGGAGGAGCGGCCCGAGGGGTATGCGGCGAACGAATCCCTTCTCGATCGCCGCGCCGACCTGATGGGCGGCGGATACACCCGATTCGTCGAGGCATGGCTCGACGCAGGGGCGGAGATCATCGGAGGGTGCTGCGGCATCATGCCCGACCAGATCGTGGCGCTGCACGCGCTACGAGGCTGATCCGAGCCGGTCGGCGTAGAGGGGCGCGCCCAGTGTGTTCGCGACCGATACGGTCACTGTCCGAATCGAGCGGGCCTCGTCGTGACGCCCGGCGGTGTCGAGACAGTCGGCGACGACCTCGCCCATCGGTCCGAGCGTGGTGGTGCCGCCCCACGACCAGCGATAGGCCAGCGGCTCGATGTGGGGCAAGATGACGGCAGCCCGCTCGGCATCGTTGAGATCGGCGGCCGCCCGTCCCAGACAGAACAGGGCCGCCGAGTAGGAGAAGTCCCGGTCGAGACGGGCCAGGTCGTCGGCGGTGGCGCGGTCGAAGGCGGCGCGGGATTCATCGGGTCGGTCGGCGGCGATCGTGGTGGCGGCCTGTGCCGCGGCCCACGCGCCGATGGCGGGCTGCTCGACGACGAGCGTGTCGACGGCATCGAGCATCTCGCCGAGACGGCCCGCGACCAGTCGCAGGGCGAGGATCTGCAGGCCGTAGGCGGCGAAGACCCGTGATGTCGCGACGGAGTCCGTGAAGTCGAGCGATGCTGTGATCGTGGCCTCGCTCGCGTCGAGGTCGCCGTCGAGTTGTTGGACCGCGGCGCGCAGGTAACACATCTCCCAGTCCCGTGTGCGTTCCCGGATCATCTCCGCGAGCTGTTCGAGACGCGCCAACTCCAGTCGGACGGACGGGTCGCCACGCTGGAGCGCGTTGCTGAAGTGGATCTGGGCGGCCTCCCATTCGATGTCGGGCCGTCGCAGCGATCGGCCGATCTCACCCAACTGCTCGGCGATCGTGTCGCGTTCGGTGAGGTCATCCGGCCGACCGAGGGTCATGTAGCTGAACGGCATCACGAAGCCGAGGATCTCGGGCCGGCCGTCGGCGCGAGCGTCTCGGAGCGCCCCGGTGAGCAGCGTGCGGCAGTGGTCGGGGTTACCGGCCATCGAGTAGACCATGGTGGCAGCACCGCCGACCCTCGCTCGGAGTCCGGGGTCGGTGACGGCGTCCAGTGCGTGTTCGATCGCGGCTCTGGCTGCTTCGTCGACCACACCGGCCTCCGACGTGGGGCCGAGTCGACACAGCTCGATCGTGGCTTCGGCGTGGAGGTTGACGTCGTCGATGGTGGACGCGTCGGCTACCGCGGTCTCGAGGGTCGATCGAGCGTTGACATCCCCCGAGCGGAGTTCGGCGGCCCCTTGTCGGATCCGGAGCTCGATCCGTCGCCGTGGCCACTGGTCGACTGCGTCGAGGGCGTCAGCGGCGCGGCGGAGCACGTCGGCGGCGGCGTCGTAGTTGGCGGCATCGGCATGGATCTCCGCAGCCAGCTGCGCGTAGTGGGCGGCCCCGAGCGGATCGAGCGGCCCGGCCTCGACGGCGTGGTGGGCCAATTCGACGACGCGGGTGCCGCTCGACGACGATCGTTCGATCGCGCGGCTCGCGTGGTCGTGCAACTCGATACGGCGAGCCGCGCCGAGGGTGTCGAGTACGGCCACGCGCAAGAGGTCGTGGTCGAACTCGGCCGTGTGCTCGTCGAGGCGGCGGAGGATGCCGGCTTCGACCGCCGCATCGATGTCGCCGTCGGGGGCCATGCTGGTGAGGTCCTCGAGCCGCTGGCGGCGACCCAGGACGGCGGCCGCGTTGACCGTGTCGGTCGCGGCCGCCGAGAGAGCCGCCACGCGGGCATCGAGCAGAGCGGAGACCGTTGGCGGCATCGCGTCGGCGCGCTCGAGCGATTCGGAGGTCACCGCCCCGTCGGCGGCCAGGGACCGTGCCATCTCGCGCACGAAGAGCGGGTTGCCACCCGTCGCATCGAAGAGCTGTGTGGCGAACTGGTGCAACAGGTCAGCGTCATCGACGAGAGGAGCGACGGCCGCCTCCACTTCGTCAGCGGCGAGGCCTTCGATCGCGAGGTGTTGCAGCGGCGCGTCGCCGAGGCGGAGTGTCGGTCGGGTGCCGAGCCATGTCGCGAGTAGTCCGAGCCGGCCGGGTCGTCCCGCCGCATCGAGGGACCCGCCGAGCATGGCTCGGACCGAAGCGGTGGACCAGTGGAGGTCGTCGATCACGATCACCATAGGTTCGAACATTTCGTGACCGATGAGTTCGACGACCGCCGATTCGAGTCGGCGTCGCTCCGGATCGACCAGCGCCTTGGTCCCGCCCAGCGCGGCGGCGACGGCCGGGCTGAGAATGGCCAACGCAGCCGGATCGCGGAGGTGGTCGATCACCGTGGGCTCGCGCTCCAGCAGCTGTTCGACGATGCTGACGATGGGTTCGAGGGGGAGAATGGGATGCGGCTCGCAGTGGGTGGCCACCACTCTGGTGTCGCGCGCGGCCAGTTGGAGAGCGGCCAGGTCGATGATCGTGGTCTTGCCGATTCCTGCGGGCCCGTGAAGCACGACCGCGCTGGTGTGGGTGTCGAAGGCCGCGACGACCTGGTCGCAGGTGGCGGTCTGCGAGGGTGCGATCGTCCGTTGGTCGACACCGGGGGAGGGCCCCGCGATCGACCGGTTGTTGGCCAGGAGTCGACGCTCGGCATCGGCGAGCTGGTCGCTCGATGGGAGTCCGCCTCCGCTGAGCGTTCGGCGGGCCCGGGCGAAGGTCTGCGCGGCGTCGCGGCGTCGGTTCGTCTCCCGGTAGACCTCGGCCAGCCGAATCCAGGCGGTTTCCGCGTAGGGGTCCTCCTCGACCGTCAGCTCCAGCATCTCGGTTCGTTGATCCGGGGCGATGCTCTCGGCGATCGCCAAACGCGCCGTGGTGCGAGCGGCGATGGCGTGGCGTCGGGCGCCGTCCACGCCGGGTGCGGCGCCGGACAGATCGGCGAACGGCACGCCGGCGGCCGGGTGACCGGTGGACCCCTTGTCGAAGGGGATGTCGAGTTCCGTGTCGGGTCCGAGGACGTAGCCGTCGGCGGTGGTCCGGATCGTGTCGGAACCCAGCGTCTTGCGGATGCGGGCGACGTGGTTCTGCAGTGACTTGCGGGCGGTTGAGGGCGGCGATGTCGGCCAGAGCCGCGCGACGAGGAGGTCGCGGTCGACCGCCCGGGGATGATCGACGGCGAGCGCGGCGAGCAGCGCGCGCTCCATCGCCCGCAGGGGCAGTTCGACGCCATCGACCTCGGCTCGGGTCGGACCGATCACCTGGATGGATCGCATTCGACTGTGTTACCACGCTGTGGGTTCCACCACCTCGGCCGATCACCCTCGGGTTCGTGGGCGACGTGCAGATGATCGGTTCGATGGCGCAGCAACAACCGTCGGCCGCGGTCATCGAGGTGCTGTCGGCCCCAGATCTGACCTTCGCCAAATTCGAGACGGTGATCGCCGATGCCGACGAGATCGGTCCTCCACCGATCGACAAGGAGCTCATCTTCCGCTGGGACCACGGTCCGGTCGGCGCCCGCGCCACGCGGGCCCATATCCATGCGTCGGCCCTGGTCGGGGTGGGGTGGGGCCGGACCCGGCGACGGCCTACGCCGGGCGTTCGTCGAGGTCGAGGGACCGACCGTCGGTGTCGTCTCGCTGGTGCCGTGCGACTGGTCGCGTGACCCGGCCGCCACCAGACCGGAGATCACCTTGGGGTGTGACCGCTACGCGGTGGCGGCGATCTCGTGTGCCGAGGCCGCGGCCGACCACACCGTCGTCATGCTCCACGGGGGAGCCGAGATCACCGACAGTCCCGACGCGGCGGGCGCCGGTGTGGTGACGGTGACCGTACATCCGACGGTGCTGCTCGACGGCGGCACGGAACCCGCGGCGTTCGGCCTCTCGTTGCAGGTGCTGGCGGAGATCAAAAGCGGTACGTGGGCGGTCACGTCGGTATCGACGGGATCCTCGTGGGCGACGGCGAACCCTCGGTGTGCGACTGAGGCTGGCTACGCTGCCGACATGTCGGCTCCTGCGTACGTTCCCGGTCGCGTCAACCAGTCGAAGGCTTACACGTCGCCACCGCGGCGGTCGGGCGGTTGGCGGGCCGATCGACCTGGCGAGGTGGTGGGCACCGCCCATCCGGCCGGGGCGGCGCTCGGCAATCAGGGTCCCGACCAGGGCTACATTCTCAAGCTCGCCGCCGACATGCGCGACGATCTGGTGCTGACCGCCGGGGAACACGCCGACGATGCGCTCGTCGGTGCGAGTGCGGTGGCCCTGCGTCGGGCCTCGCTCTACGGACGGGGTCCGATGGCCGAGGACCTGCGGGTCGCCCTCACCCTCTTCGGTTATCTCGGTACCGCTCCCGACGAGCTCGTCACCCGCCGACGGGAGCTGTTCGACGAGGTGCACCATTCGACCATCCACTACTTCGCGGCTCGTGAGATCGCATATCTGGTGCCGGAGGCCACGTTGCGGCTGTCGCTCGACGAGGTGACCGCGGCGTGTCAGGCCGATTGGAAGGCTCCGTTGAGCCTCTGATCGGGCGGCGGCTACGCGGCGAGGATCAGGAGCAGCAAGAGGCCGCAGGCGAGGCCGATGTAGCCGACTATCAGGCCGATCATGGCGCTGCCTCGGCCGACCTCGTCGCCGTCGGATGCCCGGATCTGGGCCATCGCCACATGGCCGAGGACGACACCGAGCAGCGAGCCGAGGAAGAAGATCCACGCCAGAGACAGCACGAGCGAGGCCATCGCGTACTGGTTGGTGGTGGCGACCGGCCGGGCCTCGATCGGGGGCGGCGCGGTGCGGACCGTGCCGGCGGGCGAGGTGGCCCAATCGTGGCCGTCCCACCAGCGTTGCCGACCGGTCTCGTCGGGATCCGGGTAGTAGCCCGCGGGCGGGAGGCTGCCGTGGTACACGGTCCGACACTATGCGGCTCGCAGGGGGCGGTGGGGTCGCCATGGATAACCTCCGGGGCGTGACATCTCCGAGGGTTCGTTTCGCGCCGGCACCGACCGGATTCCTTCACGTCGGCAGTGCCCGTTCGGCGCTGTTCAACTGTCTCTTCGCTCGCCACACGGGCGGTGAGTTCATCTTGAGGGTCGAAGACACCGACGCGGCCAAGACGACCGAGGAGTACGTCGAGGCAATTCTCGAGCCGTTGCGTTGGCTCGGGCTCGACTGGGACGAGGGGCCCCTGTTCCAGTCCGAACGGCGTGAGGCCCACACGGCCGCGGTCGAGCGCCTGGTGGCCGAAGGTCGGGCCTACTTCTGTGATCTGAGTCGTGAGGAGATCGAGCAGCGGGCGACCGAGGCAGGTCTTCCGGCCGGCTACCACGGCTGGTCGCGGGACCGCGGCGTTGCCGACGGACCGGGCGTCGTCGTGCGGTTCCGGGTCCCCGACGAGGGGACGACGGTGTTCGAGGATGTCGTGCGGGGGCGAGTCGAGGTCGCCCACGACACCATCGAGGACTTCGTGATCCGTCGCGGCGACGGCTCACCGGTCTTTCTCATCGCGAACGTCGTCGACGATCACGACATGGGCATCACCCACGTCATACGGGGTGAGGATCTTCTCAACACCGTGCCGAAGGTGAAGCTGCTGTGGGACGCGCTCGGGTACGGGGCGTCGCCGGTCTACGCTCACCTTCCGCTGCTGGTCAACGAGGCTCGTAAGAAGCTCTCGAAACGCCGCGACGATGTCGCGCTCGGCGACTACATGGTTCGTGGGTATCTCCCTGATGCCATGGTGAACGCGTTGGCGTTGCTCGGCTGGGGGCCTCCCGACGGTGTCGAGATCCGCCCGATCGAGGAGATCATCGAGCTGTTCTCGCTGGAGGCGGTCAACAAGTCGCCGGCCTTCTTCGATTCGAAGAAACTCGACCACATCAACGCCGAGTACATCAAGGCGATGACACCGATGGCATTCGTCGAAGCCGCCGCGCCCTGGTTCACGGCGGCTGACGCACCCTGGCCGGCGGAGAACTACGACCCGGTCGTCGCCCTCGCCCTCGCCGAGGAGGTCCAGCAGCGGATCTCGACCCTCGCCGAGGCTCCCGCCTGGCTCGACTGGCTCTTTGTCGACTCGATCGACGAGTACGACGAGTCGAGCTGGAAGAAGGCGATCATCAAGGGCCGTGCTGCCGGGCGGGTTCTCGACGAGATCGCGGCCGCGCTGGCCGACGACGACTTCACCGACCGGGATCGGCTCGAGGCGACGGTCATGGGAATCGGCACAGCCCTGTCCGAGGAACTCGGTGTTCGGGTCATGTCGCAGGCCCCCCTTCGGGTCGCGCTCACCGGCCGCGGCGCCGGCATTCCCCTGTGGGAGGCGATGACCCACCTCGGCCGCGAGCGTTGTCTCGCCCGCATCGCCGCGGCCAGAGCCAGGATCGACGGCTGACCGATGCGGCTCGGATGGCCCCGCCGGCTGTCCCCTCGCCGCGTGCGCCGTCTTGTCGCCATCGGTGCCGTTCTTTTCGGCGGATATGTCGGGTTGACCTTCGTCCAGGTTCTCGCCGCGTCGGGTGAGGACGATCGTGCGCCGGCCGACGCGATCGTCGTGCTCGGTGCCGCCCAGTACGACGGAGAGCCCTCTCCGGTGCTGGCCCGGCGCCTCGACCAGGCGTTCGAGCTGTGGGACGCGGGGGTGGCTCCGATGGTCGTCACCACCGGTTCCAACCAGCCCGGTGACCGAGTGACGGAGGGATTCGCCGGATTCCGGTATCTGCGTTTCGCGGGAATTCCCGAGGAGGATCTGCTGGTCGTCACCGACGGCGCATCGAGTTGGGAACAGCTGGCCGCGACGGCGCGGGTGCTCGCCGATCGGGAGCTGGACTCGGTGGTTCTGGTCAGCGATCCCTATCACGCCCTTCGACTTCGTCAGATCGCCGATGAGGTCGGGCTCGACGCCGCCGTGTCGTCGACCGATGGCGGCGCGTCGATCCGACAGCTCGTGCGGGAGACGGTGGCAGTGTCGCTCGGCCGGATCCTCGGGTATCGCCGGGTCGACAACTGGCTCGGAAGCGTCGGCTGAGTCGACTACGCTGGAGAGGTCCTTCGGGGATGGTGTAATCGGTAACACAACTGGTTCTGGTCCAGTCATTGGGGGTTCAAGTCCTCCTCCCCGAGCTCTGTGAAACGGCACCCCGCGGGTGTCGTTTCCGCGTTTCGTTCTTCCGGGCGCGCCTCTCGCGACCGAGATTGAGAGACGCGTCAACGCTGGTTGACAGCGGCGCAGGCGCGTCAACCCGGGTTGACACGCCGCGGAGATCGCCGGCGACGTCGGCGGTGCGGGGATGACGCCGGGATTCGCGTTGGGCCGCTCCCGAGCCGGGGCTACACTCAGCCGGTCGCAGACCGCCTCGGCGGTTGAACACGCCCCGTTCGTCTAGCGGCCTAGGACGCCACCCTCTCAAGGTGGTAGCACGGGTTCAAATCCCGTACGGGGTACCAACACGGGCCTTGACCGGCGGGGCCGAGTTGTTCGACGACCGCGACTCTCGTCGCCTCGTCGCTCCCAGCCCGATCGCCATGATCGACCCCTGCGGAGCGACGGGTACGGTCGCCAGGACGACACCGACGAACACCATCGAGGTCACCACCCTTGAGAGCGAGTTCGTGCCGGTCGACGGATCGTGTCGGCTCGAGGCCGCGCATTCGTTCAACATGAAGGGCCGGAGTCGAGCCGATGTCATGGTTCAGTCGGACGGTCAGCTGTGTTCCGTCACCAGCCGCACCGACCTCGAGAAGTGGTTCGGCCGCCCCATCGGTCGGCGGACCCGAGATCACTGTCGGGTCGGGCCCGGTCGCCGTCGCGAGGGCCGGGGTCAAGCTGACTCCGTCCACTACCCACAACACGAAAGTCGAACCCGATCCCTGTGGTTTCGGCGGGGACGGTACCGATGCCGAGATTCGTCATCCCGGTGGCGTCGCCCGAATCGTCCGTGTCGACAACGGCCGGCGTCTCCAGAGGTGAGTATCGGCCCGGCCGCGCCTGTGCCCGGCTCCTCTTACAGCGTAAGGTGGGTGGGCACACGTTGTCACCGAGCTGGGGTAGAGCCATGACTGTCACCGATTTCACCGGAAAGATGCGTTCGAACGAGGAGATCGTCGGGCGGGTCGACATCAATGATCCTGATGCCATCTTGTCGGTCACGACCCTCGACGAGACCGACATGGTCCACGCGGTGCAGGACAACGCCGAAGCGATCTTCACCTGGAACTACGACAAGGGCGAGCGGGCGGCGCTCGATCGGCTCTACGAGAAGGCCAAGACCTCCCAGTGGAATGGCCAGACCGATCTCCCGTGGGAGCTCGACGTGGACGTCGAGAAGATGGTCCGCGAACAGAACGCGGTCATGAACCCCGGTTCGACCGATCTCATCCCGCCCTTCGACGTCTCGGGTACGGCCCTGGAGAGCTGGGGCGACAAGGAGTACCTCGAATTCGGCATCGAGGCCCAGAACCACCTGTTGAGCCAGTTCATGCACGGCGAGCAGGGGGCACTGATGTGCACCGCGAAGATCGTGGAGACGGTGCCCTGGATCGATGCCAAGTACTACGCAGCGACCCAGGTGGTCGACTAGGCCCGCCACGTCGAGGTTTTCGCCCAGTACCTCGACTCCAAGCTCACCGGCCATTACCCGATCAACGCCCACCTGCGCATGCTTCTCGACGACATCATCGATGACAGCCGCTGGGACATGACGTATCTCGGCATGCAGATCATGGTCGAGGGGCTGGCCCTGGCGGCGTTCGGCATGCTGCACCAGACGACCACCGAGCCGCTGCTCAAACAGCTGCTGCGCTACGTGATGAGCGATGAGGCCCGCCATGTGGCGTTCGGCGTGCTCACCCTTCAGGAGTACTACGCCGAGCTGTCGGCCGACGAGATCCGCGAGCGACAGGAGTTCGCCTTCGAGGCGGCCGTCCGCATGCGCGACCGGTTCCTCCAACAGGAGATCTGGCAGCGCATGGGCATCGACGTCAAACCCCTCATCCCGATCATCCAGCAGGATCCCGGGCGCATCCTCTTCCAGCAGTTGCTCTTCTCCAAGATCGTGCCGAACTGCAAGAAGCTCGGCCTGCTCGACGCCGGCGTGCCCGAGGGGCAAAAGGGCTGGCTCCGTGAGCGGTTCGAGGAGATGGACGTCATCCAATTCGAGGATCTCGCCGACACCGGCGAAGAGTACGAATCGCTCGACGCCGTCGCGGAAGACCGGGCCGCGCAGGTTTGATCAGTTGGCGTCGTGGCCCGCGCCGATCACGGTGATTCGAGCACATCGAAGAGCTCGCCGGCGGTGACGAAGCCCACGTCGCGCACAACCGGAGCGGAGAGCATGCCGGTATTCGGGTCGATCTGAACGAAGCCGGGTTCGTCGGCGATCCGGAGGCTCGGCGCGCGGTAGGTGGTGCCACCGAGGTCGACCGACACCGAGCTCTCGTCGACCGTCAGGGGCACGTCGAAGGCGTACCCGTCGGGAACCTCGAGCAGCGGAATGTCCTCGGGCGGCAGAAATTCGCCGGTGCCGGGGTTGTAGCCCGAGCACGTCGATGCCAACGAACCATCGCCGGCGTCGTACATGTCGCAGAACACGTCGACGTTTGCGGTCCGATCCTGAATGATCACCCGGAGGCCGCCGTTGTTCATCTGGTCGAACTGGAAGGACACGCCGGTGTCGGTCCGGGCGACGAGCACCCCGGGCAGAGGGTTGATCGTCTCGAGCGGATCATCGGTCCCCGCCGGGTCGGGAGTGAGCGCCAAGAACACCGGACCGGTGGGTTCGTCGGGCGCCTCATCATCGACGGGAGGATCGTCACCGCTGTCCTCGGGGGCATCGGTTTCGTCGACGGTGTCTTCTTGCTCGACGGGGTCGCCACCGCCGGACGCGATGTCGCCACCCTGAGGCGCGTCGGCGGGTGGGTCGTCGCCCGGGGTGGGCTCATCGTTTCGGCCGTCGTCTACTTGTCCGTCTTCGTTAGCCTGAGGCGCAGGATCGTTGGCGCAGGCGGCCACCAAGAGGACGAACCCGGCCAGAACCACGAGTAGCCGGATTCGTCTTGTTCGAGTCTGCCTCATCAGATGTTCCCCCATGCGTCGCTCCCGCGCGATTGCGCGAAGGGGAACCGAATCGGACGGGTGTCATCGACGCGTCATCGACCTGGGTTTTCGTCGTGGATGCGCTGATATCAGTTTCTCGGTTCGATGACGGCGAAACTGGCGGTGGCACTGGCAACGAGACGGCCCTTGCCGTCGGTCGTTCTCGCCTCGAGATGCACGACCCGGCGACCCGCGGTGAGGACCTTTGCCTGCGCGAACAACTCGCCATCGGTCGCGCCTCGATGGAAACGGGTGTGGAACTCGATCGTCGCGCAGTAGCAGCCCTCCGGCACCACCGACATCACCGCTGCTCCCATCGCCGTGTCCATGAGGGTGAACGCGACCGCACCGTGGGCGACGGCATTCGGATTCATGTGCCGCTCGTCAAGGGTGAGAGAGGCGACGGCGTGTTCTTCGCCGGCCTCGATCGAGAAACCGAGGAACTCCTCGATCGGAAAGCGCGGTCGCGGGGCGATGTCCATGGTGCGAAACCATAGAGGGAGAGACGGCAAAGACTGTTCCCGGTCGGACGGTGCATCGAGTGAAGTCAGGCTGGATGGGGGTTGTGCGGCGGGCGCCGATCGAACGCCGAATGGTCGACGCGATGGCCATGCTGACGGTGATCTACGGCGGCCGGGCCACGGGCATGACCTCAATGGATCTGCTGAGGACACTCGGCACCATGATGAGTCCGAAAGCGGCTGACGGGGCTCCGTCGGAAGATCGAGGCTCACGTCGGGATCGCGGCGAACGCGCTCGTACGGTGAACGTTCCCGCCCCGGTGATCTTCGGGGGAACCGCGGTGAAGCGGAACCCGTTGGGAGGAAGCTCCCCGAGATTCGTGAGATGTTCATTGTCGCTTCGGACGAGAACGGCGTGGCCGGCGAGGCCCGCCAGGTCGGCCCGCCCGATCGCGATCGTTGTCTCGCCTCGACGGTCGAGGCACACCGCAGTCACATCGGCAACTCGTTCGAGCGGAAGCCGCTGAGATCGTGGCCATCAGCATACCGGTGGTACGGGACGTCGAGATAGGTGCCGGTGTTCGTGCACATCGTCACGAGGCCGATCTCGAAGGTGGTGCCCGGCCAGTAGATCTCCTCGGCTGCCTCCCGCGACAGATGGATCGCGATCTGCGGGGTGGGAAGGCCCGGGTAGGTGGTCATCCCATCGGTGATGACATGGCTGAGATCAACGAGACGCGGAGGTGTTTCGATCGGAGGCATCCCGGAGTCTTTCAGATCGGCCCCGTCGGGTGGGACCGGTCGCTCGGCCGGATCCGGCTCACCGGTGGTCGATGGCGAGCGACGTGATCGCCGCGACGGTACGTTCCATCGGAGCGGGGCCGTATGGAGGCTGGAAGTAGGCGATCGGTTGCTCGACTCCCGCCTCGATCACCGCCCCCAACGAGTCGACGATCTCGGCGACGGACTGACCGTCGAGCACGAAGACGTGGGTGGAGTGTCGAATCGTGGCCGGGTCACGGCCGAGGTCGGAGCAATGGGCGGCGAGGATCTCCGCCTTGGCCCGGTAGTCGGCGAGGTCCCAAAACGGCGTGTTCCACCAGTCGGCGAACCGGGCGACCGCCCGCAGCGTGCGTCTCGGACCGGTGCCCCCGATCGTCACAGGGGGAGGCGTCTGGATGCCCTTCGGTTCGAGGAAGGCATCGTTGATCGTGAAGTGTTTCCCCGCGAACGA
>JAJRXC010000108.1 GCA_024276495.1 Actinomycetes bacterium
CGGACGGTTTCCATCCCAAGCAGCCCGGTCGGGTGATCATGGCCGAGTTGATCGCGGACGCCATCTTCCCGAACTGGGTTCCGCTCGAGGACGAGAGCTGATCGTCCCGGTCGCCGCCGTGCCGTGCGGCCTTCACCTCGAAGGACCTCCGCGGGTTCGGCTCGTCGGCTCCCTCGTTCCGTCCGAGCCTCGAACGGTTAGTTCACGACCACCGTCTTCGCGTTGAGGAACTCGCGCATGCCGACGTGTGAGAGCTCACGGCCGTAGCCGGAGGTCTTGATCCCGCCGAAGGGCAGCCGCGGGTCGGACGCCACGAAGGCGTTGACGAAGCAGGAGCCCGCCTCGATCTCGTCCCGTGCGATCCGCTCACCGCGTGCGAGATCCCGGGTGAACACGGCGCCCCCGAGACCGAAGACCGAGTCGTTGGCGACGGCGATGGCGTCCTCTTCGTTCGCCACCGTGATGACGCTCGCGACCGGGCCGAACGTCTCCTCGTGGTACACGGGCATCGACCGGGTCACGTTCGTGAGCACGGTCGGCGGGTAGAACGCACCGGGGCCGTCGGGAACGACCCCGCCGGTGACGAGCGTCGCCCCGGCGTCGACGGAACGCCGGACCTGATCGTGGAGCTCGTCGCGCAGGTCGACGCGCGCCATCGGCCCGATCTCGGTGTCCTCGTCGAGCGGGTTCCCCATCTGGTAGCTCTCCATGGCCTCGACGAGCCTGCCGGTGAACTCCTCGACCACGGCCTCGTGCACGATGAACCGCTTCGCGGCGATACACGATTGGCCGCCGTTGAGCAGCCGGCCGGTGGTGCACGCACGCACCGCGAGGTCGAGGTCGGCGTCCTCGAGGATCAGGTACCCGTCGGATCCGCCGAGTTCGAGCACGGTCTTCTTCAGTTCCGTGCCCGCCTTGGCCGCGACGGCCCTTCCTGCGAGGTCCGAGCCGGTCAGCGTCGCGGCGACGATCTCGTGGCTCTCGATGACGCCGGCGACGCGTGACGAGGAGATCACGAGCGTCCGGAACAGCCCGTCGGGGAAGCCGGCGTCCACGATCATCTCGTCGATCGCGAGCGCGCAGCCCGTCACGTTCGACGCGTGCTTGAGCACACCACCGTTGCCCGCCATGAGCGCGGGTGCGGCGAAGCGCATCACCTGCCAGAGCGGGAAGTTCCAGGGCATGACCGCCAGGATGACCCCGAGCGGCCGGTAGGCGACGTAGCTCTTCGTGCGCCCGGCCTCGATGTGCTCGTCGGCGAGGATCGCCTCCGCCTCATCGGCGTAGTACCGGCACACCCAGGCGCACTTGTCGGCCTCGGCGCGGCCCTGCGTGACCGGCTTGCCCATCTCGCGGGCCATCAGATCGGCGAGTTCCTCGCGGCGGTTCTCGAGGATGTCGGCGAGACGCAGCATGTGCTCACGTCGCACACCGAGGGGTGTGCGCGCCCACTCCTTCTGGAGCCGTCCTGCGGTCTCGAGGTGTCGGGCGACCTCCTCGGCGGTCGTTTCCGTGTAGGTGGCGATGATCTCGCCGGTGGTTGGATCGACGGAGTTCACGGCTGCTCCTTTGTCTGTGGATCAGGGTGGTCGTGATGGTGCGGCAACACGGGTCACATTAGACCCAGCGCGACGCCCGGATGCTCAGGCCGACAGCAGCCCGCGGACCTCGTCGTCCGTTGTCTGGGTGAAGTCCGAGTAGTGCCAGCCCACCGCGTAGAAGGGCTCCGGTGTGGCGAGGGCGATCATCGCATCGGCGATACCGGCGAGCTCCTCGGTGGTCGACCGCGGTGCCACGGGTACGGCGACGGTGATCGATGCGGCCCCGCTCGAGCGCACGGCCTCGATCGCGGCGCGCATCGACGCCCCGGTGGCGATGCCGTCGTCGACCAGGATCACGTGCTTGCCCTCGAGGTCGAGCGGTGGGCGGTCGCCGCGGTAGGCGCGCTCGCGCCGCTCGAGCTCGATGAGCTCACGCTCGGCGACGGCGGCGATGGTCGCCTCACCGATGTCGAGGTTCCGGACGGCGACCTCGTTGAGGACCCGGACGCCCCCCGAGGCGATCGCCCCCATGGCGTACTCCTCGTGCCCGGGCACGCCGAGCTTTCGCACGAGGTAGACGTCGAGCGGGAGCCCGAGGTGCCGGGCGACGGCCGCGGCGACGGGGACCCCACCGCGCGGGAGCCCGAGGACGATCCCGTCGTCGACCTCACCGAGCTCGCGAGACAGGTGCTCCCCGAGGAGCTCGCCCGCCTGAACACGATCGCGGAACTGCATCCCCCTCATTATCGCGCCGGGACCCGGGCGTGTGGCGTCGAGTCGCGCGGTACGTCGCGGGCCACGACGCCGGACGCCTACGAGGCGTTGCGGATGAGGCGGCAGAAGAAGGAGACCGCTGCTTCGGCGTCCGAGGTGCGGATCCGTTCCCCCGTGCCGTGGATGGCCCCGAAGGTGTCCTCGACCTCGCCCGTGAACGGAGCGAACCCGTAGACGTCCCCCGCGATGTCGGCGAAGTACCGCGAGTCGGTCGCACCGGTGAGCGTCCAGGGAGCGACGACCGCGTCGGGGAACGTCTCCTCGATGCTCGTCGCCAGGACGTGCCAGGTGTCCGAGTCGGTGGAGGAGACGCCGCTCGGTTCGGCGCGCATCTCCCCGTACGGCTCGATGCCGATCCCCTCTCCGACGACCCGACGCACGTGCTCGACGGTGCTCGCGATGGTGTCACCGGGGAGGATCCGGAAGTTGACGACGGCGCGGGCTTCCTGGGGGAGGACGTTCGGCTTGACGCCACCGGAGATCATCGTCACTGCGGTCGATGTGCGGATCGTCGCGTTCGTGCTCGGCTTGGCGCTCATCATCTTCGCAACGGCGGGACCGGTGATGGCGAGGTTCGTGAGGATCGGACGCAACATGGGACCGAGCGCCGGCCCGAGGGCCTCGAACATCGGTGCGAGGATCGCCACCCGGGCCGGGACCGGGTTCGTCTCGAGGGCGTGGATCGCCGCGGCGAGCGTTCCGATCGCAGTCGTCGGTTGCGGGACCGAGGAGTGGCCGCCCTCGCCCGTCGCGGTGAGCTCGAGATCGACGTACCCCTTCTCCGCGGTCTTGACCAGCGCGACACGACTGTCGGTGAGCGGCGGGAGCGAGTCGGCGACCGCTCCGCCCTCGTCGACCACGAACCACAAGCGAACCCCCAGGTCGGTGAGGAGCCGTGCGAGGTGCGCGGCACCCTCGGCCCCGCCGAGCTCCTCGTCGTGGCCGAACGCGAACATCACGGTCCTGGAGGGCTCGAAACCGGTGTCGAGGAGATGCTCGACGGCCTCCATGACGGCGATCAGCGGGCCCTTGTCGTCGAGGGCGCCCCGGCCCCAGAGGAAGCCGCCACGGGTGTCCCCGGCGAACGGGTCGACGTCCCAATCGCCTTCGGTGCCGGGCTCGATCGGGACCACGTCCATGTGGGCCATGAGCAGGATCGGGTCGGCGTCGGCATCGGTTCCCGGCCAGGTGTAGAGCAGCGAGAGGTCGTTGACGGTCTCGATGGTGCACCGCTCGTGGATGAGGGGGTAGGTCTCGCGCAGGAACGCGTGGACGGCCAGGATGTCGCCGGGGTCGTTGCGTTCACGCTCGACGTGCACGACGGTCTCGAGCCGGATGGCCTCGGCGAGATGCCCGAGGAACGCAGCGCCGTCGACGTCCGGCTCGATCGCGGCCGGGGCGCGTTCGCGTGTCTGCGATGGTCGGTCGCCGGAGCGTCGTCTGCCCACGGTCGCTCCGACCACGCCGGCGACGGCGGCGCCGACCGCCGCGGTCGTGACGGCGATCGTCGTAGATCTCTTCACGCTGGGCCTCCTCGGACGTTTCGGCGTCGACGACAGGGTACGGCGCGCCACGATGTGACGCCGGGAACGCCGGGGAGGGGCTTCACCCCCGACGGACCACGTCGGCGACATCCGTGCCGAGGAGCTCGATCGAGCGGAGGACCCGGTCGTGGGGCATGGTGCCGACGCTGATGTGGAGCATGAACCGGGAGATGCCGAGAACCTCCCGCCACCGGAGGATCTTCCGGGCGACCCGTTCGGGATCCCCGAGCACGAGGGACCCCTCCGGTCGCCGCATCGCGTCGAACTGCGGACGCGTCATCGGTCCCCAGCCGCGTTCGCGCCCGATGCGGCTCATGGCTCGTACGTAGGACGGGTAGAAGTCCTCGGCCGCTCGATCGGGGTCGTCGGCGACGTAGCCGTGCGCGTGGACGGCGAGCGGGATCGAAGCCGGATCGAAACCCGAGTCCTCCAGGGTGCGGCGGTACAGATCGGCGAGCACCGCGAAACGGTCGGGGCTCCCGCCGATGATCGCGAGGGCGACGGGCAGGCCGCGCCTCGCGGCACGCACGATCGAAGCCGGTGTGCCGCCGACGCCGACCCAGACGGGGAGCGGATCCTGGATCGGTCGCGGGTAGACGCCGATGTCGTCGATCGGCGACCGGAACCGTCCCGACCAGGTGACGTGCTCGGAGTCGCGCACGGCGAGGAGGAGGTCGAGCTTCTCGGAGAAGAGCTCGTCGTAGTCCTCCAGGGAGTACCCGAAGAGGGGGAACGATTCGATGAACGAGCCGCGCCCGACCAGCAGCTCGGCCCGACCGTTGGAGAGGAGGTCGAGGGTCGCGTACCTCTGGAACACGCGGACCGGATCGTCCGACGACAGGACGCTCACGGCCGGGCTGAGGCGGATCCGCTCGGTGCGGCTCGCGATGGCGGCGAGGACCACCGACGGGGCCGAGGATGCGAAGTCGGGCCTGTGGTGTTCCCCGATCGCGTAGACGGCGAGCCCGACCCGGTCGGCGAGCGCGGCCTCGTCGACCACCCGGCGGAGGCGTTCCCCCGCATCGGGCGTGTCGCCGCCCGGGTCGGGGATCAGCTCGGCGAAGGTGGTGAGGCCGAGTTCCACGATGTCTCCTCGTCGGGTGTTGGGGGATCGAGGCTACCGTCGGTCACAGGCTCGCCCGACGGCGCCGTCGGGCGACCGGACCCGCACGGTGTCGCCGTCGGCGACGCTTCATCGTTCACCAGAATCCGGAGGTGTTCGACGCAACCGCCGTACCTGTTCGGATCCAGATCGACGGGTTGACACTGAGTGAACGATCATTCATAATGAGTGAGCGTTCATTCATCAACGGAGAGCGAGTGACCATGGCGTGGACGACGGATGAGATCCCCGATCTCTCGGGGAAGGTCGCCGTGATCACCGGCGCCAACAGCGGGCTCGGTCTCGAGAGCGCCGGGGCGCTGGCGCGCGCGGGCGCGCACGTGGTCATGGCCGTGCGCGACGTCGAGCGGGGTGGCGCGGCGATGGAGGCGATCATCGCCGACGACCCGGCGGCGTCCCTCGAGGTCGTGCACCTGGACCTGGCGTCGATGGCCTCCATCAAGACGGAGGCGGCGTCGATCCTTCGGACGCACCCCACCGTCGACATCCTCATCAACAACGCAGGCCTCATGGCGCTCCCGCAGCAGCGAACCGAGGACGGGTTCGAGATGCAGCTCGGCGTCAACCACCTCGGACACTGGGTCCTCACCGCGAAGCTCCTCCCCGGGATCGTCGCGTCGGACGCAGGACGCGTGGTCTCGGTCACGAGCATCGCCAGGCTCATCGGCAAGCCGGTCGATCCCGACAACCCACACCTCGAGGGCAGGTACGACCCGTGGCGGGCGTACGGGCAGTCGAAGCTGGCCAACTACCACTTCGCCCTCGGTCTCCAACGGGCGTTCGAGGAGCACGGCGTTCGGGCGGTCAGCACAGCGGCCCATCCCGGGCTGTCGAGGACGAATCTCCAGGCACGCACCGTCGAGGAGGGAGGCGCCGGCACGTCGGGATCGGTGTCGGCGTGGCTCGCGGACACGACCGGCTCGGACCCCGCCGAAGGCGCGCTCCCGCAGCTCCGGGCGGCGACCGACCCCGGGGTGCTCGGAGGTGAGCTCTTCGGCCCCCGATGGGTGTCGAAGGGGCCCCCGGTGCGCAGGCCCCTCGTGCGGCGCCGCAGCCTCGATGCGGCCGTCGAGCGACTGTGGGACGTGTCGACCACCGAGACGTCGGTGTGGTTCGACTTCGATGCGGCGATGGCGCGGTCGTGATGAGCCCGGCCACCCGGGTGGACAGGCCGGCGGCGATCCGGCGTGCGATGCGTGAACTGGTCGCCGAACAGGGGTTCCACGGGGCGTCGATGAGCGCCGTCGCGCAAGCGGCAGGTGTCGCCACCGGCACCGCGTACGTGCACTACGACTCCAAGGAGGCCCTGGTGTGCGCGGCGTACGCCGAGGCGAAGCAGGAGATGAGCCGGGCCGTCGTCGCTGCGGTCGACCCGCACGCCCGACCGGAGGAGCGGTTCAGGCAGATGTGGCGCGCTGCGTACGAGTACATGACGTCCAACCCCGGCCAGGCACGGTACCTGATGCAGGTGGATGTGTCCCCCTACGCCGATCGGGCGCGCAGCAAGGTGAAGGAGGGCAACGACCCTCTCGTCATCGAGGCATCGAGGCCCGATATCGTCGGCCTGCTCGTTGCGCTGCCCATCGACGTGGTGTACTCGCTGAGCCTCGGCCAGGCGGTTCGCCTCGCGGCGGGCGGCATCGAGCTGAGCGACGACGAGGTCGATACGGTGATCGATGCCTGCTGGCGGGCGATCACGAGACCTTCGGCGGCCTCCCCCTGACGGGCGGCCGTACCGCGTCGGCCCACCGCATCAGGTGATGCAGGCGCCCTCGGCCCCGTGACGGGGATCTCGCAGGAGGAGCGCAGCGACGACCGCACCGGCCATGGCGACGACGTCGACGACGAGCACGAACGAGATGGGGACCCAGGTGACCACGACACCGATGGCGAGGGGAACCAGTGCGATGGGTGCCAGGAGCGTCCCGAGCAGCGCGACGCAGGTCGCTCGCAGGTGGTCGGGCGCCATCTCGAGGATGATGTTGGAGTAGCCCAGCCGCACCCCGCTCATCGTCGCCCCGACGAGGAAGAACGTGAGGAACAACGGCAGCGGCCCGACGACGAACGCGGCGATGCCCGCGAGCACGGCGCCGAGACCCGCCAGGGACGTGCCGACGATCACGGTCCGGTTGCCGAGCCGGTCGCCGAGGTAGCCCCACAGGAGGTTCGACAGCGCAGCCCCGGTCATCTGCGCCGCGAGATAGAGACCGACGGACGCCGGGGGAACGCCGATGTCGTTGAGCGCGAACAGGACGAAGAAGGGCGCCGACAGCACCATGACGGCGGTCAGGCCCCGTGCGGTGATGAGTCGCCGGAAGTTCCGGTTCACCTTCGTCAGGTGCACGGCCCTCACGAGGGAGTCCCGGAAGGACTCCGTCTCGCGTTCGTGGGTCGAGGGTGGTTCCCGGACCAGGGCGATGCCGCCGAACGCGACCAACAGGAACGCCGAGGCGAGCGCGAAGATGAGCGCGAAGTTCATCGGGTAGGGGATGCGTTCGGGATCAGAGAGGATCCATGCGACCACCCAACCGGCCCCGATGGCGAGCGTGTAGCCGATCAGCTGTTTCCATCCGATGAACCTGCCCCGCCGTTCGGTGGGGATCGCCTTCGCGAACACGTCGGCGTACACCACCGACCCGACCCCGCCTGCGAGGGAGAACGATGCGAACAGTGCGACGAGGAGGATGAGAACGACGCGGGGTGCGTCGAGGGCGAACAGTGAGGTGACGACGGCGAGGAGGCCCCACGACACCCAGCGCATCGTGATGATCCACATCAGGATCGGCTTCTCGTACCGCCGGGCCTCGACGTGGTAGGCCGTGAACAGTTGCGGGACCACCTCACCGATCTGCTGGGCGACCACCATCAGGCCGATGACGACCGTCGAGGCCGTCAGCGTCGCGATGAAGGACGGCAGCACGGTGTTGATGTTCGAGAACGCTTCCGAGAGCTGGAAGAACACGCCGTGGATGAGGCCACCGGTGAAGTTCCTCCGGTAGTCCGCCGGCGGGGCGGTGTCCTGGAGCGGCGGTGACTGCATACCCCCCAGGGTACCGACATCTCCCCCCCACCGACAGGCGTCTCGGGGTCACGGCGGGGGTGGGATCGCCGTGGCGAGCGAGTCGAGGATCGCCGCGGCGAGGGCGTCGGCTTCCTCTGCGGTCGTCCTCAACACGGGGTCGTCCTCGGGTCGTGCCTCCGGCCACTCGATCGGGTCCGGGAGGAACGCGATCCGTGCGTTCAGGGGGAGGTCGGGGTGCGTCGCGTGGTACAGGATCACACCGCTCGCAGGGTCGGCGTCGGTCCACACCATCCAGCCGTTGTCCCAGCCCACGGCGTTCGCATCGCAAACGTCGCACCCGGGGGTGTCGTCCCAGCGGTAGTACCACGTCACCGAGAGCACGTCTGCGTTCCCGAGCGACACCTCGAGGAGTTCCTGGATCGGGACGTCCCCGGCCATGGTCGCCCGGTACAGGTACGGCCTCCAACCGTCGGGGGGAAGGTTCGCGAGCACGGCGCGGACCATGGCGTTCGACAGGGTCGGCGCCTCACCGCCCGCACGCACCGAGCGGATGATCGCTCCGGGGTCCTCATCGTCGACCGTGACCCACGACGGGCTGACGATCTCGTCGGTGATCTCCGGCTGGTCCCCGATCCCGGAACCCGAAGCCGGGGAGACGACCGTCGTGGTGGTCGCGAGCCCGTCCTGTGCGTCCGGGGGCGGGACGGTCGTCGTCGGGGCCCGATCCGGGTCGCAGGTGCTTCGCTGGATGATCTCGAGCATCTGTGCGGCTTCCTCGACCGTCGGTAGGCTCCCGTCCGAGCGCACCGACGTGGCTGCGTCCTCTTCGAGGTACCGCTCGGCGAGGACGACGAGGTCGGGGTCGTCCGCCGAACAGAGCTCGATGAACCGCTCACCCCATACGAGCGGGGAGGTCTGTGTGAGCCCGAGGCCGTTGACCCAGGTGGACGTCTGTCCCGCGAGGTCCGTCCCGGCCCGCACACCGTACGTCTCTGCGCACGCCACGATCTGGATCACGCGTGGTTCCACGTCGCCGTAGGTGCCGCCGGCGATGATCCCGCCGTCGAGACCCCACCAGAACGGGTCCCCCTCCTCGACAGTCGTGACGCCGGGAACCGCCATGAGGGCATCGAGGAGGTCGGAGGGAGGTTGGCCGGTGACCGGGATCGTGCGCGTGAGGTAGACCCCGGGTGAGCAGTCGAGTCGCCCGATGCTCGAGGCCCAGCCCACGGGCGCGGCCGTGGGGTAGCGATCGCGTCGCTCGAACGTGAGCGTGACCGCGTCGGTGGTCCACGTCATCGTGTCTCCGTCGATGGTGAGGCCGACGCCGTCCGAGCCGGTCTCGAGTGCCGCGAGCACGGCGGGTTCGGGTGTCTCGTCGACGCACCCTGCGGCTTCGACGACGATCTCGCCGAACACCAGGCGGTCGCCGTCGGAGAGCGCCACCGTGGTCGGGCTGACCCCGTTGCACCCCGTGTAGCCGGTGAGGGTGTCGCCGCTGATCTCGATCCACGCAGGGACCCGGCCGTTCGCGGTGAGCGCCGCCTCGTCCACCGCTTGCGTCGTGTCGTTGGAGGTGTAGGCGGCAAGTACCCAGATCCCCTCCACGGACGGCTCGGAGGTGGTCGTCGTGACCCCCGGTCCGGCCACCCCGTCGGAGTCGGTGACGTTCGACCCGATCAAGGATGCGATGCCGACCACCAGGAGCGTGACGGCGGCGGCAGCGGCGAGGATCACGATCGGCCGCCACCGCGTGAGCGGGGGCTCGACGCGTCGCAACGTTGCGTACCCGGCGGTGATGGACCGCAGGCTCGGGGCTTCCGGGGCGAGCTCGACGAGGTCGTCGAGGGCGCGTCTGGCCTCGTGGATCAGGTCGTCTTCATGCATCGAGCACCCCCTCGAGCTTGCGCTTGGCGAGGTGGAGGTACCGCCGGACCGTGGCCGGTCGGCACCCCATGTACCGTGCAGCCTCGTCGCTGGTCATCCCCACCCAGTACGACAGGTAGATCGCCGCTCGCTGCTGGATCGGGAGCCCGACGACGGCGTCGAAGACGTCGGGCCGGGCGTCGGCGGGCTCGACGGCCTGGTCGACCAGCGGGAGCATCCGCCTCTGCCGCTTGCGGTCCATCGCCTCGTGGAACACGGACTTCATCAGGTACGGGCGGGGCGCCTCGAGGTCCGAGAGCGTCCGTCCGGACCTGTACACCCGTGCGATCACCGTTGACAAGACATCCTCCGCGTCCGACGGTCCAACCAGGACGGTCGCATACCGGATCAGGTCGCCTTTGAGCTCCCTGTAGATCGTTTCGTCCATCCCACCCCTAAACACGGTTGGAACCCCGTTTCTGTTGCACGCGATCTCAGGATCTCTCGTCGAGGGCGTGGCCGATGCTAGGGACTCGGGTACCCGGCGGGTGTCCTGTCAGGTCGCGTGGAGCTCGAGGATGTCGCCGTCCTCGACGACGTGGTCGCGTCCGACCTGCTGGGCGTCGAAGTCGGCGGCGCCCCACAGGCGTGCGTACCGGAACCCTTCGGCGATCTCGCGGTGTACGAGCCGTGCAACGTCGAGCACGGTCGCACCGTGCCGGACCGTGTAGGGCCGGTCCAGGTCCGGATCCTTCCCCGGGATCTTCGTGTACACCCGCACGACGCCGAGATGTTCGAAGAGCCACTCACCGAGTTCGTCGATCCCCTGCCCGGTCTCGGCCGACACGGCGAGGCACGGGTAGCTCACCTCGGCGAGCTCCTCGAGGATCGCCAGTTCCTCGCTCGGGTCGGACCGGGCGTCCGACTTGTTCGCCACCAGCAGCGTCGGCAGGACCTTCGTGAAGAGCTCGGCCTCCTGTTCGTCGGCGACGTCGCCGTCACCCGGCCAGCGATCGGTCAGTTCGACACGGCGCTCTCGGAGCAGTTCGTGGAGGACGACGACACGCTCCACGCAACCGGGCTTCGAGAGGTCCACGACGAGCAGGCACCCGTCCGCAGGTTGCAGCGCGTTGGAGATCCACGGGATGGGGTGCTCGACGGCGATGGGAGGCAGGTCGACGAGTTGGATCGACACGTCGCGCACCGGCATCATCCCGGGGAGCGGGAACTGGGTCGTGAACGGGTACGGGCCCGTCTGGGCGTGTGATCCGGTCGCCCGCACGTGGAGCGTCGACTTGCCGGTGTTCGGTGGTCCCAGCAGAGCGATCTGCCCTGCCCCTTCCGACTTGACGACGGTGGCAGGCCCGGTCCTCGCGCCGCCCTTCGCGGGCCCCGCCAGCTCCTCGGTGAGCTCCTTGATCTTCGCCTTGATGTCGGATTGGAGGTGCTCGGTCCCCTTGTGCTTGGGGATCGTCCGCAGCATCTCCCTGAGGGCGTCGAGACGTTCGGCGGGTTCCTTCTCGCGGCGGTAGCGCTCCTCGGCGGCCTTGTAGGCGGGGGTCAGGTTCGCCGGCATGGCGTCACATCACCCGGCCGTTCGCCGTGTCGGGATCGAGACGTGGGGACACATCGTGGAGCGGGTGAGGGGAATCGAACCCCCGTATTCAGCTTGGGAAGCTGATGTTCTGCCATTGAACTACACCCGCGCGGCGACAAGTCTACCCCACCCTCTTTCTCAGGGGTTCTGGCGTGGCTCGCGGGAACATGTTCCCGGCAGCCACGCCAGAACCCCTGAGAGGGCTCGGCTAGGCTCGGAGTCATGAAGCACGAGTTCGAGGATCACTCGTGGGTGGCGTTCATCGAGGCCACGGCGACCCGAGGTCCGTACGAGTTCTTCCACTCGGCGATGGAGTTCGTCGACGGGAACCGTGGTGCGGGCCGACAGGCCATCGACCTCGGATGCGGCGGTGGCGCCGACACCAGGAACCTCCTCGCTCGGGGATGGCGGGTGCTCGCCGTCGATGCCGAGCCGCACGCCCGGGTCGCCCTCCTCGAGCACACGACACCGGCCAACCTCGAACGGCTCGAGATCGCCATCGGCATGTTCGACGAGGTCGAGCTCCCCGAAGCCGACCTCGTGTACGCCCAGTTCTCGTTGCCGTTCGCGGGTGACCGGCTCGGTGCCTCGACGCGCAACGCGCTCGCGGCGATCGTCTCGGGTGGTGCGTTCGTCGGGCAGTTCATCGCTGCCGAGGACGATTGGGCGTCGGACCCGAACGTCGCGGTGGTCGACCGTGCATGGATCGAGCGAACGTTCGAGCCGTTCGCGATCCTCGACATCGACGAACGCAAGCACCACGGCGCCGGCGGGCCCGACGGCGCCACGAAGCACTGGCACTACTTCCACATCCGCGCCCGCCGCTAGGCGTCTGGCGTAGATTCCGGCGATATATCGCCGGAATCTACGCCAGACGCCTCAGGGGACCTGGAGGGTGAGGAGGTCGTGGGCGGGGATGACGGTACCGGGGAACGATCCCCCGGCGCGGGCGACCATCTCGGCGACGGCCTCGTCGGACTTCTCGCGGACATGGGTGAGCACCAGCGTCCCGACCCGGGCCTCGTCTGCGATCGCGACGGCCTGGGGCACACCGGCGAGCACGTTCGTGGTGAGGAACTCCTCGTACGGCGACGCGATCTCCTCCTCGGAGAGGTACGCGCACATCACCAACACATCGGCGTCCGCGGCGAGGAGGCCCAGATCCCTGCCGGAGACGGCATCGCCGGAGATCGCAACGCTGTGTCCGTCGGCTGTGACGCGGAACCCGATGGCCGACCACTCGTCCGCCGACAGGTCGAGGGCGGTCGCTCCGTGCTCGACCTCGCCGACCATCACCCGGACCCCGCGTTGAAGGGTGACGTCTCCGGCGATGATGTCTCGTACCTCGACCATCGACGCAGGAGACTCGAGCTTGCGCGACAAAGCCCACTCCTCGACGATCCGGAAGGTGATGTCCCTCGCGTACACGTGAGAGAACAGCGCGTCGACGATCTCAACGGTCCCCGGCGGCCCGTGGATGGGGAGGGGTTCGGTGCGCCCGTTGTTCCACATCGCCATGAGCAGGTCACCGAGGCCGCCGATGTGATCGAAGTGGTGGTGGGTGATGAACACGGCATCGAGATCGACGACGTCGATGCCGCTGCGCACGAGTTGCGTGGAAACTCCCCGGCCGGCGTCGAAGAGGAGGCGCAGGCCCGCGGCTTCGACGAGCGTCGCGGGGCCCTGGCGTGTGGGGTCGGGTCGTGGTCCCCCGGTTCCGAGGAAGGTGATGCGCATCCCATCACCCTAGAACGGGGAGCGACGCCCGGGGTCGGCGCTACTTCTTGGACTGCTCGTAGTAGGGGTTCTCGCCGGCGTTGTGGTCGGTGACGTCGATCACCTGAAGCACATCGGGCACCATCGCGACGATCGTCGCCTCGATGCCCTGCGAGAGCGTGACCCCGGCGAGCCCACAGCCCTGGCACCCACCGCCGAGGCGCACGTACGCGACGGACCCTTCGACCGCGACGAGTTCGACGAACCCCCCGTGTGAGGCGATCGCCGGGTTGATCTGGGTCTGGATGACCTGCGCGACCTGCTCGGCCGCCGGCCCCGACAGATCCGGCGGCGGCCCGTCCCCGAGGATCTGGGGTGATGGGGAGTTCGGGTTCTCGATGCTCATCCCGGGCTGGAGCAGGTTCTTGGACATGTCGAGGACGGCGCCGGTGAGGTTCGTCACGCTGCTCGTCGGGATCGCCACCGGGAGGTCGCCGTGGTGCTCGACGACGTCCTCGGGATCGAGTTGGTCGAGCGGCGTCATGTGCATCGCGTACGTGAACTCGGTGCCCTTGGCTCCCGAGATGGCGAGCACGAGTGCGAGGCTCTCCGCGTCGGGTTCTGCCGAGCGGATCTCGAGCAGCTTGGTGAGCGCGGCATCAGTGATCGTGAGGATGCGAGAATCAGTGGTCATGACTGCGAGCCTATCGTCCGGTGCGTTGGGTCAACCCAGCGATGATACGGACGCGACACCGCGAAGGAAACGGAAATCTCTCATCGTGCTGGTGATCCCCTCGGGGAGCTACCGCACGGCGGACTTCGTGGCGGCGGCGAGAGACCTCCGCGTCGACATCGTCGTGGCGTCCGACGGCGACCTTCCCATGGGCGGGATCGGCAAGGCCAGGACGATCACGATCGACTTCGGTCGGCCCGAATGGTCGGCGGCGCGCATCGCCAACCTGACGCCGTCGCCCGACGCGGTCATCTCGGCCGGGGACCGGGGGGTGACGATCGCAGCGATGGCGTCGCGCATCCTCGGTGTTCCGGCGAACCCCGTCGGTGCGGTCGCGGCGACCCGCGACAAGGGACACATGCGCGGCCTGCTCGACGGCGCCGACGTGCCGCAGCCCCGGTTCCGACTCGCCGCCGCGGGGGAGGTCGAGCGTCGGGCGGACGAGCTCGGATATCCCTGCGTGGTCAAACCGAGGGGGCTCTCGGCGAGTCGAGGCGTCATCCGGGTCGACGCACCCGGTGAGGCGTCCGCCGCCGAGCGGTGGGTGCGCGACATCGTGACGACGGCCGGCGGAGACGCCGACGAGTCGCTGCTCGTCGAAACGTTCGTGCCCGGCGAGGAGGTGGCACTCGAGGGCATGCTGATCGACGGCGACCTCGTCGTGCTCGCCCTGCTCGACAAGCCCGACGCCCTCGACGGCCCGTTCTTCGAGGAGACGATGTTCGTGTCGCCGTCCCGTCACGGCGCCGCGACGCAGCGTGAGATCGTATCGGTCGTCCGGGCGGCGACACGTGCGCTCGGCCTCGTCACCGGACCCGTCCACGCCGAGGTGCGGTGCGGCCCCGACGGTGTGTTCCTGATCGAGGTCGCCGCCCGCTCCATCGGCGGCCTGTGCGGGCGTGCCCTCACGTTCGGGCTGCTCGGGGAATCGCTCGAGTCGGTCATCATCCGCAGTGCCCTCGGGATGCCGGGCAGGGACCTCGACGCGGGTGCTCACGCCACGGGCGTGCTGATGCTGCCGATCCCGCACGACGGTGTGCTCGTGTCCATCGACGGCGTCGAGGACGCCCTCCGGGTCGACGGCGTCACCGAGTTCGATCAGACGATCCCGGACGGACGGCGTGTGCTCCCCCTCCCCGAAGGCGACCGCTACCTCGGGTTCCTCTTCGCCAGAGGGGTGACCCCCGACGCGGTCGAGGACGCCCTGCGGGCAGCCCACGAGCACCTCGTGATCACGATCGATCCCGACATCGACCCCGACGCCGCGTCCCCCGTCTGTCGCTGAGCCACACGCGCGGCGCCCGTCCGCTCGCGAGCCGCCGCCGAACTGTCGCCGGGGAATCGTGGGAGTGGGGATCAGGTGAGGAGGCTCGCGGCGCCCCACACGGAGATGAGGAGGCCGACGCCCAGGAGCCAGTAGGCGCGGACGGCGCGGAACTCTCCGGTCGCCTCTCTGGGTGTGACGCCCCGGCGGTGCTGGATGATCGCGAAGAGGTTCCCGAGCACCATCGCAGCCCCGAAGGCCAGGGCCATCTGTTTGACGAGCAGGTCGAGGTCGATGAGCTGTTCCACGGCGCCCAACCTACCCGGTGTGGGCGTAAACCAGCGACCCGATACGCTCAGCGACCATGCCGCAGAAGCCCATCCCCGTCCCGACCCTCCACCCGCGAAAGGGTGCGCTGTCCGTCGCCCTGTGGGCGTTCGGCCTGGCAACGTCGCTGTTCCTCATCGGCATGTGGGGGCGCACCGTCAGCGTCGACTCGGCGACGGTCGAGGAGTCCGCGCGGGTGGTCATCGACGCCGAACTCGCAACCGAGCGGATCAACTCCTGGTTCGAGGACGGACTCGCGGCGGCCGCCGCCACCGACTCCGAGACCGTGCACGCGGTCGCCGAGGAGATCCGTGCCACGCCCCAGTACGAAGCCGCGGTCCAGGCGATCATCGCACAGTTCATCGACAGCCTCTTCGCCGTCGACGGTGATGGGGCCGTCCTCGACCTCGAGGACACGCTGACGCCGCTCGTGCCCATCGTCGTCGCCGAGTTCGAGCAGCGCGATCTCCCGGTCGATCCCGAACGGGTCGAGAGGGTGCTCGACGCGGCGGCAGCCGTGGAACTCGACGCCGGGGAAGCCGCCTCGGTCGCAGCGGTCGTCGAGGATGCTCGAGTCTTCCTCACCCAGGTCGTGCTCGTCGCGCTCGCCGCGTTGCTCGTCACGGGGACGATCGCCGTGTACCTGTCCGAAGAGCGCTTCGCGATGGTGCGCACGCTGGCGACGCGCGTCGTGATGTCGGCACTGTCGTACGCCGTCATCTTCCGGCTGGCGTCCTGGGCGTTGGATCCGACCAGAGGCCGTTCCCCCGTCGCCGGCGGTGGATCGGTCCTGCTCGGCTCGAACGGGCACGTCTTCGTGTGGCTCGCGTCCGTCGCGGCGGTGATCGCGATCGGTGGCGCGGTGGTCGCTCGACGACGCCGGCAGGCCGCCGCGCGGTCCACCGCGGCGATCGACACGTCGGACGACGACACCCGCGAGATGGTCGCGGTCTGAGGCCCGGAACGTCTCTCGAGAAATCCGTTCCCTTTCGCCTGCCCATCGCGTAGAGTGGGCGGCCACGGCGATCCCAACGCGGAGCCTCGGGAAGGGAGGATCCGAACATCGCCGCTACCGGCGCCTCGCTGTGTGCGTCGCGGCTCGTGACCGGGTCCCCTCCCGGAGACCCACGACCACGCACACGGGGCATCCACCCCGGTAGCGACGGGTTGACTCGCCGAACACGGTCGGCCTGACCCGGGCGGCAGGAACGTGATGAGCGACGCACTCCTGCCGCCTCCGACCGTTCCCTCCGGATCGATCTCCCCGACGCGAGCATCAGACGATCGAGAACTCCAGGAGACGCTCGTATAGCGGAACGCATCGATCCCGCAAGGCCACGAGGTCGTCGGACACGGTCGTCGGGCGAGCGGGCGTCGGCTCGAACCCGGTCGTGGCGTGGAGGCGTGTGTACCAGTGCTCCCCCCAGACACCGTCGTAGGGCTTCGGTCCCGCCGGCCACGACAGCATCACCGGGTCGAACGGCACGCCCAGCGCGTCGCAGAGTTCCCTGAGCACGTGTTCGGGGTCGTCGAGGACGTTGCGGGAATCCACGACGACGGGCCGGCGGCCGGAAGCGATGATCCGCTCGACGATCTGTACCTGGAGGTCGTAGCCGCTGTCGGCCATCGTGGGTGTTCGACCGAGACCCCTCGCGAGGGACGGCAGCATCTCGGAGGGATCGCGGGTGAGGAGGAAGTTGTCCATCGCATCTACGATCCCGATGTCGATGCCGACGAGGTGGTGCGCCATGTTCTTGTAGAACACGATCGGAGTCCCCCACCGCCCGCGGGTCATGGTCTCGACGATCTCGTGGGCGTCGGTCGGCATCGCCTCTACGATCTCGTCGCGCATGGGATGGTCGACACCCGAGACCACGAGGTAGTTCCCGTACATCGGCTCGTCCCATACCGTGGTGTCGTCGCGCTGGGCCCAGGCGTACATCATCGCGGTCGAGATGTTGCGCGGCGACGCCCACATGTTGACGATCGTGGTCACGGCGTGTCCTCGGGAGCACCCGCCTCGGCAGCGAAGGCCCGTGCGCGGGCCTCGATCAGCGCGGCGGTGACCGGGCCCGGCGTTCCTGTGCCGATCGTCCGGCCGTCCACCTCGACGACGGGTGTGAGTCCGCCGTACGTTCCGGTGACGAACGCCTCGTCGGCCGCGTAGACGTCCTCGAGCGTGAAGTCGCGTTCGCCGGCGGCGATACCCGCCTCGCGGGCGAGCTCGAGGACGAGGGTGCGGGTGATGCCGTTGAGGCAGAACTCCCCGCGCGATGTCCACACCTCGCCCCCCGTCACGATGAAGAAGTTCGTCGAGTTGCAGGTCGCGACGTGACCGTTCGGATCGAGCATCAGTGCCTCGTCGGCGCCGTCCTCGATCGCTTCGAGGAGCGCGACCACCTCATGGATCTTCGAGTGGCAGTTCCATCGCTGGTCGATCGTGTCGGGAGGTGGTCGACGGACCCGTGATGTCGCGAGCCGGATGCCGTCGGCGACCGCGGCGGGGTCCGGCTTCTTGTGTTCGGCGATGATGACGATCGTCGGCCCTCCATCGACCAGGCGCGGATCCTGAAGGGGTGTGTGCTTCCTCCCTCGCGTGATCATCAGACGCACGTGAGCGTCGGTCGTCATGGTGTTGCGGTCGACGATCTCGTGGAGGAGTTCCGTGATCTCGTCTCGAGATCTCCCGACGTCCATCCGCACACCTGCCGCCGAGGCGAACAGGCGGTCGAGGTGTCGGTCGAGGTGCACGAAGACGCCTTCGTGGAACCGTCGCTCAGGGAGACCCATCCGCCGGCTGCGACGACCAGCGCCGCGCCGGCGGCGAGGTCCCACTCGTGCTTGGGGAGGAGCGTCCACGTAGCGTCGAGGCGCCCCGCAGCGACGAGCGCCAGCTTGTAGGCGACCGACCCGGTCGGGACGATGTGATGTACCGAACCCTCGAACCGGCTCCACTCACCTCTGCGGACCTCGGAGCGGCTCGCGCACACCGATGCGTCCAGGAGGGAGGTGCCCCGCGACGGGCATCGAGCTCCTTCGTACGTCACCCCGACACCGACGGCCCCGACGATCCGTTCACCGGTCGCCGGGTTGTGGATCCCGCCGGCAACGGCCGTGCCGTCGACCACGAGCCCGATCGAGACCGTCCATTCCGGGATCCCCTCGACGAACTCCCGCGTGCCGTCGATGGGGTCGACGATCCACACCCTGGATCTTCCGAGTCGATCGCGAGAGTCCGCGGTCTCCTCGGACAGCCAACCGTCGCCGTCCAGCGGAAGCGAACGGCGTAGAGCGTCGTCGACGGTGACGTCGGCGACGGTGACGGGGTCGTCGCCGTCCTTGTAGGTCGTCGCGAGGTCCCGGTCGCCCAGGCGTGTGAGCACGTCGACGGCGGTGTCGAGTCCGGCCTCGATTCGAGCCAGATCGTCGTCGATGCCCACGATCACCCGATGAGCGACAGGACGGCGGCGGCACCCTCGTCGAGGGTCATCACCGAGGTGTCCACGGTGAGGTCGGGATGCTCGGGGGCCTCGTACGGTGCGGAGATCCCGGTGAAATCGGGGACCTCACCGGAGCGAGCCTTCGCGTACAGGCCCTTGGGGTCTCGCGCCTCGCAGACGGGGAGCGGGGTCGCCAGGTACACCTCGAAGAACGGGATCCCGGCAGCATCGTGTGCGGACCTGACCGCCGCCCGATCCGCCGAGTACGGGGAGATCACCGGGACGAAGACGGTCAACCCCGCATCAGCCATGAGCCGGGCCGTCTCGCCGACCCTTCGCACGTTCTCGGCCCGATCCTCGGGTGTGAAACCGAGGTCGGCGTTGAGACCGTGGCGCAGGTTGTCACCGTCGAGGCAGTACGCAGCACGTCCCGAAGCGACGAGCAGGGCCTCACAGCGGAACGCCAGGCTCGACTTGCCGCTCGCCGACAGGCCCGTCATCCAGACGGTGCACCCCTTCCCGGTGATCGACTCCCGGGCGGCCCGATCGGTCTCGCCCCCGTGCATGCTCACCGCAGGACTCACAGTGCCAACCCACCGATGATCCCGGCACCGACGGTGCGGTTCGTGCCCTCGTCGATGAGGATGAACGACCCGGTTTCGCGGTTCTTGCGGTACTCGTCGAAGAAGAGCGGGGCCGTCGTGCGCATCGTGACCCTGCCGATCTCGTTGAGTCCGAGGTCGGTTGCGTCATCGACGCGGTGCAGCGTCTCGATGTCGAATCGGTACTGCAGGTCGCGGATGAGCGCCCGGGCGGATCTGGTCGTGTGCTTGATCCCGTACTTGGCTCCGGGACGGAGTCGCACCGTCTCGGACATCCAGGTGACGATCGCGTCGATGTCCTGTCCGACCTGCGGGCGATTGTTCGGCCTGCAGATCATGTCGCCGCGCGAGACGTCGATGTCGTCCTCGAGGGTGATCGAGACCGAGAGGCCGGCGGGGGCCTCGTCGACGGAGCCCTCGAACGTGTCGATCGACGCGATCGTGGACGAGAAACCGGACGGGAGGATCATCACCTCGTCACCGGGACGCAGGACACCGGAGGCGATCCTGCCCGCGTAGCCGCGGTAGTCCTGGTGCTCCATCGTGTGCGGCCGGATGATGTACTGGACGGGGAAGCGAGCGTCGATCAGGTTGCGATCGGACGCCACGTGGATCGTCTCCATCGTCTCGAGCAGGGTCGAACCGTGGTACCACGGCATGGCTTCGGACCCCTCGACGACGTTGTCCCCCTCGAGCGCTGAGACCGGGACGAATCGCAGATCGGCGATGTCGAGACGCGCAGCGAAGCTTCGGAACTCGTCCATGATCTCGTCGTAGACCTTCTGCGAGTAGTCGACGAGGTCCATCTTGTTGACACACAGGACGAGGTGGGGCACCCGCAGCAGCGAGGAGATGAAGGCGTGACGCTTCGTCTGCTCGAGGACCCCCTTGCGGGCGTCGACGAGGACGAGGGCGATGTCGGCCGTGGAGGCTCCCGTCACCATGTTGCGCGTGTACTGGACGTGTCCGGGAGTGTCGGCAAGGATGAACTTGCGCTTCGGTGTGGCGAAGTACCGGTACGCCACGTCGATCGTGATCCCCTGCTCACGCTCGGCCCGAAGCCCGTCGGTGAGCAACGCGAGATCGACGTAGTCCGAGCCGCGACGCCGTGACGCGTCCTCGATCGCCTCGAGCTGATCCTGGAATACCTGTTTGGTGTCGTACAGGATCCTCCCGATGAGCGTCGACTTGCCGTCGTCGACCGACCCGGTGGTCGCGAGGCGGACGAGTTCCATCTGGTGCATCAGAGGTACCCCTCCCGCTTGCGATCCTCCATGGCGGCCTCGGCGGCCCTGTCGTCGGCCCGCGAGGCGCCGCGCTCGGTGATCCTCGTTGCGGACACCTCGGCGATGATCTCCTCGACGGTCGCGGCCGTGGATGCGAACGCGCCGGTACAGGACATGTCGCCGACGGTGCGGAACCGGACGGTGGCTTCGAACACGTCCTCGTCGTCCCTCCGGGTGATGTACCGTGAGTCGGCCATCAGCAACCCGTCGCGCTCGAACACCTTGCGCCGGTGAGCGAAGTACACCTCCGGGAGGTCGATGCCTTCGCGTGCGATGTACTGCCACACGTCCATCTCCGTCCAGTTGGAGATGGGGAACACGCGGATGTGCTCGCCGTTGCGGTGACGTCCGTTGTAGAGGCTCCACAGTTCGGGTCGCTGGTCCTTGGGGTCCTACTGGCCGAACTCGTCCCGGAAGGAGAACACGCGCTCCTTGGCCCGGGCCTTCTCCTCATCGCGACGTGCGCCTCCGAAGACGGCGTCGAATCGGTTCGCCTCGATCGCCCGCAGGAGCGGTTCGATCTGGAGCCGGTTGCGGGAGGCGTCGGCTCCCGTCTCCTCGACGACCCTCCCCTCGTCGATCGCATCCTGCACGGAGGCCACGATGAGGTCCACACCGAGCCGTGCCACGGTCCGATCGCGGAACGCGAGCACTTCGGGGAAGTTGTGGCCGGTGTCGACGTGCATGACGGGGAACGGGAGGCGGGCCGGGTGGAACGCCTTGACCGCGAGGCGGAGGAGGAGCGCGGAGTCCTTCCCTCCGGAGAAGAGGAGGACCGGCCGCTCCGACTCCGCGACGGCCTCCCTGATGATGTGGATGGACTCCGACTCGAGCGCGTCGAGGTGCGTGATCTGATAGCTCACGGCGTGAATCGTAGCCGTGCCGGTGTCCGGCGGGACGGTGGGCGGTTCCGGCGGCGTCGGGTCGATGCATCGACCACGGCCGCTGCCACCTCGCGGGGTGGAGCCGCGCTCACTCCCGTTTCGAAGAGGGCCGATGTGCCCCTCCGGCGCCGGTGATCGACGAGTACGGTTGACGGTGAAGGTGTCGGCGTGCCGGGGGTGGAGCGTCTCGATGGACGGCGTTGTCGCGATGTCCGCCCCGTGCGCACCGGTCGGTCGCCGAACGTGCGACGAGGGATCCTGGGAGGGGATGAACGGTATGCGATGGCACGTCTCGAAGCTCGTGATCGCGATCGGCCTCGTGGCTTCGGTGGCGAACCCCACCGCGGCGGCAGCCGACGACGTCGGCCCCTTCGCCGACCAGGTCGTACCGGGTGCGCCGATCGGGTCGGGTGACGTCGTGGTCCCCGTCCCCGACCGTGGGAACCGGGACGACTTCGAAGCCAACATCTTCGGCGGGTCGACCGTCGGGCCCGGGGAGTTCCCGTTCATGGTGCGTATCGCGCAGCGCGCCGTCGCGGACGCCCGGGACGCGGGCTTCTGTGGGGGATCGTTGATCAGCCCATCGTGGGTCCTGACGGCAGCGCACTGCACGGATGTCTTCTCCCCGTCCGAACTCGACGTCGTCGTCGGCGAGCGCGATCTCTCGTCGGTCGCCGCCGTCAACCGCATCCCGGTCGCTGCGATCTACGAGCATCCGGGGTACGTGCCCGGGTCCAACGGTGGCTCGTTCGTGCCGGCGATCAACGACATCGCCCTCATCTTCCTGGCGAGGCCGGTGTACATCAACATCGAGGTCGATCGCGACATCGACGCCGCCCGGGTCCTCAGCCTCGGAGCGTCGTTCGGGGATCCGTACATGGCCGGGTGGGGCTCGATCGACGCCGCGGGGACCGTACCGGACGTCCTCCAGGCCGCCGCCATGTTCATCGGCACCGACGCCGAGTGCACCGCGCTCCTCGGGTCCGACTACGACCCTGCGACGAACCTGTGCGCCGTCAACCAGGGGATCGGCACGGCGTGTCCGGGTGACAGCGGGGGACCGCTCGCCGTGTTCGATCAGGAGTACGCCTACCACGTCGGTGTCACGGGTTGGGTCACCGACGGCAGGTGCCGGATCGATGGCGTGACGGTGTTCACCTGGGTGTACGCGTACCTCGATTGGATCCGTGCGAGGGTCTGGGAGCCCAACGACGTGGTGAGCGACCGGACGGTCATCGCGTCGGTCCCGTACCTGACCCAGCAGCTCACGACCGGGGCGACCCGCGACGCATGGGAGCTGTCCTCGGTGACCTGCGACGGGCGATCGGTGCCGATCGATGCGACGGTCTGGTACGAGGTCGTCCCGACGTTCACCGGGACGATGTTCGCCAGCACCTCGACGAGCGACTACGACACGGTGCTCGTGGTGAACCGTCTCGAGGGGAACTCCGTGGTCGCGTACGCGTGCAACGACGACGTGAGTTCGGGCGATGCGACGTCGGGAGTCGCGTTCGACGTCGTCGCCGGGAACCGGTACTTCCTCCAGGTCGCCGGGTACGCCGGTGCGAACAGCCGTGGGAGCCTCAGCCTGTTCGTCGATCGACTCACGGGATCGGTCCCCGCGCCGCCACCCGACTCCCCCTACGGCAAGGGCGACCTCGTCGGTCTCGTCGACACGTCGGCGGGCAGGTGGCACCTGCGCCACGGCTCGGGAACGGTGTCGTCCTTCTACTTCGGGAACCCGGGGGACTACCCGATCATGGGTGACTGGGACGGGGACGGGGTCCGTACTCCGGGCATGTACCGCCAATCCGACGGGTACGTGTACCTGCGCAACTCCAACACCCAGGGTGTCGCCGACCTGCGGTTCTTCTTCGGGAACCCCGGCGACGTCCCGATCGCCGGTGACTTCGACGGGGACGGGTTCGACACGGTGTCGATCTACCGTCCGTCGAACCAGACGTTCTACATCATCAACGCGCTCGGCGCCGACGACGGCGGGTTGGGTGCTGCGGAGTTCTCGTACGTGTTCGGGAACCCCGGCGACAAACCCTTCGTGGGGGACTTCGACGGTGACGGCATCGACACGGTCGGGTTGCATCGCGAGTCCACGGGGTTGGTGTACTTCCGGAACACCCACACGCAGGGGATCGCCGACAACCAGTTCATCTTCGGAGACCCGGGCGATCGGCTGATCGCCGGTGACTGGACCGGCAACGGCGTCTCGAGCCCGGCGTTGTTCCGCCCGTCGAACACGACGATGTACTTCCGGTACACCAACACGCAGGGCAACGCCGACGACTGGCTCCCGATGGGCATGTCCGGCTGGATCCCCGTCATGTGGTCCCCCTGATCAGACGACGGGGCCACCCTGTGGCGAGCCGGAACGGTGCGGCGTGGGCGGAACCGGGCGGTGCGGCTCAGTCGCCGGCGACGGCCCGCGCGATGCGCTCGATGCCCTCGACGATGTCCTCCTCGGCGGCAGCGAGGGCGACCCGCACGGCACCCTCACCGCGTGTCCCGAAGGTGGCCCCGGGGGCCACGGCGACGTGGTGCTCGCGGACCAGGCGATGGCAGAACTCCATGGAGTGGTCGGCCGGCCCGCCGAGCGGCAGCCAGAAGTAGAAGGCCCCTTCGGGGGCGACGTGCTCGAGGCCGAGACGTGTGGCCGTCTCGACGGCGGTGTTGCGTCTACGGGCGTAGACCTGCCGACGCTGCTCGACGTAGTCCTGGGGCCCGGTGAGGGCGGCTACGGCGCCGTGCTGGGCGACACCGTTGACACAGGCGATCGTCGCTTCCTGCATCTTCGTCATCGTCGCGATCGCCGGTGCCGGGCCGGACACGTACCCGACGCGCAGGCCCGTCATCGAGTAGGTCTTGGAGAAGCTGTGGATCGTGAGCACCTGGTCGCTTCCGCCGGGCAACGCCGCCGGACTCACCGCGGGATCTCCGAACGTGATCTCGTCGTAGCACTCGTCCGAGATCACCCATAGATCACGATCGGCGGCCAGGGTGAGGATCGCCTCGTGGTCGGAGCGATCGAGCACGACACCCAGGGGGTTGGAGGGGCTGTTGACGAGAACGGCCCGGGTGCGGTCCGTCACCAACGCCGCCAACTCGTCGATGTCGGGGCGGTAGGCGAGTTGCGGCTCGAGGGAGTAGGGAACCGGGCGCACGGATGCGAGCCGGCACGCCATCTCGTAGTTCGGCCATCCCGGGTTCGGGACGAGGAGTTCGTCGCCGGGGTCGCACAGAGCACCGATCGCAACGGAGATGCCCTGCATCGCCCCCGCGGTGATCAGGACACCGTCGAGGTCGACGTCGATGTTGTTGACCCGGGCGAGCTTTCCGCCGCACGCTTCCCGGAGCTCCGGGATGCCGGCGTTGGGCGTGTAGGCGGTCTCACCGTCTTCGATCGCACGGATCATGGCGTCCATCACGTGCTCGGGTGGAGTGGCGTCGGGCTGTCCGACCTCCAGCCGGATCACGGGATCCGGCGAAGCCCATACGAGATCCATGATCTCACGGATGCCGGATCTCGGGATCCCCGTGGCGCGTTGCGGTAGGTTCGGCACGGTCACTCCTTCGGCCAGTCGAGGATCGTCCGGCAGGTGCCGCCGAGGATCGCATCGCGCTCCGATCCGGACAGTCCGGGAAGGTGGTGGTCGACGAGTTCGAGGCAGGCTCCGTACCCGGGATCGTCGATGATCCACGGGAAATCCGATGCCCACATGAGCCGGTCGGCGCCGAATCGATCGTGGAGTCGCCGAACGGCCTCGCCGACGTCGGGGTACGGGTACGGATCGTGGGAGAATCCGTACGCACCGCTGAGGATCACGTAGACGTTCGGAAACTCCGCGAGGTCGAGCACGGCGCCCTCGGTCTCCTGGGGGATCGTGCTGTGGATCCGCGGCCGCCCGTTCTCATCGACGTCGATCCCGGCCTGTGTGAACCCGCAGTGGTTGAGCACGATCGTGAGATCCTCGAAGTGCGCGGCGACCGCGGCGACGGTCGGCACGTCTTCGGGCCGTGGGTAGAGCCACAGGACCCGGCCGGTCGCTTCGAGCCGTCGGAGCGTCGGAAGCCACGGTGCATCCGGGAGCGAGCCGGCGAGTTCGAACATCCGGAGACCGGAGAACCCGCCCTTCTCGAGGCGGGCCTCGGTTCTGCCCGGGTCGGTGTCGGCCGGGTCGGCGACGGCGATGGCCTGGTACCGACCCGGATCCGCCGCAAGGACACTCGATACGTAGTCGTCCTCGGGGCCGAGTGGCACCAGGACGGCGCGCTCGACACCGGCCCGACCCATCTCCTCGACGAGGAGCTCCACCGGGGCTCGCCGGTCGGCGGGCGCGAGCGGGTCGACCGTTCGCTGGTGGTCCTCTGCCGCGGAGAGGAACACGTGGAGGTGCGCGTCGATGATCACGATCGGCCTCCCAGAACCTGCCGGAGCGCCTCGGGGGATCGGTCGCCTCGCGTCAATGCGCCGCCGAGACCGACGCACACGGCTCCCGCGTCGAGCCAGGCGGGGACGTCCTCGACCTCGATCCCTCCCGTCGGGATGACGGCGAGGTCGCGGAACGGTCCGAGCAGCGCCTCGAGGTAGGGGATGCCGAGCGGGCCTGCGGGGAAGAGCTTGACAGCGGTGGCCCCGAGATCGACCGCCCGGGCGACCTCGCTCGGTGTTGCGACGCCCGGGATCAGGTCGAACCCGATGCTGCGGGCGTGGCGAAGGAGATCAGCGTCGAGATGTGGTGAGACGGCGAACGCGACACCGGCGTCGTGGAGTCGGTCGACCTGTTCGATCCGCATGACCGTGCCTGCGCCCACGATCGTGTCCTCATCGGCGACGGCGCGGATGGCTTCGATCGCTTCGAACGCGCCTTCGTGGTCGAGCGTGCATTCGACGGCGCGGACGCCGTCGGCTCTCAGCTTCTCGTAGAGATCGACGGCGACGGCCTCGATGTCGGGCCGGCGCAGGATGGCGAGGACCGTCGAACGGCGGAGATCGTCGATGAGGGTCATCGCCGTACCCCACCACGGGCCCCACCCGGCCACGGATCGGTCGTGAGTGCGTCGCCGCTGAGGCCGTACGACGTGATGGTCGCGTTGAGTGCCCGACGCCCGGCGTCGGCGAGGTTCACGCCGTCGAACTCGGCGAGGAAGGTCCCGAACATGGCGTCACCGGTGCCGACCGGGTCGATGACCTGAGCGGAACCCGAGAACCGGTGTTCGCCGTCGTCCCCGGTGACGACGAGCTCGAGGTTGACGCGCCCGTCGGCGGTGAGGTCCTTCGTCATACCGACCACTGCTGCCAGGCCGAAAGCCTCACGGACGTCGCGATGGGGGTTGGGCCCCTCGAACCCGAGGGCTTCGAGGTCCTGAGCGCTGGCGGAGAGGATGTCGCAGCGGTCGAGACGCTCGCGCAGCCACGTCGATGCTTCCGATGACGACCAGAGGCTCGGTCGATAGTTCACGTCGATGGCCACGGTCGCACCGACCTCGAGCGCCACATCGAGCGCCGCATCGAGCGCCTCGCGCGGCCCGGAGCCGACGGCTGCGGAGATCCCGGTCGTGTAGAAGCAGGTCCCGTCGTCGAGGATCTCGTGCCACGACACCGAGGAAGGGTCCATGACGGCGAAGGACGATCCGGCTCGATCGTAGGTGATGTGCGCCGGACGCGGCGCTGCGGCGAGTCCCAGGAAGTAGAGCCCAACGCGTCCTCGATCTCGCGACACGATCAACGGATCGACACCGTGCCGCAACGCGTGCCCGGTGATGATCGCCGACATCGGGTTGTCGGGAAGTGCGCTGACCCACACGCACTGCCGACCTGCGCGTGCAGCAGCGATGAGTCCGTTGAGTTCGGCTCCCCCGACGTAGATCAGGAAGCGGTCGGCGATCTCGATCGACTCTCCCACGGGGACCGTGAGTCGCAACATCGCCTCTCCGAAGCCGACGATCCGACGGTACGGATGTACGTTCATCACTGCTCCGTTCTCGAGAAGACCACGACTGCCAGGATGATGAGCACTCCCGAGATGACTCCGGACAGGAGCGGGTCCACTCCCTGGAGGTTCATCGCGTTGCGCAGGATCGTCAGGAACACGACGCCACCCATCACGCCGAGCACCCGTCCCCGACCGCCGAAGATGGACACGCCGCCGACGACCACGGCAACGATAGACAACAGTTCGAGCCCGTCCCCTGCTCGAGGGTCGCCGACACCCTGCCTGAACGCGAGCGCGATGCCCGCCAGGCCG
Organism: Actinomycetes bacterium; assembly: GCA_024276495.1. Lineage (GTDB taxonomy): Bacteria > Actinomycetota > Acidimicrobiia > Acidimicrobiales > Aldehydirespiratoraceae > JAJRXC01. Next base: position 27,980 of record JAJRXC010000108.1, read on the forward strand.
GCCATCGTGGAGCACAGGATCATCATCCACATGCGCACCGTCCCCGGCGACACGCCGGCTCGACGCGCCACCTCGTCGTCTCCGCCGACCGCGTAGACACGGCGTCCGAAGCGGGTCCGTGCGAGGAGCACCCCGATGAGCACGGTGAACACGAGGGTCAGCCACACCGAGTACGGCAGACCGAGCAACTGGGTGCGCGAGAGCCGGGTCAGTTCGGAGGGGATCCCCCCGATCGGCGTGCGGGTGTAGGCCAGGGAGACACCCTTGAGAAGTGTGAAGGTGATGAGCGTGGCGACGAGCGGATCGATCTTGGCTCGGACGATCATCAGTCCATTGAGAACACCCACGAACGCGGAGACCCCGAGCGCGATGGCGACGGCGGGGAGGGCCATCGAGGCTCGATCGTCCATCACCCCGGAGGTGATGAGGGCGGCCAGCTTCGCGGTGGCGCCCACCGACAGGTCGATCGCGCCGACGAGGATGGCGGCGAGTTGACCGAGCGCTGCGAGCCACAGCGGCGCCATCTGGCCGCTCAGCGTGGAGAAGTTCCTGGTGGTGAGGAAGAACTCCGACGCGAACGTCGCTTCGATCGCAACGGCGAGCACGAGGAACCAGACGAGGGTTCCCTGGTCTGCCTGGCGGCGGATCCATGCAGTCACGCGGCCGCTCGATTCATGCGGCCTCCGAGGTGGCGAGCGTCATGATGGTGTCGGCGACGAACTCGTCGTGGTCGAACTCCCCGACGATGCGCCCGTCGCGCATGACGAGGAGCCGGTCGGAGATCTCGAGGAGTTCGGGGAGTTCGGAGGAGATCAGCAGGATCGGGAGACCCGCGTCGGCGAGGTCGCGCAACGCGCGGTGGATCTCCGACTTCGCGTTGATGTCGATGCCTCGCAAGGGTTCATCGAGGATCAGGAGTTCCGGGTCCTTCACGAGCCACTTGCCGATGACGACCTTCTGCTGGTTGCCACCCGAGAGCATGGCCATCGGGACCTCCACGCTTTCGGTCTTCACCCCGAACTCCTCGACGACGCGCTCTGCGAGGGAGATCTCGCGACGATGGTTCACGAGACCGAACCGGCTCAGATCGCTCGCCGACGGCAGACCAACGTTGCGGTCGATCCCGAAGGGGAGGATGAGGCCGAACTTCTTGCGTTCCTCCGGGACGTACACGATCCCGTTGCGTGCGGACCGGCGCGGGGTGCGAGGCTTGTACGGTTCGCCGTGGAGGGTCACCTCTCCCCCCGTGGCGGCCTCGAGGCCGATGAGGAATCGGGCGAGCCGGCTCCGACCCGACCCCATGAGACCGGCGACACCGAGGATCTCACCGCGATGACAGGTGAAGGAGACGCCCTCGGGTTCGGTTCCAGGAAGCTGGACACCCCGAACCTCGAGGACCGGCTCTCCGGCGACGTGGCGGACTCTCTCGGGGTAGACCTCGTCGACGGAACGCCCGACCATCGCACGGACGATCTCGTCGAGGTCGAGTCCTTCGCGAGGGCGGGTCCACACGAGGTCGCCGTCGCGCAGGACGCTGACCTCGTCGGCGACCGCGAGGACCTCGTCCAAGCGATGACTGACGTACCCGACGGCGACACCCGACGCCGACAGACGACGGATCACCTCGAGGAGGTTCTCGCTGTCGTCGGCGGGCAACATGGCGGTCGGCTCATCGAGGATGATGACGAGCGGCTCTCGGGCGAGGACCTTCGCGATCTCGACCAGTTGCTGTTGCGCGATCGGAAGATCCTTGACGACCGCTCCCGGGTCCACCGCCTCACCGCCGACCTCGGCGAGAAGTTCCTCGACGATGCTGCGCTGGGCGTCCCGATCGATGAACCATCGCCTGGTGAGCGGTTGGATGTCGAGCATGATGTTGTCGGAAACGGTCATCTCCGGGAGCAGTGAGAGCTCCTGGTAGACGACCCCGATCCCTCGCTCGAGCGCATCGCTCGGAGACGCGAAGGCGATCGGATCACCGCCGAGTTCGAGGTGGCCGTCGTCGGGTTGAAGCGCACCGGCGAAGATCGCCGTCAACGTCGACTTGCCGGCGCCGTTCTCACCGACGATCGCGTGGATCCGTCCACGATGGAGCGTCAGGTCGACGCCGCGCAGCGCCTTCGTGGCGCCGAAGTGCTTCGTGATGGCGAAGCCGGCCAGGGCGGGTGGCGCCGCCCCGGCCGACTCGCTCGTCGTCAGCACATCATGCTTCACAGAGTCCCTCGGCGACGAGTTCCTCGTCGGTGAGCGGCGTCGGGAGCCAGAGGTCGTCGACGCAGTTGGGTCGGTACCACTCGTCGAGTTCGGTCTTGTCGAAGATCGGGACCTCGACGTTGACGAACGACGGCACGGTCACACCGCCAAGGATGTCCATCGCCACGTCCAGGCAGACCGACGAGTGCGACGGTGGGTAGCCCACGGCCACGAAGTCGAACCCTTCCTCGCTTGCGAGGCGAAGGAACCCGTTGAGCGGCTCGCCGGCGAACGGCGGGATATCGCGACCCGCCTCCTTGAACGCCTCGATCGCACCGACCGCCTGGCCGGCACCGTCGGCCCACACGGCGTCGATCTGGTCGAACTGTGTGAGGAACGTCTGCATGGCGGTCTTGCCTGCCGCTGCGTCCCAGTTCGTGTACTCGTGTGCGACGATCTCGATGTCGGGGTACTTCTCGAACACGCTCGTGGCGCCCCTGAGACGATCCTCCGCGGTCGGGATCCCTGCGATGCCCGACAGGGTGACGATCTTGCCGCTGTAGTCGATCGACCGGGCGATCCACTCCGCGCCGATGGCGCCGTTGAGGAAGTTGTCCCGGTCCACCCTCGTGACGTACGCGTCGGTCTCGGCCGTTCCCGTGCAGAGCACGACCGGAACACCTTGAGCTGCAGCCTCCTCGACGGCACCGCTCACGTCGGTGAGCGGCGTGATGATGAGGGCGTCGGGCTGCTGGACGAGCAGATCTTCGATCGTGGCGATCTGGCTGTCGGTCTCACCGAGCCCCGTCGGGCTGATGACGAGCTCGATGTCGGGGTAGGCCTCGGCTTTGCGGGCCTCGACGGCCTGGTTGTAGGTGGCCGGCCAGCTGAACTCGGGCGCCTGGATGGCGAACGCGATCTTCGGGGTGCCGTCGATCTTGAACTCGCTCGTGTCCACGTTGACGATCTCGTATGCGTAGTCGGGCGGCTCGATGGGATCGAGGCCGAGGACCTGCGGGTCTTCCCGGAACGCGTTGACGAGGATGTCGGACTGGTCGGACGCCCCGGCAACCGTCGTGGTCGTGTCCGATCCACCTCCGGCCGCTGCCGTCGTGGTCGTCGTCTCCTCGGCGGAGCTGCAGGCCACGGCGATCAGGGCGAGGACCGCGACCACCCCGATCAACTTCAGTCTCACATGTTTCATCGTCAGGTTCCTTTCGTCGTCGTTGCAAGCGTGCGCTTGCCTCTCCATCCGGCTGTCCAGAACGTCGTCGAACCGACCCACCCCGCCGACACCACAGCGAGGAACAGGACGGCCGCCTTGAGGATCAACTTGATCGACACGTCCACACCCAGAAGAACGAGGAGGTTGTCGAGCGCGGCGAGTCCGAGGACGGCAACGGCCGTGCCCCAGACGGTGCCCCGTCCCCCGGCGAGCGATGCGCCACCGAGGACGACGGCGGCGATCGAATCGAGGTCGTACCCGGTGCCGAGCGTACGGTCGTAGAAGCCGACGAACCCCGACAGGAGCAGCCCGGCGAGCACGGCGAAGAGCGAAGCGAGAACGAAGGTCGATGCCTGGATCGTTCGGACGGAGACTCCGCTGAGATGGCTGGCGTCGGGGTTCGCACCGCTCGCGAAGAGCCGACGGCCGTACGACGACCGGTGGATGAGGATCCCACAGAGGACCGCCGCCGTGACGGCGATGATCACCGGTATCGGTACCGGTCCGACCTTGCCGACACCGAGTGGTTTGATGATCTCGGGGACGCGGCCCTTCGAACGACCCTCGGTCACCCACACGGCGACGCCTTCGACGAGGACGAACATCGCGAGCGTCGCGAGGATCGCCGGAACCTTGCGGAAGCCGACCATCAGGCCGTTGAGGATGCCGATGACGAGCCCGGCGGCGACGACCGCGATGAGGGCGATTACGATGCTGCCGCCCGGTCGCCCGGCGATCTCGACGAGGAGCAGCAGTGTCGTCGTGATGACGGCACCCACCGAGAGGTCGAGGCCCCTCCCGATCACCACGATGAGCTGGCCGAGAGCCACGATGAGGAGGAAGGAGGCCTGGCGAGACACGTTCTGGAGGTTGACGGGGTTGAAGAAGGCTCGCTCGAACATGAGCGCAGCGAGCACGACCAGTACCGGCAGCGCCGCGGGTGCGAGCTTCTGGGCGAGCGAGCGACTCATGAGCCGCCCCCGAGGAAGCTGCTCGCCACCGTCCGGTAGACGTCCCGAGCCTGGCCCAGGGCTTCGAGGGAGATCCGCTCGTCGCGACCGTGGGCGTACCGTAGGAGCCCGGGGCCGAGTGCAGGGAGTGCCGGGATGCCCGAGGCCGCGAACCAACTCGCGTCGGTCGTGGCGGGGAAGAGCCCGATCGGTGGTGCCGAGCCGATGACGGAGGCGAGCGCGTCGGCGGCGTGACGGACGATGTCGTGGTCGGCGGGGATCGTCATGGGCGGTATCCAATCGCGAACGACGACGCGGGCGTCTGTGTCCCGTGGGGTGACACGCCCGACGAGTTCACGGATCTCGTCGAGGAGTCTCTCCTGCTCCATCCCGGGGACGAGACGGCAGTCCGAGGCGATGCGGGCGCGTCCGGGGATGACCCCGTAGGTGGTGCCGCCCTCGATGACGACCCCCGCGTTCATCGTGGGCAGCCACTCGGCCCCGTCGGGAACCGAGGGGGACAGGTCGTCGGCGAGTGCCAGGAGGATGCGCGCCCCGATCTCGGTTGCCGACGGCAGGCTCAGCGCATCGCGAAGACCCGAGTGCGCCTGTTCGGTGGTCACCTCGACGTCGAAGTTGCAGATCCCGCGGCTGCCGATGTGGAGCCGGTCCCAGTCGTCGACGATCCCGCCGGGTTCGCCGATGATCATCGCGTCGGCGGACACAGCGCCGTGTTCGGTGAGCAGTCGGGCACCGTGGACGGCACCGTTCTCCTCGTCCGCGCAGAAGACGAGGCGGAGCCGTCCCTCGGTCGGTGGGTCGGCGATGAGATCGGTCGCGGCGAGGAGCATGGCGGCGAGCGCTCCCTTCATGTCGACGACGCCCCGTCCCCGCAACTCACCATCGATCTCGGTCACCGTGAACGGGTCCGTCTCCCAGACGCCGTCACCGACGGGCTTGGTGTCGAGGTGGCCACACAGGGCGAGCGTGAGGCCGCCCCCACCGAAGTCGACGTCGATGACCAGGTTGGGACGGTCGTGCAGGCCCACGCGCCGCGGCGCCGGTAGCGAGAGGTCCCGGCACACGTCGTCGACGACACCGGCGACCCGAAGCTCGTCACCACCCGGGTTGACGCTCGGTGCTTCGACGAGGCGCCGTGTCACCTCGGCGACGTCGAGGCGAGCGCGGGCCTTCTCCGAGCCCCCCGTCCTCTCGGTGCGGCCATCGGATGTCGTGACGGCGTGGTCTTCGCCCATGGTCCAGTGATTTCACTATGTGGAATGACGTGGGGACGAGTCTACTGAATATGGAATCGTCTGTCGAGCGGCGATCGAGGTGGATCAGGATTTGTACCGGGGAGCCCAATCGTTGCCCTGCCACGTCCAGACGCGTACCGGTCGCAGCCGGAAGAGCCAGCGAGGGGATTCCAGTGTGGGTACGAGGTAGTCCGGACCGTGCTCCCCGAGGTATCGCAAGCTCATGCGCCGGGCGATCTCGACCCATCGGCCTCCAACGTTGGGCTCCTCGACGACCTCGGACAGACACTGGGCAACGACCTTGCGCTGTGTGTCGACCTCATCGATCGTGACGGCGCACCGGGGCTCGCGCACCAGGTGGGCCGCCCACGCCGACTTCTCGCGCCCGATGATCCAGAGCCGCTCGTCCTCCCACTCGTGCCAGACGGGGACCACGTAGGGCCACCCTTCGGCGTCCACGGTCGCGAGCCTCGTGAAGACCGGTTCCGCGAGGAACTCGGCGATCTCGTCGCTACCCATCACACCGACCTTGCCGCGCCAATCGTCCTCAGTCATGCTGTTCCTCCTCCGTCCTCCGTGAATCCGAACGTTCTCTAGAGTCGACTCGTGCACTCGAGGAGAAGCTCCCCGAGCTCGACGATGCGTTCGTCGGTGATCCTGCTGGTAGGCCCCGAGATACTGATGGCCCCGAGGGCCGAGCCGTCGGCGGTCCGGACGGGGGCTGCTACGCACCGGATGCCGGCCTCGTTCTCCACGTCATCGATCGCGTAGATCCGCGAACGGATGCGGTCGAGTTCCGAGCGCAAGCGCAGCGGGTCGGTGATCGTGTTGGGTGTCCGCCGCTCGAGGCCGGCGTCGACGACGCGCTCGAGGATCTCGTCCTCTCCGAAAGCCAGGAGCGCCTTGCCGATCGCGGTCGAGTACATCGGTGAGAGCGCTCCCACTCTCGAGTACATCCGTACGGGGTGCTTGGTCTCGACCTTCTCGACGTACACGACCGAGATACCGTCTCGCATGCCGAGGTGGGTCGTCTCCCCGGTCTTCTCGACGATGTCCTCGAGGTAGGGCAGGGCCTCGACGCGCAGGTCGGTCTCGTTGAGGAACTGGGACCCCAGGGCGAGGCAGTGGCTCCCGAGGTGGTACCGGTGGTCTGTGGTCATGCGGATGAGCTCGAATCGGATGAGGACCTTGAGGAGGCGATGGGCGGTTGCGTTGGGGATGCCGCTCTCGGCCGCGATCTCCGACAGGTTCAACCCGGGATGGTCGGCGACGAGGTCGAGCAGCGTGAGAGCCTTGACGACCGTAGCGGGGATGGAACTCATGGCAGCATTATTCCATATGCTGAGAGCGCACGCAGGTGAATCGCGGGACGGCGGAGTTGGACCGGATGTATCGGCGAACGATGTGGTCCCGGAGCCCGGGGGCGATCGGATCGTGTCGGTGCGGTTCGGTGCGGCGTGGGGTTCACCGTTCGGTGACGCGGATCTCCGTGGAGCCGAACATCCGGTACACCGCCCACACCATGATCGCCACACCGAGGAACTCGACGGCCTCCTCCACCGCGACGCGGAGCGGGGAGTCGGTGACGATGATCGCGCCGACGGCGGCGGCGCCGAGCAGGTTCATCGCACCGCCGATCACCACGGCGGGCACGGTCACCGGGTCGGCCCGGAACAGCGCCACGACCCCGGGGGTGACCGCGGCGATCAGCGCGATCGTGAGCACGGCCCCGACGACCATCAAGATCGATGGGCCACCCCCGAGCGACGGGAGGGTCTCGCCCGAGCGGAGCGTGCCGATGATGGTCTCTTTGAAGTCGGCGATCTTGTCGATCGACCAGAACACGGCGACGGCCGCGCCGATGCCGAGTGTCACGGTGGTCGCTCTGCGCCCGGCCCGGGAATCCCGGACCGCGAGGAGCGCGAGCAACGTGCCGAGGAACAGCAACTGGAACGACGACCACCACGCGGCGACGGAGAACGGACTGTTGATGGCGATCCGTTCGCCGGTCTCCCGTCCGGCGCCGATCGGGAGCGCATCGAGGAGGACGAGGAGGCCGATGACGGCGATCAGCGAGACCAGGAGCGTGCGCGGCGTCGGGCGGGCGATGGTCAGGATCTCGGTCGACCGGTCGGATTCCGTGTCCTGGGTGTGTTGGGGTTCCATCGGTGCTCTCCGGCGATCGTCGTTCGTCGCGCCCGGCCGTGGTCTCGTGGCCGTCGTGGCGTGTCGGGCAGATGTGAACGCCCGGGAGCCTATCCGGCGGCGTCGGATACGATGGAGTGGGTTGCGGGGCCGTGACCGGTCGACGGGAACGACCGGGTCGGGTCGTCTACCCTGATCCCATGTCCCGGCCGTGCCACGTCCTTCGCGTGTTCACCCGCGGCGACGAGGGCGGCAACCATCTCGGGGTCGTCAACGACGTCGTCGGCGTGACCGATGCCCAGATGCAGGCGATCGCCACGGACCTCGGTTTCTCCGAGACGATCTTCGTCGACTGGACCGATCCCGACGCCGACCCTGCGGTGCGGATCTTCACCCCGGTCGATGAGTTGCCGTTCGCCGGGCACCCGCTCGTCGGGGCGGCGTGGCTGCTCGGCGCACTCGGCCCGGTGCCGGCGACCGCGCTGCGCACGAAGGTCGGGACCGTGTCGTGCACCGTGACCGACGACGGGGCGACCGTCGATGCGTTCATCGACATCACGGAGTCCGTCGACGACGTGCCCGCCGTGGCCACCGCGGCGGGCATGCCCGTTCCCCGACGTTCGATC